>CAMBFZ010000001.1 GCA_945866125.1 Bordetella parapertussis
GCGCTAGCCGATGAAGTGTGTGGCTTGCTGGATGATCCGGCTGCCAGAGCCCGACTAGGCGCGGGAGCCCGCCTGTTTGCACAAGAAAATTACGATCTTAAAACGGTGTGTTTACCCAAGCAATTAGCTTGGGTGGCGAGTATGGCACCGTAGGTGTTGATTCCTATGCGGCTCAGGCTACATAGGGATCATAAATAATCCCGCTGCCGATTAGGCTTGCCACGGTAGCGACATTTTCATCTGACTCAGAAAAATCAGCCAAAACCTTTTGCCTGGTTTTCTCGGCATTATTAGTCAGCTGATCGACCCACCATGCGTAGCCTTCTGTGTCGGGCGCGCGGTTGAGCACATTGTTGTAGAGCAGCGTGACGAAGGCGGTGTTGTCGGCGTCGCTGCCATACAGGGACCGAAATTCCTGGCTGTCGATGAAGCGTGCGGCAACCTCGACGATGTCCATGCCGGATGTCATCTTTGCCATCCAGTAGCCCAAACCCGGCGCATCCGGCGCGCGATCAAACGCGGCTTGGTAAATACGGTAAGCCTGACACGCTACCTTATCGGTGCCGAGCGCAATGGTCTGATCAGAAAACTTGACGCGTTCAATGTGGGTCAACAGGTCGCTGCCATCAGTGCTGAGATTGTCTGTGATGCTGATCTGATCATTTGTGGTGGCGAGTGTGTAGTCGCTGCGCGTGCCGGTATAGATTGCCCAATCGGTGCCGTCGCCGCCGTCGAGTACATCATTGTCTGCACCACCGATGAGTGTGTCGTTGCCCGCGAGTGCGCTCAGGGTGTTGGCGCCGGCCGAGCCCAAGAGTACGTCGGCTGCACTACTGCCAGCGCCAGTGGCGATGCCGTTATTGTTGAGCAGTGCATGCGTGAGCTCGGAGGCGACAAAGCCGATGTCAGCCCATACTCCGCCTCCGGTGTCGCCGGCACTCTTGATACCGATGATCGTGTCACCGATGAGCAAAGGTCCACCTGAACTGCCCGGGCCGATCGATGCTGCAGTCGAGACATAGGTGCCGGTCAGTGCTTGTCTGGTCACGGCGACGTAGCCGGCCATCATGCCGATGGAGCCCAGCGGGTAGCCTACTTCCAGTGCGGTGAGGGTACCGCCGTCGTAACCAAAATTTGTGTCGAGCACGCCGGTCTGCGCACCGATAGCGACCGACACGCCCAAGACCGCCATATCCCATTGCGATTCGGAGGCCCGAAAACTATCGTTGTACCGATCGGCATAAGCGCCGGGCCAGACTTTAATGATGGTTTGAAAATCGCTGGAGAGCTCGATGCCGGTTGATTCAAAGCGATCGGTGATGCTATTAAAGTCGGCACCAAAATAAAATTTGAATGACGCTGCAAAGCCGCCGGCGTCGGGGTCGTAGGCGCAATGCCCTGCTGTGATGATGTCGTTGTTGCCAATGACGGCGCAGGTGCCAACGGTGGTGGTGCCGTCGGGCCAGAGGCTTTCGATTAGGCCGATTGCTTGATACGGTGCAGCCGCACGCAGGGTACTGTTGACTTCGGAAATGCTCATGCGCGCAGTGTAACTGATCAGATAAAAATCAATCCCGCAAAGTGCTAAAAAAAATTTACGGCGGTATCAGTGCAGCATGCTCAGGTTTGGCGTTGTCGGCGGTGTGCCTGGGCTGGCGTCTAGCATCCAGCTTGGCCAGTGTGCCGTCGACCAGTCGCCCTTGCGAAACAGGGTCAGTATGATCTGCAAAATCTGCCGCAACTGCGCAGGGTTGAGCACCATGCGCGCGCGGCCTTCCCCGTCCAAATGAAACACCAGCTCGACTTTGTCGGCGGCCATATGAATGTCGACGACATCGATACGCGTTGCGCAGGTGTTGTCGGGCGTTTGAACGGGCGCGCTGGGCTCTTGCTGCAGCACCGCGGCACTTTGCCGAAATGCCATCATCATGTCTTTGTCCGCCGCCGGTGGGATGGGGGTGGTTTTGTCCAGATGCCCGATTAAGGTACCGGCCAGACTTTTGCATAACCGGTGCGTGAGCCACATGAGAACAGGATCGCCTTGACGTGTTTGTGCCATCACGCAAATGCGATCTTCTTGCATCGAATAATCGAAGGTGATTTTTTCAAGCAGCATGACAATCCTGTGTAGTGTTTATTCTTCTTTAAGCGAGGCCGCAATCCGCTTGGTGAGCGGGTTGAGCAGATAGGTCAGCAGCGAGCGCTCGCCGGTTTTAATTAAGACCTCGGCAGGCATACCCGGTTGCATCGTGCGCGCCCCAAGCTTGGCGATGCCGGCTGGTGTGATCTCTACCCGGCCAAGATAATAAGACATCGGGCCGACGGCGGTGTTTTCGGTGAGGACGTCGGCAGAGATGGTGTTGAGTTTGCCTTCTACGACAAGCTGCGGCGAATGCGCAAAAGAAGAAAAACGCACCGATGTCATTTCGCCGGCACGCACGCGGTCAATCACGTGGGTGGGGATTTTGGTTTCTAAGACCAGACTTTCGTTGGCCGGCACGATGTCCATGAGTTTTTGTCCGGGCCCGACGACGCCGCCGACAGAGCCGAGTGCAAGGCCGACGACTTGACCATCAATCGGCGCTTTGATGCTGATCCGGCCAAGGTCTGCGGTGATTGCGGCGAGACGTTCTTTGCCAGCCTGTACTTCGCGACGCACGTCGGCTAACTGCGCAGCGGACTCTTTCAGGAATTCTTCTTTGCGTTGTGCTGTGCGCATTTTTAGCTCAGCAATCGAGCGCTGACTGCGGGTACGATTGGCTTGTAACTCTGAGGTGATTGCCCGCAGTTCGGCTTGGGATTGTTCGAGTTGCAGCGCCTGATTGCGCGGCGCATAACCGTCTGCGACGAGCGCGGAAATATTATTGAGCTGCTCCGTTTGTTTGGCTGCCTGGACGCTGCGACTGGCAATCTGGCTATTAAGCCCACCTTGCTGTGCCTCGAGCCCGGCGAGTGATTCCTGGGCGGCACCGATCTCGGCGCGAAATGCGTTGCGGCGCGCAGTAAAGAGCTGGGTCTGAATGACCATATGCTGCTTGACGACGGGGTCACTGGCGGCGGTGAGCAGGTCTGGGTGAAAGTCGATGGTGGCTCTGTCGCTGAGCTCGGCTAGTAGCCGGCTTTCTGCCGCGCGTTGGGCCATGTAATTTTGACGGATGGATTCAAAATTAGCGCGGGTGGCACCGTCATTGAGCTCGACTAAAACATCGCCCGCTTTGACTTGTTGCCCTTCTTTGACGCGCACTTTTTCAACGATGCCACCACTGACGTGTTGCACGGTTTTGCGTTTGGTGTCGATGGAGACGATTGCAGAGGCGGGTACGCCTTCGTCCAGCGGGGCATAAGCGGCCCACAGCAGGAAGCTGCCAAAGCCGACGATCAAGACCCAAAAACCCAAGCGGATGGTTTTGTTGGTGTCGGTTGGGAGCATGGTGTCGGTGACATCGGTAACGTCAGTAACATCGTTGGCAACGAGCGTGCTGCCGACTCGGCGCTGTGGGCTGTGTTTGCCGGGTGAGGTGAGGATGGTCATTATGCAGTCCTTGTCTGTGCAATTTGTGTGGCGTTGCCGGGTGCGATTTTGCCGAATTGGGCGATGTTGCCGTCATTGAGCACGAGCACGCGGTCGGCTAGGGCGAGCAGGTTGCGCTGATGCAGAACCATGAAGACGGTTTTGCCGGCACGTTTGAGTTCGCCGATGGTTTTAAAGAGCGCGGCTTCACCGAGGTCGTCGAGGTTGGCGTTTGGTTCGTCGAGCACGATCAGGCTTGGTGAGCCATACACGGCGCGCGCCAGACCTACCCGTTGGCGTTGACCACCAGAGAGCATTTTGCCGGCAATGCCCATGGGTGTGTCGTAGCCCATGGGCAGACGCAGGATCATGTCGTGGATATCGGTGCGGCGCGCTGCTTCGATCACAAGATCAGAATCGAGTTCACCAAAGCGACTGATGTTTTCAGCAACGCTGCCATCGAAGAGTTCGATGTCTTGCGGCAGATAGCCAATCTGGCTGCCGAGTTCGTTGCGTTCCCAATCGCGGATGTCGACGCCATCAAGTAGCACTTTGCCGGATACGTTGGGCCAGATGCCGATGATGCAGCGAGCGAGTGTTGATTTGCCAGCGCCGGAGGGGCCGATGATACCGATGATTTCGCCGGCTTCAAATTCGATGTCGAGACCTTTTAGGATCGGCGTTTTGCGGGCTTCGGCGGTGGCGACAAGTTTGCGCAGGCTGATTTGTCCCTCGACGGTGTCGGAACGGTAGCCGTTTTCTTGTTCGGGATAGGTGTCGAGCATGCCCTCGAGCCGGGTGAAGGCTAAGCGCGCTTCGATGAACTGCTTCCAGGTGCTCACTAGGGTGCTGATCGGGCGCAGTGCATTGGACATTAATGCGTTGGAGGCGATCATGCCACCGGCTGAGAGTTCGCCCCGTATTACGAGCCATGCGCCTAACGCGAGGATGAGTGATTGCTGGCTGTATTGAACGAATTTGGCGATAGCCTGAATCAGGTGCCCAGTGTCGTGGGCGGCGGTACGCCGCTGGATTTGGTTGGTGTAGATGCCTAGCCATCGGCGCCGCAAATGACCCAGCATACCGAGGGCTTCGACGATTTCGGCATTGCGTAGTTTGCCGGTGAGATAGCCGGTTGCTTCGGCTTCGCCATCGCTGGCACGTTCTTGTAGTTTGGCAGTAAGCAGGTGACTGACTACCGCGAGCGCGGCTAGAAATAAGGTGAAGCCTATCCCGACCCAGCCGAGTAGGGGATGCATGATGAAAAGAACAGCCAGATAAATCGGCGTCCAGGGCAAATCAAAAAAAGTGAAGATGCCATTGCCAGTTAAAAACTGACGCAGGTTGGTCAGATCCGAAAAGGCTTTGTTGCTGTTTGCGCCGCTTAGGTTAGCCTGAAAGCTGGCGTCAAAGACGCGTGAATTTAAATGCTCATCAAAGCGCACGCCGGCCCGTACCAGTAGTCGCGAGCGCAATAGTTCGGCAAAAGCCATCATGCCAACAAAGAGTGCTGCGATGAGGGTTAAGCTGATGAGAGTGAATTCACTCTGGCTTAACATCACCCGGTCAAATACTTGCAACATGTAGAGCGTGGGGGTGAGGGTGAGGATGTTGGCGATCATGCTGAAGATGCCAACCCAGAGAAATTCTTTGCGGAAGGTCCAGATGCTGCGACCTAGCGCACTGCTGGTAAAGATGCGGGACTGTTTCATGCTGCGCCTTGGACGGCTGGGGCCGTTGGAATGGCTTGCGCCGTTTTTTGTAGTTGCGCCTTTTTGAGCGCATTGAGAATATCGTCACGTGGACCAAAGCCGGCGACCTGTCCGTCACGCAGTAAGAGGATCTTATCTGCAGCCGGCAGTACCGAGGTGCGGTGGGTGATGATGAGGGTGGTGCATCGTCGTTGCTTGAGCGCGAGGAGCATGCTGAGGAGCGCTTGCTCGCCTGCTTCGTCGAGGCTGGAGTTGGGCTCGTCAAGCAGGACGAAGGTGGGGTCGCCATAAATGGCGCGTGCCAGACCAACCCGTTGGCGCTGGCCGCCGGACAGAAATGCGCCGTCTTCGCCGATGCGGCTTTGGTAGCCTTCGGGTAGCGCATCGATGACAGCAGTGAGGCCGACGAGCTCGGCGGCTTCGCGCACTTTATCGAGATCGACTTCGCCAAAGCGGGCGATGTTTTCTGCGATCGTGCCGTCAAATAATTCGACGTTTTGCGGCAGGTAACCAATGTGCGGGCCAAGCTCTTCTTTGTTCCACGAAAAAATGTCAGCACCATCAAGCCGGACTTTGCCGCTGGCCGCAGGCCATATGCCCATGAGCAGTCGGGCCAGTGTGGTTTTGCCAGCAGCCGAAGGACCAATCAAGGCAATGGTCTCGCCCGGTGCCGCAGCGAAGGTGACGCCGCGAAGAATGGGAACGGGATTGCCCGGTGCGCCGGCCACGATGCCTTCGACGTTGAGCTGGCCGCTGGGTGCCGGCAGTGTCATGGTCTTTGCGCGTTCTGGGAAAGCCGACAAAAAGCTGTCGAGCCGCTGATACGCATCGCGGGCATTGACTACGGTGCGCCACTGCGCAATGACCTGTGCAAGTGGGGCGAGCACGCGCCCGCCGAGCGTGGAGGCGACGATCATCATGCCGCCGCCGCCCATCAACATACCTTTGACGGTGAGCCAGCACGACGCACCGAGGATGACGGAGGTTTGCATGATTTGGATAAATTTGGAGGCAGCCGCGTTGGCGCCAGCGGTGTCGGATGCCTGGGCTTGCAGGGACAAAAATTTGCGCTGGCGTTTCATCCAGCGTTGATGAATGTTGGCCGTCATGCCCATGGCTGAGATGACCTGCGCATTGCGTAAGACGCCGCCTGCATAATTTTGTGCATCAATTGCTGCCTTGTTGGCTTCGGTGAGAACCGGTAAGGTCTTTTTTTCGGTGCGCACGCCGATCATGACTTGGACCACGGCGCCAAACAGCGCGAGCATCCCGAGCCAGGGGCTAATAATGAAGACCAAAATAAGAAAGATGAGTGAGGCGGGTGCATCCATCATCGCGGTGATGGCGGGTGACGCAATAAAATCGCGCACGGTTCGCAAGTCGTTAAAAGGCTGGGTGGTGCCACCGGGGATGTTGCGCAGATTGGCTTCGAAGGCCATGTCAAAGAGGCGGCTGCGCAATGCGGCATCGACGCGCTCGCCGGCCTGACGCATGAGCTTGCCGCGCACGACTTCGAGCGCTTCCATCACCACATAAATGCCGATGACGCAAATGATCAGCATGATGAGCGTAGTGGTGCTTCGGCTGTTGACTACCCGGTCATAGACTTCCAGCATAAACAAGGTAGGTGCCAGCATCAGCAAGCTGGTGATAAGGCTGAAATAAATGGCCTGGCGGTAGAGCGGTATTTGCTTGCGTATTTGCACCGCCAGCGGAGAGAGCTGTTGTGAAGATTGAGCGCGTTGGGCGGGAGTCATGCGGCGTGTCCTATGGAGGTCGTCTCTTGAGTGGGCTGGTCGTCGGTCAGTACCAGCACGTATTCGGGTAAGGCTTGATCGGTTTCTTCGCTGCTGTTTTCGGCTAAGGTAGAAAACAGAAACTGCAAATTGAATGCATCGCCACGCGACACCATGACGATCTCGCGTAATTTTTCGTTATGAAAACGCAGTTCGTCAGCGGGGTTGATGGTGAGCTGAAATCGGATGCGGCCGTCGAGCGAGAACATCGAGATCTGGCCGGCTTTGATGTTGAGCGTGTGACGGTCAAAATAAACCGGCGCGCTTGGTGCAAATTGCAATAAGGGCAGTGGCTTGCCTGCGAGCCGGGTCAGGTTAAAGGGGCTGGCGGGCGACTGAAAGACCAGACGGCTGCTGCGCGAGACGGAGTAAATGGCGTTGCAGACCATTTGTGAACCGAGCTGCGGAAAGCGCGCGCGCAGATTACGGTAGGTGAGATGGTGCAGGGTGACCCGGTTCCAGCATTTTGTCTCGCGCACGATCGGTGAGAGTGCGTTGCATACCTCGGCAAATGCCTTTTGCAGATTACGCAATTGCGCAATCTGGGCAGGGCTGGCATTAAGAGGAATGACGAGAGGGGGCGACATGCTGAATTACTGGGTTAATAAAAATGCATGAATAAAAGTTCATATAGGATTATTCATATAGGATACTATTTTCGCGCAGAATGTGGAAGGAAATAATGATTTTTGAGGATGCGTGATAAGTGTTTTCTAATTCCTTGCCAATTACTTGCGGATTATTTAATTATATTAATGACACTTTTCGGAGTTAATTTCAAAATTTGCCGACTCTTGTCTCTGTTCCCACGTCTTTCTATCAAGAGAGACGTGCTGATGACGATTATGAAAACATTGAACGGGGCGGGCTGCCGGATTATTTACCAACAGCCTGCAGATGGCCTACACTAAGAATTTGGTTATTTGCTATCAGAAGGAGCGGTGTGGCGTATTCAGAATCCAGATTTGGTTATTCAAATGTTATTTATAACCTGGGCGCAGAGACTCTCCTGACGCCCAAATCTGCGTTGCTGGTGTCGGCTGAATCGACGGCCAATACCTTGCGGATCACGCAAACTCCGAGCGCATCGGCGCCGACTGACGTGACGACGATGGTGGCAGTGGGGCAGTTTTCTTATCGCGGCGCTAAGGCGACGCTGGCCGATGTGTCGGGCACGATGACGGAGATCGTGACTTACCGTAATGGCGAGTTGATCAAACAAATCACGTTTGGTGCTGCATTTGATGTCAGCAAAATGGGGACGTCTTCCCAAGCTGAGGCGCTTACGCAGCAGGCCTATCGGCTCAATTTTTATGCCGGCAATGACCGCTTTGTTGGTTCTACCGCAGGATGGCAGACGGATCAGGTGATGGGGCTGAGCGGCGATGATATTTTTTATGGTTATGCCGGCAATGATTATTTCGACGGGGGCAGCGGCCTTGATACGGTGGTCTTGGTTGGCCGGCGTGTTGAATACACCATTAAACAGGCTAATGCCATTGTTGATTTATCCGCTAACGCGAATGGGAAAACGCTAACTGGCTACACGGTGCAAGATAAAGTCGGTTTGCGCGACGATACGGATACGCTGATCGGGATAGAGCGACTGCAGTTTAGCGATAAGACTTTGGCTCTGGATACTGCAGGTAATGCGGGCATGGCCTATCGTTTATATAAAGCTGCCTTTAATCGCATACCGGACACGACCGGGCTGGGGTATTGGATTACGAAGCTGGACCGTGGGATGGATTTAATTGAGGTGTCGGCGCGCTTTGTGGATTCGACTGAATTCCGTAGTTTGGTGGGCAGTAACCCGACTAATGCGCAGTTTTTGACCGAGGTTTATTCCAATGTATTGCAGCGCGATCCGGATGCGGCCGGCTACGCGTGGTGGCTGGGGCAGATGAGTAGTAACCCATCCAAAACCCGGCAGAAGGTGCTGGCTGATTTTTCGGAGTCTCCCGAAAATAAGGGCAATGTGGCGGACCTGATTGGCGCCGGCATTTTATTTGAGCCGCCAACGATCTGAGCAGATCGCCTCTGTTGTACCCCCCCAAAAAAAATTTCCGTATTTTTAATCCAGAGACGATTAAATATTTTCTGCACAAAGTCGACTTATCAGGACAGGATGAAGAATCGCCAGCATCCGGATGCTGGACTATGAGTCCGCTTGAAGCGGGCGCAACAATAAAGGATGTAACAGACCATGGCCGACTACGACCGTTTGCAAAAATTTTATCTCGCTTTTTATGGCCGTCCTGCCGATCCCGGCGGGCTGAATTATTGGGCTACGCAGATGGATAGCCGCTTCGATAATAACGATGAAGGACTTGCCTCGGCATTTGGTTCGGCAGATCAGACTGAATTTCGTGCACTGTACAGTTCGACGCCTGAGGTTGGTACGTTCATTGAAGCGATTTATCAAAATCTTTTTGGCCGCTCGGTTGAAGATACCGGGAGTATTTATTGGGCGGGTGTCTATGAAGATTACTTGGAGAGTGGCTATTCGGAAGACGATACTCGGGCGATTATTATTGCGCGCATCATTGATGGCGCCAATGAATCCGATGCGCTGGGCATCACCAACAAAACAATCGTCGCAAACGCATTTACGGATGAAATTACGGCCAGTGCCGCCTCAATTGGCGCCGATGATCTTGTGACGGCCAGGGCGTTGGTGGAGGGCGAGGGTACTGACGCCTGGCTGGCGGCGACGTTGCTGACGTTGGCAGATACGGTGGACACCATTGCAGCCAACGATACGATGGCAGAGTATCTGACTATGTTGCAATATTTATCAACGCTGACCTCGGCATCGTCTGTGGTGGATGCGACCGTCAAGCTGTCCTATTCGACGACGGTGTTGGTGGAGTCGGAAGAAAACGTGGGCGCGATTGCGGACACTATTACGATCACCATTAGCGGGGATACATTTGCCGGCGCAGTCGGCGCCACCAATATCGGCAAGGTGAGTAATGTGCCGGCTGGATTGACGGCATCTTTGCTAAAAACATCGTCGACGACACTTTTACTCTCTTTAACGGGCAAGGCAACCTCGCATGCCTCGGCGAATTCTAGCTACGGGCTAAAGCTCACGTTCTCTGATACGGATTTTACGGATACGCCCGCTAAAGAGGTAGACGGCGCTTATAAAGACAATCTGGTGGTGGGTTTTGCGGATGCTTTTTTATCAGAGGTAGATGGTGTTCTGACCTCTGGTAGCGGGCAGATTACTGGCGCCATCACGATCAATGATGATGCCGATACCGTGATGATTGGCACGAAAGCAGTCAGGCTAGTTGAAGGCGCCATGTCCGATGTGACATCGATTGATTTGAGCGGTGCGGAGGCCACCTCGACAACCGGAACAGCGACCGCAGGCAGTGTCTCGTATGTGGGGGATGAAAACGCCAACACCTATGAGGCGTCCTATCTCGGTGGGTCGATTCAGGGCGGCGACGGAAACGATACCTTGATTGGCGGTGCCGGTATCGATAAATTTGTTCTTTCTGCGACGGCTGATTTAAATGGTGTGGATCTGATCCAAAATTTTAAAATTGGCACGGGTGGCGATGTGCTGAATTTATCGAAATTTTTAACAAAGACAGGCACCTCCAAGATTGCCTACCGTTATGCAAGCTCAGAAGACAGTAGCACTTGGGCGAGCGGCGATGTGCTGGTTGTAGAAGGTGCCGATCTGACGACGCCGGCGTCGATCGCGGCATTGTTTGATACCGATGGCGACGGCCTCGATAGTGTGGCGCCGCTTGCCACGCCAACGAGCATCAGAAAGGCGGTTGTGATTACCGCTGATTTGACCGGAGACGCGCTGATCTGGTATCTCGTCAAGTCAGCAAATATTAATACGACCATCACGGAAGAGAATGTTGTGCTTGAGGGCGAAATCACGAAGGTAGGCATCCTGGAAGGCCTCAACACGTTCAGCTTGCTGCCTTTTGTGATCGGTAATTTCGCCTAGCGAGAGCGAGGCAAGTCAGCGAGTTCAAGGTGCCGATTTAAAGTACGCGCCCACGCGTTGCAGGTCTTCGCCATTGAGCACGCCGGCTGCATAGCGCAACTGCAGATAAGCAGTCAGGTAGCCGTAGCGCGCTTGCGCTAAGTCGCGCCGGGTGGTGAACAATTGTTGTTCTGCGTTGAGCAGATCAAGATTGACACGGATCCCGGCGGTGACACTTTTTTTCGTCGCATCAATGACCTGCAAGGCAGATTGCTCGGCTTTGGCAAGCGCGATGATGCGTGACTGCGTGGTGCTCACTAGCCGGTGCTGCTTACGTAATTCCACCAACACTTTATTGATCTTTGCAGCCAGATCGGCCTTGGCGCGATCAAGATTGGACAGGGCTTGCAGGACAGTGGCATTCACGCCTCCGCCGGAATAAATGGGCAGCGTCATCTGCACGCCGATGCTGCGCGTGGTGGATTCCTGGTTGTAGGTAAACAGAGAATCAGAGGAAGATTTATTCAGACTCGCCACGAGATCAACGCGTGGCAGATGACCTGCTTCGGCTCTTTTGATTTCCTGTTCTGCCGAGGTGACGAGATAGCGTTGCGAGACGATTTCGGCATTGGTGCGCAATGCCAGCTCTTCCCATTCTGGGTAATCATCCGGCGTCAGGCTAAAAAATTCGGTATACGCCTCGAGGCTGTCGATCGGTGTGTTGAAGGGGCCGGTGATGGTCATGAGCTTGCGCCGCATGGTCTCGACATTGTCTTCCGCTTCGAGCAATTGGGCCTGCGCTAATTCGAAGCGTGCCTGTGTTTCGAGTACGTCGGTTTTGGTGCCTTCGCCTTTTTCAAATTTGCGCTGGTTGGTGGTCTGATTTTCTTTCAGAGCATTACGCTGGGCAGTGGCAAGGCGAATCTGATCTTGCGCAAACAGTGTGTCGACGTAGGCCGCAAACAAGCGGCTGATGAGTTCTTGAGTCCGACCCACGAAGACCGCTTCGCTGTAGTCGGTTTGGGCTGAGCTCTGCCGAAATCGTGCCTCTGCGTCGGCGTTATAGAGGGGCTGACGCAGCGATAGGGTGGCGACGTTACTCACGTAATCCGGGCTGTCACGTGAAATGCGACCCGCGTTCGTGATCGTGCGCTCCGCCATGTTTTTGCTCAGGTTGAAGGACATGCCGATATTGGGTAATAGCGCAGCACGTGCAATCGCAGATGCACGTCCGGCCGCAGCATTTTCGTGAATGGCGGACTGATAAGTCTGGTCGTTTTGGAGTGCCGCTTCAAGCGCCTGAATCAGATTCATCCCGATCGCGGATGGGCTCGCGATCAGCGAAGTCATTGCCAACGACACGGTGACGGCAAGCAGCGTGCGCTTTCCTGCTGAAGCGCCACAGCGCGTTGATGTTGAACAGGGTGACATTATTTTTTTTATATCGTTAGACATGGACGTAATTTTGGAAAAATCAGCTGCAATGCTCTCAGAATGGCAATGCATTAGAGGTCAATTAATGCAGTAACAATATTGTGCCGTTTCGGACCCAGGTATTGTGATCGCCGTCACATTGTACTTGATCATACTTACCCGACTTGTATGCCCGTCAATAGCTTCTTCACCGGCGCCGGCAAGGCGGCCGAACCAATGCCTTTGAGCGGCACCCACTGATAGCCACCTTGCCCGGCAAAAGAAAATCTCCGCAACAAGTTGATCTGCACCGGTTTGACATGCAATTTGTAATGCGTAAAGCCGTGCGAAAAATCGGTCAGTAAGGCAAAGGATTCGATCTCGCCAAATTCAACTAACGCAACTTCGAGCGCATGCCGCGAGACGCTCTCCGACATAAGCGAAGACTGCATCCGACTCAGCTCAGGCAGTGACAATAAACCACCCCAGATGCCGTAACCGGGACGTTGCTCGAGCAGTACCTCGCCTTGGTGTAGCACCACCAGCATCACGGTTGATTTTTCGGGGATCGCTTTTTTGGGTTTGCGTTCGGGAAGTTCGGCAGTGCGCCCACTGGCAGCGGCGACGCAGCGTGCTTGCAGCGGACAGGTTTCACAGAGCGGCTTGGTGCGTGTGCAGAGGGTTGCGCCGAGATCCATCAGGCCTTGGGTATAGGACTCGATATCGCGCTCGGGCATGAGCGCCTCGGCGCGTTCCCACAATAAATTTTCAACCCGCTTTTCGCCGGGATAGCCAGCAATGCCAAAGGCACGGCAAAAAACGCGCTTGACGTTGCCATCTAAAATGGCAGCGCGCGCGCCATACGCAAAGGCTGCAACCGCGGCCGCGGTTGATCTGCCGATGCCGGGCAGTGTAACGAGCACACTTACGTCGGATGGAAATACGCCGTCGTGCAACGTGACGACAGCCTGCGCGCATTGATGCAAATTACGTGCGCGGGTGTAGTAGCCCAGACCGCTCCATTGCGCCATGATTTCTTCGACGGGTGCCGCAGCTAGAGCAGCGACGGTGGGGAAGCTTTCCAAAAAACGCACGTAGTAAGGAATGACCGCAGCGACCTGTGTCTGCTGCAGCATGATTTCAGAGAGCCAGATGCGGTAGGGGTCACGCGTATTTTGCCAGGGCAGTTGATGGCGGCCGTGCTGCTTTTGCCAAGCGATGAGGTCGGCCGAAAAGCTGGCATCGACAGGTGGTTCAAGCGCTTGCAGCAGTTTTTTCATGGGACCCTCTAGTGCTGACAGCGCACGCAGTAAAACGTCGCGCGTTGGCCTTGCATGATGCGCCGTACCGGTGTGCTGCATTGCCGGCACGGCTTGGCTTCGCGGTCATAGACAAAATAATTTTGCTGAAAATAGCCGGACTGCCCATCGGCGCCAATAAAATCGCGCAAACTGCTGCCGCCTTGCTCGATGGCCGCGCGCAGTACTCTTTGTATCGCAACCGCTAGTGTCGCATAGCGGGGGCGGGCAATCCGCTGCGCGGCGGTGTTGGGGTGGATGCCGGCTTCGAATAAACTTTCCGACGCGTAGATATTACCTACCCCAACGACGACGTCGCCCGCTAGCAGTACTTGTTTGATGGCGGCACTGCGATTGCGCGTTTGTTGATGCAGTAGCGTGCCTAAGTCGGGGTGGATGAGCGGCTCGACACCGAGGCTGCGCAAGAGCAGATGCGATTCGATGTCGCCGTCTTTGTTGTCATGCCAGAGTACGGCACCGAAGCGACGCGGATCGGTCAGGCGCATGGTGGATTGGGCCAGAACCAGATCGAAGTGATCATGCTTTTCTGGCAAATGTCCGGTGGGTAAAATTCGCAAATGGCCGGACATGCCAAGATGAATGATGAGCGTGCCATGTTGAAAATGAATCAACAGATATTTACCGCGCCGGCCGGTAGTAGTAACGGCACGACCCTGCAAAAGCCCGGCCAGAGCGGGTGGAAATGGCCAGCGCAGGCCGCTGCGACGCACAATAACGCCGGTGACGACGCGGCCTTCAAGGTGCGGCGCGATGCCGCGGCGGGTGACTTCTACTTCGGGGAGCTCGGGCATGAATAAGGAATGGGTTAGCCGTTTGCAGCGACGGGCAACGGCAGATTGTGCTTTCGTCGTAAAATCATCGCTTGATTATTGTTGAAACCACCCCGCAGATTGTGTGCGAACAGGACAGCCCTTTGAAAAAACTTTCACGCATTTTAACTCTCTCGGCTTTGATGAGCGCTCCCTTCGTCGCGCACGCTGAGCCCGATGATGATTTGAATCTTCCCTTGGGTAGCAATCCTATCGCGATCAGCCAAACCGAGGTGCTGCCTTCGGTGCTGATGTCGGAAGAATTGATGTTCAAGTATTTGTCGGCTGAACTCGCCGATCAGCGTGGCAATGCATTTGCTGCGTATTCAACCATGCTGTCGATTGCGCGCACAACGCGTGACCCGCGACTGGCACGCCGTGCTGTCGAGATGGCAATGAAAGGTAAGCTGGTTGTCGAGGCCTTGAAAGCGGCTCGCGCATGGCAAGAAATCTCACCGCAGTCGGGCGAAGTGGCGCAACTCGTGCTGAGCTTGCAGCTGGCGACGAATCAGACCGAGGAAGCAAAAAAAGTCTTGGCTAAGCGCTTGGCGGGAGCTACGGCACAATCTTTGCCGGGCACAGTCGCCGAGGTGCAGCGGTTGTTGTCGCGGATGACGGACAAAGCGAAATCAGCCAGCCTGCTGCGTGAGCTGCTGGAGCCGTATCGTGATTCTCTCGATGTGCGGCTGACCCTGGCGCAGATGGCCATGGTGGCGGGCGATCAGACGCTGGCATTGCGCGAAGCGCGGGACGCGCTCGCAAAAAATCCTGCGTCTGAGCTTGCGGCATTAACGTTAGCCCAAGTGACCCTCGATAAAACTGAGGCAGCCACCATGCTGGGCGCGTTCTTGCAAAAAAATCCCGCTGCACGCGAGGTTCGCATGGCGCTGGGACGCATGCTGTTTGAACAGAGCAAAATCCCTGAGGCTAAAAAAGAATTTAAAGTTTTGTTGGATCAAAATCCGCAAGACCAGACGGCTTTGTATGCGTTGGGTTTGTTGTCGGTGCAGGTGAGCGATCTGGCTGATGCAGAAACGTATTTGTCGGCTTATATTAAAAACCTGCAGGGCAAACCTGACCGTGAGCGCGACGCCACGCAGGCACTGATGGTGCTGACGCAAATTGCCGAAGACCGCGGGGATATTGCGTCGGCTTTGCAATGGATTAATCTGGTCGAGCCGACCGGGCAAAATAATTATCTCGGTGCAGTGTTGAAGCGCGCGCAGCTGATCGCCAAAGACGGCAAGCTCGCACAGGCGCGCCAGATTTTAAGTGAGATGGATGTGGAAAGTGATGATGACCGTATTCGACTCATCATCGGTGAGGCGCAGCTGCTGCGGGACGCGAATCAGTTGGGAGAATCCATTCGGCTGCTCAATGAAGCATTGGACCGTTTTCCTGACAATACCGACTTGCTTTACGAGCAGGCGATGGTGGTGGAAAAAAATAATCAGTTCGATTTGATGGAGCAGTCGCTACGCAAAATTATTGCGCTGACACCCGACAATCAGCATGCGTATAACGCGTTGGGTTATTCGTTCGCCGAGCGTAATGTTCGCTTGCCTGAGGCGTATGACCTGATCAAAAAGGCGCTGTCGCTGGCGCCCGATGATGCCTACATCATGGACAGTATGGGGTGGGTAGAATTCCGTTTGGGTCGTCTTGAGAGCGCAGAAGAAATTTTGCGTCGTGCGTATGCGATCAAGCCGGATGCCGAAGTAGCGGTGCATCTGGGCGAGGTATTGTGGATGCGCGGTCGCGAGGAAGAGGCGAAAAAACTCTGGCGTATCGCCAACGGCAAAGACCCGAAAAATGAATCGCTCAAGGGTACGTTGCAGCGTTTGCAGATTAAACTTTGAGTGTGTGCGTGAAGCGGATTCTGATTGTCGCGGTGCTGATGCTGCTCAGCGCTTGCGGCACGCTGGTGCCGCCGTCTGGCCCACCGCAGTCACTGAACTATCACGATGACATCAGTCTTGCCGGCAGGTTGTCGGTGAGCTTTCAGCAGGATGGCAAGGCACGATCGGTGCAGGGCAAGTTTAGCTGGACGCAAACGAAAGACCAGACCGATATCGCGCTGTATTCGCCACTCGGCCAGACGATGGCAAAAATTGCGGTAGCACCGGGCGTGGCGCGCTTGCAGCAAGCGGGGGAGCCTGTGCGCGAGGCGACTGATATCGCCGAGCTGACGGCGCAGACCTTGGGTTGGCCCATGCCGGTTGCAGGCTTGCGCGAGTGGTTGCAGGGGTTTGCGCAGGTGGGCACGCAGCGTAAGGCCGCCCCGGAGGGCTTTACCCGTGAGGGCTGGACGGTGCGTTATGTGAGCTGGCAGGGAGAGCCGTCGGATGGTGTGGGTGTGTATCCAAAGCGGATTGATCTGCGGCGTCTGAGCGCCGAGGCCGGTGAGATCGGCTTGCGGATCGTGATTGATAGCTGGCAGCCTGAATGAGCGCGCAGCGTCCAAGATCCCCGCTGAGCCCGCAACAAAATTAAGCACACCACCTGCGTCCGCGATGCCCGACCTCTACCCCGCTCCCGCCAAGCTCAACCTGTTTCTGCACATCACCGGCCGGCGCGCAGACGGCTACCATTTGCTGCAGTCTGTATTTCAGCTCATCGATTTCGCAGACCAGTTGCAGTTTGCGTTGCGTGATGACGGGCAGATTCATCGCATCACCGACGTGCCCGGTGTGGCGCCCGAAGACGACCTGATCATGCGCGCCGCACGCTTGCTCGAGGCGGCTGCCAGTACGCGTGGCATCAGCGTGCCAGGCGTAGATATTGGGATCGACAAACAGCTACCCATGGGCGGCGGGCTGGGAGGTGGGTCCTCGGATGCGGCCACAACCTTGATCGCGCTCAACCAGCTCTGGCAGACGGGTTTGTCGAAAGCAGCGCTGATGCAGCTCGGGCTGCGCTTAGGCGCGGATGTGCCGTTTTTTCTGTTCGGCGGGAATGCCTTTGTAGAGGGGATTGGCGAACAGTTAACGCCGTTGATCACGCCGCAGACCTGGTTCGTTATCGTTCACCCCGGCGTTGCTGTGCCGACCCCTTTGATTTTTGGTGCTGCTGATTTGACACGCGACACCAAAGCAGTCAAAATGTCGGACTTTTCTGCAGGGCCTCTGGGCTTTGGCAGAAACGACTTGCAAGCAGTAGCCGCCCGTGCTTTTCCTGCGGTCGCAGACGCCCTCAAGTGGCTGTCGGACTTTGGCGCAGCGCGGATGACGGGATCAGGTGCCTGTGTGTTTGTCGCAGTCGCATCCGAATCGCAGGCAGAGATGATCTGCCAAAGCGTCCCGGCAGGCTCAGGCTGGCGCGCTTGGAAAGCCCGCTCGATGGCGGCGCATCCGCTGGCAAGCAGGCTTGAAGTAGTCTAGGCAGTCGTAATACAGAATTCGTTTGTCGGGAGGACCACGACAAACAACCGGTTGAGTAGGGGAATCGCCAAGTCGGTTAAGGCACTGGATTTTGATTCCAGCATTCCAAGGTTCGAATCCTTGTTCCCCTGCCATTAGATAAAAAAGCACAATAAACAAACGAAGCCACCATCATCAGGCAACCTGCCCGGTGGGGGTGGCTTTTAAAACTTTTAACGCAAGGCATTCAGGGGTCCCATGGTCCACGAGAACCTGATGGTTTTTACCGGTAACGCCAATCCGGAACTTGCCGCTGGCGTCGCCAGGCAGTTGGGTATTCCCCTCGGCAAAGCAGTCGTTTCGCGTTTTTCCGACGGCGAGATTGTCGTGGAGATCAACGAAAACGTGCGTGGCAAAGATGTGTTTGTGCTGCAGTCCACGTGCGCCCCGACGAATGACCATCTGATGGAAATCATGCTGATGGTCGACGCGTTGAAGCGCGCCTCTGCCGGTCGCATTACCGCAGCGATTCCGTATTATGGCTATGCTCGTCAGGATCGGCGTCCGCGTTCGGCGCGTGTGGCGATCTCGGCCAAGGTGGTGGCCAACATGTTGCAAGAAGCGGGTGTGGAGCGGGTCTTGATTATGGATCTGCATGCCGACCAGATTCAGGGCTTCTTTGATATCCCGGTTGATAATATTTATGCGTCGCCGATTTTGTTGGCAGACCTGGTCAATAAGCAATATGACGACCTGCTGGTGGTGTCGCCGGACGTGGGTGGTGTGGTGCGGGCAAGGGCGCTGGCCAAGCGGCTTAATTGTGATCTCGCTATCATCGACAAACGCCGGCCCAAGGCCAACGTGTCGGAAGTGATGAATATCATCGGTGAAGTCGAAGGTCGCAATTGCGTGATTATGGATGACATGGTCGATACCGCCGGTACGCTGACTAAAGCGGCCGAAGTCTTGAAAGAGCGCGGCGCCAAAAAAGTCGTTGCCTACTGTACGCATCCGGTGTTGTCCGGTCCGGCTATTGAGCGAATCGTGAATTCGCCGCTTGATGAGCTGGTGGTGACGGATACGATTCCGTTGACCGCAGAAGCGAAAGCCTGCAGCAAAATTCGGCAGTTATCGTGCGCGCCTTTACTCGCGGAGACGTTTAAGCGGATCAGTCAGGGTCATTCGGTGATGTCGCTGTTTACCGAAGACGAGGGCGGCGCCTAACCGCTGCCGATCAGAATGCGGAGAAGGCCTGTCAGGCCTTCTCCTTTTTAACCATCCCCTGGTCGCGGGGGGTGGATGTCCCGGGCTCTCGGAGCCCACAATAGGAGTTGAACATGAAAGTTATCGCATTTCCACGCACTGAGCAGGGGTCCGGAGCGAGCCGCCGCCTGCGCAGAGCGGGCCATACGCCCGGTATCGTTTACGGCGGTCCGGCTGCACCGGTGGCCATCACGCTGGATCACAATGCGCTGTATTACGCGCTGAAAAAAGAAGCCTTCCATTCATCCATTTTGGATATGGAAATCGAAGGCAAGGTGGAGAAAGTCTTGCTGCGTGATTTTCAGGTCCACGCGTTCAAGCAATTGGTGTTGCATGCAGATTTCCAGCGCGTCGATCCTAACGAAAAAATTCACGTTCGGGTTCCGCTGCATTTCATCAATGCCGACGTTTCGCCGGCGGTCAAACTCGGTGCCGGCATCATCAGTCATGTGATGACGGACCTCGATATCAGCTGCTTGCCAAAAGATCTGCCAGAGTTCCTGGAAGTCGACCTCGCTGGTATGGACCTCGGTGCGTCTTTCCACGTCGCCGATCTGAAGCTGCCGGCCGGTGTGTCGGTCTTGCATGCAAAAGATAATCCAACGATTGCGACGGCGTCCTCGCCGAAAGGCACCAAGGCCGACGCCGCTGCGGATGCCGCTGCCGCCGCACCTGCAGCAGAAAAGAAATAATCCGGTTCTGAGGCCTGGCCTCATTGCCTGATCAAAAAAGCCCGTCAACCCTGACGGGCTTTTTTACGCCATCATCATTGCTGCACGGCCTTCCAATTTCAACCTGCCAGACCATGACCATTCGCTTAATTGTCGGCCTCGGTAACCCCGGTGCCGAATACGAACAGACCCGCCATAATGCCGGCTTCTGGCTGGTCGATCAGCTCGCACACGGTGCACTCAAGCGGGAAACCCGGTTTGCGGCACTGGCCGCCAAAATTCGCATCAGCGGCAGCGAAGTCTGGTTGCTGGAGCCGCAAACCTTCATGAACCGCTCGGGCCAATCGGTGGGCGCCCTGGCGCGTTTTTACAAAATCAATCCGGATGAAATCCTCGTTGCCCACGATGAGCTGGACTTGCCACCGGGCGCGGCAAAATTAAAAAAAGGCGGTTCGTCAGGGGGCCATAACGGCCTCAAAGACATCAGCGCAGCCTTGGGCACGCAAGACTATTGGCGCCTGCGCATTGGCATCGGCCATCCACGTGAGATGAATCTGCAGCAAGCCGTGGTGGATTTTGTGTTGCATCGTCCGCGCAAAGAAGAGCAAAACTTGATCGACATAGCGATTGAAAATAGTCTGAAGATTATGCCCTTTCTCATTGAAGGGCAGTTTGAAAAGGCGATGATGGAACTGCACACCGATAAAAAGCCATAATCCTGCTAAGCGGGCTCTCGTATTCTTTAGTTGCATAAGGACATAATCTTCCTCTTACCCGTTCTATTCTGATTCTTATGCTTTCGAATAAGAAAGGATGATCGTGGAAAGTCCATGCCGAAAATCGGTTGTGGCATCCATTTAATTCCACCGACTCGCTGCCAGAAAGTTGGATAAATGCAGAAAAAATTGATCTACATTAAAACAAGGAAAAATAAATCCTCATAAAATCATAAGGTTAGATTATTTTTACAAAAATCTTCCGAATATTATTTTTATGATAATAATTTAGGTATAATCCGCTTACAAGCCGGTTTATTGGCTTCTCAGTTAGTTGATTTAAAGCAATTTTCCATTTAAGGGGAATAACATGAGCTCATACAAGGAACTGCAAAGTCAGATTGAAAAGCTGCAAAAAGAGGCGGAGCAAGCCAGAAAGACTGAATTGGCCAATGTGATTACTGACATTCAAGCCAAAATGAAAGAATACAATATCGCACCGGAAGATCTGGGGATTGGCGTCAAGAAAAAGCCGGGCAAAATGGTTAGAAAGCCGGTTGCTCCTAAATATCGTGACACCACAAACGGGGCAACCTGGAGTGGTCGCGGTAAGCCACCAAAATGGATGGCTGGCCGTGACAAATCCCAGTTTTTGATTAAGTAAACTGCAGGTAACCGGGGTAGTCGGATTCGCTGGGGTGACCCAAGCAAATCACCCAAATAAAAAGCCGCCTCTTGAGGCGGCTTTTTATTTGGGTGAGCGCGATTATCTGATCGGCAGCAGGGACTGCAGCAAAATACGCAGGTCTAGCCAGAAGCCCCGTTTTTCCAGATAGCGCTGTGCATAATCGATACGCATCGGCAGCACTTGTTCGACATAGGCCTCTTCGAGCGCCTCGCCTTCCAGGCCGGCCAGTAGCGCGCGCTCCTGCTGCGCAAATTCGATGGTGGCCAGATCAATTAAGCCCGGTTTGACTGACAGCACCAGCTTGCGTGCAGCGGTGGGATAGCAGCCTACGTAGCGCGGCAATTCGGCGCGTGGCCCGACCATGCTCAAGTCACCCCGCAAGACGTTCATGAGCATCGGCCAGCGCACGATGCCGGAGCGGCGCAGCATTGCACCCACCCTGGTGACGGTCTCGCCGTGACAACCACCGACCGTTTCCATCGCATCGGGCTCGGCGATTGCGGAGCGAAATTCAAAGACCTTGACCATGCGGCCATTGCGCCCTGACCGGTGGGGCCGCGCCAAGACTGGTCCAGCAGAATCGAGCTTGATCAGGAGTGCAACCAACAGTAGCAGCGGCAGCGTTAAACCCATCAGCAGGATGGATAAAGCAATATCAACGAAACGTTTCATAAAATATTTAAAAAAGGAAGACACGCTAAAAGAAACCGCAATCGACAAGAATCTGCCCTGATCGGTTTGAGTTGTATTGGAACATAACATGCCATTATCGGCGATTTAAAAAAGACCGCAGATTGTCTGCGCCGGGACAGCGCAAGTGGTGGGGTGGAGCGTGTAAAATTGGGCGCGCTGATGGAGATGGTTTTTCGATCGTTTTGCTGTAACTCTCAATAGAAAAATATGGTTCCGATTATTCCTGTCGTTCTGTGCGGCGGCTCAGGCACAAGGCTTTGGCCTTTGTCCCGCGCTGGCTTTCCCAAACAATTCCTTTGCCTGACGGGCGAGGAGACCTTATTTCAGCAAGCGGTCAAGCGGCTCGCTGCAATTGGCAATGAGACGTTGGCGGTGTCGCCTCCTATCATTATCAGCAATGAAGAGCATCGCTTTATCGCCCTGGAGCAGCTGCGCGAAACGGGCATGACAGCGGGCGCTGCGCTGCTTGAGCCGGAGGGCCGAAATACCGCTCCGGCGCTGACTCTGGCCGCGCTGTGGGCGATGGAGTCGGGTACCGACCCGGTGCTGGTGGTGACGCCTGCGGATCAGACCATTACCGATCAGCCGGCGTTTATCGCCGCCATGCGGCAGGCAGTCAGTAATGCGGCGCACGGCGCTATCGTGATCCTGGGCGTCACGCCGGATCATCCCGAAACCGGCTATGGCTATATCAAGGTTGGCCGCGATGTCTCTGCCACGGCGGCCCCTCTTTTTAACGTGGAGCGCTTTGTCGAAAAGCCCGACGCGGCGACGGCACAGCGCTATCTTGACGAGGGCGGCTATTACTGGAACGCCGGTATGTTTGTGCTGAAGGCATCCGTTTGGTTGGCTGCACTGGAGCGATTTCGCCCTGATATCGCCGAGGCCACGCGCTTGGCCTGGGCGCAGCGTAAAACCGATGGGGTCTTTGTCCGCCCGGGCAAGGCCGAGTTTAGTGCGATCCCGGCGGAGTCGATTGATTATGCGGCGATGGAGCATTGCCCGGGCAGTGATCTGCCGATTCGGATGGTGCCGCTGGCTGCCGGTTGGAACGACCTCGGTGCGTGGGAGGCTGTGTGGAATAAGTTACCTAAAGATGGCGACGGCAACAGCTATGTCGGTGATGTGCTCACGACAGGTACGCGCAATTCGCTGGTGCATGCGACCAGTCGTTTGGTCAGCGTGGTGGGCGTAGAAAATCTGATCGTCATTGAAACCGCTGATGCCGTGTTAGTAGCGGACCGTTCGCGCAGTCAGGACGTCAAAGCCATTGTGGCCCAACTCGAAACCCGGGGACGGGAAGAGCACGCGCTGCATCGCAAGGTGCACCGCCCATGGGGCTGGTATGACAGCATTGATGCTGGCAGTCGTTTCAAGGTTAAGCGTATCCAAGTCAAGCCCAAGGCCAGTTTGAGCCTACAAAAACATCATCATCGCGCCGAGCATTGGATTGTCGTCAAAGGCACGGCCGAGATCACTTGTGGCGATAAGGTGATTTTACTGAGCGAAAATCAGTCGACTTATATTCCTCTGGGCGAAACGCACAGACTGGCAAACCCGGGCACCATCCCGCTGGAAATTATCGAAGTGCAGTCCGGCAGTTATCTGGGTGAGGATGACATCGTCCGGTTTGAGGATAACTACGGCAGAAGCGAGAAGTAAGGGCGTAGCAAAAGGGCGGCGAAGCGGCTGCCTTGCGCGCTTACACCACCCCATTTTCCCGTAAATACGCCTGCACCGTCTTGAGTCGCGTTGCCGGATCCTGCAACATGAGCATCTGTTGCTTGATGTCGAGTGTAATGGGTAGCATTTCGCACCAGCGATTGGCAACCCATCCGGTGTCGTCAAGTTTAAAAGGGGCAGCAAACGGGCTGATGAAATCGGGGCCGCCTTCGCTGTCCGCGGCACGCTGCTGCAAGTCCTCGATCACGACGCGCAACACACTGCTGCACAGGGCCAGCGTTTCGCCCCCATCGACCACCGGATCGGGCGCAATCAGTTCGATGCGGGCCTCGAGCAGATCATTGGGCCGCCTGCGCGTGTCGAGAATGTTGAATCGCGCACCACCGCGCGTCTGGATCAGCAACACACCAAACTCTGGCATGTCCCATTGCGTGATGCTCGCTAGTGTGCCGACCGCGTGGGGTTCGGCCGGCACGCCGACTTCGGTGCCGGATTTGATAGCCACTACCCCAAACGGAGCCTCTGTTTTCATGCAGGCGCGGACCATGTCGACATAGCGGGTCTCAAAGACGCGCAAGGGTAATACGCCGTCGGGAAAGAGAACGGTATTAAGCGGGAAAAGTGAGATCCATTGTTCTTCTGCGGCAGCCATGTCTGACTCAATCTAATTCGCGATGACGCACCAGGATGCGCGCCGTGTTGTGGAAATGGGCCGCCAGCCGCTCGACCATAAAGACTGAGCGATGCTGCCCGCCCGTGCAGCCGATGGCCACGGTCAGATAACTGCGGTTATCTTTTTTAAAGGCCGGCAGCCATTTTTCGACAAATCCCTGAATGTCACTAAGGAGATCGATCGCATCGGCCTGGGCCTCAAGAAACGTGATCACGGGGGCGTCTTTACCTGTGAGTGGCCGCAAATTTTTGTCATAAAACGGATTCGGTAGCACGCGTACATCGAAGACCAGATCGGCATCAAGCGGCACCCCGTACTTAAAGGCAAACGATTCGAACAAGAGCGTCAGCGGCGCGCGCTCGCCCTCGATCAATTCTTTGATCCACGCCCGCAGTTGGTTGGCAGTCAAACCGGAGGTGTCGATCAAATGACCAATACCCTGGATGGCGGCGAGCATATCGCGCTCTTGTCGAATGCATTCGGTTAAGGTGGGGCGATTACCTTGCGGGTCACCAGGTGCCATGCGATGGGAGAGCGGATGACTGCGACGGGTCTCGGAAAAACGGTTGATCAGGGATTCGGTTTTTGCGGTCAGGAAGACCACGTTGACGTTGTGCCCCTGATCCTTGAGCCAGCTGATATCAGCTGGCAGCTCGGCCAGCGACGAGGCGCTGCGAGCGTCGACGGCAACCGCAAGATTTTCGGCGCCTTCACCAATCCGTGTGGCCACTAACGCGCGCAACAAGGAGGGCGGCAGATTGTCGACACAAAAATAGCCGGCGTCTTCGAGGGCGTTTAAGCCGACGGATTTGCCAGAGCCGGAGATGCCGGTTAAGAGGATGATGCGCATGGAACAGATGATAACGGAAAGCCAGGGCCGAGCGTTTGTCGCTGCATGGCTACCATCTTTATCGGCTTAAGATGATGCGTAAGCGGCGCTACGCGTTGCCCATCGCTTGCTGCTGGCGCTCCATGAAGTCAGCCAATGTGTCGATGCCGCGCATCTGCAAAATGGTATTGCGCACCGCCGCCTCCAGTAGCACGGCCAGATTGCGACCGGCCTCCACGGGGATGACGACTTTGCGGATCGGCAGGCCCAGCACATCCTGGGTTTGCTGATGCAGGGGCAAGCGCTCGTAGTTTTCTTCCAGGGTCTTGCGCCGTACGAGATGCACGATCAGTTTCAGGCGCATTTTGCGGCGCACGGCGGTCTCGCCAAAGATGGTCCGAATGTCAAGCAAACCCAGTCCGCGTACCTCCAGCAGATTTTGCAGCAGCGCCGGACAGCGGCCTTCGACCATATGCGGCGCCACCCGGGAAAACTCGACCGCGTCGTCGGCAACCAGGCCATGGTCGCGTGAGATCAGCTCGAGCCCCAGCTCGCTTTTGCCCAGACCGGATTCGCCTGTGATGAGCACGCCCACCCCAAGCACATCCATGAATACGCCGTGCATGGTGATGCGCAGTGCGAGCTTTTTTGACAGATAGACACGTAGATAATCAATCACTTGCGCTGCCGGGAGCGGGGTCGAGAGCAGCGGTATCTGGTGCTCGTCGCAGACCTGCGCAATATAAGGAGGGGCCGCCAATGACTGCGCCAAAATAAAAGCGGGCGGCAAACCGGTGACGAGTTCGCGGGTTTGGGCAACGCGGCTCGCTTCCGAAATACGCTTGAGGTAAGCGAGCTCCTGGGAGCCAAAGACCTGAATGCGGCCGGGATGAATCAGGTTCAAATGGCCGACCTGATCGGCGGCGGAGGCCGCGTCGCCCACGATGAGACGTTCACCGCCACCCAAGCCACCAATCCAGCCTAGTTGCAGTGAGATGAGATTGTCATCAACCAGTTGGCGGATCGAGAGCGGCGTAGCGAGGGGCATGAATTAAGCCACGTCCCGCTCAATCGGACGCCAGGCCGTCAGCCGGGCATGCAGCGAGGTGGCATCAGTGTCTTCGGCGAGGGCCGCGCGAAACGCTTTGTCGGAAAACATTTCGGCAATCTCGGACAAAATTTCTAGATGTTGCTGAGTCACGTTGTCGGGAATCAAAAGGAAAATCAAGAGCTTGACTGGCTCGCCGTCGGGCGACTCAAACGGAATGGCTTCGTTTAAGCGGACAAATGCCGCCAGCGGCGCTTTGAGCCCGCGAATACGGCCATGCGGGACAGCGACACCGTGACCAAGTCCGGTTGAGCCCAGTCGCTCGCGTGCAAATAAATTGTCGGATACCGTCGAACGGGCAATGCCGCAGTTGTTTTCGAAAATTAGGCCAGCTTGCTCGAATGCACGCTTTTTGCTGGAGCATTCCAGATCGAGCACAACGTTTTGAGGAGAGAGAATTTGGCTGAAGTGTGTCATGGTGCGCTGCACAATATTGTCTTTTGCTTCGCATTATAGGCGCATTTTGAAACTGTGGCGCCCGATTGTCGGTAGGGGAAATGCCGCGCCGCGCGCTTTGCCAAGGTCGGCCGTAACCGATCGCTACACGCTATTCCTTGCGCGACATTCGTCATGTTGTGTCAAGTGATTGCCCGAAGGAAGAATCTAATCCAGCTTCGACCCGTTGGCAATCGCCGTGCGCAAATGATGGTGCGCATTTTATTGTCGTGCGTTACGGGCATTCGGCGGCATGTGGCTTAAAGAAAAATTACTGCGCCAGGGATTGATGTCGATGCCGCCGCGGCGTGTGTAGCGGGCCAGCACCATGAGTTTGTGCGGCTGGCATTGGCGCAAGATATCGACAAAAATACGCTCGACGCATTGCTCGTGAAATTCGTGGTGCGAGCGAAATCCGATGAGGTATCGGAGCAGGCCTTCCTGATCGATCGGCGCACCGACGTAGCGAATCTGTACGCTGCCCCAATCGGGCTGACCGGTGACGAGGCAATTAGATTTTAATAAATGGGAGAGCAGTGTTTCTTGGATCGGTGCTTCTTGGGTGCTGGCTTTGAGCAGAGACGGATCGGGTTCGTAGTGGTTGATGTCGATATCGAGTCGGTCGAGCAGCAGGCCATCTAACTCGGCAAGCTTGAGTTTGCCAAAATCTTCTGGGCCGGTAAGCTGGACCTGAACCGGCGCGCCGAAGCCGGCCGATAAGTCAGCCCGCAATAATGCGAGCACGGCCTCGGGGCCGGCCAGACGACTTTGGTTTAACGCGTTCAGGTAGAGCTTGAGTGACTTGGATTCGATGATGTTGGGTGAGTCAGCGGGCACGAGCACGGTGACGATCGCTACCTGCGGTTTGCCGCGCAAATTGAGCCACGAGACTTCATAGGCGTTCCAACAATCCATGCCAAAAAAAGGCAAGCTGGTGCCGATGCCAAGCTCGGCGCGTTTGGCCGCACGCGGCATCGCAAACAGCAAGGCCGGATCGTATTGTGTCGAATAGGCAGAAAGTTTGCCTAACGGTGAGTCGGCGGGGGATTGCGCGGGCGCGGTGTGGTCGGTCATGATGGAGTCGCGGTGCGATTATAGAAATAGCTGGTAAGCGGGATGGTCAGTTTCGTCCCAATATCGATAACCCAGCGTGGCGAGAAAATCGCGGAAGCTTTTCATTTCTTTTTTCGGCACTTGCAAACCAACGAGCACGCGGCCGACATCGCCGCCCTCACTACGATAATGAAACAGGCTAATGTTCCAATTGGGTGCGAGGCTATCGAGAAAGCGCATCAGCGCGCCGGGTCGTTCGGGAAATTCAAAGCGATACAACAATTCATTGTCTGCCAGCGCACTCTTGCCACCGACCAGATGCCGGATGTGTACCTTGGCTAATTCGTCTTGGGTCAGGTCGATGGTATTAAACCCTTGTTTTTCAAATTGCTTGCTAATGGTGCTGGGCTCATCGCGCGAGGCTACTTGCAGGCCGACGAAGACATGGGCTTTTTTTTGATCGCTGATGCGATAGTTAAATTCGGTCACGGCGCGTGCGCCAACCAATTGGCAAAAGCGGCGGAAGCTGCCGCGCTCTTCGGGAATGGTCACGGCAAAAATGGCTTCATGGGCTTCACCGACTTCGGCGCGTTCGGCCACAAAACGAAGCCGGTCGAAATTCATGTTGGCGCCACAGGCAATGGCGATCAGGCTTTGATTTTTGATCGGGTGCTTGGTTTTTGCCGCGCGTTCGATATAGGCTTTGGCACCGGCGACGGCAAGTGCACCGGCTGGCTCGAGGATGCTACGGGTGTCGGTAAAGACATCTTTGATGGCGGTGCAGACGGCATCGGTATCGACCAAAATAATATCGTCGACATACTGCCGTGCCAACCGAAAGGTCTCTTCGCCCACTTGCTTGACCGCGGTACCATCGGAAAACAAGCCGACGTCGGTGAGCGTTACTCGTCGTCCCGCTTTTAAAGAGCGGGCCATGGCATCCGAGTCGGTGGTTTGCACGCCGATGATCTTGATGTCCGGACGGACGGCCTTGATATAAGCGGCGACACCGGCAATCAGGCCACCGCCACCGATGGCGACGAAGATCGCGTGAATCGGGCCGGAATGCTGGCGCACAATTTCCATCGCAATCGTGCCTTGGCCAGCGATGACGTCTGGGTCGTCGAAGGGATGCACGAAAGAGAGCTTTTGTTTTTTCTCCAAGGTCAGCGCATGCGCATACGCATCCGAATACGATTCGCCGAACAGCACCACTTCGCCACCGCGCGCTTTGACCGCATCGATCTTGACCGCTGGCGTGGTGGTGGGCATCACGATCACGGCACGGCAGCCGAGTTTTTTGGCGGAGAGGGCAACCCCTTGCGCGTGGTTGCCCGCTGAGGCGCATATGACACCATGCTTGCGTTGCGCAGGACTCAAGTGCGCCATCTTGTTGTAGGCACCGCGCAGTTTGAAGCTGAACACGCTTTGCATGTCTTCGCGTTTGAAATAAATTTTGTTACCGGTGCGGGCCGATAAAATAGGCGCTAGTTCAAGCGGCGTTTCGATCGCGACATCATAGACGCGCGAGGTGAGGATTTTTTTCAGATAGTCGATGCTCATAGCGGTTCATTATAATGGACGCTGTTTTGCGAGCGCACCTCTTTATGGAGGACTTGAGACTTCCATAAAAAGATGCGTCATCTGTCAACCTTGTCTCAATCGCACGGGTCACCCCGATCCACACCGGGCCCCGCGTATTTCATCCGCACTGTCGTGCCACCATGCTTGCCTCTGCGCTCTCTTACCTGCTCGCTGCCTTTGCCCTGCCCACAGTCGGCCTGCCGGCGGTCTTCGTGGTCAGTTTTGTATCGGCGACGTTGCTGCCGATGGGTTCGGAGCCGGCCCTCTTTGGGTTCATCAAGCTCAACCCGGATTGGTTTTGGCTCGGCATTGTGGTGGCCACCTTGGGCAATACTCTGGGTGGCGCGTTCAGCTATCTGATGGGCTACGGTGCTAAAAAAGTCTTTGCCCCAAACAGCACACCTCGGTATCTGGGTTGGCTGCAGCGTTTTGGCCCTAAGACCTTGCTGCTGTCATGGTTGCCTGTGATCGGCGATCCGTTGTGCTCGGTTGCGGGTTGGTTGAAAATACCGTTCTGGCCGAGTCTGGCGTATATGGCCTTGGGCAAGTTGGTGCGTTATATCGTCGTCACCATGCTGCTGCTGGCGGTGCCCGATAGCGTCTGGCATGGTTTGCTCGCAGTGCGGTAAATTCCAATAAAAGGGTAGCATTTCATAGGGGTATTCGGTGCGCTTGCGTGCAGCCTGTTGCGGCGCAATACGCTAAAATGCGTCTTTACATTTAGGCTACCTCCATGAACGCCCCCGCGCACATTCACACCTTGCTGTCCGATGCATCAGACGGCGCTCAACCGGCCCGCCTGCGTGAAATTCCGTACAACTACACGTCGTTTTCGGATCGTGAGATCGTCATCCGTTTGCTGGGTGAACCGGCGTGGGGTTTACTGTCTGTGCTACGCGGTGCACGTCAGACTGGTCGCTCAGCCCGTATGCTTTACGAAGTATTGGGCGATATTTGGGTCGTGCAACGGAATCCGTATCTGCAGGACGACATGCTCGATAATCCGAAGCGTCGCGGCGCACTGATTGATGCCTTGTATCACCGTCTGGGTGAAGTCGACAAGCGACGGCATGCCACCGACCTCGAAGATAAAGCTGATGCGCAGGCGGCCGTTCGTAGCGCCAATGTCGAAGCGCTGTTGGCTGCGGCGCGTAAAGCGATCGAAGACTTTGCAGCGCAATTCGAGCAAACAGCCAGTCTGCGTCGCCGCACGAATAAAATCCTTGGTCGCTACACCGCGCTCGACAACATCAAATTCGATGGCCTCTCGCGTGTGTCGCACGTGACGGATGCCACTGACTGGCGGGTTGAGTATCCTTTCGTGGTGCTGACGCCCGACACCGAAGACGAAATGGCGGGTCTGGTCAAGGGCTGTATTGAACTCGGACTGACCATCATTCCGCGCGGCGGCGGCACCGGTTATACCGGCGGCGCTATTCCGTTGACGCCACTGTCTGCTGTCATCAACACCGAAAAACTCGAAGCGCTTGGTGCGGTCGAGATGCAAATTTTGCCCGGATTGTCGCACGACTACGCCACCATTTACTCGGGTGCTGGCGTAGTCACCAAGCGCGTCGCGGATGCGGCAGAAAAGGCCGGCTTTGTTTTTGCGGTCGATCCCACGTCGGCCGAAGCGTCCTGCATCGGCGGCAATATTGCGATGAATGCAGGCGGCAAAAAAGCTGTGTTGTGGGGGACCGCGCTCGACAATCTCGCCAGCTGGCGCATGGTCGATCCCAACGGTGACTGGCTTGAGGTTACGCGGCTCGATCACAACCTGGGCAAGATTCATGACGTTGCACTGGCGCGGTTTGAACTTGTCTGGACACATCCGGCTGAGAAGGGTCGTCGCAATGCGCCCTTCAAAACCGAAGTGCTCGAAATTCCGGGGCGCACCTTCCGCAAAGAAGGGCTTGGCAAGGACGTCACGGATAAATTTTTATCCGGTTTGCCCGGCATCCAAAAAGAAGGGTGCGATGGCTTGATTACGTCGGCGCGCTGGATTCTGCATAAAATGCCCAAGCATACCCGCACGGTCTGCTTAGAGTTTTTTGGTCAGGCGCGCGAGGCGATTCCCTCTATTGTCGAGATCAAAAATTATCTCGATGCGGAAACTCAAAAAGGCGGCGCGATATTGGCCGGGCTTGAGCATCTCGACGAGCGCTATCTGCGCGCTGTTGGCTATGCGACCAAATCCAAGCGTGGTGTGCTGCCCAAGATGGCCTTGTTTGGCGATATCGTCGGCGATGACGAAGAAGCCGTGGCGCGCGCGGCATCCGAAGTGGTTCGCATTGCCAACACCCGCGTTGGCGAAGGTTTTGTGGCGGTCAGCCCCGAGGCGCGTAAAAAATTCTGGCTGGATCGGGCGCGCACTGCGGCCATTGCCAAGCATACCAATGCGTTCAAAATTAACGAGGACGTCGTTATTCCGTTAAATCGGATGGGTGAGTACACCGACGGTATCGAGCGATTCAACATTGAATTGTCGATCAAAAACAAATTGCAACTTGCCACTGAACTATCACGCTTTTTTGCAAAAGGGTCACTACCACTCGGTAAAAGCGACGACGCCGAAGGCAACGACATCCCGCCTGCCGAGCTGCTCGAAAACCGGGTCAGTGAAGCGCTCGCCCTAATCGATTCGGTGCACGCGCGCTGGTCGTGGTTACTCGAACACATTGATCTTTCCTTGCGTGCTGCCCAGCCTGAGCTGGCACGTCTGGGGCTCGATCAATTACTACCCCAATTCGAGGCGCGCATTGCCGCGCAACCTGATGTGCGCGTGTTCGATCTGCTGCAAGACCGCACCATTCGTATTTCGTGGAAGGCCGAGTTGCGGGCGCCGTTGCGTCAGTTGTTCAATGGCGCGGCCTTCAAACAAATTTTGGATGCGTGCACCGCGCTACATAAGCAGGTATTGCGTGGCCGGGTTTTTGTGGCCTTGCACATGCACGCCGGTGACGGCAATGTGCACACCAACATCCCCGTCAACTCGGATGACTACCAGATGCTGCAGACCGCGCATGCGGCGGTTGAACGTATCATGGCCTTGGCGCGTGCGCTCAATGGCGTCATCTCCGGCGAGCACGGCATTGGTATCACCAAGCTTGAGTTTCTGACCGATGCTGAGATGGCGGGCTTCCGTGATTACAAACAACGCATTGATCCCGAAGGGCGCTTCAATAAAGGTAAATTGTTGGGCACGCCCGAGTTGGCAGCGGATTTGCGCAATGCCTATACGCCGTCATTTGGCCTGATGGGGCATGAGTCGCTGATCATGCAGCAAAGCGATATCGGCGCCATCACGAACAGTGTGAAAGATTGCCTGCGCTGCGGCAAATGCAAGCCGGTATGTGCGACCCATGTGCCGCGGGCCAACCTGCTCTACTCGCCACGCAATAAAATTCTCGCCACGTCTTTGCTAGTGGAAGCGTTTCTGTATGAAGAGCAAACTCGTCGCGGCATCTCGATCAAGCACTGGGAAGAATTCGAAGACGTCGCCGACCATTGCACTGTGTGCCACAAATGTCTGACGCCGTGCCCGGTCGATATTGATTTTGGTGATGTGTCGATGAGCATGCGCAATCTGCTGCGCAAGATGAACAAGAAGTCATTCAATCCCGGCACTGCGGCGTCGATGTTTTTTTTGAATGCGACGGATCCGGCCACCATCAATGCGACCCGGCAGGTAATGATGGGCTGGGGTTACAAGCTGCAGCGTCTGGCGCATGATGTATTGAAAAAATTCGCCAAAAAACAAACCAAGGCACCGCCATCGACACATGGCAAGCCGCCGGTGCGCGAGCAGGTGATTCATTTCATCAACAAAAAAATGCCTGGTAATTTACCCAAGAAAGCCGCACGTGCCCTACTTGATATTGAAGATGACAAAGTCATACCGATCATTCGGAATCCGCAAACGACAAATGCGGACACAGAAGCAGTGTTTTATTTCCCTGGCTGTGGTTCCGAGCGCTTGTTCTCGCAAGTTGGTCTGGCCACGCAGGCCATGCTGTGGCAAGTGGGTGTGCAAACCGTGCTGCCGCCGGGCTACCTGTGCTGCGGTTATCCGCAGCGCGGCTCGGGTGACTTTGATAAAGCGGAAAAAATCATCACCGACAACCGCGTGCTATTCCATCGCATGGCCAACACGCTGAATTATCTGGACATCAAAACCGTCATCGTGTCTTGCGGCACTTGCTACGATCAGTTGCAGGGCTATCAGTTCGACAAAATATTCCCTGGCTGCCGCATCATGGATATCCACGAATATCTGCTCGAAAAAAATATCAAGCTCGAAGGCGTCAGCGGAACACGCTACATGTATCACGATCCTTGCCATAGCCCGATGAAACTGCAAGATCCACTGAAGACAGTCAACAGCCTGATCACCACCATCGATGCGCAGAAGATCGAAAAGAACGATCGCTGCTGCGGCGAGTCCGGGACACTCGCCATTAGCCGACCTGATATCTCGACGCAGATCCGATTCCGCAAGGAAGAAGAAATGGTTAAGGGGGCCGATAAATTGCGCGCCGATGGCTTTACCGGCAACGTCAAAATTTTGACTTCCTGCCCGTCCTGTTTGCAGGGCCTCAAGCGCTATGACGATGATTCGGGAACGGATGCCGACTACATCGTGGTCGAAATAGCGCGTCATCTGTTGGGTGAAAACTGGATGCCGGAATACGTAGCACGCGCTAATAATGGCGGCATCGAACGGGTCTTGGTGTAAGCGATGACGGCGCTCACTGAGCCACACACTGATCCGCACTGTGAACTCTGCCAAAGCCCTGGTGGCGAGGTCGTCTTTCAGGGTATACAGCTGCGGGTGGTGTTGGTGGATGACGCCAATTATCCGGGCTTTTGTCGGGTGATCTGGCGCGACCATGTGGCCGAGGTCACCGACCTGCCCGAGCTCGATCGCATGCTCTTGATGGACGTGCTATGGCAGGTTGAGACTGTAGTGCGCGCGGTGATGCAGCCCTTGAAAATCAATCTTGCCAGTCTGGGAAATATGGTCCCGCATCTGCACTGGCACGTGATCCCGCGGTATGCCGATGATGCGCATTTCCCCGCGCCGGTCTGGACGGTGGCACAGCGCGAGACTCCGCAAGACGTACTCGGGCAGCGCCGTGCTTTGCGGCCTGCTTTGCGTGATGCGCTGGCATTGCGGCTGGCTTCGTATGTGTGAGTCACTACAGCGGCGCTGGAATCCAGCATCTTTTGTTCAACATCAAACGGATCCAACATGACCAACACCGCAAGCCGACATCCGATAGCACTGGAAGTCCATAAAGCCTCACGCACGCTCGACATTACGTTTGACGACGACAGCCGTTTTACTTTGTCGTTTGAACTGTTGCGCGTGTATTCACCATCGGCCGAAGTGCGCGGTCACGGCGCTGGGCAAGAAACCCTGCAAACCGGCAAACGCGAAGTCGGCCTGACAGCACTGGAGCCTGTTGGTAATTATGGGGTGCGCCCGATTTTTTCCGACGGCCACGATAGCGGCATATTTACCTGGGATTATTTGTACCACCTCGCCAGCAATCGCGACGCGCTATGGGAAGACTATCTGCGCCGGCTCGAAGCCGCCGGTTTTACGCGTGAAACCGGCCGCGATGCTGCGATGGGAGCCAGCGCGAACGCGCATTAAACCGGGGCTTTTGCCTGCTTTGATTCTTCATCCTTCAAGAGGGTCACCATCTCTTCATCCGTGATCCCATCGGGCAGTAGAATTTTGAAAAAAATGTCCGGAATTCGATTGCGCATCTTCACCACCTCTTCGGCCATCACCGCCAGTCCTACCCGATTGGGGTAGCCGTGAATCGGATCAACGCCCAGTAGCGGAATCACAATCGAACGCGTGGGGGTTGTGCTTGTTTTTTCCGCTGTCATTTGATTGTGCGCGAGGCGTGTTGAAATTTCTTGGTAGAGATCGTGCAGTGCTTTGATGGAGGTTAGCCCTCCCATATAAAAAGGGCAATGCGCAGCGGTGATCGTGCGTGCGCTGGAGCGGGATAGTGGGGGATCGACTACAAATTCCGTTAGTCCATTTTCAAATGATTCGGACGTTATATTTTTTAGTGCTGTCACGAATACTTCGTCATGACGACCGGCAAATGCCGCTTCGTCAGCCGGATTTAATCCAGACGTCATGACTAAAACATCGGAGTTTTGTTCGGTGAGATTGCCGCGGACAAATCCAATGCCGGCGAGCGCAGAGCGAGCACTATTCAATTCTGAGAAAAACACTTGCACTGCTTGCAGTGACGGCGATAGCTTCTCGGGTACTTTATTCTGCTCATCGATCTTTCTCCAGTCCTCTGCAAGGCGAACAATCCCTTCGTAATCAATGGATCCGGATGTTGGTGCGCCTTGTGCGCCCAGAAAATGAAAGAGTGCCGCGACATCCTCCCTGGAAGATCTGGTGATTTCTACTCTGATCGGATTTGTCTGCGCCATCGACGGATCCTCGCCCCAAACAACACCGTTGGCCGTCGTGCTTGTATCTGCTGCGCTAATGATCTGCATTAGTTCATTAGCGACGTACCCTTGTTCAGCGGCACGTATGCTTCCTACACTTTGCATAGATGAAATCGTAGCCTTTTGAAGAGACGCATTCTCCTTCGGAATTCGATCAGTACTTGTGTGCAAAGCAGCCTTTACGCGCTCACGAAACGGCTGCTGCGCATTGTGTAAAGAATCAATATGACGGATCGACTCCCTGAAATCCACAGGACGCAGATCGTTGCGGGTTTGGGTTAACGCAGTACCAATGCGCTGCATGGCCGCATCTATCATCGTTCCGCCGTCCCGTTGATTCAACACTTCCCGGATGGCGTTTTTCGCCAGCGTCCGACTTGTTTCGACCCGCAATTTATCGTCTTCGAAGAGATGTTCCTTGATCACCGTAAGAAAGCTACGGTCGCGGATATAAAGACGCGTCAGACCGTTTTCTAATTTTTCGCCGCGTACACGATCTGCATCGCCCACGTTGTTGAAAAATTCGGCTAAGTCCTGGATTTTGGTGTGTTGATGGATCGTTAAACTTTTCATGCCGGACTCCGTTGGTAAGGCGCCGGAGGCGGAAATCCGCCCAAACATTGTTATATTGCAATGTAATCCGTGCAAATTAGCCGATCAAAGTTCATTTCGATCAGCACATTGCATCAGGGCAATTCACCCCGGCGCCTTGTGCCGTGGCGCTTGTATAATTCACGCCTTAACCCAGCGGATTGCTCGATGACCCACACCCATTTCGGCTACCAGAACGTTCAGGAAGACCAGAAGGTCCACAAAGTGGCGGAGGTGTTCCATTCCGTGGCGGCCAAATACGACGTGATGAATGATCTGATGTCAGCTGGTCTGCATCGGGTCTGGAAAATGTTCACCATTGCGCAGGCGGGCATCCGTCCTGGTTTCAAGGTGCTGGATATTGCCGGCGGCACGGGCGACCTGGCGCGGGCGTTTGCGAAAAAGGCCGGGCCGACGGGCGAGGTCTGGCTGACCGATATCAATGAGTCGATGCTGCGTGTCGGGCGCGACCGCTTGACCAACGCCGGCCTGCTGCTGCCAACGATGCTGTGCGACGCCGAGAAGCTGCCGTTTCCAGACAATTATTTTGATCGGGTGTCGGTTGCTTTCGGTTTGCGCAATATGACCCACAAAGATCAGGCATTGGCGGAAATGCGCCGCGTGCTGAAACCCGGCGGCAAATTGCTGGTGCTGGAGTTTTCCACAGTGGCAGCGCCCTTGCAAAAGCCCTACGACCTGTACTCGTTCAAGGTGCTGCCATGGCTAGGAAAAAAAATCGCCAATGACGCCGACAGCTATCGCTATCTGGCCGAGTCGATCCGCATGCACCCGGATCAGGAGACGCTCAAAACCATGATGCAAGAAGCGGGTCTGGATCGCGTTGATTATTTCAACCTGAGCGCCGGAATCGCAGCCCTGCATGTGGGTGTGAAGCTTTGATGGGATCAAAAGATGCTGGGTCCTGGCCTACGCCGAGACGACATCGATAAAACTACCGTCATCCCAGCGAAAGCTGGGATCCAGTGACTTTCTCAAAAAATACAGATGACCTTTGCTACGCCAATTGCCGCCACCATCAATCATCTGCTTGCGCGACAACCCGCTTTGCAAGCCACGCTCGCCGCGCATAAGGGTAAGGTGGCATGCGTTGCAATTGGTGCGCTGACGTTGCGCCTGCAGGTGGCGGCTGATGGCTTGCTGACGGCACCTTCTGAGTCCGCTAACCATCCCGACACCGACGCCAATCCCAACGTCACCATTCGAATCAGCCCCGCCGACGTGCCGCAGATACTGGCCAATCGTGCCCGCGCTTTTTCTTATGTGAGCCTCGAAGGCGATGCCGATTTCGCCAAGTCGATTTCTGAGATTGCCAACAACCTGCACTGGGAGGCCGAAGAAGACTTGGCGCCTTGGGTGGGTGACATCGCCGCGGTGCGACTGGTACAAGGTGCGCGCGCGGCGGCTGCAGCCTTGCAGGCGGGCGGTAAAAATTTCGCCGAAAGCATCGCTGACTATCTGCTCGAAGAAAATCCGGTGCTGCTGCACCGCCAGTGCGCCGATGACTTTGCCGGTGCCGTGGCCACCTTGCGCGATGACGCCGAGCGCCTGGCCAAGCGTGTGACCTTGCTCGAGCAAACTCTTGCGCAGCAGGCGGAGGCGGCGCGATGAGTTTACGTCTACTGCGCGCACTCAAAATTCTGCGGGTCGCATTACGCTACGGACTCGATGAAATCGTCTTGTCGGCCGCCGCCGTGCCGCCACGTTGGCGCGTCGTGTCGGGATTATTTTTTTGGCGTGATCTGCGTGCCCCGCGGGGCGAGCGCTTGCGTCGGGCGCTGGAAGAGCTGGGGCCGATTTTTGTCAAATTTGGCCAAGTCTTATCGACCCGGCGCGATTTGCTGCCTGCCGATATTGCCGACGAACTCGCGCATCTGCAAGACCGGGTACCGCCATTCCCCAGCGCGCTGGCGATTGCGCAAATCACGCAGTCGCTCGGCCAGCATCCGGATACCTTGTTTGCGCATTTTGATCGCGAGCCCGTGGCCTCGGCGTCAGTCGCGCAGGTGCATTTTGCGACACTTAAAAACGGCACCGACGTGGCAGTCAAAGTTTTGCGTCCCGGTGTGCATCGAGCGATTGGGGAAGATGTCGCGTTGATGCATATCGTCGCTGGTTGGGTCGAGCGCCTGTGGGTGGATGGCCGTCGCCTGAAACCACGCGAGGTGGTGGCTGAATTTGATAAATATTTGCGTGACGAGCTTGATCTGATGCGCGAGGCGGCTAATGCAAGCCAGCTGCGGCGCAATTTTGCCAACTCGGATCTGCTTCTCGTGCCCGAGATGTTCTGGGATTATTGTTCCGAATCCGTGATCGTGATGGAGCGCATGCACGGTATTCCGATCTCGCAGATTGCGCGTCTGACCGAGGCCGGGGTTGACCTGGCCAAGCTCTCGCGCGATGGCGTGTCGATTTTTTTTACGCAGGTGTTTCGGGATGGTTTTTTTCACGCCGATATGCATCCCGGGAACATCATGGTCTCGACCGCGCCGGCGACGTTTGGCCGCTATATAGCGCTGGATTTTGGTATCGTCGGCACGCTGACTGACTTTGATAAAGATTATTTGTCGCAGAATTTTCTCGCTTTTTTCCGGCGCGACTACAAGCGTGTCGCCCAAGCTCATATCGAATCGGGCTGGGCACCAAAAGACACCCGCGTGGATGAGCTCGAGGCGGCGGTGCGCGCCTGTTGCGAGCCCATTTTTGATCGGCCGCTTTCGCAGATATCGTTTGGCCAAGTTCTGCTTCGCTTGTTTCAGACCTCGCGGCGTTTTAATGTGGAAGTGCAGCCGCAACTGGTGCTGTTGCAAAAGACCTTGCTCAATATTGAAGGATTGGGGCGGCAGCTTGATCCGGATCTGGACCTTTGGCAGACCGCCAAGCCTTTTCTTGAGAGCTGGATGAAAGAGCAACTCGGCTGGGCCGGATTTGTTGCGCGGCTTAAGATCGAAGCGCCGCAATACGGACATATCCTGCCGCAGTTGCCACGGCTGCTGCAGCAGGCACTCATTACCGGTGCTGCACCGCGTGAGCCGGACCAGAGCGATTTGCTCAAGCACTTACTGGCCGAACAAAAACGCACCAATAGGTTGCTGGGCATTGCGCTCTATTTTGGTGGCGGGCTCTTGGCCGGTATCCTATTGGTGCAAGTTTTTCTGCGCTGGCAAGAGGGATTTTATTAAGCGTGGCAAGTCAAGCAAACCGTGCCGCCGGCTCCGGCTATAATCAGCGCAATTTTTCTGGGGACCTTTTTTTTGCGCGGAGCAGCCATGACGACCCTCATGATTTTTGTTCTTGTTTATCTGGCGGTGTCGATCACGATCGGCTTAGTGGCGGCGCGACGCGTCAAGACCTCGTCGGACTATGCCAATGCGGGGCGCTCGCTACCTTCGTATATCGTCATTGCGACAGTCTTTGCGACCTGGTTTGGGTCAGAAACTGTGCTCGGTATTCCTGCCAAATTTGCTGATAGCGGATTGCGTGGTGTGATTGAAGATCCATTCGGCGCTTCGCTGTGCCTGATTTTTGTAGGCTTGTTTTTCGCCCGCAAACTCTACCGGATGAATCTGCTCACGATTGGCGATTACTATCGCCAACGTTACAGCCGGTCGGTTGAAATCATCGTGTCATGTTGCATCGTGATTTCCTATTTGGGCTGGGTTGCCGCGCAGATCACCGCGCTTGGGCTGGTCTTGAGCATTTTGTCGCAGGGCGCGATCTCGGTGTCGAGCGGCATGGTGATCGGAGCGGCGGTCGTGCTGGTCTACACACTCTTCGGTGGCATGTGGTCGGTGGCGCTGACGGATTTTTTTCAGATGATCATCATCGTGGTCGGTCTGCTCTATATCGCCTACGTGGTGGCGGATCTGGCTGGTGGTGCGGGAGTGGTGATTGATCATGCGGCGGGTGCGGGCAAGCTCGCGTTCTGGCCCCAACCAACGGCCGCCGAGATACTGGCTTTTGCCGGTGCGGCCGTCACGATCATGTTCGGTTCGATACCGCAACAAGACGTGTTTCAGCGGGTGATGTCGGCGCGCTCCGAGGGTGTCGCGATGACCGGTGCCGTCGTTGGTGGGTCCTTGTACTTTGTGTTTGCGTTCATTCCGATGTTCCTGGCGTATGCGGCGCAATTGATTGACCCGACCATGTTTGCCGGGTTGATCAAAGAAGATGCGCAGATGATTCTGCCGACGCTGATTTTGAATCACACCCCGCTGGCGGCACAGATTTTGTTTTTTGGCGCGCTGCTCTCTGCGATCATGTCGACCGCAAGCGGTACCTTGCTCGCGCCCAGTATTACGCTGACCGAAAATATTTTGCGCGAATTTATTCCGATGACAGATCGCCAGTTGCTGCGTACCACGCGCATCGTGGTGGTCTGCTTCACCGTTGCGGTGACAACTTTTGCGTTGCTCTCGCAAGGCATGTCCATTTATGACATGGTCGGTAATGCGTACAAGGTGCCGCTGGTGGGTGCGTTCATTCCGCTGGTGATGGGCCTGTATTGGCAGCGCGCCACCACGCAAGGTGCGCTGTTATCAGTGGTCGGCGGACTAGGCGCGTGGTTGCTGATGGAGGGTTTTGGGGGGGAGTCGATCTGGCCACCGCAATTAATTGGGCTCTTGATGGCGCTGGTGGGTATGCTGCTGGGCTCACTTTTGCCGCAATGGTCGCCGAAAAACCGGGAGGCGACGAACGGCGTTTGACCGGGGCGCAGGGCGAAACCCTTTATAATGCAAGGTTTTCCGAATTTTGCTGGGGGAAGTCATGCCAATTTATGCCTATCGATGCGAAGCCTGCGGTTTTACGCGGGACGTATTGCAAAAAATGTCCGATGCACCACTGACCGAGTGCACCTCGTGCGGCAAGCCTGCATTTAAAAAACAGCTGACCGCTGCCGGCTTTCAGCTTAAGGGAAGCGGCTGGTATGTCACCGATTTCAAAGGTGGCAACAGCGCAGCACCAGCGAGCACCGATAGCAAGGCCGATGGGGCGACTAAGTCGGATACCGCCGCTGCTCCGGCTGCGCCGGCTGCCGGCGCCACCCCGGCTGCCGCGCCTGCTGTAAGCAGCACACCGGCGGCCCCGGCTGCGACCTGATTGCCTTAATAACTATGCGCAAATATTTTATTACCGGTTTGTTGGTCTTGGTGCCTCTGGCCATCACGCTGTGGGTGCTCAATCTGATCGTGGGCACGCTCGATCAGTCGCTTTTGCTGATGCCGGAAAAGTGGCGTCCGCAATCGCTGTTTGGTTTTACGTTGCCGGGTCTGGGCACTATCCTCACCCTGGTCATTATTTTTCTGACCGGGCTGGTGACGCGCAATTTTTTGGGTAATCGTTTATTGATGTGGTGGGAGATGCTGCTCAATCGCATCCCGGTGGTCAATTCGATCTACTCCAGTGTCAAGCAAGTCTCTGATACCTTGTTTTCGTCGTCCGGCAATGCGTTTCGCAAGGCGCTGCTGGTGCAATATCCGCGGCAGGGTTGCTGGACCATTGCGTTCCAGACTGGGGTGCCCGGCGGGGACGTTAAAAATCATTTGCTGGGCGATTATGTGAGTGTCTATGTGCCGACCACACCCAACCCAACCTCAGGGTTTTTTCTGATGCTGCCGCGTGCGGAGACGATTGAACTCGCTATGAGCGTCGATGAAGCGCTGAAATATATTGTCTCAATGGGCGTCGTGGCGCCCCCCGCGCCAGGTCAAAAGGCGGTCCTTCCCGAATTGCAGTCCAAAACATCTGAAACTGGAAATTGAAATGTCAATGCGAACACATTACTGCGGCTTAACCAATGAAGCCCTGCTGGGCCAGACTGTCAGCCTGTGCGGCTGGGTACATCGCCGGCGCGATCATGGCGGCGTGATTTTTATCGATCTGCGTGACCGCGAAGGTCTGGTGCAAATTGTCTGTGACCCCGATCGTGCGGCCGTGTTTGCCAGCGCAGAGTCAGTGCGTAACGAATTTTGTCTGCGTATTACCGGTATTGTGCGGCCGCGTCCTGAAGGCACGACCAATGCCAATCTGACGTCCGGCAAGATCGAAGTGCTGTGCCATGAACTCGAGGTGCTTAACCCGTCGGTGACGCCACCGTTCCAGCTTGATGACGACAATCTCTCCGAGACCACGCGACTTACGCATCGTGTGCTGGACCTGCGCCGCCCGCAGATGCAGCACAACCTGCGCCTGCGCTACAAGGTGTCGATGGAAGTGCGCAAATTTTTAGACGGTAACGGCTTCATCGATATCGAAACCCCGATGCTGACCAAATCCACGCCGGAAGGCGCGCGCGATTATCTGGTGCCTTCGCGGGTTAATGCGGGTCACTTTTTTGCGTTGCCCCAGTCACCGCAATTGTTCAAGCAGCTGCTGATGGTGGCTAACTTTGACCGTTATTACCAGATCACCAAATGCTTCCGCGACGAAGATTTGCGTGCCGATCGTCAGCCTGAATTTACGCAAATTGATTGCGAAACGTCCTTCATGTCGGAGCAGGAAATCCGCGACATGTTTGAAGGCATGATCCGTATCGTCTTTAAAAATGCGCTTGATGTGGATCTGCCTAACCCCTTCCCGGTGATGAATTTTGCCACCGCGATGGGCCTGTATGGCTCGGACAAACCGGACATGCGCGTTAAGCTCGCGTTTACCGAACTCACCGAGGTAATGAAAGACGTGGATTTCAAAGTCTTCTCCGCGGCGGCTGCGATGGACGGTGGGCGTGTGGTCGGTCTGCGTGTGCCGGGCGGTGCCAAAGAAAACGGCGGCATGCCGCGTTCAGAGATTGACGCCTACACCCAGTTCGTCGCCATCTATGGGGCCAAGGGTCTTGCCTATATCAAGGTCAATGACAAATCCAAAGGCCGGGACGGCTTGCAGTCGCCGATTGTCAAAAATATCCATGACGCTGCCCTCGCGCAGATTTTGGAGAAGACCGGCGCCGAAGATGGCGACCTGATTTTCTTTGGCGCCGACAAAGCCAAGGTCGTCAACGACGCCATCGGCGCGCTGCGCGTCAAAATCGGCCATAGCGATTTTGGTCGCAAGAACGGTTTGTTCGAAGAAGCCTGGCGGCCGTTGTGGGTTGTCGACTTCCCGATGTTCGAGCACGACGAAGACGCTGGTCGCTGGAACGCCTTGCATCATCCGTTCACGGCACCCAAACTGGGTCATGAAGATTTTATCGAGACCGATCCGGGCCGAGCGATCGCACAAGCTTATGACATGGTCTTGAATGGTTGGGAACTCGGTGGTGGCTCCGTGCGTATCCATCGTGCCGATGTGCAGAGCAAAGTGTTCCGCGCGTTGAATATCGGCGCCGAAGAAGCGCAAAGCAAATTCGGCTTCCTGCTCGACGCGCTGCAGTACGGCGCGCCGCCACACGGTGGTCTGGCTTTTGGTTTGGACCGTATCGTCACCATGATGACCGGCGCCGAATCGATCCGCGATGTGATCGCGTTCCCAAAAACCCAGCGTGCACAATGTCTACTGACTCAGGCGCCGTCCGAAGTCGACGAAAAGCAATTGAAAGAATTGCATATTCGGCTGCGCAATGTGGAGCCGGTTATAAAGGCTTGAGATGCAGCTTGTAATGAAGCGTGCAAATTAAGCGCAAGCCTGACAAGTCGACCCACCATCAGACGGTCAGCACGGGTCTTGATAGCACCAAAAAACCGATTGGCGAACACTGTTCCCAATCGGTTTTTTTTGTTGAACCTCGTTGACTTTCGCCGTTACCCACGCTCGTCATGGGCGCTCTAAGCATGGTGCTTAGCCCGCGTCCACTGACCTGATTTGAGAGTGAATGACGATGTCCCGACCCATAGCCGAAGCCCAGCCACCAACCTATTCGCTGAACGCATCCCCATCGCCCGCGGCTAAGCCCGTTAATCCGGGTGCCGAATTACAAGTTCGGAATCCGGTGACTGATCCCCGTGGGCTAACACGCACAGCCTCTGAGGAGGCAAGCAATTTCCTTGGCGAGGTGTCCAACGAGCCAAGATTACAAGCCTCGTGCGCCGGCAAGTCGACCCGCGCGGTCTCCATGGCGCACAGGAGTTTCCATCAGCTTGTGACAGCGGGTGCCCTTGACGAAGTCGCGCAGTGCCTGCTGCAGTCACCGGCACTGCGGAACGCATTCGATCCACAGACCGGGTTGACGCCCTTGTGCCTGGCGGCCGAGAGTGGGCACCCGGCGATCGCTGCGGCGTTACTAGCTGCGGGCGCAGCGGTTGACGCACGCGCGCCCAATGACAGTACGCCGCTGATGTTTGCCGCGTTCGCGGGACGGGTTGAGGTGATCCGCGTGCTGCTCAGCGCCGGTGCCGACCCCAACGCGGTGAATAAGGTGGGATGGCGGTGCGCGCTCCATGGTGCGATTCAGAATAAGCATTTGCAGACCGCTCAGGTCTTGATCGAAGCCGGTGCTAACCCCGACCTGATGCTGTTTAATCCGTCCCTCAATAAGGCAAACCCATCGCCCACTGTCAGTGTGCTGATGGAGGGCTGGACCGAGCTGATTGCCTGGATGATTGCGACAGGGCGATGGACGCTTGAATCCGAGGCGATGCCGCGCATCACGTTGTTTAATATGGCGTGTCTGGTGGGATCCCTGCCGTCCGTGCAGTTGCTATTGGCCGCCGGCGCCAATCCGCATGCGAGCTTTGATTTAAACGGTAAACATTACAAGGGCGGACTCTGGATCGCGGACCGACGCGCGCAGCTAAATGTGATCGAGTATTTGCTTGCGCAGGGTGTTGCATTGCCACCGCCGGTTGGGTCTACGCCTGTTTCTGATCTGGATTTTTTATGTCCTTTGACGATTGATCTGGTCAATCATGCCATCCTGCTCAAGGGTAGCGGACAGGCCAGCTATGCCGGCCTGACGGATTTGTCTTTCAGGCAGACGCCCCGCAAGCTGATCGAGGGCGTGGTGGCTCGGCAGATTGGGGTGTTGCCGAATGCGCGCGGCTGGCGCAATTGGCTCTGTGAGTGCGGCATAACCAACGTCATTATTAGCCTGATTGATCAGCAGACGAAAGGCATAGCGGCACTCCTGCGCGTAGTCGGCGGTAACCATGCAATGGCAAGCGGCGCGCAGCAGTTGCAACACATGACGGAGGTGGTTTCCGATGTGTGTGCGGCGACCAGTTTGAACTTATCTTTTTCGAACAAGAAAATGACCGGGCAAGGTACGGTAGCGATGAATACGCTCGTGCATCAGCAGCGTGAATTACTGCTGCAGGGAGTAGCAAGCTTGCGGGCGGAGCAGGTGCAGCGTTTGGGCACGCTTGCTAGCCTGTGTGTGGAAAAGTATCTCTCCCTCACGCATAAACTCAATGAACCCGATCTGTACCGGCTTCTGACCCAAGAATGGGGTTTGATGGATACCGTCGCGCTGGTTACGATACGTGTGGTGAAGACGGCCTATGCGCAGGTGCGTCAGGTGCTGAGCTCGAGTATTACGACGGTGTTCATGCAGTTGCCGCTGGCCGAGCAATTGGGTTTGGCAATGACCCATGTGTTCGAAGAGTTGGATCAGCACACGTCGATGCCTGAATTCGGTAAGGCCTTGCGCGAATTACCCGCGGGCGTCGACATTGAGGTGTTTGCTGAATTCCTATTTGCGCAGTGGCGCATAGTCAATCACGCCCACCAGGTAGAGACGCAGCGTTTCGTGCAAGTGGGACCACGTAAGCCAGAACCGATTGCAACGGCGCAGTAGCGCTGCGTGCCGTGTCGCAAACAAGCGGGTATGCCAGCCGGCATACGCGCCCCTTTTTCAAACAGGGCATAATGAATTTGTAGTAACTTGTATCGCACACTATGCCCATCCATAAAATTCCCGAATCTGTTTTAGTCGTCATTCACAGCGCTGACTTGCAGGTGCTCTTGATTGAACGGGCTGACAAGCCCGGTTTCTGGCAATCCGTAACCGGGTCAAAAGACCTGGAAGACGAGCCCTTGCGCGTGACAGCTGTGCGAGAAGTACGGGAAGAAACCGGTATCGAAATCGGCAGTGCCGGCGTGCCCGATGCGCATCTTCGAGACTGGCAACTTTCCAACGTTTATGAAATCTATCCGGTATGGCGCCATCGCTATGCGCCCGGCGTCACGCATAACACCGAGCATGTATTCGGCTTGCTGGTGCCGCGTGCTACGCCGATTGTGCTTGCGCCACGCGAACACCTGCAGCATCAGTGGTTGCCGTGGCAGGCGGCTGCGGATTTGTGTTTTTCGCCGTCGAATGCCGAGGCGATTCTGCAACTGCCTCACTACCTGAGTTGATCCTCATTGCTTCATGAAACTGCGTATTGCGACTTACAACATTCACAAGGGCGTGAGTACGATCGCCAGACGGCCGCGCGTGCATGCCCTAAAGCAGGCATTGAGTGGGATGGCGGCAGATGTCATCTTTTTGCAGGAAGTGCAGGGGCGGCACGATCTGCTGGCCTTGCGTCATGCTGGTAGCTGGCCCGTGCAGGGTCAGCATGAATTTTTAGCCAGCGACACCCAGCATAGTGCCTACGGCATGAACGCGCTCTATGACCACGGCCATCATGGTAATGCGCTACTGTCCGTTTATCCGATTGCCTGGGCCCATAATCACGACGTATCCGACCATCAATATGAGTCGCGTGGCATATTGCATTGCGTGCTGCAGATGGAGGGTGTGACCGTGCATTGTTATGTGGTGCATCTGGGTTTATTTGCCGGCAGTCGGTTGCGTCAGACCGAGGCATTGATTGAAGCGGTCGCCGCGACAGCGCCTGCGGATGCCCCCTTGCTGATTGCGGGCGACTTCAATGATTGGACCAATGCGTTAAGCAATACGCTGCGTGAGCGCTTGCAAGTGGTTGAAGTATTTGATCAGCATTTGCCTTCGCGTGGCTTTGGTAGTTATCTGCGCCGTCTGGCTGGTCGTGGTCCGCGTATGACACCGGCGCGTACCTTTCCGGCGGCCATGCCGGTATTGCAGCTTGATCGTATTTACGTGCGCGGTTTTACGGTCCAGAGTGCGCAGGTATTGCATGGTGCGAGCTGGGCCCGGTTGTCGGATCATGCGCCGCTGGTCGCTGAATTGAGCTTAGTCTGACATGACGGATACGCATCGTGCCAACAGTAAGCTATAGCAAACAGAATCATCTGACGCTGCTGCATCGTGGTGCTGAATTTTTTCCTGCATTGATTCGGGCCTGCGATACGGCGGAGTCAGAAATTTATCTCGAGACCTATATCTTCGCGCTCGATGACACCGCTAATCAGGTCGTCGCTGCGCTCAATCGTGCGGCCGCGCGTGGTGTGCATGTGCATGTGCTGACTGACTGGCTTGGTACTGGCACGACGTCATGTGCTGAACTGGCTGCCGGGTTTGCTTTAACAGGCGTAAATTTTCGCACGTTCAATCCCTGGTTTCGGCGTGGCGTGGCGCGCACCCACCGCAAGATTGCCGTCGTCGATGGCCGCGTCGCTTTTTTGGGTGGCTTGAACATCAATGATGATCTGCTCTCCGATGACGGCAGCGCTGTTTTATTACCGGCGCCACGCTGGGATTTCGCCGTACGCATCGTCGGTCCGCTGGTGGCAAGTATTGATGCGGAAGCCACCGGGCAATGGGCGCGCCAGCATTTTCATACCTTGCGCACACGTTGGGAAAGTTTGAAAAAATTGCGTGCCACCCGGGTCGAGCGCGCCCAAATCGTTGCCGAAGCCGCGTTGGTGGTGCGTGACAATCTGCGTAATCGCGGCACTATACAGCGCGCGTTATTGCATGCGCTGGGCCATGCGCGCCGCACCGCATTTTTTGTCACACCCTATTTTGCGCCGAGCCGAAAATTGCGGCGGGCCTTGGTGATGGCGGCGCAGCGGGGTGTGGCGGTCACTTTATTGATCGGTGTCGGCCAGTTTCGGATGCAGGATGCCGTTGCGCAGTGGTTTTATCCCAAGCTGGCCCAAGCCGGTGTCAAGCTCGTCGAATTTCGCAAGACGCAGTTGCATGGCAAAGTGGCGGTCATTGACGATGAATGGGCGACCGTGGGCTCGAGTAATTTTGACGGGCTGTCGCTATTCGTCAATCATGAAGCCAACATCCTTATTCGTGATACGGATTTTGCGCAGGCACTCAGAGAACATATCGAGCGCGGCGTAGCGGATGGCAGCGTCATCGCGCCGGAGACGGTGGCACAGTTTTCAGTGGCCAGGCGCGCATGGAACGGCTTGGCGTATTTCTTGTATAAGTCCGTGCTACAGGTAATTACGGCGGGGAAGTATACGCGTTGAGGCGCTGCTTTTTTATCGCTCAGGGCTGCGTGGTGACTTGCAGGCGCTCGACAAAATATTCCGTATCGCCAAAGCAGGATCCCGGTAATCCCTTATGCTGCGCATAGCTCAGAATAACCCGCTTGCCAGCTGCGTCCATCAGTTGGCGGGCTACGATTTCGTCGCGCACGGTAAACTCAAATTTTTCCGGGATCGCGCCGGGCACGGTGGTGAGTAATAGTTCGCCCTCCCAGGTTTTGCATAGCCAGCCTTTGTAGGAAAATTTTTGCATGGTGCCGGCTCGCTCTCCATCAGAATAGGACCAATGCAACGCGGCCCAGACATAGCCTGCGAAGAGTAAGGCGATGGTAATGATAAAGAGCATAAAACCCGCTAAAAATTTTTGTGAACCAGTCATGATCATCCTTGCTGATTAATCGGCGCATAGAGGCACTGCCTGCAGAGAGCGATGCGTGCGCACTGACTCTACCATTTTGACGCTCGCCTTCCGAGCCTAGTTTGACTCAGAAAGAAAGACCTTACTGCAATGACCGATCCCGTTCGTATTGATAAATGGCTTTGGGCGGCCCGTTTTTTCAAGACCCGATCATTGGCAACAGACGCTGTCGACGGCGGCAAGGTGCGCCTCAATGGCGAGCGTTGCAAGCCAGCGCGTAACCTCCACATCGGCGACCTGCTCGACATCGATAACGGCGGCACGCTGTGGCAAGTGCGGGTCGCCGGTTTGTCCGGCCAGCGCGGCCCGGCGCCGGTGGCACGCCTGCTCTATGCCGAAACCGATGAAGGCGTGCAAAAGCGCTTGCAGGAAGCCGACCGGCGCAAGCTCTTTGCCGAGCCCGGCGCAGACAGCAAAGGTCGCCCCACCAAGCGCGACCGTCGCCTGCTTGACCGCTCCCGCGATTGAGACCACGATTGAGACCGCCGGCTTTCAGTGCATAATAGGACGCTCGTTCTATTTTTTGCGATGCACGAGATCGCGCCGCACGGGAGAGATTTCGCATGACCGACACGATTCACAAGCCGATCCGTAAGGGGGAGCAGACCCGCGCTGCCATCCTTGACGCTGCCTTGCAGTGCGCCAGCCGCGAAGGGCTCGAAGGGCTCACCATTGGCATACTGGCCGACCGCATGGGGATGAGCAAATCGGGGGTCTTTGCCCATTTTGGTTCGCGTGAAGATTTGCAGATTGAAGTGCTGCGTTTGTATCACCAGCAGTTTGAGCAGGAAGTGTTTTATCCCAGCTTGCATGAGCCGCGTGGCCTGCCCCGGCTGGAGAGCCTGTTTGCGCGCTGGATTGCGCGCGTGAGTCTGGAGATTGCCTCGGGCTGCATTTACATCAGCGGCGCGGTGGAATATGACGACCGGCCCGGTGCCATTCGTGACCACTTGGTTGAGATGGTGCGGGTCTGGCAAGTGGCGCTGCATCGGGCTGCGCAGCAGGCCATCGACGAAACGCATTTGCGTGCCGACACCGATCCCCAGCAGCTAGTGTTTGAAATGTACGGGTTGGTGCTGGCGCTGCACCATGACGCCCGTTTCATCCGCCGCCCCGGCAGCGTTGAGCGGGCCCAAGCCGGGTTTGCGCGCTTGATTGATAGCGTGCGCGCATCCGGAACCAGCAACGTATTTGTAAAAAAACATCCTAAGCCTGATGTAAAGACGCTAGCCTGACCAGGCTTGATTCCAAGGAGACTCTCATGTCGCACTACGCCGCCCCTTTGCGGGATATGCAGTTTGTATTACATGAATTATTGCAGCTCGACGCCGAGCTCAGGCAGTTGCCTGCGCATGCCGAGCTCGACGCCGACACCATCAACCAAGTGCTGGAAGAGGGCGGCAAATTTGCGGCCGATATCCTCTTTCCTTTGAATCATTCGGGTGACCGCGAGGGCTGCCATCTCGATGTCGCCACTCACACCGTCACGGCGCCAAAGGGCTTCAAGGCAGCGTATCAACAATTCGTCGAAGCTGGCTGGCCGGCATTGTCGTGTGACCCGGTTTACGGCGGGCAGGGCTTGCCGCTGGCGCTCAATAATTCGTTTTACGAAATGCTCAACTCGGCCAATCAGGCGTGGACCATGTACCCCGGTCTTTCGCACGGCGCCTATGAATGTTTGCATGCGCATGGCACCGAGGCGCAAAAATCGCTCTATCTGCCGCGTTTGGTTTCGGGCGAATGGACTGGCACCATGTGCCTGACCGAATCGCATTGTGGTACCGATCTGGGACTGCTCAAAACCAAAGCCGTGCCGCAGGCCGATGGTAGTTTTCAGCTCACCGGCAGCAAGATTTTTATCTCCGCCGGCGAGCACGACCTCGCCGCCAACATCATCCATCTGGTGTTAGCGCGTCTGCCCGATGCACCGCCCGGCACCAAAGGTATTTCCTTATTTGTGGTGCCCAAATTTTTGCCAGATACGGATGGCAAGCTCGGTGCGCGTAATCCAATTTTTTGTGGCGCGATCGAAGAAAAAATGGGCATTCATGGCAACGCCACCTGCCAGATCAATCTCGATGGCGCTACCGGCTGGCTGATCGGCGAGCCTCATCGTGGCCTCAATGGCATGTTCGTGATGATGAACGCGGCGCGTCTGGGTGTTGGCATGCAGTCGCTGGGTCTGACCGAAGTGGCTTACCAAAATGCGCTCGCGTATGCGAAAGATCGCTTGCAGGGTCGCAGCCTGACTGGCACCAAAGATGCCGACAAGCCCGCTGACGCCATCATTGTGCATCCCGATGTGCGGCGCATGCTGCTTACTGCGCGCGCGTATGCCGAGGGAGGGCGTGCGTTTACGTCCTACATCGCCTTGATGATTGACCGCGAGCTCAATCATCCCGACGCCACGCTTCGTCAAGAGGCCGCCGATGAGGTGGCGCTGCTGACGCCGGTCGTCAAAGCCTTTCTGACTGACAATGCCTGGATTGCCACCTCCGACGCGATGCAGGTCTATGGCGGGCATGGCTATATTGCTGAATGGGGTATGGAGCAATACGTGCGCGATGCGCGTATCAATATGATCTATGAAGGCACCAACACCATTCAGTCGCTGGATCTGCTGGGCCGTAAAGTCTTGATGGACAACGGTGCCAAACTACGCAAATTCGGCGAGAAAATCCGCGTCTTCGTCGAGGAGAATGGCACCAATGAGGCGATGTCGGAATTTATTACGCCGCTCGCTGATCTCGGTGACAAGCTGACCAAGCTGACAATGGAAATCGGCATGAAGGCATTTCAAAATCGTGACGAAGTTGGTGCCGCGGCGGTGCCTTATTTGCGGGTGGTAGGGCATTTGGTGTATGCATATTTTTTTGCGCGCATGGCGAAAATTGCGTTGGAAAAAGCAGGCAGCGGCGATGATTTTTATCAAGCCAAGCTGGCCACGGCACGTTTTTATTTTGCACGGCTGTTGCCAGAGACCGCGATGTTGATTCGGCAGGCGCGGTCGGGTTCGGCCAACCTGATGGCTTTGGATGCGGCTTTGTTTTGATCTGATCGATTTTTTGTGCGAAATGTCTTGGTGTTTGAATTGCGCGCAACAGCTTTTATCGTTGCATCGACCTTCGTCGCTTGATTCTCTCGTTCGCTTGAAGTCTGGCGCGTAAGTGTGCGCAGCCCTTCAATCAGGCTGCTGGGGCCCAGTATTTTTTGTGGCGTGCATAAAAAATGTGCTTCACATGCGCTCGAGTATTGATCGTGACAGATTCAATGATGTCGCGCTTTTAAAAATTTCTTCGTGATAGAAAATATCAATTCACGTTCTCTCCACCGGAACCCTTCCCATGCCGAACTTCCCCATCAAAAAAGTAGCTATCCTCGGTGCAGGTGTCATGGGTGCGCAGATTGCTGCGCACTGCATGAATGCGCGGGTGCCGGTGATCTTGTTTGATTTGCCGGGCAAGCCCGGCGAAGCGCGCAATGCGATTGTGTTGCGCGCCGTAGCACAGCTTAAAAAATTAAATCCTGCACCGCTGGCAGAGCAGGAGTGGGCGTCCTTCATCGAAGTCGCCAACTATGAGGATGATCTCGCCCTGCTGAGTCAGGCTGATCTGATCATTGAGGCCATCGCCGAGCGCATGGACTGGAAGCATGCGCTCTACGAAAAAATAGCGTCCGCTATTGCGCCGCACGCGATCTTTGCGACCAACACCTCTGGCTTGTCGATCACGGCTTTGTCGCAGGGACTGAGCGATGCGCTTAAGCCCCGTTTTTGTGGTGTGCATTTTTTTAATCCACCGCGCTACATGCATCTGGCAGAGCTGATCCCGACAGCGGCCACGCGTACTGATTTGCTCGATCAGCTCGAAACCTTTCTCACGACCACGCTCGGCAAAGGGGTTGTGCGCGCAATCGACACCCCTAACTTTATTGCCAACCGGGTCGGCATTTTTGGCATGCTTGCGACGATCCGTGAGGCCCAGCATTTTGGGCTGTCGGCAGACTTAGTGGATGAGCTTACTGGTGCACGGCTGGGGCGTGCCAAATCCGGCACTTTTAGAACCGCCGATGTGGTCGGCTTGGATACCATTGCGCATGTGATGCGCAACATGCAGGACAATCTATCCGACGATCCGTTTTTTCCTGTTTATCAGACACCTGCCGTGCTCGAGACCTTGATCGCAGAGGGGCGACTTGGTCAAAAAAGCGGTGCCGGCTTTTATAAAAAAGTAGATAAAACTATTTTGCGCTTTGATGCAGGCAAAGCGGACTATGTCAGCGCCGGCGCCAAAGCCGACGAACTGGTGCTGCGCATACTGAAAGAAAAAGATCCAGCCAAACGTATGCGTGCTTTGCATGACGCGACGCATCCGCAGGCACAATTTTTGTGGGCGATTTTTCGAGATAGTTTTCATTACATTGCCGTGCACCTGGGTGACATTGCCCATCACGCACGCGATATCGACTGCGCGCTGCGATGGGGCTTTGGCTGGAAACAGGGACCGTTCGAGTTATGGCAGCAAGCGGGCTGGTTGCAAATTGCGCAGTGGGTCAAGGAAGACATTGATGCGGGTCGCGCGCTGTCAAACGCGCCCTTGCCCGACTGGGTGTTTGATGGGCGCGATGGCGTGCATACGGCATCCGGCTCATGGTCGGCCATGCAGCACGCTTACCTGCCGCGTTCCTCTTTGCCGGTCTATCAGCGACAAGTGTTTCGCGCATCCGTGGCAGGTGATGGCAGCGCGCAAGCAAGCACCGCCGGCACCACCATAGTCGAAGATGAATCGATACGGCTCTGGCATCAGGGCGATGACGTCTTGCTCCTCTCTTTTAAAACCAAGATGCATGTGATGGGCCCCGGCGTCATTGCCGGTCTAGAGCGTGCTATTGCCGAGGCCGAAGGCAATTATCGTGCGCTGGTGATCTGGCACGCCGATGCGGCCGAGGGTGGCGCGTTTTCTGCGGGGGCGGATTTGCAGGCGATGCTGCCTTTGTTCATGTCGGGAGGAGTCAAAGCCATTGAGCCAGTCGTGGCCCGGTTACAGCAGGCATATCTGAAATTGAAATATGCGCAGGTGCCGGTGGTAGCCGCTGTCGCTGGTCTCGCGCTTGGTGGCGGTTGCGAGTTGATGATGCATGCAAGTCGTCGTGTCGTGGCGCTCGAATCCTACATTGGCTTAGTCGAAGTCGGCATTGGTTTATTGCCTGCCGGTGGTGGGCTCAAAGAAATCGCGTTGCGTGCGGCGCAGGCGGCGCAAGGCAATGACATTCTGCAGTTTCTCAAACATCGCTATTTGCATGCGGCTACTGCCGCTGTTGCCATCTCCGCGCTCGAGGCGCGTCGCATGGGCTATTTGTGCGATGACGATGTCATTATTTTGAATGCGTATGAGTTGCTGCATGTGGCCAAATCTCAGGCGCTGGCCCTGGCAGAGGCGGGCTATCGACCTCCCTTGCCCATGCCGATTGCCGTTACAGGTCGCTATGGCACGGCCACCATCATGGGGCAGTTGCTCAACATGCGTGACGGTGGATTTATCTCGGCCCATGATTACAAAATCGGGACCATGATTGCTGAAATTGTTTGTGGTGGCGACATCGAGCCCGGCAGCATGGTCAATGAACAATGGCTGCTTGATCGAGAGCGCAAAGGCTTCATGACGCTGCTGTCTGAACCCAAGACGCAGGAACGCATCATGGGCATGTTACAGACCGGCAAGCCGGTACGTAACTGAGTAGCGTGATCAAAGCCAACAGAGAGGAATCGTCCAGTATGAGCAGACAACAACAAGACGCCTACATCGTCGCCGCTACCCGCAGCCCGATTGGCAAAGCACCGCGCGGCATGTTGCGTCATATGCGGCCCGATGATTTGCTGGTGCGCGTGCTGCAGTCGGCACTGGCGCAAGTGCCCAAGCTTGATCCCGCGACCATCGAAGACGCCGTCGTTGGCTGCGCGTTTCCAGAAGCGGAGCAGGGACTCAACCTCGCCCGTATGGCGGTCTTGCTGGCAGGCTTGCCCGACACGGTGGGTGGGGTCACCATTAATCGTTATTGCGCTTCTGGTCTGACGGCCATTGCGATGGCAGCCGACCGCATCCGTTGCGGGGAAGCCGATGTGATGATTGCCGCGGGTGTTGAGTCGATGTCGATGGTGCCCTTGATGGGGCATCACCCTTCATTAAACATGGGAGTGTTCCGTGATGAGCATATCGGGATGGCGTATGGCATGGGACTGACTGCTGAAAAAGTCGCGCAGCAGTGGAAAATTTCACGCGATGCGCAAGATGCGTTTGCCTTAGAGTCGCATCGGCGCGCGATCGCTGCGCAGCAAAGCGGCGAGCGGGTTGCTGAGACAACGCCGATCGAGATCATTGAAAAATTTCCCGATCTTGCCACCGGTGATATTCGCGTCACAAGCCGTCTCGTCAGCGACGATGAAGGCGCCCGCGCTGACACCAGTCTCGAGGCGCTGGCAAAATTAAAACCAGTCTTTGCAGCCAAAGGTAGCGTCACCGCTGGCAATAGCTCGCAGACCTCCGATGGAGCGGGCGCCTTGATTTTGGTGAGTGAAAAAATCTTGACACGATTTAATCTCACTCCGCTGGCGCGCTTCGTGTCATTTGCGGTCAAAGGTGTGCCGCCGGCGATCATGGGAATAGGTCCCAAAGAGGCGATACCGGCGGCGTTGCGCTCGGCTGGATTAAGCCTGGATCAGCTTGATTGGATCGAGCTCAATGAAGCCTTTGCAGCGCAGGCGCTCGCGGTACAGCACGACTTGGGACTGGATCCGGCCAAAGTCAATCCGCTGGGTGGGGCTATTGCGCTCGGACATCCCTTAGGTGCCACTGGGGCGATTCGCGCCGCGACCGTCATTCACGGGCTGCACCGGCGTCAGCTCAAGTACGGCATGGTGACCATGTGTGTGGGGACCGGCATGGGTGCGGCCGGCATATTCGAGCGCGTCTGAACGTTTTTTAAAGAAAAAAATCATGGATATTTTAACCAGTCAGTCAGCCGGGATTGTCACGCTTGCGTTTAATCGTCCCGATAAAAAAAATGCGATCACCTCAGCGATGTATCAGTCGCTGGCAGACGGCTTGCAAGCTGCCGCGCAGGACGCATCGGTGCGCGTCATCGTCATCACCGGGCAGCCAGGTATTTTTACCGCCGGCAATGACGTCGACGATTTTTTGAAAAATCCACCGCAGGGTAGCAACAGCCCGGTGGCGCAATTCATGACCCAACTGCGCGATGCGGAAAAGCCGGTGCTGGCAGCCGTCACCGGCATGGCCATCGGGATTGGTACCACCTTGCTGCTGCATTGTGATCTGGTGTACGCGGCTGACACCGCGCGTTTTGCCATGCCATTTACGCAGCTGGGTTTGTGTCCGGAGTTTGGCTCCAGCCTGTTGTTCCCCAGACTGGCGGGCTATCAGCACGCGGCAGAAAAATTATTGCTGGGTGAAGCCTTCACTGCTGCCGAGGCGGAGCAATTGGGTCTGGTCAATCAGGTGCTGCCTGCGGCGGCTTTGCAAGAGCACGTTGCGCAGCAGGCTGCCAAGCTGGCCGCCTTGCCAGCGGCGTCGGTGCGGGCAACGAAGCGCTTAATGAAGGCAGAATTGGCCGCGCCGATCAAGGCAGCCATGGACGCCGAGATGCACGACTTCAGCCGCATGTTGCGCGGGCCGGAAGCCAAGGAAGCATTTTCTGCTTTTGTGGAAAAACGCAAACCGGATTTCAGCCAATTTGCGTAAGCCGCCAGTAAAGTGGCCGTATGCCTTTTGTATCCACGCGTACAATACATCCCGTGAAGCAGACCAGACAGCCGCTGGCTGGCGTGTCAAAGCGCCAGCGGGAGGAAGGTCCGGACTCCATAGAGCAGGGTGACGGTTAACGGCCGTCCGCCGTGAGGCGCGGAATAGGGCCACAGAGACGAGTCTTTGGGACCGGCGAGTAGCGAAAGTCACTCGTTTGCGTCCCAAAGGGTGAAACGCGGTAACCTCCACCTGGAGCAATCTCAAATAGGCATGCATTGAGGCGGCTCGCTGAGCATGCGGGTAGAGAGCTTGAGCCCCGGAGTAATCCGGGGCCTAGAGGAATGGCTGTCATCGCTGTCGGGCTTGCCTGATGGTGAAACAGAATCCGGCCTATCGGTCTGCTTCATTTTTTGCGTGATATCGGCGACCACCTGGCGCCGATTGTCCAACGCCACCTCCCCCGCCTGATCATCGCTGTTTATGGTTGCATAAACACATGTGTATTACTCATACTCTACTTTCAATATTGAAGCTAAGTCCTTCATTTCTTTCGGTTATTAGTGTTTTAAGCAGCTTCAAGTAAGTGTGCTAAGTCCTTCATTTCATTGAAAAAATTAGTATTTCTGTCTCTGATATTCCTTGACCGGCAATTCGCGATCCTCTAAAGTGGGCGCAAGTGTGAAAAAGTGTCTTTTTGTGGGGAAAATTACATTTCCTCCGGCCCATTTCCGCCATCGTATCCACGTTATTTTCAGTGCCACAGGGGAGTCGTTCAGGTGTATCAGGGTGCGTCCGCTTTACATCTCGATGCCAAGGGTCGCATGTCGATTCCGGCCAGGCATCGCGACGCGCTGTCGGTGCAGAGCGAAGGCCGCGTCACGCTCACCAAGCACCCGCATGGTTGTCTGTTGTTATTCCCCCGTCCGGTATGGGAGCTGCATCGCGAACAAATTGCGGCGTGGCCGATGTCGGCGCGCGCCTGGCAGCGGATTTTTCTTGGTAATGCGTCGGATGTGGAGATGGATAGCGCCGGCCGCATCCTGATCGCGCCTGAGTTGCGCGGCGCCGTCGGTCTGGCGCGCGACGTGATGATGCTGGGCATGGGTAGTCATTTTGAAATCTGGGACGCCGCCAAACTGAACGAAAGCGAATCGCAGGCGATTGCCGAAGGCATGCCCGATGTATTGAATAATTTTTCATTCTGATGGCGTCGTGATGAACACCACCACGGTGCCTGAATTGACGCACCGAACTGTGCTGCTTGACGAAGCCGTTGAAGCGCTTGCGCTCACGGGTGGGCGCTGCGACGGCATCTACGTCGATGGCACCTTTGGCCGCGGCGGTCATAGCCGCCGGATATTGGCGGGTCTGTCGGCGCGGGGTCGTTTGATCGCTTTCGACAAAGATCCGCAGGCCATCGCGGTGGCCGAGCAACTCGCGCAGGACGATGCGCGCTTTGCGATTGTGCATGACAGCTTTGCCACGCTCGATACGGCGCTGGCAGCGCGCGGCATTACGCAGCTTGATGGCGTGCTGCTGGATTTGGGGGTGTCGTCGCCACAAGTCGATGACGCTACACGGGGCTTCAGCTTTCGTGCGGATGGCCCGCTCGATATGCGTATGGATACCACGCGCGGCCGCTCGGCAGCCCAATGGCTGGCGAGTGAGACGCAGGACAACATAGAGAAAGTGATTCGCGACTATGGGGAAGAACGGTTTGCTTTTCAGATTGCAAAGGCGCTTGTTGCTCGCCGGGCAGTCGAGCCAATTTCAAGCACACGACAGCTTGCCGCGCTCGTGGCACAAGCCGTTAAAACCCGCGAAAAAGGCAAGGATCCGGCCACCCGGACTTTTCAAGCTATACGGATTTTCATCAATCAGGAACTTGAGGAACTCGAAGCAGGTTTGACGCAGGCATACGGGCATCTTGGTCCGTACGGGAGGTTGGTGGTGATCAGTTTTCATTCGCTTGAGGATCGTATCGTCAAGCGGTTCATGGCGTCGAAAGCCAGCGTGCCGCAGCCTGACCGTCGGCTGCCGATTCGTGCGGTCGATCTGCCTCAGCCCCTGATGAAACTGGTCTCAAAAATGAAGCCGTCTGATGCCGAAGTCGCCGCCAATCCACGCGCGCGTTCGGCCGTCATGCGTTGCGCGCTACGCCTGCCTGAGTCCGGAGCAGCGGCATGAATAACCGCGCGATCTTTCCGATGCTGGCTTTGCTGATGCTGTGCGCGCTGATGCTAGTCAACGCGCAATACCAGACACGCCGGCTCTTCATTGAGCTCGAGCGTGCTCAGCAGCGTCAACGTGAGCACGAGATCGAATGGTCGCAGCTACAGCTCGAGCAATCGCTACTGGCCAAGCATGCGCGTATCGATGCGCTGGCAAAGAGTACGCTCGGCATGCAAGTACCCGGAGCCAATCGCACGCAGTATCTGACGGCGGGATCACGATGATACGCAGCCCCTCCCTGCGCACAGCGGCCGGTCGCGGCGTGCCGTTTTCACCGAGTCCGGTGCTGGCGGTCAAACTGCCAGCCTGGCGCTCCAAGCTCGTCATGTTCATTTTATTTGTGGCCTTTGCCACGCTGGCTGGCCGGGCTTTTTGGTTGCAGGCGCTGACGACTGATTTTCTACAAAAAAAAGGCGCATCGCGATATGCGCGCACGCTCGAATTGCCCGCAACCCGCGGCAAAATTTTGGATCGTAATGGTGAAGTGATGGCCTCGTCCTTGCCCGTCAAAGCGATCTGGGTCGAGCCGGATGACTTCGACGCCTCGCCTGAAAAACTGCGTGCGTTAGCGCAGCTGCTTGAACTCAGTCCGGCCGATCTGAAGAAAAAACTCAGCTCGGCCAGCGGCTTTGTTTATCTCAAACGACAAGTCGAGCTGGATGTCGTCGATAAAATTGTTGCCCTCGAAATTCCCGGCATTCATACCCGCGAAGAATACAAACGCTCTTATCCTGCCGGTGCGGTTTCGGCGCATTTGCTCGGCTTTACCAATGTCGAAGACATCGGACAAGAGGGCATTGAATTGGCGCAGCAATCCTCCCTGGCGGGTATTACCGGCAGCCGTCGTGTGATCAAGGACGGGCGTGGCCGCGTGGTCGAAGACAATGGTTACATCCGCGAGCCGCAAGACGGTCGCGAATTGACGCTCTCAATCGACAGTAAGATTCAGTACATCGCCTTTAGTCATCTGCGCGACGCGGTTGAGATGCATAAAGCGAAAGCCGGCGCGATTGTGGTGCTTGATGTCAAAACCGGTGAAGTGCTGGCGCTGGCCAACATGCCCACCTACAACCCCAACAGCCGACAAGGCCTGACCGGTGCGCAGCTGCGCAATCGCGTCATGACCGATACCTTCGAGCCGGGCTCAACGATGAAGCCCTTCACCATCGCGCTGGCGATGGACAGGGGGCTGATCAATCCGTCAACCATCATTGAGACGCCGGGCAAGATCAGCATTGGGCCTTCCACCATCGGCGACTCGCATGCGCATAGTCCGTCGATGTCGGTGACGCAGATTATTGAGAAATCATCGAACGTTGGCACGGTCCGGATTGCCCAGAAAATGGAGCCGCGCCAGATGTGGGATAACTTCACCGCAGTGGGTTTTGGCCAGCAACCGCGTTTCGGTTTTCCGGGTGCCGTGGCCGGTCGCATGCGGCCCTACAAATCCTGGCGGCCGATTGAGCAGGCCACGATGAGCTACGGGCACGGCATCTCGGTCTCACTGATACAGCTGGCGCGGGCGTATATGATTTTTGCGCGTAACGGCGACATCCTGCCGCTGAGTTTTCAAAAGCTCACGCAGCCGCCAGTGCCGCAGCGGGTCATCAGCGAAAAAACTGCTATTGAGATGCGCGAGATGATGGAGAAAGTGGTCGGCCCCGGCGGCACGGCGCCATTAGCGCAGGTGCGCGGATATCGCGTTGCTGGTAAGACCGGCACGGCGCACAAGCTTGAGGGTGGTCATTACGTCAAAAAATACGTCGGCTCGTTTGTGGGGCTAGCGCCAGCCTCTGACCCACGCATCATCATCGCCGTGATGATCGATGAGCCCAGCAATGGTAAATATTTTGGCGGGCAGGTAGCCGCGCCCGTGTTTTCCAACGTCGCTGCCAGTGCGCTGCGTTCGCTCAATATCTCGCCGGACGCCAGCATCACGAATGTCATCATGCCCGCCGAGCCTGTGATGGAGAGCCTGTGATCATGGACACGTTGCTCTCGACTTGCGATCTGACAGATTGGCTGCGCAGCATCGCGCCGTCGGCGCAACTGTCGTCCGACTCGCGCGACATCAAACCCGGCGATGTATTTTTTGCCTACGCCGGTGACGGTCGAAAATTCATTGCGCAAGCCATTGAGGCCGGTGCCGCCGCGATCTTGTTTGATCCCGCGGACGGCTTTGTTTGGGAGGCGCACTGGAATCTGCCGCATCAGGCCGTGCCTGGTTTGGCGCAGGCGGCCGGCGCCATTGCCAGTCAATGGTATGGGCAGCCGGATCAATCGTTGTTTGCCGTCGCGGTCACTGGCACCAACGGCAAAACCTCTTGCACGCAATGGATCGGTCAAGCGCTGTCACGGAATGCAACGCCGACTGCTGTTATCGGCACCTTGGGTGTAGGTTTGTTTCGGCAAGGGTCATGCACACAATTTGATGTTACCGGCTACACCACGCCGGATCCGGTGCAGCTGCAGCGTCATCTGGCCGCCCGCAAGCAGCAGGGCGCGGCCGCCTTTGCGATCGAGGCATCCTCCATCGGGCTTGATCAGGGGCGTTTGAATGGCGTGCATATCGATGTCGCGGTGTTGACCAATCTGACGCGCGACCATTTGGATTATCACGGCGATATGGTGACCTATGAAGCCGCCAAGGCGCGCCTGTTTGACTGGCCGGATCTGCAGCATGCTGTCATTAATCTTGATGATGCGTTTGCCCACCGATTGCTCGAGCGCGTTGCGTTGCTTAGCCCGAAGCCCGCCATCATCGGCACGACGATTGAGGGCGCTCCCGACCTTGATGGTGTAAGCATGCTGCGTGCAAGCGACATTCGTGCATCCCAGCATGGCAGTATATTTCAGCTGAGGTCCCCGCTGGGAACGGCAACGATACGCTCGCAACTCATCGGCCGCTTCAATGTCAGCAACATGTTGTCGATCGCTGGCGTGTTGCTGGCGCGTGGCTTTGATCTGCCGAAAATAATCGTGGCTCTTGAGTCGCTCGTCGCCGTACCCGGCAGGATGGAGCAACTCGGTGGTGCCGATACGCCGCTAGTGGTGATTGATTATGCGCACACGCCGGACGCGCTCGAAAAAGCGGTGCAGAGCGTGCATCAGGTGGCGCAGGAACGTCGCGGCAAACTCTGGTGCGTGTTCGGCTGTGGCGGTGACCGTGATGCGGGCAAGCGGCCGCAGATGGCGCTCGCTGCGCAACAGGCCGAGCAGTTGATTGTCACGAGTGACAATCCGCGTAGTGAAGAGCCGGCAGCGATTATCGCCCAGATTGTGGCCGGTATACCGACTGCTCGCGCCGATCAATATCTGATCATTGAAGACCGGGCCACCGCCATCCTGACTGCGATTCGACAGGCCGACAAACAAGATGTGGTGCTCATCGCCGGTAAGGGACACGAAAATTTTCAGGAAATCAAAGGCCGTCGTTTTGCTTTCCTCGATGCCGATCATGCCGCGCTGGCTTTAGCCGCGCGCGCCACCCGCCACGGAGGTCACTGATGCGCGCCGATCTGGTCGACCTCGTCGCGGCTATTCCCGGTGCGCGCCTGACTGCACCGGCGCAGATCGATGGCGTCTCGACCAATAGCCAGACAGTCATGCCGGGTAATTTATTTATCGCGCTTGCGGGCGAGCGGTTTGATGCGCATGATTTTTTGCCGGAAGTTGCGGCCCGCGGCGCTACGGCAGTGGTGGCGTCGCGCGTGCCGCAAGGCTATCCGTTACCAGCCTTGATCGTGCCCGATACGCGCTATGCCCTAGGCCAGTTGGCCAACTGGTGGCGCTGCCGTTTTGCCATACCGGTTATTGGTGTGACGGGTAGCAATGGTAAGACCACAGTCAAGGAAATGATTGCGTCCATTTTGGAAGCCCACTACGGCGCGGGACATTATTTGTCGACGCGCGGTAACCTCAATAATGAAATCGGGGTGCCGCTGACCTTGTTCCGTTTAACTGCAGAGCACCGCGCCGCGGTGATCGAGATGGGCATGAACCATCCCGGCGAAATCGCGCGCCTTGCCGCCATTGCCGAGCCTACAGTCGGACTGGTAAATAACGCGCAGCGCGAGCATCAGGAATTCATGGCCAGCGTGGCTGCCGTCGCAGAAGAAAATGGTGCGGTCTTGCATGGGCTGGCGGCGGATGGTGTCGCCGTCTTCCCGGCTGATGAAGAATTTACACCGCGATGGCGCGCAATTTCCGCTGCGCGGCCGGTGCGTGACTTTGGCCTGAATGACGAGGCGGCCATACGTGGCACCTATGTCACCAAAGAATTCGGCAGCCTGCTCACCCTCAATGCGAACGGCCAAACCTTCAGCGCCCATCTCGCCGCAGCGGGTGTGCATAACGTACGCAACGCGCTCGCCGCGTGCGCTGCCACGCTGGCCATTGGTATACCGCCTGACATGATCGTGCGCGGTCTGGAAGCGTTTACGCCGGTGGCTGGTCGTCTGCAACGTAAGAGCGCAAAAAACGGCGCACTGCTCATCGACGACACCTACAACGCGAATCCTGATTCGGTCCGTGCGGCTATTGATGTGCTGGCAGCTGCGCCTGCGCCGCGCACTTTGGTGCTGGGCGACATGGGAGAAGTAGGCAGCGAAGGCATTGCCTTCCATCAGGAAATCGGCAGCTATGCGCGGGCCCGGCATATCGATCAACTTTTTACCTTGGGCAGTCTTGCCGCGCATGCCAGCAGCGCATTCGGTAGCGCAGCCCGGCACTTTGCAGACATGGACACCTTAAACGAAGTCATCAGCCACATCACCCCTGAGGCCAGTGTGTTGGTCAAAGGATCGCGGTTCATGAAAATGGAACGCGTCGTACAACATCTCACAGGCGCGTTAGCGCAGGGACACTGACATGCTGCTGTGGCTTGCACAACAATATCAAGACCAACTAGGCGCGCTGCGGGTCTTTAACTTCATCACCTTTCGGGCCGTATTTGCGACCCTGACGGCGCTCTTGATTGGCTTACTGTCTGGCCCGGCTGTGATCCGCATGCTGACCCGTCTGAAGGTTGGGCAGGCTGTGCGCACGGACGGTCCGCAAACGCATCTGATCAAATCTGGCACGCCCACCATGGGCGGTGCGCTGATCTTGATCGGCATCGGCGTGTCGACCCTGCTGTGGGGCGATTGGAGCAATCGGTTCATGTGGCCGGTGCTGATTGTCACCCTCGGCTTTGGCGCTATCGGCTGGGTCGATGACTACCGCAAGGTGGTCTACAAAGACCCCAACGGCATGGCCTCGCGCGAAAAATATTTTTGGCAATCCCTCATCGGATTGACCGCAGCGTTTTATCTGGCCTTCTCGGTGTCGGGCCCAACCAACATGAAAGTGTGGGCCTTGTTTCTTGAGTGGGTGCAGTCCGGTTTTGAGATGAGCTTGCCGCCGAAGGCCGATTTGATCGTGCCGTTTTTCAAAACGGTTAGCTATCCCCTGGGAGTCTGGGGTTTTATTGCGCTGACTTATTTTGTCATCGTCGGTACCAGCAATGCGGTCAATCTGACCGATGGTCTGGATGGATTGGCCATCATGCCCACCGTGATGGTGGGCTCGGCGCTGGGTCTGTTTGCGTATCTGGCCGGCAGTGCCACCTACGCGAAATATTTACTGATCCCCCATATACCGGGTGCGGGCGAGTTGATTATTTTTTGCGGCGCGATGGCTGGCGCGGGTCTGGCATTTTTATGGTTCAACGCCTATCCCGCGCAGGTCTTTATGGGGGATGTTGGCGCGCTGGCTTTGGGTGGCGCGCTGGGCACCATCGCCGTGATCGCCCGTCAGGAGATCGTGCTTTTTATTATGGGTGGTGTGTTCGTGGTGGAGACCTTGTCGGTGATGCTGCAAGTGGCTTATTTCAAGTACACCAAAATGCGGACCGGTGTCGGCAAGCGGGTCTTGCTGATGGCGCCGCTGCATCATCATTTTGAGCAAAAAGGGTGGAAAGAAACCCAAGTCGTGGTGCGCTTCTGGATCATCACGATGATGTTGGTGCTGGTTGGTTTGTCGACATTGAAGTTACGTTAAACAGAATGCAGATGGCGTCGTGATGGACTATCAGGGAAAACACGTATTGGTATGCGGGCTCGGTGAGTCGGGTCTGGCGATGGCGCTTTGGCTGGCGCGCGCCGGCGCAAGCCTGCGCGTGGCCGATACGCGGGCCGCGCCCGATCGTCTGCCCGCGCTGCGTGCAGCCTTGCCGACGGTGAGTTTTGTGGCCGGTGAATTTGCGCCCGCACTGCTCGACACCATTGATGTTGTCGTGGTGAGTCCCGGCTTGTCGCCACGCGTTGAATTGGCCGCGCTACTCGCCGCGGCTGCCGAGCTGAACCTGCCGGTGTGGGGCGAGATCGAATTATTTGCGCAGGCCTTGGCAGTGCTTAAACAAGAGCGCGGCTACCAACCCAAGCTCCTTGCCATCACCGGCACCAACGGCAAGACCACCGTGACCAGCCTGACCGGCAAGCTGTGTCGTGCGGCCGGTTTGTCGGTGCAGATTGCCGGCAATATCAGCCCGGCTGCGCTGGATGTGTTGCGCGCCGATCTTGATGCCGACACCTTGCCCGATTGCTGGGTACTGGAGCTGTCGAGTTTTCAGCTGCACACCACGTACACCTTGCAGGCCGATGCGGCTACCGTGCTCAATGTCACGCAAGACCATCTCGACTGGCATGGCAGCATGGATGCTTACGCGCGAGACAAGGAACGTATTTTCGGCCCCGACACAGTGCGCGTACTTAATCGTGACGATGCACGTTGCCTGCAGATGGCGCATGTCTTGTCGTCGGTCGTCACATTTGGTAGTGACGCGCCGGCCGCGCCGGATGCGCTGGGTCTGGTCACCGAAAACGGCATGCAGTGGCTGAGTGTGGCGGTCGGCCCCGAGGAAGGCGAAAAGAAAAAGCGGCGTCAGATTGTTGAGCCCGTTGAGCTCTTTATCAATCGGCTCATGCCGGCCGATGCACTAAAAATCCGCGGTCAGCACAATGCCACCAACGCGCTGGCGGCATTGGCCTTGTGCCGCGCAATCGACTTGCCGCTGGCACCATTGCTGCACGCAGCGCGACAGTACGCGGGCGAGCCCCATCGTGTTGAACTCGTCGCCACCATCGGTGAGGTGGATTATGTGGACGACAGCAAGGGCACCAATGTTGGCGCAACGGTAGCCGCATTAAGTGGACTCGGTGATGGCCATGCGGCCCATTTGATCTTGATTGCCGGCGGTGAGGGTAAGGGACAGGATTTCACGCCACTTGCCGCACCGGTAGCGCGTCATGTGCGTGCGGTGCTCTTGATTGGGCGTGATGCCCCGGCGTTGCGGGCGGCATTGGCTGATACGGGTGTGAATATGATTGATTGCGCCAGCTTGCCCGAGGCGGTGGTGCAGGCTGCTGGATTGGCGCAGCCAGGTGAGACGGTGTTGTTGTCACCAGCTTGCGCGAGCCTGGACATGTTTGCAAACTACGTTCAGCGCGCGCAAGTATTTATCGAAGCCGTGCGTGAGCTCGGGCTTGCTCGCGGTGAGGTGATCGCATGAAATTTGCGTTGCCCCTGTTTGCCCGTGCTGATAACGCGCCGACCGAGCTGCAGCTCAGCCAGCGCTCGCGCATGATGGAATACGATCAGCCGCTGGTCTGGGTGACGGTGCTGCTGCTGCTGACTGGTGTGGTGATGGTCTATTCGGCCTCGATCGGGCTGCCTGACTCACCGAAATATGCCAACTACAAGACCCATCATTTTTTATTACGGCAGTCGATGTTTGTCTGTATCGGCTTGTTCATGGGCTTGCTGGCGTTTCGTGTGCGGGTCGAACAATGGCAAAAGGCAGCGCCGATTTTGTTTGCAGCTGCGTTACTGCTCACGGTGATGGTGTTCATTCCCGGTATCGGAAAAAGCGTCAATGGTTCCCGGCGCTGGATCGGTATGGGCGGCATTAATTTGCAACCCTCCGAGCTCTTGAAGTTGATGATGGTGATTTACGCAGCTGATTTCACGGTGCGTAAGCAGCAGTTCATGCACAAGCTGACCAAAGGCTTTTTGCCGATGGCCGCAGCGGTGGCTGCGGTGGGCGCTTTGCTGATGTTGCAGCCCGATCTGGGTGCGTTTGGCGTAGTGGTTTGCATTGCCATGGGCATTCTGTTTTTGGGTGGCTTTAACCTGATTTGGTTTGGCGGCATCATCACGGTGCTGGTTGCGGTGTTCTCGGTGATCATCCTGATCTCACCATGGCGACTGGAGCGCATGGTGGCGTATCTCGATCCTTGGGCCAGCGAAAACGTACTAGGCAAAGCCTTTCAGCTGACGCACTCACTGATCGCTTTTGGGCGCGGTGAGTTGTTTGGTGTGGGACTCGGCGGTAGCGTCGAAAAACTGCACTACCTGCCCGAAGCGCACACCGATTTTTTATTTGCCGTCATCGGCGAAGAATTAGGCTTGGTTGGCGTGCTGATGGTGACGATGCTGTTCTATTGGCTGGTACGGCGGGCGTTTGATATTGGTCGTCAGGCGATCGTGCTCGACTTTACGTTTGCTGGTTTGGTTGCCAAAGGCATTGGCATTTGGCTCGGGGTGCAGACCTTCATCAACATGGGCGTTAATCTTGGGGTTTTGCCCACCAAAGGGCTGACCTTGCCGCTGATGAGTTATGGCGGCTCGGGTGTGGTGATTAACTGCATCGGCCTGGCAATCCTGCTACGTATCGATTATGAAAATCGTCAGCTCATGCGCGGAGGTCGCGTATGAAGCATTTGCTTGTGATGGCAGCCGGTACGGGCGGGCATATTTTTCCGGGGCTGGCGATTGCCGAGACCATGCGCGCGCGTGGCTGGCAGGTCTCGTGGCTGGGTACCACACATGGCATGGAAGCGGAGATCGTGCCGCGTCATGGTCTGCCGTTTGATGCGATTGCATTCAGCGGTCTGCGTGGCAAAGGTTGGCAGCATTCAGTCGCCGGCGTGTTCAAACTGGCAGCGAGCTTTGTGCGCTGCCTGTCTATCCTGCGCCAGCGCAAGCCCGACGTCGTGCTCGGCATGGGGGGCTATGTGACTGTGCCGGGTGGATTAATGGCCCGCGTCATGGGCGTGCCTTTGGTACTGGTAAATGCCGACGCGGCCTTGCTGATGTCGAATAAAGCTTTGCTGCCCTTTGCCCGTAAAGTCCTGTTTGGTTTTAGTGTGGCCGGCGGTGTTCATCAACGAAAAATACAGGTGACCGGTAATCCGGTGCGCAAGGAAATCAGCGCGCTACCGGCACCGGCAGCACGCTATGCGGCGCGCACTGGCGCGCTGCATATTCTGGTGATCGGCGGCAGTTTGGGCGCCAAAATTTTGAATGAAACCGTACCCGCGGCGCTGGCCTTGTTGCCCGCCGACGCGCGTCCTGTTGTTGTGCATCAGTCCGGCAAGCAGCATATCGCTGCGTTGCGCGCTGCTTACGCCCAAGCGGGTGTCAAAGCCGAAGTGGTCGACTTTATTGACGACATGGCCACACGCTATGCAGAAGCGGATCTGGTGATCTGCCGCGCCGGCGCCATTACGGTCTCTGAGTTGTGTGCCGCCGGTGTTGCTAGTGCTTTGGTACCTTTGGTTGCATCAACCACCTCGCACCAACGCGATAACGCGCGCTGGATGGCTGATACGCAAGCCGGACTGCATCTGCCACAAGCCGAACTCACCGCACAGTCGCTGGCGACGCTACTGCAAAACATGACCCGTGCACGCTGTGGGCAACTGGCCGAAGCCGCTTATCGGCAGGGTCGGCGCGATGCCAATGAAGCCATTGCGCGGGTGCTGGAAGAATTGGAAACGCCATGAAACACCGAATTAAAAATATTCATTTCGTCGGCATCGGTGGCTCAGGTATGAGCGGGATCGCCGAGGTCCTGCTCAACCTCGGCTATGGGGTCTCGGGCTCCGACCTGGCCAGTAACGCGGCGAGCCGTCGCTTGGCTGAGCTCGGTGCGCGCATTTATCTGGGCCACGCACCCGGGCATGTCGATGGCGCCGATGCGATCGTGACCTCCACGGCAGTCACGCCAGACAATCCGGAAGTCATTGCCGCGCGTGCGCGGCAACTGCCGATCGTGCCGCGCGCGGTGATGCTGGCCGAATTAATGCGCTTGAAAAGCGGGATTGCGATTGCCGGTACCCACGGCAAGACTACCACCACGAGCCTGGTGGCCAGCGTGCTGGCACAAGGCGGTTTGGATCCCACTTTTGTGATTGGTGGACGGCTCAACAGCGCAGGCGCCAATGCCAAACTCGGTGCAGGCGATTTCATTGTGGCCGAGGCCGATGAATCCGATGCCTCGTTTCTGAATCTGTCGCCGATGATGGAGGTCATCACCAACATCGACGCCGATCATATGGAAACCTATGATCATAGTTTTGCCAAACTCAAGCAGGCCTTCATCGAATTTACGCAGCGGTTGCCTTTTTATGGTGTCGCCATTTTGTGTATCGATGACGCCAATGTGCGCGAGATCATGCCGTTCATCTCGAAGATGATTGTCACCTACGGTTTTCATCCCGATGCCCAAGTGCGTGCGGTTGACGCCAAGGCGGTCAATGGGCATATGGAATTTACTGTTATCCAACAAGACTATCCGCCGATGCCAGTGCGGCTTAACCAACCCGGTATGCATAACGTCCAGAACGCCTGTGCGGCTATTGCGATTGCCCGTGAGCTTGACGTTGCCGATGCGGATACACAAAAAGCCTTGTTTGAATTTACCGGCGTTGGTCGCCGCTTTACCCGGCATGGCGAATTGACGCTGCCCGATGGTACCGGCCGCTTTGCGCTGGTCGACGACTACGGTCACCATCCGGTAGAGACCGCAGCGACCATTGCAGCGGCACGCGGCGCCTATCCAGGTCGGCGCTTGGTGCTGGCCTTTCAGCCGCATCGCTATACCCGCACGCGGGATCTGTTTGAAGATTTTGTGAAAGTATTGTCCGGCGTCGATGTGCTGGTGCTGGCCGATGTCTATCCGGCAGGCGAGCAGCCGATACCGGCAGCCGACGGCCGTTCACTGGCGCATGCACTGCGCGTGGTGGGCAAGACCGAGTTAGTGTTTGTTGAAGATATCGCCGACATGGCAGCGACCCTGCTCAAGATGGCAAAGGGAGGGGATGTGGTCATGACGATGGGGGCAGGATCAATTGCCAATGTGCCGGCGCAGCTGATGCAGCTGACCGCGTAAGGATGATGAGATGCAGGAAAATTTAAAACAGGAATTCGGAAAAGTCGGCGTACTGTTCGGCGGTCGCTCGGCCGAACGCGACGTATCGCTGATGTCTGGCGCGGGCGTATTGGCGGCCTTGCAAGCTAGTGGCGTGAATGCTGAAGCGTTTGATCCGGCCAAACAGTCCTTGGCCGAGCTGGCAGCAAAAAAATTCGATCGCGTATTCATCGCCTTGCATGGTCGTTTTGGGGAAGACGGCACGTTGCAGGGCGCACTCGAGCAGATGGGCATTCCGTATACCGGTCCGGGCGTGTTGGCCTCGGCCATTGCGATGGACAAGGCCATGACGAAGCGTGTCTGGATGTTCAATGGCCTCGCTACGCCGCGCTTTGCCATGCTTGATGCGCAATCTGATTGGTCCCATGTTGCCGCAAGTTTGGGCTTGCCACTGATCGTTAAACCGGCGCACGAAGGCTCGACACTGGGACTCACCAAAGTCACCGACGCGGCGCAATTGCCGGCCGCTTATGCGCTCGCTGCCAAGTTTGATCGCGCCGTGATGGCCGAAGAATTCATTAGTGGCATGGAGCTGACCTGTCCGGTGCTGGGGTCGGGCGAGAGTGCGCGTGCGTTACCGCTGATCCGAATTGTGGCGCCGGATGCCAACTACGACTATCAAAATAAATATTTTTCCAATGACACCCAATATCTGTGTCCGAGTGGTTTGCCGCTTGAGCAAGAAAAGCAGATACAGCAACTGGTTCTGGAGAGCTATCGGGCGCTCGGCTGTCGTGGCTGGAGTCGGGCTGACGTGATGGTGCGGGCCAGCGATAACGCGCCGTTTCTGCTGGAGATCAATACCTCGCCGGGTATGACAAGTCACTCGCTCGTACCGATGTCGGCCAAGGTAGCTGGCATGGATTATGAAAATTTGTGCGTCGCTATTTTGCGTATGGCGGCGCTGGATTTGCATCCGACTGCTGACTGGAAAGCGAGCTGATGATGTGGAATGACATCAAGGCGATGAACGTGATGACCCGGGTGATGATCGGTGCGCTTGCGCTCGTCTTGTTGTTTGGCGTATTCCGATGGAGTTCGTTGCAGCCCATGTTTGATCTACGGGTGGTGCGCATTCAGGGCGCGCATCATCAGCCGTTGCGTTATGTCGATGCCGCCACAGTGCGTAGCACCGCATTGCCTCGCCTGCGCGGTAATTTTTTTACCGCTGATTTGCATGCCGTCCGCACGGCCTTTGAAACGGTGCCTTGGGTGTACCGCGCCTCGGTGCGGCGTGAATGGCCAAACAAGCTCATCGTGTCCATCGAGGAGCATGTGGCGCTGGGTACGTGGGGTGAACAGGAAGGACGTTTGTTGTCCGCTGAAGGTATTTTATTTACGGCCAATCTGGATGAGGCCGAGCAGGACGGCAGTCTGTTGACGCTCGATGGCCCTGACGATAGCGCGCCGGAAGTCGCGGCACGACTGGCCGATATCAAAGTCTGGCTAGCACCGATTCATCTGACCCCGCGTGCGCTGATTTTGTCGAAGCGTTATGCGTGGACCGCGCGGCTGGATAACGGTATTACGCTCAAGCTTGGTCGCGAGCATAGCCGCGATGCATTGAAGGCGCGGGTTGATCGTTTCGTGAATATTTATCCGCAACTTGCGGCGCGTTTACCGGACCGCATTGAAAGCGTCGATATGCGCTATCCGAATGGCCTGGCTTTGCGGGCGCGCGGACTGGGTGCGCCGCCAAGTAAGCCGGTGGCGACGCCGGAAGTTTCCGATGAGGCCGATGCGACATGAGTATTTTGTTGAACCCACACACTGAAAATAACAAGCGAAAATAATCATGACAAAAGACGCGAAAAATCTGATTGTCGGACTCGACATCGGCACGTCGAAAGTGGTCGCGGTGGTTGCCGAGATCATGCCCAACGGCCGTCACGAAGTAATCGGTTTGGGTCAGCATGAATCCAAAGGCATTAAAAAAGGCGTGGTCGTCAATATCGAGGCGACCGTCGAATCGATACAGCGCGCGCTCGAAGAGGCTGAGCTGATGGCCGACTGTCAGATTCGCACCGTCTGGACCGGCATCGCTGGCAGTCATATTCGCAGTTTTAATTCCAGTGGCATGGTCGCCATTCGTGACAAAGAAGTCACTGCTGCCGACGTCGAGCGTGTCATCGAGACCGCCAAGGCCGTCAATATCCCGACTGACCAGCAGTTGCTGCATACGGTGCCGCAAGAGTTCATGGTCGACAACCAGGAAGACGTGCGCGAGCCTATCGGCATGAGCGGCATTCGCTTAGAGGTCAAGGTGCACATCGTGACCGGTGCGGTGTCGGCGGTGCAAAACATTATCAAGTGCGTGCGTCGCTGCGGACTCGAAGTCGCCGACCTGACCTTGCAGCCGATGGCCTCGGCCGATGCGGTGCTGACAGCGGACGAAAAAGAGCTCGGCGTGGTGTTGGTGGATATCGGCGGTGGTACGACGGACGTGGCGATCTTTACCGAAGGCGCGATCCGTCACACTGCAGTCATACCCATTGCGGGCGACCAGATCACGAATGATATTGCGATGGCGCTGCGCACACCCACCGCTGAGGCCGAAGAAATCAAGGTGCGCTATGGCGCAGCCAAGCAGGTGCTGGCCGACCCCGGTGAATCGTTTGATGTGCCCGGTTTGGGTGACCGCGCTGCGCGTTCGCTGTCCAGACAGGCACTCGCCGCCGTTATTGAGCCGCGCGTCGAAGAACTTTTTTCGCTAGTCCATCAAGTGGTACGCGAGTCCGGTTTTGAAGAAGTCCTGTCGTCCGGCATTGTGCTCACCGGTGGCAGCGCGATGATGCCCGGCATGACGGAGTTGGCAGAAGATATTTTTCTCAAACCGGCGCGGCTGGGTATTCCTGATTACAGCGGGCAGTTGGCTGATGTCGTCAAGAGTGCCCGCTATGCAACGGTGCTGGGCTTGTTGATGGAAGCAAAGCGTCAGTATTTGCGTGGTCAGGTAGTCAATCGTCAGGGCGGTTCGGCGAAAGCGGTCTGGCAGCGTATGAAGGAATGGTTTCTCGGTAATTTTTAAGCTTTGCCGGGTAGCTTGGGTATCAAATTTGCAGGCTTGATCTAATTTTTAGTTTTAGTTTTAGTTTTAGATTTATTTTTTAGGTTTAATCTGCAGTTGTTAGTTGCTAGCCGTCACGCCAAGTAATGGCTATTGACTAAAAACTGCTTCACAAAGGGAGTCATCATGGAAATCACTATGCTGGAAAATACCAAGGGCACCGTTATTAAGGTTGTGGGTGTTGGCGGCGCCGGCGGTAACGCGGTGCAGCACATGATCAACAAGGGTGTGTCCGGCGTCGAGTTTATCGTCGCTAATACCGACGCACAGGCTTTGCAAAATTCTAAAGCGCACAACGTGATTCAGATCGGCGAGACCGGTCTGGGCGCGGGCATGAAACCGGCACTGGGTCGTCAGTTGGCCGAAGAAACACGCGGCCGTATCGAAGACGCCTTGCGTGGCGCGCATATGGTGTTTATTGCTGCCGGCATGGGCGGTGGCACCGGTACCGGTGCTGCACCGATCGTGGCGCAAGTGGCCAAAGAGATGGGCGCGCTGACGGTGGCGGTGGTCTCCAAGCCTTTTTCGTACGAAGGCCAAAAGTGCATGGATATCGCCAACGAAGGCCTGGAAGAATTGAGCCAGCACGTGGATTCGCTGATCGTGATTTTGAACGAAAAGCTTGAAGATATTTACGAAGATGACAGCATGATGGAATGGCTGCAACACGCTGATGATGTGTTGAACAACGCTGTTGCTGGCATTGCCGAGATTATCAATGTGCCGGGTCACATTAATGTCGACTTTAATGATGTCAAGACCATCATGGGTGAGCAGGGCAAAGCGATGATGGGTACAGCAGTGGCCTCTGGTGTGGACCGTGCGCGCATCGCTGCCGAGCAGGCAGTGGCCTCACCTTTGCTCGACGGTGTTGATCTGTCGGGTGCGCGTGGTGTGCTGGTTAATGTGACGGCAAGCCGTTCGCTCAAAGGTAAAGAGATCAAGGAAGTCATGGCAACCGTGCGTGCGTTTGCGGCGCAAGATGCGTCGATCGCGCAAGGCATTGCGTACGATGAAGCGATGGGCGATGAGATCCGCGTGACGGTGGTCGCCACCGGCCTGGGTCGCGCGCGCAAGCCGCACATAGTAAATACGCCGATGCCTAAACTCAGAACCGGGACGTACGATAGCGAGCCGGTGTCGGCAGCCGGATCGATGGAGTCCGGTGGCGGTCAGCCATTCGAAGCGATTCGCACCCCTGCGGTGTGGCGCCGCGAGTCGGCCTCGGAGACGGTGCGTGCCATGGAGCGCAACGGAACCGAGACCTACGACATCCCCGCTTTCCTGCGTCGTCAGGCAGACTGATCCTGCAGAAATCTGGCGGGCACGGCATACTGCGTGCTGAAAACCGCGCCGATCCGGCGCGGTTTTCATGCGCACTGTCTTTAGCAGTGTTTTTTGTGCCGATTATTTCTGCGGCTTTTGCCATTAACAACAAGGAAACTCCCTATGACGATCAAAGTTGGTGACCATCTGCCTGAAGGCAAGCTGGCCGAATTCATTGAAACCGAGACCGCCGGCTGCACGCTCGGACCGAACACGTTTTCTGTTGCCGACCTGACCAAGGGCAAGACCATTGCCATTTTTGGTTTGCCTGGCGCCTTTACGCCAACCTGCTCGGCGCAGCACGTGCCCGGCTATATTCAGCACGCCAAAGCATTGCATGCCAAAGGCGTCGATGAGATCTGGTGCATTTCGGTCAATGACGCTTTCGTGATGGGCGCCTGGGGTCGTGAACTGCATGCGACCGGTGTGGTGCGCATGATGGGCGACGGCAACGCCGATTTCAGCAAAGCCCTGGGCTTGTCGGCTGATTTTTCTGCCTATGGGATGGGCACACGTTCGCAGCGTTATTCGATGCTGGTCAAAGATGGCGTCGTGGCGCAATTGCATGTGGAAGCGGCGGGCAAGTTTGAGGTGTCTAACGCTGAGACGATGTTGGCGCAACTGTAAGTCGGCTTTGCTACCGTAAAAAAAGACGCCCGGCGTTGGTTTCGGGCGTCTCTCACTGACCGGCAGGCCACCATCGATCATGATCAGACAACGCACTATCGAACAAGCGATCACCACCACCGGCGTGGGCCTGCATTGTGGCACGCGGGTCGAGTTGAGCCTGCGTCCGGCGGCGGTCGATACGGGCATTGTGTTTCGTCGGGTTGATCTTGATCCGGTGGTCGAATTGCCGGCATCGGCCTTGGGCGTAGGGGACACGCGCATGGCATCAGTGCTCGAAAAAGATGGCGTGCGGGTGTCAACGGTAGAGCACTTGCTGTCGGCGTGCGCTGGATTGGGTATCGATAATCTGATCGTCGATTTGACGGCAGAAGAAATTCCAATCATGGATGGCTCGGCCGCTTCGTTTGTGTTTTTGTTGCAGCAGGCCGGTCGCATCGAGCAAGACGCGCTGAAAAAATTCATCCGTGTGCTGCGGCCCATCGAGGTACGCGAGGGCAGCGGTGCGCAGGAAAAATGGGCGCGACTTGAGCCTTGCCATGGCTTCCGGCTGAAGTTTTTTATTGAATTCAATCACCCTGCCATTGATGGCAGCGGTCAGCATGCCGAGGTGGATTTAAGCCTTGATTCGTATATTCAGGAAATAGCCCGGGCACGCACCTTTGGTTTTATGCAGGACGTCGAGACCTTGCGTGGCATGGGTTTGGCGCGCGGCGGCTCACTCGAAAACGCCATCGTGATGGACGAGTTCCGGATTTTGAATGCCGGTGGTCTGCGCTACAAAAACGAATTTGTCCGGCATAAGATTTTGGATGCGATGGGCGACTTGTACCTGATCGGTCATCCGCTACTGGCCAGCTACAGCGCGCACAAAGCCGGGCATGCGATGAACAACAAGCTCTTGCGTGCCTTGTTAGCTGCCCCAGACGCCTATGAGATCGTGCATTTTGAGTCGGTGGCAGCGGCGCCGGCGGCCTATGCGAGTCAGCTTGATGAAGAATGGGCGGCGGTTTAAGTCTGCTTACCGGTCCGTTTTGCGACCAGATTACGAATAGCCTGTTTTAATGCATCGTTGCGCGGATGCGCCGCGATCGTTTTGTCGAGCGCATCAAAGGACGCCACTGCGCCACCCGGTAAAGCCAGATTGCGCGTGGGTCTGGGCAGAACCGGTGCGATGACTTTAATTTTTAATTTGATATCACTAATCTGCCAACCCTTCTCACGTAAGCCTGCTTGCAATTTTGGTAAAAGTTGTTTGATACGGGTCGCCAGCGCCGCGTTCGGCACGGCAATGTGCAGCTGTTCATCAGTGAGTTGCAGCACCATGCAGCTGGCAAACTGCACCGGCATCAGAGCCAGACAGTCCTGCTGCAGACGCCCCAGACGAGCCGCGTTGGGCAGAAGGGCCGCCAATTGCTCGTGCGCTTGCAGGAAATCGGCCGCACCCCGCGTGGTTGGGCGCTGGCCGGCTTTTCGTGCGGGTGTGAATGACGCGGGTAATTTCGACATAAGGCCACATTAACATAGGGCAGCGGCGAGCTAAAAGGGGGCTGCAGACGGGGACTTGTTAAAAAGTCCTGCATGTTAGAATCTCGCCTTTGGCAAAATAGGCTTCCCCAGGGTGGTTCGCCCTACATTGTGGGAGTTAGTGACGCCCTTCCTTTTTTAGCCCCATCCAAGCATGTCTTTACTGACTCAAATTTTCGGCAGCCGCAACCAGCGCCTGCTCAAGAAACTGCAAAAAAACGTTCGCGACATTAATGCGCTCGAAGCGACGCTCGAAGCGCTGTCTGACGACGCACTGAAAGCCAAGACGGCCGAATTCCGCACTCGCATTGCGGCCGGTGCCAGCGCCGATGATCTGCTTGTTGAGGCCTTTGCGGTCTGCCGCGAGGCGAGCAAGCGGGTGCTCAAGATGCGTCACTTTGATGTGCAGCTTGTGGGTGGCATGGTGCTGCATCAAGGCAAAATTGCCGAGATGGGTACCGGCGAAGGCAAGACGCTGATGTCGACGCTGCCGGCTTACCTCAATGCGCTTACCGGCAAGGGCGTTCACGTGGTCACGGTGAACGATTATCTCGCCCAGCGCGACGCCGAATGGATGGGGCGGCTCTACAGCTGGTTAGGACTCACTACCGGCATCAACTTGTCGCAGGCTGATCACGATACTAAGCAGCAGGCGTATGCGGCCGATATTACCTATGGCACTAACAATGAATTTGGATTCGATTATCTGCGCGACAACATGGTGTACGAAGCGCGCGAGCGGGTGCAGCGCGGGTTGTCGTTTGCCATCGTCGATGAAGTGGATTCGATCCTGATTGATGAGGCGCGCACGCCGCTGATCATCTCGGGTCAGGCCGAAGATCACACCGAGATGTATCGCAAGATCAATGCGGTGCCGCCTATGCTGAGCTTGCAAATCGGTGAAGAAACGCCGGACGGGAAAGGGCGCGTTGAGGTGCCGGGCGATTACACCCGCGACGAAAAAGCCAATACGGTGTTGTTGACCGAAGCTGGCCACGAAAAGGCCGAGCAAATTTTGACCACGCTCGGTGTATTGGCCGAAGGCGCGTCGCTCTACGATGCCGCCAACATCACCCTGATTCATCATTTGTACGCGGCGCTGCGTGCGCATACGCTGTTTCATAAAGATCAGCAGTACGTGGTGCAAAACGGTGAAGTCATCATCGTGGATGAGTTCACTGGTCGTCTGATGTCAGGGCGCCGTTGGTCGGATGGCCTGCATCAGGCGGTCGAAGCCAAGGAAGGCGTGCGCATTCAAAACGAGAACCAGACACTGGCCTCGATTACCTTCCAAAATTATTTCCGCATGTACGGCAAGCTCTCCGGCATGACCGGTACGGCCGACACTGAGGCGTACGAATTTCAGGAAATTTACGGTCTTGAGACGGTCGTGATTCCGCCGAATCGCCCGAGCCAGCGCCAGGACAAGCAGGATCAGGTATTCAAGAACGCGCCTGGTAAGGTCAATGCGGTTGTGGCTGATATTCGCGATTGCTATAGCCGTGGTCAGCCGGTGTTGGTGGGTACCACCTCGATTGAAAGCTCCGAGCAGCTTTCGGCGATTTTGACCGAAGCTAAATTGCCGCACAACGTGCTCAACGCCAAGCAGCACGCGCGCGAAGCCGAGATTATTGCGCAGGCTGGCCGTCCGCAGATGATCACGATTGCGACCAACATGGCTGGTCGTGGTACCGACATTGTGTTGGGTGGCAATGTCGAGCGTCAGATTCAGCTGATCGAAGCCGACACCAGCATTGCCGAAGAAGGCAAAGCGGCCAGCGCACAAACATTGCGCGACGAATGGCAGTCGTTGCACGATCAGGTGGTGGCCGCGGGCGGCTTGCACATCATTGGTACCGAGCGGCATGAGTCGCGTCGTATCGATAACCAATTGCGTGGTCGCTCCGGTCGTCAGGGCGATCCTGGCTCGTCCCGTTTTTATCTGTCGCTGGATGATTCGCTGCTGCGCATTTTTGCGGGTGACCGCGTACGCGCGGTGATGGAGCGGCTGAAAATGCCGGAAGACGAACCGATTGAAGCGGGCATCGTGTCTCGTTCCATTGAGTCGGCGCAGCGCAAGGTCGAAGCGCGCAATTTTGATATCCGCAAGCAGTTGCTTGAGTACGATGATGTGGCCAATGACCAGCGTAAGGTCATCTACAGTCAGCGCAATGAGCTGCTCGAATCGGCCGACATGGTCGAGATGAGTTTGTCCTTGCGTAAGGGTGTGTTCACGGAGTTGTTCCACACCCACGTGCCGCCGGAGTCGATGGAAGAGCAGTGGGATATCTCGGCGCTACAAATGGCGTTGGCCAATGAATGGATGGTGGACATACCTCTGGTCGACATGCTTAAGGCCGAGCCGGATTTGTCCGAAGAAGAGTTGCTTGAGCGGGTGCTGAAGGCCGCCGATGCGGTGTATGAAGCCAAGGTGGCGCTGATTGGTCGGGAATCGTTTGGCAGTTTTGAGCGTAGCGTGATGTTGCAGAGTATCGATACCCACTGGCGTGAGCATCTGGCGGCGCTTGACCATCTGCGCCAGGGCATTCATCTGCGGGGTTACGCGCAAAAAAATCCGAAGCAAGAATATAAGCGCGAAGCCTTTGAGCTGTTCTCTCAAATGCTCGATCTTATCCGCAATGATGTCGTGCGCATCGTAATGACGGTGCACGTGCAGTCGCAGCAGGAAATCGAACTCGCTGAGCAGCAGCTCGCGCAGGCGCATGTCGAGAACCTTAATTACCAACACGCTGACTTTGATCCGTCGCTGGCGCCAGAAGAATTGCTCGCGCCGGCTGCGCCACCAAAGCAGCCGGAGGCACCGTTGACGCAGGCGATGGCCAATGCAATGGCTAAGGCGGGACGCAATGATCCTTGTCCTTGTGGCAGCGGAAAAAAATACAAGCAGTGTCACGGCAAGTTGGCTTAAGCGCCAAAAAAATCAGGGTGTGCAGCGAAAGCCACTGCGCCCCCGGCCTGCGTCGGGGTGCGCTTGGTGTTTGGCTTGGCGCGCAGCCCGCAGGTATAAAGCCAGGCTCGCCAGAGTCTTTCTTATTTCAACCGCACACCTTTATTCATGGCCGTTAATTCTCCTCTTCCCGTCGCAAGCGAACTTACCCCGGTTGCTGGCATTGAACTCGGCTTCGCCGAAGCCGGTATCAAAAAGCCCCATCGCAAAGACCTGCTCGTGTTGAAGCTCGCTTCCACTGCGACCGTCGCCGGTGTCTTTACCACCAACCGTTTTTGCGCTGCGCCTGTGCAGATCGCCAAGGCGCATTTGGCCAGTGGCAAAGCGATCAAGGCGCTTGTCATTAATACCGGTAACGCCAACGCCGGTACCGGCGAGACCGGACTGGCGCATGCGCAGGCGAGCTGCGAGGCGCTGGCGCGATTGCTGGAATGTGAGCCCAGCCAGATTTTGCCGTTTTCAACGGGCGTCATTCTCGAGCCCTTGCCGGTGGATAAAATTGTCGCCGGCTTGCCGGCCGCACTGGCTAATCTGCGCGCCGACAACTGGTTCAATGCCGCCGAAGCAATCATGACCACCGACACTCAGCCCAAGGCGGCGTCGAAGACCGTCGTCATCGGCGGTAAAAGCGTGACGCTGACCGGCATCTCGAAGGGCGCCGGCATGATCAAGCCCAATATGGCCACCATGCTCGGCTTTGTCGCCTGCGACGCTTGCATCGCGCAACCTGCGTTGGAAGCGATGGTTAGGCAGGCCGCAGATGCCTCGTTTAATTGCATCACCATCGATGGCGATACCTCAACCAATGATTCTTTCATGCTGATGGCCACCGGCGCCGGTGCGCTGCAGATCGATGACACCACCTCGCCCGAGTACGCCGCGCTGGCCGAGGCCGTCACCGCCCTGTCGCAGCAGCTTGCGCAGAGCATCGTGCGGGATGGCGAAGGCGCGACTAAGTTCATTACGGTCAAGGTCGAGCAAGGCCGGGATGGTGCCGAGTGCCGCAAGATCGCTTATGCGATTGCGCATTCGCCGTTGGTCAAGACCGCATTTTTTGCGTCCGATCCCAACCTGGGCCGCATCCTCGCCGCCATTGGTTACGCGGGCGTGGACGATCTGGATGTCGCCAAACTGGATTTGTACCTTGATGATGTTTGGGTGGCGCGGCACGGTGGGCGCCATCCTGACTACCGTGAACAAGACGGGCAACGGGTGATGCAGCAAAGCGAGATCACGGTGCGTGTGACCCTCGCACGCGGCACTGCCGCTGCCACGATCTGGACTTGTGATTTGTCGCATGAGTATGTGACGATTAACGCAGACTACCGCTCTTGAATTCATCTGGATCGCTATGAAAGAACTCGAACAATTTTTAGTGCGCGCCGAAGCCCTGTTGGCGCGCATCGAACCTTTGCTGCCAGCAGCGCCGGCTGCGATCGATTGGGATGCTGCCCACGCGTTTCGCTGGCGAGTCGGGCGTGATGGTCGCGGCCGCTTGCAGCCGGTGGCGCATGCCGGGCAAATACGGTTGGATGACTTGCACAATATCGGCCCGCAAAAAGAGCAGATCGAACAAAACACGCTGCAATTCGTGAAGGGTAAGCCGGCCAATAACGTGCTCCTGACGGGCGCGCGCGGGACCGGCAAATCGTCGCTCATCAAAGCCTGCCTGAACCAGTATGCGCAAGAAGGCCTGCGCCTGATCGAAGTCGAAAAAGAGCATCTGGCCGATCTGCCCGATATCGTCGATCTGGTTGCCGAGCGTCCCGAGCGGTTTATTATTTTTTGTGACGATCTCTCTTTCGAAGAAGGTGAGAGCGGCTATAAAGCATTGAAAGTAGCGCTCGACGGCAGTATCGCGGCGCAGTCCGATAATGTCCTTATTTATGCGACCTCCAATCGGCGCCATCTACTGCCGGAGCGCATGTCGGACAATGCCAGCTATACCCATACCGACGATGGCGATGTGCATCCGGGTGAAACCGTGGAAGAAAAAATCTCGCTCTCGGAGCGTTTCGGTTTGTGGGTCTCGTTTTACCCGTTTCGGCAGGATGATTATCTCGACATCGTGCGCCACTGGTTGCGCCACTTTGGTGTGGATGCCGCGACGCTGCCCGAGGTCGAGCCTGATGCGCTACGCTGGGCTTTGCAGCGCGGCTCGCGTTCCGGTCGGGTGGCGTGGCAGTTTGCGCGAGACTATGCCGGCAAGCATCCGCAGGCATGACAGCGCAGGCAGCGCCGATCGATGTCGCCGTCGGGATCTTGTTGAAGCCCAACGGTGATGTGTTAATGGCCTGTCGCCCCGAGGGAAAGCCCTATGCTGGCTACTGGGAATTCCCGGGCGGTAAAGTTGAAGCGGGTGAGTCGGTCATCGACGCGCTGAAGCGCGAGTTTGAAGAAGAGATCGGTGTGCGTATTGTGTCGGCTGAGCCTTGGTGTGGTGTTGAGCATGTGTATGCGCATGCGCATGTGCGGCTGCATTTTTATATCAGTCGCCACTGGCAGGGTGAGCCGCAGTCTTTAGAGGGACAGGCTTTGGCCTGGCAGGGTAGTGTGGTGGTCACGCCGGTGTTGCCGGCGACGATACCCTTACTGGAGTGGTTGGACCGGATCCGGTTCGGGGCGTGATGATGGAATCTCAATGGGAGAAGGTCATGATCAAAATAGCGCAAGTACGTTCCCTGCTTTTCATTTTTTTCGCGCTGTCGTTTTGCGCCGGCCCGGCTTATGCCGGCCAATATGGTAATTGGGTGTCGGGTGTCATGGAGGGTAACGAAGGTTATTTTGCCGCGTCCATCAATGATAGTAATGGCGTCTTCGGGCAGTATTGCTATGCTGAGTCGGACGCCTGCATCTGGATACTCGCCACCGATATCGATTGCAAAGAAGAGCGTCGTTATCCGATTTTGGTTAATGCGGATTCTGGCGCTGAGCAACTGGAGATTGTTTGTCGCAAGCTCGGCAAAACGCCGCGCTATATTTTTATGGATTTCGACAAAATAAATGCCACCATCACGCGCTCGAAATCTTATGTGGGGTTTGCGTTTCCACTGGAGAGCGGGCTTTTTCAGGTCAACCGATTTTTGCTCGACGGCGCAGATGAGGCGATGAAGGCGATGCACGCCAATTTTCGTACCGGTAAAAAACCCAAAAAGAACCCCGGGACAAAAAACTATCAGTTGTGATGCGTTTGCCAGGCAGATGATGCCGGTTTGTTGCAGGCGGAGCGAGCTGTGAATGTGCCACATTCGCGCGCCACAACCGCCGCTTAAAAAAAATGCGCCCACAAAGTGGACGCATTTTTTAATTCAACCCCGTAGTCAGGCCCCTTCCGGATCCTCATCCTCTACCGGTAGCGCGCCCGGAATGACGTATTTTTCTTCGGCCCACGCGCCAAGGTCAATCTGCTTGCAGCGATCGGAACAAAACGGACGATATTTATTGGTATCGAGCCATTCCACTTTTTTGCCGCAGGTCGGGCAATCAACAATCGCAGCCATCGTTTCAGCTGCAATCAGAAATTACAGAGCGTGAGCTCAAACGGGACATCGACATCAAAGGCTTTGGGCTTCAAATCGCCGCCCTGGCTGGTGAAGCGTATCCAGAGCACGTATTTGTTGGCGGAGATCTCCGGGATGGCGCCGAGCCGGTCGTCGAGGGCGACCCGCAGCATCTGGTAGGTGCGGCCTTGCAGCATTTGCTGAAAGCTGCCGGCGATGGCCACGATCTGGGTGGCACGGCCGGATTCGCGCAGCAGCCGCAGAATGATGGTGATGGCGCTAAACAGCGGCTCAAGCGGCGCAAACCAGGTCATGATGTCAGCGCGGCGCTGCTCGGCCGATGCTTGCTGCCACGCATAATACGAGGGCAGATCAAACTCGCACGCCCCGCCGGGGATGATGGTGCGGCCGCGGATACTCATCAACCACTCGTTGTCGCGAATGTGCTGGCCGGTTTTGCCTTGCATCGCAATGAGCGCGCTGCTGGTTTTTTCGATGTCGGCCAAAATGGCGTCAAGTCTGCTGCTCTCGACATTGGGATTGGATTTGAAGCCAATCAGGGTTTGCTTTTGACGTTCCAATTCTTGCAACAAATCGGATTTGAGGTCGGCGCGACCGGCGACTTCGAGCATCTCATAAATCGTGGTCAACGCGACATGATGCTGCAGCGGGTGATCCTGCGAAACGAAGAAGCAGAATTTCTCGTAAAGGTCTTCCAGCCGCAGCATGGTGCGAATACGCTCGTTGAAAGGGTATTCGTAAACGATCAAAGCGGAAGTCCTCTATAGGTTGGCCTGAAAATAACTTGTGTGATTCTGACCGATGCGCCAGGAAAATACAAACGTCTTGCTCGCTTTGAGGCAAATTTCTTCGCTTATTTTTTTGCGGCGAGCGTCAAATACAAATTATGCAAGCGTGCGACCTCGGCTTCGACGGCTTCTTTGTCTTTGTCATTGGTAATGATATCGTCGGCCACCGCCAGTCTTGCGGCACGCGTGGCTTGTGTCTTCATGATCGCTTCCACCTGCGCCTGCGTGAGCTGACTGCGTTGCATCACGCGCGCGCGTTGCACGGCTTCGCTGCAATCAACGACGACGATACGGTTCACCCGGTCGCGCCATTTGCCCGACTCCACCAGCAGGGGCACAACATAAATCAGGTAAGGTCCGCTGGCCGTTACAGCGGCAGCGGCGGTCTCGCGCCCGATCAAGGGGTGCAGTATGGCTTCGAGTTGACGCCGCGCAGCCGGATCACCAAATACTTTTTCCCGCATCGCGGCGCGGTTTAGCGCGCCGTCGGCCGTCAGAAACGCGTCGCCGAATGTGGCCTGAATCGCTGGCATTGCCGCGCCGCCCGGTGCTGTCAGCGCATGGGCAATGAGGTCCGTGTCGATCACGCTGGCGCCGTGCCGCGCAAATAAATCGGCGACCAGCGACTTGCCGCTACCAATGCCACCGGTCAGTCCGATCGAGAATTTGTTAAGAGAGCCGGCGCCGCCTGTCATCACGAGGCCTTACGAGAGATTGCCTAGATACAGCTTGAGCAGTGCCTCACCGTAGAGCAAGGCGACCAGACCGGCCAAGGCCAGGAAGGGGCCAAATGGGATCGGCTTGTCACGATGATGTCCGCGCAGCAGGATCAGTAGTAGGCCAACAATGGCGCCGATGGCTGACGATAGCAGCACAATCAGCGGCAGCATGGTCCAGCCTAGCCAGGCACCGAGGGCGGCCAGCAGTTTGAAGTCGCCATACCCGATGCCCTCTTTGCCGGTGGCCAGGCGAAATAACCAGAACACGCACCACAGCGACAAATAGCCGGCGGCGGCGCCGATGACGGCGTCGGTCAACGGCACGAAGGTGCCATTGAGATTGAGTAGCAGCCCCATCCAGAGCAGCGGCAAGCTCAGGTCGTCGGGCAGTATTTGGGTGTCGATATCGATGAAGGTCAGGGCAATGAGCATCCAGACTAGCACCAACGCCGCCAGCCCCTGCAAGCTGCTGCCAAGCTGCCACACCACCAGCGCGGAGAGCGCTGCTGTAAGCAGCTCGACAGCGGGGTAGCGCGGTGAGATCGGCGCGCGGCATTCGCTACAGCGCCCGCGCAGCCACAGGTAGCTCACTACCGGAATGTTTTCCATGGCGCTGAGCTGATGGCCGCAGGCCGGGCAGGCCGAGCGTGGGGCGAGGAGATTGTAGCGATCGGCGTGGGGCGGCGGCTCGTCGTTTTCCATTGCCATGTAATTATCGGATTCGCGTTGCATCATTTGCGGAATCCGATGGATGACGACATTGAGAAAGCTGCCGACAACCAGCCCAATGAGCGCCCAGACAATAGCTGCGGCCGGGTTTGCCGCCGGTGCGACCAACAAGGATTGCAGTGCGTCGAGGGTCTCGTTCATCAGACCACCGAGCCGAGCTTAAAGATGGGCAGATACATCGCAATGACCAGTCCACCAATCAGCACACCCAGTATCACCATGATGGCTGGTTCCATTAGCGAAGACAGCGAGGCGACGGCGTCATCGACTTCGTCTTCGTAAAATTCGGCGACCTTACCCAGCATGTCGTCGAGTGCACCCGATTCTTCGCCGATGGCGACCATCTGCGTCACCATGGAAGGGAATACCTGTGTGTTTTGCATCGCTGTCATCAGACTCGTGCCGCTATTGACTGCGGCGGCTATTTTGCGTGTGGCCTCATGGTACACCGCATTGCCGGCTGCGCCGCCGACCGAGTCGAGTGACTCGACCAGGGGCACGCCGGCGGCAAACATGGTCGCAAGGGTGCGGGTCCAGCGGGCAATGACGGCTTTGCGCACGACGCTGCCAAAGATGGGTAGTTTTAGTAGCAGCCGGTCGGTGCCCGCTTGCATGGCCGGCGAGCGTTTCCAGGCGCGCACAAACAGACTACTGCTGATGGCCGCCACGCCGACAACGCCATACCAGTAGGCGACAAACTGGTCAGAGAACCAGATGACGATTTGGGTTGGCATTGGCAGCTCGGCGCCGAAGCTGGAAAACACGCTCTTGAATGCCGGCACCACCCAGACCATGATGACGGCCGTCACGATGAAGGCGACGGCAAGAATGGCGACCGGATAAAACAGGGCTGAGCGAATCTTGCCTTTGATGGCCAGCGTTTTTTCTTTGTAGGTCGCCAGGCGGGCGAGCAATGTTTCGAGGATGCCGGCTTGCTCACCGGCGGCCACCAGATTACAGAACAGCGCATCGAAATACTGCGGGTAACGTCGAAACGCCTGATTGAGACTGGTGCCCGTCTCAACGTCGGCGCGAATGTCTTGCAGCAGTCGCGATACGGCCGCGTTGGCGTGTCCGCGCGCGACGATGTCAAAGCTCTGGAGCAGCGGTACACCGGCCTTGAGCATAGTGGCGAGCTGGCGGGTAAAAAAACAGATGTCTTTTTCGGTAATTTTTTTGCCGCTGGCAAAGCGCTTTTTTTTGACCTGGCCGACGCTGATACCCTGCCGCCGCAGGGCAACTGCAACGCTGGCCACGCCGCTGGCGCGCAGCTCGCCTTGCACCGGCCGGCCATTTTTGTCTTTGCCTTCCCAGGAAAAAATTGATTCGTTATTACCTGAAGCGGTTCGCGCCGGCGTGACTGTCGCCATGATGTGCTCCCTGATTAGTGGTTGGTACAGCTGAGGACTTCTTCTAGACTAGTGAGACCTTGTCTGACTTTCAGTAAGCCAGATTGACGTAGCGTCTTGACCCCGTCACGCCGTGACTGCGCTTCGATGTCGAGCGCGCTACCGTGGCTAAGGATGATTTTTTCGATCGCCTCGGTGATGGGCATGACTTGATAAATGCCGACCCGGCCTTTGTAGCCACTGTCGCTGCAGTGCTCGCACCCTTTGGGTTGATACGGCGTCCAGCTGCCATCCAGATCGGTTTCGCTATAGCCTGCTTCGAGCAGGGTGTCGCGCGGCAGGGTGACGGCGACCTTGCATCGGCACAGGCGGCGCGCTAGTCTTTGTGCGGTAATGAGGTTGACTGCCGAGGCGACGTTGAAGGGCGCCACACCCATGTTGAGTAATCGTGTCAATGTGGCCGGCGCATCGTTGGTATGCAAGGTGGAAAAGACCATGTGTCCGGTCTGGGCAGCTTTGATGGCAATATCGGCGGTGTCCAGATCACGAATCTCGCCGACCATGATGATGTCCGGGTCTTGTCGCAGAAAGGCTTTTAAGGCGACCGGAAAATTCATCCCGGCGCGGTCATTGATGCTGACTTGATTCACGCCGGGCAGGTTGATTTCGACCGGGTCTTCGGCGGTTGCAATGTTGATGCCGGGCTGATTCAATAGGTTGAGGCAGGTGTAGAGCGACACCGTTTTGCCGGACCCTGTCGGGCCGGTGACGAGCACCATGCCGTAGGGGCGCTGGATGGCAGCCAGCAGCGTGGCTTTTTGCTCGGGCTCATAGCCCAAGGCATCAATGCCGAGCTGGGCCTGACTGCCATCGAGTATGCGCATGACGATTTTTTCGCCAAACAAAGTGGGTAGGGTGGAGACCCGGAAATCGATGCTCCGGCTACTGGACACGGCGAGCTTCATGCGACCATCTTGCGGCACGCGTTTTTCGGCAATATCCAGGCGCGAGATGACTTTGATGCGCGAGGCGAGTTTGTCTTTGATGGCTAAAGGCGGCTGCGCAATTTCGCGTAACACGCCATCGATCCGGAAGCGGATTCGGTAAAATTTTTCAAACGGTTCGAAGTGCAGGTCGGACGCGCCCATGTTGATGGCATCGGTGAGTATTTTTTGTAAAAAACGCACTACTGGTGCATCATCAATTTCACTGCTGCCGGTGTCGCTCGCACCGGCAGTGGTCGCCTCATCAACCAAGGCAATGCTGTCGAGATCGTCACCGATCAAGTCGGATAAATTTTGCTCGACGCTTTGTCCAAGCTGGCCGATCAGTTCGAGTAGTTGCGGTTGCGCTACCACCACCGGCTCGACCGCAAAGCCGGTCTGGAATTTAACCTGATCAAGTGCCTCGGTTTGCGACGGATCAGCAATACCGACGGCGAGCTTGTTGCCACGTTTGGAGAGAATGACGATGCGCTGCGTCTGCATCAAACGCGCATCAATGATTTTTTCTGGCAGTGATTGCGGATTCAGCGCAGAGAGATCAAACAACGGACAGGCAAAGGTGTGGGAGCAGAATTGGGCTAGCTCCATCGCATCGATCAAACGACTTTTAAGCAGGGCGTCGATGAACGGAATTTTTTCTGCAGCACTGCTACGGTTGAGGGTGTCGAGTTGTTCCATGCTGAGGCGGCCGGCTTGCCGCAGTGCGCGTGACAAACCGGAAGCAGAGGCAGGCGCAGTGGCAGGTGAGGTAATGGGTGGCAGCATGATCAGAAAGGCGTACGGATTTTATGAGGGAATGCAAAGCGACGGGGTCTCAACGGCGTGCAGACGGCGACGCACGCAGCGTGCGCGTAAAAATACCGTTGTAACGCAGCCACGGGTGGTTACGCTCTGCCGTGCGCGCCGTAGTGGGTAAACAGGGGGTTGGCGGGGGATGGGTTGATGCGAAGTCGCAACAGTATTGGTGTGCTGCAGGGGTAATGCGGTTTACGTGGCACTGCCGTGCGGATTATTTTGCCCGAAACAGCTTCACGGTTTTGATCGATTGATTTTGTACCTGCACGATCTCGATCACGCAATCCCCGATTTTTACGCTGACACTGGCCTCGGGAATATCCTGCAAGATTTCAAGCAGCAGGCCGTTGAGGGTCTTGGGACCGTCCAGTGGAAAATCGAGCGAGAGTCGCTTGTTGATGTCGCGCAGCGAGGTACTGCCTTCGAGTAAGCATTCTCCCTGTTTGTCCCAGCTGAACTGATCAGCACGATTGGCGCCGGGTGTCGAGGTGGTGAACTCGCCAACCATTTCTTCGATGATGTCGTCGAGCGTGACCAAGCCTTGTAGCTCGCCGTATTCATCGACGATGACGCCGAGTCTTTCATGATTTTCCTGAAAATACTGGAGCTGCGTAAACAGGTCAGTCTCAGCCGGAATGAAATAAGGTGTAGTGAGTAGTGCCCGAAAATGTTCGGTCGTGAGTTCGTCTTCCTGCGTGAGCAGTGCCATCGCTTTGCGCACATGCAGGATGCCGATAATTTGATTGATCTCGCCATCATGGACCAGCAATTTGTTGTGGTAGCAGGTGGCGAGTTGATGCTTGATTTCTTCAACGGGCACGGACAAATTGAGCGATTCGATCTGCGCGCGCGGCGTCATCACGTCTTCGACTGTGACGCGTTCGAGATCAAACAAATTAAGCAAAATACTTTTGTGTTTGAGCGGAATAAAATTGCCGCCTTCGAGCACCATTGAGCGCAATTCTTCGGGCGAGATGCGCTGGTCACGGGCGTTACTACCGGTTTTGATGCGCATGATTTTGAGCAGTGCGCGCACAAACAGATTAACAAACCAGATGACTGGTTTGCCCAGCGCCATCAAGGGCTTGATCACAAATGACGCCGGCAATGCAATACGCTCGGGATACGTGGCGCCGATGACTTTAGGCGTGATTTCCGCAAACACGATTAGCAAAAATGCCACCACACCGGTGGCGACGGTGATGACGGTCTCGTTGTTGCCGAAGGCGGAGATCGCTAGTGCGGTGATGAGCGCAGTAGCCATTGCATTAATCAAGGTATTGGCAATCAGGATCAGCGAGAGCATACGATCGGTATGGTCGAGCAGCCACAGCGTGGTCTGAGCCAGTCGCGAGCCGCGCCGGGCCAGATGCTTGACGCGATGCCGGTTCAGCGCCATCAGCGCGGTCTCGGAGATCGAAAAGAATGCAGAAAAGCAGATTAGCGCAAAGAGCGCCAGGAGTTGCACCCACAAGGGTACGGTATCCATTGGTCACCGTAAAAAGTTGTCTACAACAGGATGGGTCGGCACTGCGCCTACGCAGGAAAAAAACTGGTAGAACGCGTTGACAGGCTTATATCGCGGCTCAGTATAACGCATGCCGTTTTATCGCTCAGCGCTCCTGCCCTCAGCGGTGTTGGTGTCCTTCATGCAGGCGCCAGATGGCGTGGGTGTCGAGCAGCAGTCGCGACCAGGATTGCAGTGCATCGATTTGCGCTTGTTCGGCAATGGCCAGTGCTTCAATCGCATGCCGACGGGCCAGCAAGGTGTCCGATAAAGGTGCTTCGCCGAGTGTGTAGGCGCGTGAAACCAACGCCGCGTTGGCTTGCGTTTGTTGGGCGACATCGGCCAGGCGCTGCCACAAAGAGGGTGCCGAGGCGGCTGCCAGCGCAACCTGCAAGGCCATACTTTCAACTTGCACACGCGTCGCCTGCGCGTGCTCTTGCGCCATCTGCGCGCGCGCGATGGCCGCTTCGGCGAGTTTGTTGCGGTACTGTCCGGCTAAGGGCATTGTCACACTGACGCCAATGATGCGTTCGTCGCCGCCACGTTCTTGCGCCATGCGCACGCCGACCACAGGGTCAGGACGTCGCTCGAGGATGACACGATCGGCGAAGAGTTTTTCCTGGCGCGCAGTAAGTTCGGCTAACTCGAGTTCGTGGTTGTCGGTTAGGATTTTTTGCTGCCAGTCGGCCACCTCGCCCTCTAATCGTTGTGGTGCTGGCAGTGGTGCAGCCAAGGCAGGCACGATGCCAGGAAATCGCGTACTAATTTCGCTGGCTAATAATTGCGCGCGGCGTATCGCGCTGGCTTCACTGGCCTGGGCTTTGGTGAGCTCGGTTTCAGCGAGCATTAATTCCATTTTTGGTGCATCCCCCGCCTTCACCCGCTGACGAACCAGTTGTACTTCCCGACTTAAAACCTGCGCATAATCTTTGAGACGCAGCGTGTTGCGCTCTTCGCGCAACCAATTAAACCAGAACGCCATCAAGCTGCGCGCGGCTTCGTGCCAATTGTCTGCCAGTGCGGCATCCGCAATGCCGATGCCGTTCTCGCCGATTGCAACATCTTTGCTGGCCTTATCGGCAAAGCGGATTGGACGCTCGAGTGCGATTTCGTTTTCGAAATAATTGCGGCCCAGACGTTCGCTGCGTTGTTGCACGCCGGCGCGTACGCTCCACTCCTGAGCGCCGACCTGCAAGCGGCCGGCATTGGCTTGCTCAACGCGTATCCCGGTGCGGCTGGCGCGCAGTTGCGGTAAATCTTCAAGCGTGTGCGTAACCTGCTCTACTGGTGGTAGCCAGCTTGGATATTCGGCGCCTTCTGACAACACGGGCAGGACGGTACACAGGACGGTGCACAGCATGAGGGAAATTCCCGAAAGTCGTGAGCAGATCATGGTGTTTTTTCTATCCCAAAACGCGCAAACAAACCCGGCAGCAAAACGAGTGTGAGCAGGGTGCAGCTGACGAGGCCACCAATGACAACGATGGCGAGAGGGCGCTGGATCTCAGAGCCGGGACCCGTTTGCAGCAACAATGGCAGTAGACCAAATGCGGCAATGCTGGCCGTCATCAGCACGGGACGCAGGCGTCGTTTCGCCCCCTCGGTGACCACGTGCATTAGCGGCAGCCCTTCAGCGTGAAGGTGATTGAAATGCGTGACCATGACAAGCCCATTGAGGACTGCAATTCCCATCAGGGCGATAAAGCCAACTGATGCTGGGACGGATAAGTATTCGCCGGTGAGAGCCAGCGCAAAGATGCCGCCGATGAGGGCAAACGGAATATTGAGCAGGACCAGCAAGGCCTGGCGTAATGAATTGAAGGTCATGTAGAGCAGTAAAAAAATCAGGCCAAGCGCGACAGGCACCACAATCAGTAAGCGCTGCGCAGCACGCTGCTGGTTTTCAAATTGCCCGCCCCAGCCCAAGCGATAGCCTGCTGGCATGGGCAGCTGCTGCGCGACCCGCGCCTTGGCATCGTCCACAAAACTGACCAGATCGCGGTCGCGCACATTGGCGCGCACCACCACCATACGCGACGAATTTTCGCGCTCGACTTTGACCGGGCCATTCATCGGTACCAGTCGTGCCAGCTGCGCCAGCGGGAGCGCCCGGCCGTCCGCAATTGGTAGTCGCAAAGACGCAAATAATGCGGGCGACATTTGCAAGGAGCTGGTGCCGCGCACCAGCAATGGCAAGCGGCGACCTTGCTCGATGACGACGCCGACCTCGCGGCCTTCGATCAGGGCGCGCAAATCATATTGGACTTGTTCGACCGATAAACCAAAACGACCGATGGCCTGCCGGTCGAGCTCGACTTGCAGATATTGCATGCCTGCGTTTTTTACGGTCAGTACATCTTCATTGCCGGGCACCGTTTTAATGATCGCTACCATGCGGACCGCGAGCTCGTTTAATACCGGCAGATCGGGCCCGTAGATTTTGATGGCAAGATCGCCGCGCACGCCCGAGAGCATTTCCAAGGTACGCATTTCGATTGGCTGGGTGAAGCTCACATTCACGCCGGGGAATTCGTCGGTGATCACGCGCAGGGCATCAATGATTGCTTGCTTGTCCGGGCTGCGCCATTGTGCCTGGGGCTTAAGGACTAAAAAAGTGTCGGTTTCGTTTAAACCCATCGGGTCAAGTCCAAGCTCATCCGAGCCCACGCGGGCGATGACGTTTTTTACTTCAGGTACCGCTTGCAGTATCCGACGTTGCAGTGCCATGTCGATCTCGGCAGAGCGTGCGAGATTAATGGATGGCAGTTTTTCGAGCTGCAGGATGATGTCGCCTTCGTCGAGCGTCGGCATGAAAGATTTGCCGATGAACGGAAAGGTGGCGATCGCTACGATCAGGCCAAGACTGGCTGTGCCGATGACGATACGCTGATGGCGCAATGCCCAATCCAGAACGTGCGCATAAAGTTGATCAAGCTTGCGCACTAGCCAGGGCGGCTCATGGGCCACCTGTTTTAAAATGAGCGAAGCCAGCACCGGTATCACGGTCAGTGACAGTAGCAGCGATGAAGTGAGGGCAAAGACGATCGTCAGGGCGACCGGTACAAATAATTTTCCTTCAAGACCTTGCAGGGTCAGTAAAGGTAAAAACACAATAATGATAATTGCAATGCCTGCTGTGACCGGGGCGGCGACTTCACTGGTCGCGGCGAGCACCAGCTGCGAGAGCGATGTGCCAGTGCCACTATTTTGTGCTGACGAATGCGATTGATGTGAAATACGGGCTTCGATATTTTCTACGACCACCACTGCCGCATCAACTAGCAGTCCGATCGCAATGGCAAGCCCACCGAGCGACATCAGGTTGGCTGTGAGCCCGACATACTGCATCAGTACAAACGTACCGAATGCCGAGAGTGGCAAAATCACTGCCACGACCAATGCAGCGCGCAGATTGCCCAGGAACAGAAATAGCAGCACCAGTACCAGCACGATGGCTTCGCTGAGTGCTTTGGTGACGGTGCCTACCGCGCGTTCGACTAACTCACCGCGATTATAAAAAGGCTGCACCGTGACGCCTTTGGGCAGACGCGTGTTGATCTCGACTAGCTGCTCACTGACATGGCGCACGACTTCGCGTGCATTCGCACCGCGCAGTCCAAGCACCAGGCCTTCCACCGCTTCGCCTTTGCCATCTTTGGTTACGCTGCCGTAGCGAGTGAGGCTGCCGATCTGCACGGTGGCGATGTCACCTACACGCACCGGCACGCCATTGCGCATGCCAAGCGCAATGGCGCGCACATCGTCGAGTGTGCGGATACTACCTTCGGTGCGTACCAGGAGTGCTTCTTCGTTTTCGGATAAACGACCGGCTCCGTCGTTGCGGTTATTAGTTTGCAATGCCGTTTGCAGATCGGCCAGCGAGAGTTGGCGCGCCGCTAACGCCGCTGGATCCGGTACCACTTCGAAACTTTTGACCAGACCACCCAGCGCATTGACGTCGGCGACGCCGCGAATGCCACGTAAGGCCGGGCGGATTACCCAATCCAGCAATGTACGTTTTTCTGCCAGCGAAATGTCGCCTTCAATGGTGAACATGAACATTTCACCCAGTGGCGTGGTGATCGGTGCCAGACCACCAACGGCTGAGTCGGGCAAATCTTTTTGTGCGGTGGTGAGTCGTTCGGTGACTTGCTGCCGCGCCCAATAAATGTCGGTGCCGTCTTCAAAGTCGAGCGTGATGTCGGCGATCGCATATTTGGATTGGGATCGCAGAATGGTTTGCCGCGGAATACCAAGTAGCTCGCGCTCAATGGGGGCGGTGATACGGGTCTCGACTTCTTCGGGGGTCATGCCCGGCGCTTTGATGATGATTTTGACTTGTGTGGTTGAGACATCCGGGAAGGCATCGATCGGCAACACCTGAAATGCCATCGTGCCGCCAACGGCCAGGCCGATGGCTGCCAGCAGAACCAGCAGACGCTGCGCAAGCGATAGGGCAATCAGTTTTGCCAGCATTATTTTGCCCCGGCGGCGGGAACGCCCAAGCCGAGCCAGATACCTTTGAGATTTGCCGTGCCTTGGACGGCGACTTGCACGCCATCTTGCAGCGCGCCTTGCACGACGGCCGATGCGGCGTCGCGTGTGATGACGGTGACGCTAAGTGGCCGCACGCCCTTTGGGTCACGCACAAAAAGAAGCTCGCGTCCGGCATCGCGCACGAGCGCGCCTGCCGGCACCAGCCAGCCTGTTTGCGGCACTGTCTTGCTGCTGATGGTGGCCTCAAGGTACTGTCCAGCGCGCAGACAGCGGTCGGCGCCGGGCAGGGTGGCACGCACGATGACGAGCTGACTTTGTTCAGCCATCTGTGGCGCAATGGCGCTCACGCGTCCGCTTTCTTTGCAGGCGCGGACGTTGACTGTGTCGCCAATGGCAATCTGGTCGCCCTGCATCCGGCTAGCTTGTAATTCGAGCCACAGCTCACCGGCCCGGGCAAGCTTGACCAAGGGTGCGCCTGCTTCGACGCGCTGGCCGGGTGCCACCATTAATTCGAGTACGGTACCGCCACGCGGCGTTTGGATATCGATAACGGGATTGAGCCCGTGCTGGCTGGCCAATGTAGCAATGGCGGCTTGCCGCATGCCGGCAAGCTTGAGCATTTGCGCGCGCTCCTGCACTGCGACCTGGGCTTGGGCGAGTTGGTTACGGGTGTCTTGCAGGCGACTGGCGGCGATGATGCCTTCTTTGAAAAGATTCTCGTCGCGCTCGGTTTTTTTGTTGGCCAGCTCAAGTTGCGCAGCCAGTTGCACGTAATCACGTTGCCATTCAAGCAGCTGCGGGCTATGCAGCCGCGCCAGCGCTTGCATAGCCTTGACGTTCTCGAGGCTGTTGACAAGCACCGCTTGCACGACGCCGGCGGCTGGCGCACTGACAATCTCGATGCGATTTGGCGGATAGACGACGCTACCTGCCAGTCGGACACCCACGCCGGCAGCGCTGGCTGGTTTGACGGCGGCAAATACGACGCCGGCTTTGGCGAGTTGATCTGGCGAGATGCGGATCGGATCGGCAGATTGCGCCTGTGCCGCTGAGACAAAGCCCGCGGCCAGTAGAGCGATTAGGCGACAAATGGTCGGACGTGTCATAGGCGCAGTCAGTTTCATGTTGGTCACGATTATAGACAGCATTGTGACGGTGACGGCTTCTGGGGATATTGATTAGTCAAGCATTAGGCAGCCGGGGCGACCTTGAACATTGAAACGTGGTCCTTGTTAAAATTGGTTTTTAACCTGATTCAATATGCTTAGAAAGCAAAACCCGTCGTGAATCAGCAATCCCATCTTTCATCCTATCGACGATTGTGCGCGATGTTGTGTGCCGCTGCATTTTTGCTGACCGCCTGTGGCAAACCGGATAAGAAAGCCATGGAGATCGCCGCAGAGCTAGATGCGGCTGCGATTGGCGCGCTGCTTTTTCATGACCCTTCTTTATCGGCGAGTGGCAAGCAGTCTTGCGCCACGTGCCACTCTCCCGCGCATGCGCATGCACAGCCGAATGCGCTGGCTGTGCAGCTCGGCGGTCCGGCGCTGGATCAGCCTGGCACGCGCGCGGTACCGTCTTTGCGCTACCTTGCGACGACGCCCGCTTTTTCGTTTGATGCCGAGGGTACGGCATCGGGTGGCTTTAATCACGATGGCAGCGCTGCGAGTTTGGCCGCGCAGGCCGAACGGCCGCTGTTAGCGGCCAATGAGATGGCTAACCTGACCCGCACCGCGGTGGTGGAAAAGTTGCGCAAGGCGTCGTATGCAGCCCAGTTCCGTCAGGTGTTTGGTGCACACAGTCTGGATGATGCGGAGCAGGCGTTTGGCAAATTGGTTTTTGCCTTGGAAGAGTACCAATTAAAAGACCCGAAGTTTGCGCCATTTGATTCAAAATACGATGCCTATCTGGCGGGACGTGTTGCGCTGAGTGCGGCCGAGACGCGTGGTTTGACTTTATTTAATGATACAAAAAAAGCAAATTGCGCCGCCTGCCATCCAAGCGCGCGCAGTGAAGAGGGGGGGGCGCCGCTCTTCACCGACTTTACCTATGACGGATTGGGCGTGCCACGTAATCCGGCGATCGCTGCCAATGCGGATGGGGCGTATGTCGATCTTGGCTTATGCCGGGCGGGCCTTGGTGTTCGCGCCACGCAGGATAGCGAGTGCGGAAAATTCAAAGTACCGACTTTGCGCAATGTCGCCACCCGGCAGGTATTTTTTCATAACGGGCAGCTCACCAGTTTGCGCGAGGCGGTCGCTTTTTATCTGAGACGCGATACCCATCCCGAGGAGTGGTACCCGCGTGGTGCAAAGGGCCGCGTGGAAAAATTTAATGATATGCCGCGCCGTTTTCATGCCAACGTCAACGTTGGTGAAGCGCCCTATGATCGCAAGCGTGGCGACAAGCCCGCGCTCTCTGAAAGCGAGATTGATGACTTAGTCAGTTTTCTGGGGACGCTAAACGATGGCTACACGGGTCAGCGCTAGGACAGCGATACAACGCAAATCGGCTGCGGTGGATGTCGAGCTTGCGTTGGTTGCTCGTGCCACTTAGTGCCACTTAGTGCCACTTATTGCGGACACACCGCTTCGGCAAGCAGGCGTTTGCGCTCAGCCGGATCGGTAACTTCCTTGATTTTTTCCATCAGCGCAGCCATACGCTTGCCTTGCTCCTGCATGATCGGAACGTCGGACATTTGTGTCACGGCACCGCTGTCGGCGGATTTGACGCTAGTTTTCGGTTCTTCTTTGGCCTCGGCCGAGGCAAGTTGACACCAGCCAAAGCCAAGTGCGGCGGTAAGGATGAGCAGCGAAGATTTCATAGTGGTCTCCTGGTGGCGGTCAGATTGAACAATCACCCGAATATTATAGACCTCTATTTTTGTGCTGTGCCGCCTTGGAATAGATTGGCAGGGTAGGCACCTGATGCTTCAGGTATTCTGCTGCGCTGTTTAGTTTTTTTGTTTAAAAAGGAAACGTATGCCACTCGTTAGAATTGACCTTGCCAAAGGGCACCCGGAAGGCTTCGGCCGCGCAGTCGGTGAGATTGTTTATCGCGTCATGCTATCGGAAATTGCTGTGCCGATCGATGATAAATTTCAAATCATCACTACCCATGAGGCGACGGAAATCAACATCCCCGCCAGCTATTTAGGGATTGAATATTCGCCCGGAATAATATTTATCCAAGTGACGTTAAATGCGGGACGCACCACCGAGCTGAAGAAAAAATTCTACAAACGGATTGCCGAGGATTTGTCGGCCGAGCTCAAGGTGCGTAAAGAAGATGTGTTTATCAGTCTGATTGAAGTATCGAAAGAGAACTGGTCGTTTGGTAACGGCGAGATGCAATACGGACCCGTAGCGAGTTGAATCGGAATCGAATGTCAGCCTTGCTCGGTTGCGTCGGACCATAAAAAAAGCCACTCCGGAGAGTGGCTTTTTTGTGCAGCGACTTTTAAACCAATCGGTACAAGACCGACGTTGGATTAGAAGTTTTTGGTGATGCCGATACCATAGGCGTTGTCGCCTGAGGTGTTGTAATACGACGACAGCGCGCTGTTCTTGGTGTTGTTGTAGAACGCGTACAGCGAGGTTGCTTTCGACAGAGCGTGCGAAGCGGTCACGTTGACAATGCTGGCAGCTTGCGCAGCGTTGTTTTTCGAGTAGTTCAGACCAATCGTGTTAGCTGCGTCGATGGCAAACGAAGCACCCACGGTGTAGGTGTTGATGTCTTTGGTCGCTGCGGCTGGGCTGCCCATGATGTAGCTGGCGGCAACTTTCAGCGCGCCCATGCTGTAGGCGCCACCGAGTACGGTGTTCTGGTAGGAGTTTTTGCGGTCAGCGTAGCCAATGGTCAGGTACAGATCGCCGAAGTTAGCGCGAACATTTGCACCGGTGTACTTGTTCAGATCCGAGCCGTTGCCGGTTGCGGTCATCAGGCTAACTGTTGCGCCACCGAGGTCTGGCGAGGTGTAGCTGATAGCGTTAGGAATGAAAAAGCCGCCCGTTGCGCCGACGCCCGCGCCGCCGCCGTCAGCTGCGCCAGCATTGACCAGGGTTGGAACCAGGAAGTTGTTACCGGCCAGACCCAGGCTGGTGACGTAGGAAAGGATGAATGGGGACAGTTGCAGACCGCCGGTGACCGAGCCAAAGCCGCCGGAAAGGCCTGCGTTAGCAAAACGGGTAAACAGACCGGTCGAGCCGCCAGGGCCGCCGTTGTCGATGTTACCGTTACCAGCGTTGATACCCCCTTCTAGGTTGAAGTTGGCGCTCAGACCGCCGCCCAGATCTTCCGAGCCTCTCATGCCGAAAACCGAGGTGCCCATTTGGCCAGCGCCGGAGAACACGGTCTCGCTGGAGCTGCCCTTAGCCATGGATGCGTCAATGGTGCCATATACGGTTACGCCATCAGCCACGGCTGCGGTCGAAGCTACCAGAGCCAGTGCGGCCAGTGCGAATTGAGTCTTTTTCATCAATTAATCTCCAAAATGTTGTGATGCTAAAATTTCGTCTTTGCCAAGCGATAACCGAAACCGGACTCGCTGCTAGGATCGAGCCTCAAGACCATGGGATCAAGAAGTCAGCTTGCATTGAAGCAAAACTATGTCTCCAGGGCAAAGTTAATTCTTTAATCCTAGAAACTTTAGCAAGAATACGTCGTATTGTTACAACACAATGACTATTTAATTACTAAAAAAACACCAAAATATGCTCACGGACACGTTTATTGCCGCTTTTGATCGAAGTCTTCGGGTGATTTCTGGCGTTAGTACCGCGCACCGCCCCAATCCAGCCTCTTCGCTCCCTGTCGGTTCGTTGATCGAGCAAGATCGCCGGCAGAGCGCGGGCCTTATGCGAGTGAATCATGTGGGAGAGGTGTGCGCGCAGGCCTTGTATGAAGCGCAAAGCCGCTTTGCGCGTTCTGATGCTACAAAGCAACAGTTTGCATTGGCAGGGCAGGAGGAGATGGATCATCTGGCCTGGACGGCCGAACGGCTCGCGGAGCTCGGTGCCCGCCCTAGTGTGCTGAATCCGCTGTGGTACGCGGGTTCCTATCTGTTAGGTGCGATGGCCGCCAAACTTGGTGATGCGACGAGCCTGGGGTTTGTTGTTGAGACGGAGCGTCAGGTTGAGGCGCATCTAGATGCGCACTTGCAGGCCTTGCCGGTAGGCGATGTGCGATCACGAGCGATCGTGACGCAGATGCGTGACGATGAAGTGGCGCATGGTGCCGCCGCGCGTGCGCTGGGTGCAGCAGACGTGCCGTTACCGGTCCGCGTGACTATGCAGGCGATGTCGACCGTGATGACGACAACGGCCTACTATATATAGTGGTGGTCGCTAGGCCCGTGCGGCGAGGGGCTATGAGATCGCGGCCTGATCCGGCTCAGCGGCGTCGTCAATGATCTCGAATGAATGACTGAGCGTGGCAGTTTTTTCCATCATGATCGACGCTGAGCAATACTTTTCGTGCGATAGCTTGATGGCACGTTCGACTAGATTGGCTTTCATATTGCGGCCGCGAACGGTGAAATGAAAATGCACTTTGGTGAAGACTTTGGGGTCTTTTTCGGCGCGCTCGGACGTTAAAGTCAGGTCGCAGCCGCGAATGTCCTGGCCGCTTTTGCGCAGGATGACCACCACATCATAGGCGGTGCAGCCGCCGGTGCCTGCCAGTACGACTTCCATGGGGCGCGGCGCAAGATTGCGCCCCCCGCCTTCCGGCGCGCCATCCATCGTGACTAAATGGCCGGAGCCGGTTTCTGCAACAAAGGTCATGCCGGACAAGCCGGTCCAGCGTACGGTGCATTCCATGATGTTTATCGTGTTGAAGTTGAAGGACAGGCATTATTGTAAAGCGGCCCGCGTCTCAATCCGCGAGATGTCGGATGCGGCAGCGTCGTAAGGGGCAAACTATTTTCATAGAGACAAGCCTGCAGTGGGCGCGCTGCGCATAAATTTGACGCCAACTCATTGAAAACCTTATAATCGCCGGTTCCCCGGTTTACTCATGGGGAAAATAAGGCAGCGTCTGTTCATCGTGTCGCATCGACTTCCCGGTACGAGGAAGCAAGGGCATAGCGGGCGGAACCACCATTTACCGTAATTTTTTAGGATTCATCATGAAAACCTTCTCCGCCAAAGGCCACGAGGTCAAGCGCGACTGGTTCGTGATTGACGCGACGGACAAAGTCCTCGGACGTGTTGCCAGCGAAGTGGCACGCCGACTACGCGGCAAGCATAAGCCAGAGTTCACCCCGCACGTTGACACGGGCGACTTCATTGTTGTTGTGAACGCAGGCAAACTGCGTGTCACCGGCAGCAAAGCTACTGACCGTACGTATTTCCGTCACTCCGGTTATCCGGGCGGCATTTACGAAACCAATTTCAAGAAAATGCAAGAGCGTTTTCCTGGTCGTGCACTCGAAAAAGCAGTCAAGGGCATGCTGCCCAAAGGCCCGCTCGGTTACGCGATGATCAAGAAGCTGAAGGTCTATGCAGATGGCACCCATCCGCACGCCGCGCAGCAGCCCAAGGCTCTCGAATTCTAAGGAACAGACATGATCGGTAACTACAACTACGGAACCGGCCGTCGCAAAAGTGCAGTGGCCCGTGTTTTCATCAAGGTCGGCACCGGCAAGATTACTGTTAACGGCAAAGCCGCTAACGATTATTTTTCCCGCGAAACCGGCTTGATGGTCATTCGCCAACCACTCGAACTCACTAACAACGTCGAACGCTTTGACATCATGGTCAATGTGCATGGCGGCGGCGAGTCCGGTCAGGCAGGCGCGGTGCGTCACGGCATCACCCGCGCGCTGATCGATTACGATGCAAGCTTGAAGCCAGAACTGTCGAAAGCCGGTTTTGTTACGCGCGATGCGCGTGAAGTCGAACGTAAAAAAGTCGGTCTGCGCAAAGCACGTCGCGCAAAGCAATTCTCGAAGCGTTAATCCGCGGATTCAACCGAGTCAAAGCCGCCGGGTTTGCGCCTGGCGGCTTTTTTGTGAGCGAAGGAAATACAGATGATCAAAATAGGCATTGTTGGCGGCACCGGCTACACGGGCGTCGAATTGCTGCGCATTTTGGCAGCGCATCCGCAGGCGCAACTAACCGCGATTACCTCGCGCAAAGAAGACGGCATGCCGGTCGCCGAGATGTTTCCGTCGCTGCGCGGGCATGTGTCCTTGGCGTTTTCTGCGCCGGAAAAAGCGCGGCTCGATCAATGCGATGTGGTCTTCTTTGCGACGCCCCACGGTGTGGCGATGGCGCAGGCGGGCGAGCTCTTGGCCGCAGGCGTTAAGGTCATCGATCTGGCTGCTGACTTTCGCCTGAAAGATATCGCCCTGTTCGAGCAATGGTATGGGATGCCGCATAGCTGCCCCGATCTGCTGGCCGAGGCCGTCTATGGTTTGCCCGAAGTGAACCGCGACGCGATTCGTCAGGCCCGCTTGATCGGGCTGCCCGGCTGCTATCCGACCTCGATGCAATTAGGTCTGGCGCCGTTGCTAGCGCAAGGTGCGCCCTTGGTGAATGAAGCAGCGCTGATTGCTGACTGCAAATCGGGCGTCTCCGGTGCGGGTCGCAAGGCCGAGATACCGACGCTTCTGGCCGAAGCCGCCGACAATTTCAAAGCTTACGGCGTCAAAGGTCATCGTCACTTACCTGAGACCGTGCAGGGTCTCGAAGCGATCGCAGGACGCAAGATCGGGCTAACCTTTGTGCCGCATCTGGTGCCGATGATTCGCGGTATTCATTCAACGCTCTATGCGCAGATACTGCCCGAGGCACGCGCCACCGATTTTCAGGCGCTGTTCGAAGCCCACTATCGGGACGCGCCTTTTGTTGACGTGATGCCACCTGGCAGCCACCCTGAGACCCGCTCCGTCCGCGCTTCCAACATGCTGCGGATTGCGCTGCATCGTCCTGCCGGTAGTGAGCAGCTGGTGATTTTGGTGGTCGAAGACAATCTCGTCAAAGGTGCTGCAGGGCAGGGGGTGCAGTGCATGAATCTGATGTTCGGTCTGGATGAAACCACCGGCTTGCGGCATGTGCCGGTGATGCCGTAGTCGCTGCGAAGCCTTGCCCTGCGGCGGTTGTTTGTCACGCTTGCGGCGACGCAAGCAAGTCCCATACTGTGCGCGAATTTGTGCCCGATGCGAGCAAAATTGACTGCCTCGCCGGCGCTGCCGCAATCAGTTTTGCAGGCGGCCCGGCCTCCTCCATCTGGGAAGGGCATTCATGGTTGGCGAGAAATTGCAACTCAGCGTCGAGAGCATCATTGGGCAATCTTGCCGGGTCGAGGGCAACGTGTTGTTTGGCGGCGGTTTACGGGTCGACGGGATCGTGCGGGGCAATGTCTGCGCCGAGCCGGCCGGGGCGGGCTATCTGGTTGTGTCCCCAAAGGGGCGGATTGAAGGCTGCGTTACGGTGGGCAGGGTTGTGGTCGCTGGCGAGGTCATTGGCGATCTCCATGTAGCCAACAAGGTTGAAATACAGTCGCAAGCGCGCATAATAGGTGCTATTCATTATGTTTCGCTGGCAATGCAGGCTGGCGCGACCGTATCCGGCCAACTTTGTCATCGGAACGCACCGGCTGAGGTGGCAGATCAGGGGCCGTTGCTGAAATTAGTCTGAGCGTCTGGTCTCAGCGAAAAAAGTAGCGAGCGGCTATACTTCATCTTTGTTGTTTTATTTAGTAGGAGCGTGACATGAACGCAATCACAGAAATGCCATCCCCGATTCTCTTTACCGATAGCGCGGCCAATAAAGTTGCCCAGCTGATTGAGGAAGAGGGTAATCCGGATCTCAAGCTTCGCGTCTTTGTGCAGGGTGGCGGCTGCTCCGGTTTCCAGTACGGCTTCACCTTCGACGAAATCGTCAATGAAGACGACACCACGATGGATAAAAACGGTGTGCAGCTACTGGTCGACTCGATGAGCTACCAGTATCTGGTCGGTGCCGAGATCGATTACAAAGATGACCTCGAAGGCGCGCAGTTTGTCATCAAAAACCCGAACGCCACCACAACTTGCGGTTGCGGGTCATCCTTCACTGCCTGATACCGATCACCCAGGTTGTCGCATTAAAAAAAAGCGCGGAGTATTCCGCGCTTTTTTGCTTTCAAAATCCGCTCTGCAGAATATCCAAGATACCCAAGAGGTGATGAAGCAGTAATAAGCCTTCTCAGGCCGGATAAAGCGCGCCCAGAATGCGGCTGCCGCGTGCCCCTGTGACGGCCGGCAGATTGCCCGGTAATCTGTCACAAAAACGTGCTGCCAACCACGCAAAGGCCAGTCCCTCGACGGCACCTGATGCCACACCAAGCGCATCCGTTCGGGCCACCGGCATCGTTAAGGCCTCTTGTAGCAAGCGCATTAGGTAGGTGTTGCGCGCACCGCCGCCACACACATAGACCCCCGCTGCGTCCGCGGCGCTGCGCCTGATGGCGTCAGCCAGCGAGGTGGCGGTAAAGGCAGTCAGCGTTGCCTGCACATCCTCAGCACGCAGCGCGGGTAAGTTCTGCAGCTTTGCTGCAAGCCATTGCGCATGAAACAGGTCGCGCCCAGTACTTTTGGGTGGTGGCAGAGCCAAAAATGGCTCTGCCAATAGCGCCTGCAGCAGGGCAGCGTCAGGTGTGCCGCTGGCAGCCCAGCGGCCGTCCTCATCAAATGCGGCGCCCTGATGCTGGGCGATCCAGCCGTCCATGAGCAGATTGCCCGGACCCGTATCGAACCCCGTCACGCTGCCGTCGGATTTCAAAATACTGATATTGCTGATGCCACCGATATTGGCCACCACCCGGGTTTCGGTGTTGCTGCCAAAGACAGCCTGATGAAAGGCAGGTACCAACGGGGCACCTTGGCCACCGGCGGCCACGTCTCTGCTGCGAAAATCGGCAATCACATCAATGCCGGTCAGCTCTGCCAGCAGCGCAGGATTATTGATCTGGCGCGTGTAGCCGCTGGCGGGCAGATGACGAATCGTCTGTCCATGTGCGCCGATTGCACGGACCTGTGCAGCACTAATACGGGCGGAGTGGAGCAGCGCGTGCACGCAGGCTGCGTAAAGGGCAACGAGCGCGTTGGCAGCCATCGCTTCACGGTGAATTTCATTGGGGCCGGCTGACTGCAAGGCCATCAGCTCGTGCTTGAGCGCGGCAGGAAAGGGCACTGTGGCCATTTGCTGCTGGCCGGAAAAGGAAGTGAGTACCCCATCGACACCGTCGAGACTGGTGCCCGACATCAGGCCGATATAGAAAGGGGACTGGGACATGGGAGGATCAGGAGCGGGATCGGTGAGCGCAGCGCCGTCCTGATCGGGCTGCAGCGCTTAGCGCGATGCGACTTGCACGTCTTGCGGTCTGAGCAGTACGAAGCGGTGCGCCATCTCAGCGGTGACTACGTGGAAGCGCTGCAGATCGACGCCGGCCAATGCCGCGACTTGGGGCGAGGCAATCGAGCGCGGGTCACGCGCGTCGTTGTTGACTCTAAATTCATAATGCAAATGTGGCCCAGTCGACCAGCCAGTAGTGCCGACAAAACCGATCACTTGACCCTGCACGACCCGCGCGCCGCGGCGTAAGCCGGCCACGAGTCGGCTCATGTGCGCATAGGCAGTCGAATAGACATTCCCATGCTGGAGCACCACCATATTGCCGTAGCCACCCTGGGGTCCCGCAAAATCCACGACGCCATCGCCAGCGGCGCGGATGGGGGTGCCGGTCGGCGCTGCAAAATCAATACCCCTGTGTTGCTTCCAAAGCCCCGAGATTGGATGTAGTCGCATCGCAAAGCCAGAGGTCACGCGCGAAAACTCAAGCGGTGATTTGAGAAAGGCTTTCTTGAGCGAGCGGCCTGCAGGGTCGTAATAGCCTCCCTCAGTGCTGCCCGGTTGGGCAAACCAGACTGCTTGCGAGACCTTGCCGGCATTGCGAAATTCAGCAGCTAACACCCGGCCGCTGCGGATTAATTCGCCGCCCAGCCAAAAGCTTTCATACACCACATTGAAGCGGTCGCCACGTCGCAAGTCGGAGCCGAAGTCGATATCGGTGGAGAACATCTCTACGATCTGGGTGGCCACCGCATCCGGCACTTGCGCCGCGTCGGTGGCAGCAAACAGCGAAGAGCGGATTTCGCCCGAGCGCATTTCGGTGCGCCGTTCCAGCGCGGTGTCGAGCTCTTGCGCAGCGAAGCCCTCGTTGGTGCGAGTAATGACCAGTTTTCTAGCGTGCTCGTTGCCTTCTGGCGTAAGTGTGCTGGCAGAGAGCAGTTTGCCCCCTGCGGTCACGGTCGCCTGCACCCGGCGACCTGGTCGCAGCTTGAGCATGGCGCGCGCAGCAGGATCAGACTTGATAAATGCCGCCGCTTGCGCGTCGTCGACACCGAGCCGGTCAAGCAAGGCGGCCAGACTATCGCCGGCGCGCACGCGCTCTTCGCTAACAAACTGATGGGATGCGGGGTTGAGGCTGGCAATCTGCGTGGCCAGATCGGGCACGGCTAGCTCTTCGACCAACATCGTCACGGGCAGATCGGCGGCATCCGGTAAGGGCGCTACGCCTGCTGCGCCAAAGGCGATAAAAGTCAGCCCCAGCGCGGAGGCAGAGATGACCCGTGTTTTACGGGATGCACGGATTGCCGACCATGCGGCGGACCCTGCTTGAAGTAATTTGTCTTTGATGCGCATGCAATAGGCTAGAATTTGGCGTTTTTCGGCGGGCAATACAATAGGCCCGGCTGTTTCACTCTAAGCAAAAAAACGGAGCCCGCAGTATAACAGACGCGGATTGCGGTTTTTTCTTGCAAATATAAAAATTTATGGACGTCCATTCTTCATCGAATAAAGCCGTTGCGAGCCAATCTGGTGCAAGTGCGACAGCGGCGCCTCTTTCTGAGGCGGTAGAGGCTGCCCTTGCCGTTATTAAACGCGGCGCCGAGGAGCTCCTGATCGAAGCCGAGTTCGCGCAAAAACTTGCCGCCTCCGAGCGCACGGGCACGCCCCTGCGCATCAAACTCGGGCTAGACCCGACGGCGCCCGATTTGCATTTGGGTCACACTGTTGTTCTCAACAAGATGCGTCAATTGCAAGATCTGGGCCACACCGTGATCTTTCTCATTGGCGACTTCACCTCAATGATTGGCGACCCATCGGGGCGTAATGTCACGCGGCCGCCCTTGACGCGCGAACAGATCGAAGCCAACGCCAAGACCTATTTTGCGCAGGCCAGTCTGGTGCTTGACCCAGCCCGTACCGAAATCCGTTACAACTCCGAATGGTGCGACCCGCTCGGCGCGCGCGGCATGATCCAGCTCTCGGCCCGCTACACGGTGGCGCGCATTCTCGAACGCGAAGATTTCACCAAGCGATTTAAGGCTGGCACGCCAATCTCGGTGCATGAGCTCTTATACCCGTTGATGCAGGGTTATGACTCCGTTGCGCTCAAATCTGACCTCGAAATCGGCGGTACCGACCAAAAGTTTAATTTGCTAGTAGGTCGTGAATTACAGAAAGACTACGGACAATCGCCGCAATGCATCCTCACCATGCCGCTGCTCGAAGGGCTCGATGGCGTGGAAAAAATGTCCAAATCCAAGGGCAACTACATCGGCATTACCGAGCCGGCCAACACCATGTTTGCCAAGCTCATGAGTATTTCCGACGTCATGATGTGGCGCTATTACGAGCTACTGTCGTTTCGCAGCATGGCCGAGATTGCGCAATTCAAAGCCGAGGTCGAAGCAGGCCGCAACCCGCGCGACATCAAAGTGTTGCTCGGCCAGGAAATCGTGACCCGTTTTCATTCCGAGCAGGCAGCCGTGGATGCACTAGCCGACTTCAACAACCGCGCCCGCGGCGGCATTCCGGATGACGTCCCCGAGGTCGCCCTCGCCGGTGCGCCGCTAGGAATCGGGCAGTTGCTCAAGCTTGCCAATCTGTGCCCGTCTTCTTCGGATGCCTTGCGTATGGTCGAGCAGGGTGGCGTGCGAATCGATGGTGCGCCGGTCACGGACAAAGGATTGAAAGTCGCGGCAGGTTGCTTTGTGGTCCAGGTCGGCAAACGTAAATTTGCGCGAGTCACCTTGTCTTGATCGGGCTCCTGCAACGCGTCAGCGAAGCTGCCGTCCATGTTGATGGCCTCTGTGTGGGTCGCATACAGCGAGGGCTGTTAGTGTTGCTGTGTGCCCAGAAGGGCGATACCGATGCCCAAGCCGATGCCTTGCTAAGCAAACTGCTTGGCTACCGCGTATTTGCCGACGCTGCGGGCAAAATGAATTGGAATATTGCGCAAGTTGACGGTGGTTTATTGCTCGTGCCGCAGTTCACACTGGCCGCCGATACCCGGTCTGGCACACGCCCTTCTTTCACGCCGGCAGCGCCGCCCGACCTTGCGCACACTTTGTTTGATCGCTTTGTCGCGCAGGCGAAAAGTCGGCATCCTGTGGTGGAGACCGGGCGCTTCGGTGCAGACATGCAGGTAGCGCTGGTCAATGACGGGCCGGTGACGTTCTGGTTGCAAGTTTCGCCGGCTTCTTAGCTATCGACTTCAAGGAGACGCGCATGCAATTCTGGAGTGATTCGTTCAAAGATCATGGGCTCATCCCCGGTGAATGTGCCTTTGGCGTGACCGACCCTGGCAGCCATGTGGCTTTATCGAGCAATCGCAATCCGCATTTCGGTTGGAGCGATCTGCCGCACGGCACACAATCGCTTGCCTTGATCTGTCACGATCATGATGTGCCCTCACGGGGCGACGACGTCAATCAGGCCGGTCGCCTGATCCCCGCCGATTTGCCGCGAGTCGATTTTTATCATTGGGTCCTGATCGATCTGCTGCCCGGCATTCCCATGATTATCGAAGGCGAATACAGCGACGCCATTACCCCTCGCGGCAAGCCCGGTCCAGATCTCGCCAATGGCGCCCGGCAGGGGTTGAATGACTTTACCGGATGGTTTGCCGGTGACGACAAAATGTCCGGCAATTATTTTGGTTACGACGGCCCTTGTCCGCCATGGAATGACAGCATCCCGCATCACTATGTTTTCACGCTCTACGCGCTCAAGGTCCCACGCCTTGAGGTGCACGGACACTTCACCGGTCCGCAGGTGCGTGCGGCGATGGCAGCACATATCTTGGCGGAGGCCAGCGTGACCGGATTGTATTCACTGAACCCCACTGTACTGCGTAGTTTGCAAACACGATGACCGACATTATTTTGATCCGCCACGGCGAGACTGACTGGAACCGAGTGCGGCGTCTGCAAGGGCATTGGGATATTGCCCTCAATGAGCTTGGTCACCGTCAAGCGAGTGCGCTTGCTCTTGCGCTCTCGTCTGAAAAACCTACAGCAATTTATGCCAGTGATTTGCAGCGCGCACGCGATACCGCGCAAGCGGTGGCCGACCGTCATCAGATCACAGTCAGCATCGATGCCCGTTTACGCGAACGCTGTTACGGTGCGTTTGAAGGCTTGTTGTATGACGACATTGACGGCCATTTTCCTCAAGCCTTCGCGCAGTGGCAGGCACGTGAACTGCATGCACGCTTTCCTGCCGGCGAGCGTCAAGCGGAAACCCTGCATGAGTTTTCGGCGCGCGCCGTGGCTGTCGTAACCGAGTTGGCGCAACGTCACGACAACGAAAAAATTATCATCGTCTCGCATGGTGGCGTTCTCGACTGCGTGTATCGCGCCGCGTATGGGATGGACTTATTGGTTGAGCGACAATTCGATATGAAAAACGCCGCCATCAATCGCCTGCATTGGAACGGCACGCAGATGACGGTGCTGCAGTGGGCCGATGTTGCGCACCTTGATGCGGCTGCGCTCGACGAGATCTGACCCGGCCGTGCAAACTGCCATTGGAAAATCATTCCGGCTAAAATAGCGTCCTTTCCTTCGGTAATTTTCCTCTGCATGCAACTCGGTCCCTATCAACTCCGCAATAACGTCTTTGTTGCGCCCATGGCTGGCGTAACGGACCGGCCGTATCGGCAATTGTGCAAAGAGCTGGGCGCCGGTTATGCGGTCTCGGAAATGGCCGCTTCCAATCCGCGCGTCTGGGCCAGCGAAAAAAGTGCGCGTCGAATTAACCACGAAGGCGAGATGGAACCCAAGGCCGTACAGATCGCCGGTGCCGATCCGGGTTTGTTGGCTGAAGCCGCCAAATTTAATGTCCAGCGCGGCGCGCAAATTATTGACATCAACATGGGTTGTCCCGTTAAAAAAGTCTGCAACAACTGGTGTGGCTCGGCGCTGCTGCAAGATGAGCAACTCGTTGCCACCATTCTCGAAGCCGTAGTCGCTGCAGTGGATGTGCCGGTCACGCTCAAATTCCGCACCGGCTGGGATCGTCAACATAAAAACGCGCTGACCATTGCCCGCATTGCCGAACAAAGCGGCATTGCCATGCTCACCTTGCACGGCCGCACTCGCGCAGATGGTTACAGTGGTCTGGCCGAATACGACACCATCGCAGCCGTCAAGGCAGCGGTGGCCATTCCCGTAGTCGCCAATGGCGACATCGATAGTCCGCAAAAAGCCCGCGCCGTGCTCAATCAGACCGGCGCTGATGCGATCATGATCGGGCGCGCAGCGCAAGGACGTCCCTGGATATTTCGTGAGATCGATCATTACCTGCGCACCGGTGAATTGTTGCCAGCGCCGGCGATTGAAGAAGTGCGCCGCTTGATGTCGCAGCATCTGCAGGCACACTACGCGTTTTATGGTCACTATCTTGGCGTGCGCACTGCACGCAAACACATCGGTTGGTATGTGCAAGACCTGGTCGGGGGCGAGGCATTTCGTCAACAGATGAACCGCCTCGACGATTGCGATGCGCAACGCGCCGCCGTCGACGCATTCTTTGAATCGCAAACCAAGTTTGGCGAGCGGTTACAATATGAACTCGCCGCAGAAAAGCTGGCAGCCTGACAAGACCCCATTGAGCCCCATCCGTTCGCTATGAGTAAAGACAATATCCAGGATGTCGTAAAGAAAAGTCTCGAAAAATATTTTCGCGATTTGGGCGAGCAGCAGCCATCCAATGTCTACGAAATGGTGGTATTCACCGTGGAAAAGCCGATTCTTGAGGCCGTGATGTCCCGTGCCGAAGGCAATCAGTCGCACGCCGCCGAGATGCTCGGCATCAATCGCAACACCTTGCGTAAAAAACTGCAGCAGCACGGCCTTCTGTAACGATCCCCTCCTTTATTTTTGTAAAAAATTCATGATCAAACAAGCGCTGATTTCGGTGTCAGATAAAACCGGCGTGGTCGAATTCGCCCGCGCGCTCGCGGCGATGCATATCCGGCTACTTTCCACTGGCGGCACGGCCAAATTACTGACCGAGCAAGGTTTGGACGTGACTGAAGTAGCCGACTACACCGGCTTTCCCGAAATGCTTGATGGTCGCGTCAAGACTTTGCATCCGACGGTGCACGGCGGCATACTGGCGCGGCGCGATTTTCCTGCCCACATGGCAGCGCTGGCCGAGCACGATATTGCAACCATCGACATGGTGGTGGTCAATCTGTATCCGTTTCAGCAGACCGTGGCCAAAGCGCAGTGTTCCCTCGAAGACGCGATCGAAAACATCGACATCGGTGGCCCGGCCATGTTGCGCTCCTCGGCAAAAAATCACAAAGATGTTGTGGTGCTGTGTGATCCGGCAGACTATGCACGCGTACTCGCTGAAATGCAGCCCGGCGGTGAGGTTAGTTACGCCACGCGCTTTGCGCTCGCCAAAAAAGTGTTTGCGCATACGGCGCAATACGATGGCGCCATCACTAATTATTTCAGTGCGCTAGGCCCGGATTTGCAGCACACCACCCGCTCCGCTTATCCGGACACCCTCAATCTGCATTTTGAAAAAGTGCAAGAGATGCGCTACGGTGAAAACCCGCATCAGTCCGCTGCCTTTTATCGCGACATCGCGCCAGTCGACGGTGCGCTGGCCAACTACCGTCAGCTGCAAGGTAAAGAACTCTCCTACAACAACATCGCTGACGCCGATGCAGCGTGGGAGTGCGTCAAAACCTTTGATGGCAACGCGTGCGTCATCATCAAGCACGCCAATCCTTGTGGCGTCGCAGTGGGTGACGATGCTTTGGCAGCCTATGCCAAGGCGTTGCAGACGGACCCGACCTCAGCCTTTGGCGGCATCATTGCGTTTAACTGCACACTTGATGTCAAGGCTGCAGAGGCTGTTGCCAAACAATTCGTTGAGATGCTGATTGCACCGGCATTCACGGATGAAGCACGCAAAATATTCGAGGCCAAACAAAACGTACGCTTGCTTGAAATTCCGTTGGCACGGGAGACCAACACGACCGACTTCAAACGGGTCGGTGGAGGCTTGCTGGTGCAGTCGCCAGACACCAAAAACGTCGCCGTCTCTGAGCTCAACATCGTCAGTAAAAAACAGCCAACGCCGCAGCAGTTGCAGGACATGATGTTTGCGTGGCGGGTGGCAAAATTTGTAAAATCTAATGCGATTGTTTTCTGCGGCAACGGGATGACGCTCGGTGTCGGAGCCGGGCAGATGAGTCGCGTGGATTCGGCGCGAATCGCCTCCATCAAGGCGCAGAACGCCGGCTTGGCGCTGGCCGGCTCTGCGGTGGCGTCCGATGCATTCTTTCCGTTTCGTGACGGGTTGGATGTCGTCGTCGCTGCCGGCGCTACTGCAGTCATACAGCCGGGCGGATCGATGCGAGATCAGGAAGTCATTGATGCTGCCGATGAGCAGGGTGTGGTGATGGCGTTGACAGGGGTGCGGCATTTCAGGCATTGATGATCTTGTAGGCGCATTGGATTTTCTGTTGTGCGAAAAAAGACGCTGGGATCCCCTGTCTTTACTCAAACGATGGCATATGTCTACCTGTTGGCCAGCGGCAGAAATGGGACCCTCTACATCGGCGTCACTAGAGACCTGATCAAGCGCGTCTACGAACACAAATCAGCACTCGTCCCCGGCTTCACGAGTCGATATCAAATCAACCAACTTGTCTGGTTCCAGCAGTCCGACGCGATCGAATCTGCTATCGTGCGGGAAAAACAAATGAAAGCTTGGCGGCGTGCGTGGAAAATCGCGCTCATCGAGCGCAGCAACCCCTACTGGCACGACCTTTATGAAGCCCTGCTCTACATGATTATCCTCGGCATCGATCCCGGCTTGCGCGTGACCGGCTTTGGCGTAATACGCAAAGACGGTCACAAGCTCACCTACATTGCGTCAGGCACCATCCGCATTCCCGATGGCGACTTGCCCTCGCGGCTGAAAGTCATCCTTAACGGCGTCGGTGAAGTCATTCGCGCCTACCAGCCCGGGTGCGCTGCGATCGAAAAAGTATTTGCCAACGTTAATCCGCAATCGACCTTACTGCTCGGGCAGGCTCGCGGTGCCGCCATCTGCGGACTCGTTGCCGCCGACCTGGACGTTTACGAGTACACCGCGCTGCAAGTCAAAAAAGCCGTCGTCGGGCAGGGCAAAGCGCAAAAAGCGCAGGTCCAGGATATGGTACAGCGGCTCTTGCTGTTGAAAGGATTGCCCGGCCCCGATGCAGCCGATGCGCTCGGCGTGGCCATCTGCCATGCGCATAGCGGTGCGGCCTTAGCGGCGCTGGCCACGTTCGCGCCAACGATGGGATTAAAAGGCTTGCGCGTCAAAGGCGGACGCCTGATCGCTTAAGCGGCCTCGCCTGCGGTATCATCCTGCCAATTCCACTGCTGGGTCATCATCATGATAGGTCGCATCGCCGGCATCTTGCTCGACAAAAATCCCACGCAATTACTGGTCGATTGCCACGGCATCGGCTACGAAGTCAGCGTCCCCATGAGCACCTTCTACAACCTGCCCGCGGTGGGTGAACAAGTCGTCCTGCTTACCCATCTCGCCGTGCGTGAAGACGCCCATCTGCTCTATGGTTTTGGCAACAGTCAAGAGCGTGAACTGTTTCGTCAGCTAATCAAAATCAGTGGCGTTGGTGCCCGCACGGCTTTGTCGCTGCTCTCCGGCATGTCTGTCGCTGATTTGTCGCAGGCCGTTACTTTGCAAGAGTCCGCCCGCCTGACCAAAATTCCCGGCATCGGCAAAAAAACTGCCGAGCGTCTGCTGCTCGAACTCAAGGGAAAAATTGGTGCCGATCTGGGGGCCGCCGGCATCGTTAGCCAAGACAGCAGCAACGATGTGCTCAATGCCTTGCTGGCACTCGGCTACTCCGATAAGGAAGCGCTGCTGGCAATGAAACAAGTACCCGCAGGGAGCAGCGTTTCTGACGGTATTCGTCAGGCCCTGAAGGCACTCTCGCGCGCTTGACATCGCGCCGCGCAGGCTACAATGCAGAGATGAGCATACAGACCGACGATTTCAGCGAACAACGCATCATTGCGGCCACACCCGTGTCGCCCAACGAAGAGGCGATCGAACGCGCATTGCGTCCCCACAAGCTCGACGATTACGTGGGCCAGGAAAAAATACGTGGTCAGCTTGAAATTTTTATCACTGCAGCCAAAAATCGCGGCGAAGCACTCGACCACACCCTATTGTTCGGCCCGCCCGGACTCGGCAAGACCACGCTGGCGCACATCATCGCGCGCGAAATGGGCGTTAACCTGCGCCAGACCTCGGGGCCGGTACTCGAGCGCGCCGGCGACCTTGCCGCGCTACTAACCAATCTTGAAGCCAACGACGTGCTCTTCATCGATGAAATCCATCGCCTCTCACCTGTCGTTGAAGAAATTCTCTATCCCGCACTCGAGGACTACCAGATCGACATCATGATCGGCGAAGGACCCGCGGCGCGCTCGGTCCGGCTGGATCTTCAACCCTTTACACTCGTCGGCGCCACCACCCGCGCCGGCATGCTCACCAACCCGCTGCGCGACCGTTTCGGCATCGTCTCGCGGCTAGAGTTTTATACCGCCGACGAACTCGCCCGCATCGTCACCCGTAGCGCCGCATTGCTCCATGCGCCGATTGATGCCGATGGAGCATTAGAAATTGCCCGCCGCAGTCGCGGCACGCCCCGTATTGCCAATCGCTTATTGCGCCGAGTACGCGACTACGCCGAAGTCAAAGGCCAGGGCGATATCACCAAAGCGATGGCGGATGCCGCACTTGTGATGCTGGATGTTGATCCTGTTGGGTTTGACTTGATGGATCGCAAGCTGCTCGAAGCGGTATTGTTTAAATTCGGCGGGGGGCCAGTCGGACTGGATAACCTCGCCGCCGCCATCGGCGAAGAACGCGACACCATTGAAGACGTGCTCGAGCCGTACTTGATTCAGCAAGGCTTTTTGCAGCGTACACCGCGTGGGCGCATCGCCACCCCAACTGCCTATCGGCATTTCGGTGTAGCGGCACCCAAGACCAGTCCGAATGGCGATTTATGGGATCAAGCCTGACCTGCTGAAGGAGCGCCATGCTCGCTTTTGTTGATGCTAATCGCATCGCTCACCAGTTACTCGACGCGCGCGCGTTGTCGCAGCAACTGCCGCCATTTTCAACAGCACGCGACCTTTCTATCGACGACGCCTACCTGATCAGCAAGTGCATCATGGACTTGCGCAGTGCGCGTGGCGAGCGTCTGGCCGGAAAAAAAATCGACTTCACCAACCGTAAAGTCTGGTCCTGCTTTGGTGCTGACGAGGCCCTACACGGCCCGATATGGGCGCCTTTATTCGAGAGCACCGTGCGCTACGCCCTGGACAATATGGGCGTACAAAGTCTCACCGGTGCAGTGCAGCCGCGCATTGAACCTGAAATTGTGTTCGGCCTGCGTAAAACGCCGTCCCCGGACGCCGATCTGAGCGCCATTGTGGACTGCATTGATTGGATGGCGCACGGCGTTGAAATTACGGTTTGTCCCTACCCGGGATGGAAGTTCAACGCGACGGATGCAATTGCCGCCTTTGGTTTGCATGGCACGCTCATCATTGGCGAGCGCACGCCATTGCCCCGTGTCGCGCGCCATAACTTACCGGCGCTGCTGGCAGCCGGCAGCGTGTCGTTGTCATGCAGCGGGGACGAAATTTTTACCTTGCGGGGGGCGGGCTTTGGTTGCGACGTATTCGGCTCGCCGGTGCATGCGCTGTTGCAGTTACACCGGCAGTTAGGCGCGCAGCCTGAATTTCCTGCGTTGGCCGCCGGTGACGTGGTCGCTACCGGTAGCTGGACCAATCCCTTTCCGGTCGAGCCCGGGCAGAGGTGGGTCACGGCGTTTTCGGGTCTGACTTTGCCGGGGCTATCAATCGAATTTGTCAGCAATCGCGCGCCCCGAGGTACGCACAGGTATGCGGTATAGCCAGCGCGGGCCAGGTCCCGCGCGGCGCGTTACGGCTCCCGCAACCAGACTTGGGTGCGGCCCAGCATCGGTACGCCGATATAACCCCTGACCTTCAGCTTCCTGCCGTTGTCGTCGAGCTCCATTTTGCTCTTGTAGGTTTTGCCATTAGCGGGATCCATGATGATGCCGCCGTCGAAGTGGTCGCCGTCCGGTTTCATGCCGGTGAGGATCGTCATACCGATCACAGGCTTGTCTTTCTTGTCGCCCGTGCATTTGTCGCAGAGGGGGTTTTGTTCTTCGCTTGGCTCGCGAAAAAGTTTTTCTACCGTGCCGCGCAGCTCGCCGTTCGCCTCCGTAATCCGCACCAGCGATTTTGGCTTGCCGGTTTTATCATCGATGGTTTTCCATAAGCCGACTGGCGATGCCGCATCCGCAGCGACAGCGGCTGCAGTAAAGCTCGTTGTGAGGGCGATGCTCAACAATATTTTTATCAGCATGATGTCTCCGTTAGTTTATTTTTTTTAATTCAGTTTCGCCAATTGCTCACGTAATTTTTCTACCGTATCAGAAAAATTCGCCAGCCTTTCTTTTTCCTGCGCGACCACCGCTGCGGGTGCCCGCGCAACAAAACTTTCGTTATCCAGTTTGGCATGCGCTTTGATAATCTCGCCGTCGATCCGCGCGATTTCTTTCGACAGACGTTCACGCTCAGCGCCAATATCGATCTCAACCTTAAGCATCAAACGCGTCGTCCCCACAACCGACACCGGCGCTGGTGAGGCCGGCAACGCTTCCACCACCTGCACCTCCGACAATTTGGCCAGCGCCTGCAGATAGGGTACAAAACTCATTAGCAGCGCCTGGTCATTACCTTCAATAATCAGCGGCACTTTGAGTGCGGGTGACAATTGCATCTCGCCGCGTAGATTACGGCAAGCATCGGTCAGTGACTTTAAGGCCGTCATCCAGGCTTCGGATTGTTCATCGATCTTGGGCAGATTCGGCAAGGGATAGGCTTGCATCATGATTGAGTCACCGGCCGGGTTAAGCTTGCGGCCCGAGAGTGGCGCCACCGTCTGCCACAGCTCTTCGGTGATAAACGGAATGACCGGATGCGCCAGACGCAGCACCGTCTCCAGCACGCGCAATAAAGTACGACGGGTCGCACGCTGCTGCGCTTCAGTGCCATGCTGAATCTGTACCTTGGCCACTTCTAGATACCAGTCGCAGTATTCGTCCCAGATAAATTTATAGATCGCTGAGGCGATGTTATCGAAGCGATAGTCCGCAAAACCTTTTTCGACTTCCGCTTCGGTGCGCTGCAAGAGCGACACGATCCAGCGATCGGCCTGCGAAAAATCCAGATAGCCGCTGGTAGCACACTCTTCTTTCGTGTGCTCTTTCAAGCCGCAGTCCTTGTCCTGTGTATTCATCAAGACAAAGCGGGTCGCGTTCCAGAGCTTGTTGCAAAAATTGCGATAGCCTTCGCAGCGCCCCAGATCGAAATTGATATTGCGACCGAGTGATGCATAGCTGGCCATCGTGAAGCGCAAAGCATCGGTGCCATAGGCGGCGATGCCGGCGGCGAATTCCTTGCGTGTGGCTTTCTCGATGCTGGCCGCCTGCTTCGGGTTCATCAGGCCGGCGGTGCGCTTGGCTACCAGATCATCGAGCGCGATGCCATCGATCAGATCAATCGGGTCCAGCGTATTGCCCTTGGACTTGGACATTTTCTGGCCGCTGGCGTCGCGCACCAGGCCGTGCACATACACCGTCTCGAACGGTACCTTGCCGGTGAAGTGGCAAGTCATCATCACCATCCGCGCGACCCAGAAGAAAATAATGTCGAAGCCCGTGACCAGCACCGACGACGGCATGAACATCTTGTAGTCCGGTGTTTCTTCCGGCCAGCCCAAAGTTGAGAACGGCACCAATGCGGAAGAGAACCAGGTGTCGAGTACGTCTTCGTCGCGCGTCAGCGTGCCATTGTAGCCAGCGGCAACAGCTTTGGCTTTAGCTTCTGCTTCATTGCGGGCGACATAATAATTGCCGTCTTCGCCATACCAAGCCGGAATCTGATGGCCCCACCACAGTTGACGCGAAATGCACCAGTCTTGAATATTATTGAGCCACTGGTTGTAGGTCGTGCTCCAGTTGTCCGGCACGAATTTGATTTCACCCTGTGCGACTTTTTCAAGCGCGACTTCGGCAATTGATTTGCCGGGGAAATGCGTGCCTTCCGGTGCCGGCTCGCTCATCGCGACAAACCATTGGTCTGTCAGCATCGGTTCAATGACGACGCCGGTACGGTCGCCGCGCGGCACCATCAACTTATGCGGCTTGACCAAATCCAGCAGGCCTTGGGCATCAAGATCGGCAACGATTTGTTTGCGGGCAGCGAAACGGTCCATTCCTTGATACACAGCTGGCGCGTTCTCGTTAATTTTTGCGTCCAGCGTCAGGATGCTGAGCAAGCCGAGCTGATGGCGCTGTCCCACTGCATAGTCATTGAAATCATGCGCTGGCGTGATCTTCACGCAGCCGGTGCCAAAGGCTTTGTCGACATAGCTGTCGGCAATAACGGGAATCTCTCTGTCCGTCAGCGGCAGCTTCAGCATTTTTCCTACCAGATGCGCATAGCGCTCGTCGGTCGGGTCAATCGCTACTGCCAAATCGCCCAGCAAAGTTTCGGGCCGGGTGGTGGCAACCGTCATGTGTCCACTGCCATCGGCAAACGGATAACGGATATGCCACATACTGCCGTCTTCTTCCTCCGACACCACTTCCAGATCGGACACCGCAGTGCCAAGCGCCGGATCCCAGTTGACGAGACGCTTGCCGCGATAAATCAGGCCTTGCTCGACGAGTCGTACAAACACTTCCGTAACCGCGGTCGACATCTTGTCGTCCATCGTGAAGTACTCGCGGCTCCAGTCTGTGGAGGCGCCCATGCGGCGCATCTGGCCGGTAATGGTCGAGCCGGATTTTTCTTTCCATTCCCAGACTTTTTCCAAAAATTTTTCGCGGCCGAGATCGTGGCGCGATATTTTTTGTGCATCAAGCTGACGCTCGACCACAATTTGCGTTGCGATACCGGCATGGTCGGTGCCAGGTATCCAGGCCGTATTGTGACCGCGCATACGGTAGTAGCGCGTCAGGCCGTCCATGATGGTCTGATTGAACGCATGCCCCATATGCAAGGTGCCCGTCACATTTGGTGGCGGCAGTTGAATACTGAAGGCCGGTTTGCCGGCGTCCAGAGTCGCGGTGTAATAACCGCGTTCTTCCCAGGTGGACCGCCAGATTTTCTCAATTTCTGCGGGCTCGAATGACTTGGCTAATTCCATGGTTTCTCGACGGTGACGGGGTTGTTTTTCTAAACCGAGCATTATAAGCCGTTCAACCTTGGGAAGCGCCGCCGCAGAGTTTCTATCACCGCGCATTGACGGTGCAGACACGCGATCCCTCGTCAAGAGAGGAGAAGCCGACGCCGCACGCTCGTGTAAAAAGTGTTGACGCGGAGTTAATCAAACCTTATTCCCCATTCAACGAATAAACAATCGGCTGCCTGCGCTGGCCGGTGTCGCGCACTTTTTTCCGTTTGAAAATAATGCAGAGGCGGGGCTATCACCCGAACAGAATGCTGTCTAAAGCGCAGGCGGCTGCGTCAGGCGCTATAATCCGAATCGCTACGTCCTGCGTAGCCAACCGCTAGGGGTCCCGCTGTTAAAGTCAGTGGGTGAGAAATACCCTTTACCTGATCTGGATAATGCCAGCGTAGGGAAGCGTGGTTCAGAGTTGATGTCTCTCTGCCGCCTGCTTCCTTCGCTCACTGACACGCTAAGGAAGCCCATGAACGCCAATCCACAATTTTTAGCCGCCACCGCCGTCGTGGACGAGGCCGCCGTCCAGCCGCTGCCGAATTCCCGCAAAGTCTACATCGCCGGTTCGCGCCCGGACATTCAAGTGCCCATGCGCGAAGTCAGTCAGAGCGATACGCCGGCGTCTTTCGGTTTCGAAAAAAATCCACCGGTCTTCATTTACGACACCTCCGGTCCGTACACCGATCCCAGCGTCAGCATTGATATCCGTTCGGGACTAGCGCCAATACGTGCGGGCTGGATTGCCGAGCGCAACGATACCGAAGCGTTGGCCGGCCCGACTTCTGCCTACGGTGTTGAGCGCTTGAATGATGCCAAGCTGGCCGAGCTGCGCTTTAATCTGCACCGTAAGCCGCGCCGCGCGCTCGCCGGCAAAAACGTCTCGCAAATGCACTACGCGCGCGCTGGCATCATCACGCCCGAGATGGAATACATCGCCATCCGCGAAAACCTGCACCGCAAAGAATATATCGAGAGCTTGAAAGCCTCCGGTCCCAACGGCCAAAAGCTGGCTGATTTGATGGGGCGTCAGCATCCGGGGCAGTCCTTCGGTGCGTCGATTCCGGCCGAGATCACACCCGAATTCGTACGCAGCGAAGTCGCGCGTGGCCGCGCCGTGATTCCGGCCAATATCAATCACCCTGAATTAGAGCCGATGATCATTGGCCGCAATTTCTTAGTCAAGATCAATGCCAACATCGGTAACTCGGCGGTCACGTCCTCGATTGGCGAAGAAGTCGAAAAAATGACCTGGTCGATTCGTTGGGGCGGTGACACCGTGATGGATCTCTCCACCGGCAAGCACATCCATGAAACTCGCGAGTGGATCATTCGCAATTCGCCGGTGCCGATTGGGACTGTGCCGATTTATCAGGCGCTCGAAAAAGTCAACGGTAAAGCCGAAGACCTCACCTGGGAAATCTTCCGCGACACGCTCATTGAACAAGCCGAGCAGGGCGTTGATTATTTCACCATCCACGCCGGCGTCTTGTTGCGCTATGTGCCCATGACAGCCAAGCGTATGACCGGCATTGTCTCGCGTGGCGGCTCGATCATGGCCAAGTGGTGCCTAGCGCATCATGAAGAATCCTTCCTCTACACGCACTTCGAAGACATCTGCGAAATCATGAAGGCCTATGACGTATCGTTCTCGCTCGGCGATGGACTGCGTCCGGGATCGATTTACGACGCGAATGATGAAGCACAACTCGGCGAATTGAAAACCTTGGGTGAGCTCACGCAAATCGCGTGGAAGCATGATGTCCAAGTCATGATCGAAGGCCCTGGCCATGTGCCGATGCAGCTGATTAAAGAAAACATGGACCTGCAACTGGAGCAGTGCCACGAAGCGCCGTTCTACACCCTCGGACCTTTGACCACCGACATCGCGCCGGGTTACGACCACATTACCTCTGGAATTGGCGCGGCCCAGATCGGCTGGTACGGCACTGCCATGCTGTGCTACGTGACGCCCAAAGAGCATCTGGGTCTGCCTAATAAAGTCGACGTCAAAGACGGCATCATCACCTACAAAATTGCGGCGCATGCCGCTGATTTGGCCAAGGGTCATCCCGGTGCGCAGATCCGCGATAACGCGCTATCCAAAGCGCGTTTTGAATTCCGTTGGCAAGATCAGTTCAATCTTGGTCTTGACCCCGACAAGGCGCGTGAATTCCACGATGAGACCTTGCCAAAGGACTCGGCCAAGGTTGCGCATTTTTGCTCCATGTGTGGTCCGCATTTCTGCTCCATGAAAATCACGCAGGAAGTGCGTGACTATGCAGCCAAAGAAGGCCTCAGCGAAATCGCCGCGCTGAAAAAAGGCATGGAGATCAAGGCCGTTGAGTTCGTCAAAAACGGCGCGGAAATTTATCGCAAGCAGTGATGATTGCCATCGAACTCAATGGTGCCCCGCATAACGTCGACGCTGGCCAGTGCGTGCAGGATTTGATCGACGCGCTGGCACTCAGTAATCAGGCGCTTGCCGTGGCCGTCAACCGTGAAGTAGTGCCGCGACCGTTGTGGCGTGAGCGCCAGTTCGCGGCGGGCGACACGGTGGATATCGTGCGCGCTATTGGTGGTGGCTGATTGGTAGCAAAAAACTGTTTAACGCCACGGGGTCTTGGTGAGCGCTGGGACCCCGTGGCTTTAACTGCAACGAAGGAATAAAGCATGACCGACACAACCCACACCCTTACCATCGCCGGTAAAACCTACCGCTCCCGTCTACTGGTCGGCAGCGGCAAATACAAAGACCTCGATGAAACCCGTCTCGCCACCGAAGCCAGCGGCGCAGAAATCATCACCGTTGCCATCCGCCGCGTCAACATCGGACAAGACCCGAACGCACCAAGCCTGCTTGATGCCGTCCCGCCGTCGAAATACACCATCCTGCCCAACACCGCCGGCTGCTACAACGCCAAAGACGCGGTCTACACCCTGCAACTGGCACGTGAATTATTAAACGGTCACAAGCTGGTTAAGCTCGAAGTACTGGGCGATGAAAAAACCCTATTCCCCAACATGCCCGAAACCTTGAAGGCCGCCGAGACCTTAGTCAAAGACGGTTTTGATGTGATGGTCTACTGCAGTGATGATCCCATTCAGGCAAAAATGCTGGAAGAAATCGGCTGCGTTGCCGTCATGCCGCTGGCCTCCTTAATTGGCTCGGGCATGGGCATCCTCAATCCGTGGAATCTGTCGCTCATCATTGATCAGGCCAAGGTGCCCGTGTTAGTTGACGCCGGTGTGGGCACCGCATCGGATGCCGCCATTGCGATGGAGTTGGGTTGCGACGGCGTGCTCATGAACACGGCCATCGCCGGGGCGCGTGATCCCATCCGCATGGCACGCGCGATGAAGCTCGCCATCGAAGCCGGTCGCGAAGCCTATCTCGCCGGTCGCATTCCCAAGCGTTTCGCTGCATCGCCCTCCTCACCAATGGCCGGCCGCGCGACATGAGCCTGCGGCGTCCCTGCGTGATGGTGTTCGCCGGGCTTGATCCCAGCGGCGGCGCCGGCATACAGGCCGATATTGAAGCCATCGCCGCGATGGGTGCGCACGCGCTGCCCATCGTCACCACGCTAACCGTGCAAGACAATGATCGCGTATTTGCGGTGCATGCCGTTGAGACAGACATCGTACGCCAGCAGGCGCAAGCCCTGATGGCCAAGCTGCCGATTGCTGCGATCAAGATCGGTATCGTCGGTAGCCACCACAATGTCGCCGTCATCGCTGACATCATTCATCGTTTGCGCGCACACCATCCCGATTTGCCCGTCGTGCTCGATCCGGTATTGGCCAGCGGCCAGGGCGATGCGCTCGCCCGTGATAATGCCGTGCAGATGCTCGAGCCCTTACGCAGTCTTGCGACGCTCATTACCCCGAATTTGCCCGAAGCGGCCGCGCTGTGTGAGGGCGCAATTGGTCTGGCGCTGCAGTGCGCCCATTTGCTGCGCGACACACCGCATCTGCTAATCAAAGGCGGGCATGGTGATGGCGACACCGTCGTGAATCAGTGGTTCACCGACACTCAACATCGCAGTTGGCAATGGCCGCGTCTGGCGGGCGAATTCCACGGCTCGGGTTGCACGCTGGCCGCAGCGATTGCAGCCTGTCTGGCGCAAGGGCAGTCGATGGCGTCGGCCTTGCATACCGCGCAGGTCTTCACACAACATAGTCTGGAGCAGGCCTACGCAGTCGCCGACGGCCAGCTGATTCCATCCCGCATTCAGGAGAAAAAATGAAAGGTCTGTATCTCGTTACGCCCGATTGGGACGACACCGACAAACTGCTGGCAGCCACCGAGCAAGGACTACTCGGCGGCGCCTCTCTCTTACAGTATCGTCACAAGACCGCGCATGACGATTTGCAGCAGGAACAAGCGCGTACCTTGTTGGCGCTGTGCCGTCGTTATCGCGTGCCCTTTATCATCAATGATCATCTCGCCTTGTGCGCCATGCTGGATGCGGACGGCATTCATGTTGGCGGTACCGATGCATCGGTCGCGGCTGTGCGTACCCTGCTGGGCAAAGATAAAATTGTTGGCGCATCCTGCTACGGTGACCTTGATCTCGCGCGTCAATCGGCTGCTGCCGGCGCAAGCTATGTGGCCTTCGGTGGCTTCTATCCTTCCCGCGTCAAACAATATGAAGTCTCTACCGCACCCGACATCATCACGCGCGCCAAGGCCGAGATTACGCTGCCGATTTGCGTCATCGGTGGCATGAACGTGCATAACTCCCGCCCCTTGGTGCAGTTAGGTGCCAACTTGGTTGCCGCAATTAGTAGTGTGTACTTGGCCGAAGATCGGCAACACGCTGCAACTGAATTCGCACAACTATTCGCTTAACGCTCGCAACACGACGTGCGTCGATCGCACGTCGTCGTCTGCAAAATTTTTCTTTCTGATCTCTGCAATAAAGCGTGCTTGCGCTGTTTATTCGCGGAACTCCTTTGTCTTGTTGATACAAAGATTCGTGTTTGGAAAAACATTCCAGACCGTCTTTCATTTGCAAGCGTTTTTTTCATCGAAGGGGTTCGTGTTGATTGCTAATTTGTCCGATCTTCGACATCTGATGCAGCAGATCGGTCCTGCCGTTCCTGAAATTTCGGCGATATTCCAGCACGATACGGATCAATGGGACATTGAGTTTGACGAACAGGTTGTGCTGCATCTTGGCTGGCAATCCGATTCGTCCGCTTTGTTGCTAAGTTGCTCGTTGGGGCAGACTCCGGTACTAGAAAAACAGCAGAGGTACGCAGCTTATTTGCGTACCAATCTGATGTGGTTTGGGGTGGCGCCGATTCGGATTGCGTTACGCGATCCGGATGATGTGGTGATGCTGATTGGTGAGTATGCAGGGGTGGGGTTGTCGATCGATTTTTTACGGCAAACATTTCATGCTTTTCTTGCCCATGCGAGCCGTATCGTGGAAGAGTGGGACGAAGATGGCTTAAGCGATACCCCGGATTTCAACAATGAGAAAGCCGCCTTGCAGATGATCAAAGCCTGAGTCATTTTTATTTATCAATGAGGTCACTATGCAAGCTACTACTGTTACGCGCGAATTGATTCAATCTGTCGGCGATCACGTTTATCATCAGGGCGCATCCTATAAGCCTCTTAGTCCGACTAAGGGAACAAAAAATGCAGAGATTATTTATCAGGCGATCAAAAATATGCCTGACAACGCGGTTGTTCGCGCTGACTTTAATGCTTTCGGCAAGCCCTATATCTTCTTTCCTAAGAGAGAAAAGAAAACAAATAAAGAGACGATCGGCACCATAAATAGTCGGGCCGAGCGCAATGAACTGTCCAACATACTCCACACAATCGCAACGTCATCAGCGCAGCAGCATCCCCGGTCGACTGGAGTGCACGAGTCGGTGTTTTCTCTCAACCTGTTAGCACGTTCAATCCCTATTGCCCGTGACTTCGTCGCAGGCGATTTAAAAAAAGATCTGGGCCTTTTAGCGGCAACCCACCGAAAATCACTCCGTACCGGAGTGCATGCAAAGGTTATGGCAAAGCACGGCACGACTGGAACACGAAGCACTAAAATTCTCGATCAGCGTCTGCGTCAATTCCGCGATGCTGATTCTAAAGTGTTGGGAAAATTAGCCACGCTTCTCGGTTCCGAATCGACGACCGACAGTGAATCGAGTGGCTTGATCGCCGCACTGGCGATGCGGCGTCTGGTTAGGGAATACCTAAAACAACCGGAAGACGGGAAAAAATCATTGGCGGCGCTGATCAAAGCGCGTACGTCTGATTATGATTTACTTTTGTTTGCCAGGCTATGGACTCTGGAAATGGACGGACGCGAACGTCGCCTATTGTTCGATCATTCCTGGGCCCATGAAATGGATGGCATTTCCCGTCTCATACTTGGGCAATCGGCGGCAGGCTATGACGGTGATTCGCCATCACCCAAGTCTGTTTATATGCGTACCGACCGCAAGCCGACCGACCGCCTGGCGCCCGGCACGCCAGAAGACGAACGCTTGCTGGCGCATGCAATAGGACTAACCAGCCAATTGAACGAAGATGCATCGATTAATTCACAAGTGAGCGCACTCTCTCAAGCGTCGCCGCATCATCAGTCAGGCTATTTGCTTTCGTCCCCCGGGCAGATGGTGGATATCACCGAGGAGGAATCTGGCGGAAAACCCCCGAGTGCAAGCCGCAAGTCGAGCGCGCAGTCGCCTGATTCGCCCTATATTCGTATTATAAGCAAGCGTCGGGTTAAGGCGATCATGCAGCAAAACGCGCAACGTCTCGATACGCCTACCGTCTGGCGTTCGATGGGTGGTGGGCGGCGCAGCGCTGTCCAAATCAGTACATTGGCCTCAACGCCATCTGAAGCAAGTTCCCCCGATTTCCTCGCGCATTCATTCTCTTCTGTTTTGCGTGGCTCGGGCTCGCCGCTCAGTCCTTCACAACTGAGAGGAAGCCAAAAATCGTCGTCTTTTAAAAGTGGGGAAGTCAGCTCAGCTGCTTTGCCGTTTGCGTCGGGCAGTTCGCCCTTCTCGCCGTCGGTTTCAGTATCGGAATCCGCTGGCGCACGTGTAACGACGCACAATGACGAGACTGTATCGGGTCAATATTCGGACGCAGACGAGTAATTTTCCTCAAGTGGTTGTGGCAGCGGGCTGCGATGCGTCAGCACCGCTGCCGCATCGTATAATCGCCTGATGCAAAACCTCCTGCACAACCTCAATCCCGAACAACTCGCTGCCGTCACGCTTCCCGCACAGCCCGCACTGATTCTTGCCGGAGCCGGTTCCGGCAAGACCCGCGTGCTGACCACCCGCATTGCCTGGCTGATTCAGACCGGTCAGGTCTCGCCGGCCAGCATCCTGGCGGTCACTTTTACGAACAAAGCGGCCAAGGAAATGCTCACACGCTTGTCGGTGATGCTGCCGATTAATACGCGTGGGCTCTGGATTGGTACGTTTCATGGTTTATGCAACCGGCTGCTGCGCGCGCATTATCGCGACGCCGCGCTGCCGCAGACGTTTCAGATTCTGGATTCGCAAGACCAGATGTCGGCGATCAAGCGCTTGCTCAAGCGACTCAATATCGACGATGAAAAATATCCGGCCAAAAACCTGATGTACTTCATCAACAGCGCCAAAGATCAGGGGCTGCGTGCGAAAGACATCGAGGCCAACGACGACTACAACCGTAAATTCGTCGAGCTCTATCAAGCTTACGATGACCAATGCCAGCGCGAAGGTGTGGTCGACTTTGCAGAACTACTGTTGCGCAGCTACGAGCTCCTGTCGCGTAACCAACCGCTACGTGAGCATTATCAGTCGCGCTTTAAACATATTTTGGTGGATGAATTTCAGGACACCAATGACTTGCAGTACAAATGGCTCAAGCTCCTCGCCGGGCAGCAGAGTGCCGTGTTTGCCGTTGGTGATGACGATCAAAGTATTTACGCCTTTCGTGGTGCCAATGTGGGCAATATGGCCGCGTTCGAGCGCGAATTTCAAGTACAAAATCTGATCAAGCTTGAGCAAAATTATCGTTCGCACGGTCATATTCTTAATGCTGCCAACGTCCTCATTGCCAACAACGCGCGCCGTCTGGGTAAAAATTTGCGTACCGACGCCGGGCATGGTGAGCAAGTGCGTATTTTTGAGGCCAGCAGCGATTTACAGGAAGCGCAATGGCTGATCGAAGAAATTAAAAATCTTCTTGCCGAAGGCTGGATGCGCAGCGAAATCGCGTTGTTGTACCGCTCCAATGCGCAGTCGCGCGTGATCGAGCATGCGTTATTCTCGGCCAGCTTGCCCTATCGTGTCTATGGTGGCCAGCGCTTCTTTGAACGCGCCGAGGTCAAGCACGCCATCGCCTATCTGCAGCTGATGGACAATCCGCATAACGATTCTGCCTTTTTGCGCGTCGTGAATTTTCCCACCCGCGGGATCGGCGCGCGGTCCATCGAGCATTTACAAGATGCCGCGCGCCAGTACAGCATCTCACTTTATGCGGCAGTACCCTATGTGGCCGGCAAGGCCGGTACTTCGCTGGGCAGCTTTGTCAAACTTATCGAAGGCACCCGTTTTGAGACGCAGCAATTGCCGCTGCCGGAGATGGTGAAAGTCGTGCTGGAAAAAAGTAATTTGCTGCTTCACTATCAGGGTGAAAAAGAAGGGGCAGACCGCATTGAAAATCTCGAGCAGTTAGTCAGTGCGGCGACATTATTTGTATCCGAAGAAGGTTTTGGTATCGACGCCCCTGCCTTGCTCGGACCGCAAGTGCCGGCTGCGCCACCGGGCTTGGTCAGCGGCGATGGGATTGACATCGTTGATGCTGACGCGCCCTTGTCCACCATCATGTCGCCCTTATCCGCCTTTCTCTCGCATGCCTCTCTCGAAGCGGGCGACAATCAGGCCCAGGCCGGGCAGGATGCGGTGCAACTGATGACGGTGCACTCGGCTAAAGGATTGGAGTTTGACGCGGTCTTTATCACCGGCCTCGAAGAAGGCCTGTTCCCGCACGAAAACAGCGAAAAGGCGGAAGACGGTGTCGAGGAAGAACGGCGGCTGATGTACGTGGCCATTACGCGGGCGCGCAAGCGCCTCTACATGAGCTTTGCCCAGACACGCATGCTGCACGGGCAGACTCGTTACAGCATGAAATCTCGTTTCTTTGCCGAATTACCCGACGCCTCACTCAAATGGCTGTCGCCGAAAGTGCAGACGCAATGGTACGGACACACCCAAAAAGCGGCCTGGTTAGACACGCCGGATTCGGGTAACAACAAAATTGCGCAGGGCTTTAATGCCAAGCGAGATAGTGGCTGGCGTATCGGCGAGAGCGTGTTTCATCAGAAATTTGGTGAGGGCGTGATTGTCGATATCGAGGGCAGTGGCACGCAGGCGCGCGCCAATATCAATTTTGGACGCAGCGGGATGAAGCTGCTCGATTTGGGAATTGCGAAGCTCGAAAAAGTCGGCTAATCCGCTCTCAGTTTTTCACGGAGGTTTACTAGCTGGGTATCGAATGCTTCTTTAAGCCCTTCGTCATTTATCTTTTCTCGGGTTGCTTTGCTGTGTCTTTGGGCAAAGTCATCCAGGCGCCAGAACGATGATCGCTGCACGGTTGGATTGTCTGTATCAATATAGGCGATAAACTGCTGCACTGAAAGTGAAGGACTGTCGAGTGCAGATAGCGCAATGCCGAGGTTTGTTTGAAGTCCTATTTTAGTCACTAGATTTTTGGGCGAGGCCTTTCCCTCTTTTTCTATTACTTGTAGCGCCGCATTACAGCGGTCTTCGGCGTCGAAAAAGGCCGCACGGGATTCTGGCGATAAGTTTGCGATGAAATCTTCACGCCGATTGAGGCACTGGTAGAGAAGGCGGCGCGATTCTTCAGTGACAGGCGGGGCGCCCGTCAGATAGGGTAAAAAAGCGTGCAATGCAGACCGATTTGGTTCTTTCACGAACACCGCTAATTCTTGTAACTCAATCGATGTATTAATCGTAAGCGCGACGGATTGCATTCTGTCTCGCAAAGCGCGGCCCTCTGCGCTGTCGTCAGGCGCTAGCTCGATATTGATCAGAGAAAGAAGCATCGACAGGTCGATTTTATTTTTCAAGTCGATTACGTCCTCTGGATTTTGTATCGCAGCACATAAGGGCTTGAGGCCAAATGACACGGCTTGCGCAACCTTGATTTTGATTTGCGGATTCGCATCCAGCCAGACATGAAGTGCTTTGATCAATTGAGCTGGATTGGTAAGTGTCGTGTCGATTTTTTTTGCGGTGTCAAACGGTACGCTGCTTGGCGCTAATTCTTCCCGATAATCTTTGGCGGTTTCCCAATCGGTGACGATGCTGCCCTGACAGTCTTTGATTTCTTTGCCGATTTGGTCAAGCGCGGGGCCGAGATGGGCAGGAAGGCGCGTCTTTAAGTCTGGAATATTTTTTACGAATATTGTCTGCAGCGGTATTTCTGTGCTTGGTAAGAAAGTCGTTGATGTGCCTTGTAAAACTTGAAGTATAAAATCTACTTCCATTGGTTTAGCCTCCAATTTTTTAAGTTCAAGGACTAAATTCAGTAAGGTTTCCAAGCTTACTTTTACTTTACTAGGCTGTAGTGGAATGGTGGTCGTGGAGGATGAATTCTGTGTTGGTAAATCGACGATGACTGGCGCGTCGGATTGCATCGGCTGATTCCCGATAGGAGGGTCAGCGAAAATTTCCTCAAGTTTTTTAAGGAGAGCAGGGTGAAGCTCGCTGTTACAGCTTGAGTCGGCGATGAATTTTTTTACTGATCGAAGCGTGTTTGTTTGAACAGGGGTGAGGTCCTCTTCTTTTTTTTGATTTTTTTTTCAACCGCTGTGCAAATTTCATTTGTGTCTTTGAGAATACTAGACTGCACTGCAATTTTTAAGTTATCTGGGTTTTCCAAGTACGATGCAGTAATAAGGTTGAGGCGTTCCTCGCTTAATTGGGGTCCCTTGGCAGTCTTTGATGTTTCAATCGCCTGCTGCTCGGACTCTTTTGTCAATTTAAGCCTCGCCTTGGCAATCAAGTTGGTTACGCTTTGCTCCATCAATCCGCCGGATTGATTTCGCACTTGGGTAATGTAAGCTGTGACGTCCTTATCTTGCCGAAATCGCCCTTCAAGCAAACTAATCACGCGCTCCTTTGCTTTGTTGGCAAAATAGCCCGGCATGATTTTATGCAGCAGAGCAGTAAACGGGTGGGTCTCGGCATCACGGATAAAGATCTTGTCGATATTATTATCATCAGAATTAAATACCTCAAAATCCATCAGGATTCTGTCGGTCGATTCAGAGGGAGAGCTACCAGCTGCGCGCATGAGAATTCCAGATAAAAAAGAGGATGGAAAGAGCCGCCTGAAAATAGCTGTCGAAAATTAGAGGCGCTTGCCAACGATCAGTGGGCGGCGCCGCACGGCTGTTCCATCAACGAACGCTCATGTCAAAGCATTGCTGATTTACATCAAAGTTATGGCGCGTTTTTCCAGAGTAGGAAAAAGGAGGGACGAGCGTTGCCGGATTCAGGCCTCAACCGACACAGATTCGGGGCGTCCGAACATTTGTACGTAGGTAGGGTAAAACGAGCAGTACATCACAATGGTCAGGATGACCGATAAAGGCATGAGCACCATCATTGTGACGGCGGATTTGCCTATTAGCAGCGTGAATATGGCACTGATGACAGCCGGCAGAGCGACGCCGATCACGACCCAGCCCAATCCATAAGCAAGAAAAGCCATGCTGCAGCGGCGCACCGCAAAAAAGCTATAAAAAATCGCTTTGAATAAGCCCATTTTTTGCCAGGTGGCCAAGGGCGCTGCATGCCAGAAGGCCATCGCAAAAGGCAAGTACACCAGCCCTGCAAACAGCATCGACAGCGGCAGCGCGGTAGCGGGAATATTGTCCTGATCGGGCTGCAACTGCCCAGACATCAACTGCCAAAATACGCCATCATCAACCAACGAAGACGCCGCCACAGCTAGCACCGCCGCCAGCAGATACAGTGTGCCTAGCCTCAGCAGGGTCCCCAGTGCGGGCGAGCGAAAGCCAGTGAGCAAGACGCTGGGCCGTACTTTTTTGCCGGCTTCAATGTCCGCGCATGCCTGCATGAAGGCCATTGAACATACTGGCACCAGCAACAGCGGTAGTAATTGTCCAATGAGCGGAATGAGCGACAGCGAAAACATCAGCAACAGGTAGAGCAGAAACAGCATGCTCAATTCGGCCGGCTGCTGACGGAATAGAACAAAGCCTTGCCTTATCCATTCGATACCGGTTTTGGCGGGCAGGGTGTCGTTGTTGTTCAAGGTAATGCTTCCACGGCGTGTTCGATACGGTGACGCAGGATACGCTCAAAATGCGCCGGGTCGTGTGGCGTGAGTAGTTCGGCTTCACGCGGCAAATAAAAATCAGCCAGACGCGATAACCAAAAACGCAGTGCTGCACCCCGTAGCATCGCCGGCCATGCCTGTTTTTCGTCAGGCGTGAAAGCGCGTTGTGCCTGATAGGCATCGAGCATGGCGCGCACGCGTGCAGGGTCGGTCTGACCGCTAGTGAGATCAATACACCAGTCATTGACGGTGACGGCGACATCGAACAGCCAGGTGTCGCAGCCGGCAAAATAAAAATCAAAAAAACCGGTGAGACGGTCGCCATCGAACATCACATTATTGCGAAACAGATCGGCGTGGATAGGACCGCGGGGTAGCGCATGATAAAGATTGGAGGCCGCCAGCGCCTGCTGGAAATGCATCTCGGCGCGCAGCAAATCCTGATTGTCGGCAGATAAAAATGGCAGCACGACAGGCGTGGTCTCGTTCCACCATGCCAGCCCGCGCAAATTAGGTTGATAGAGCGGGTAATCTTGCGCGGCCAGATGCATCTTGGCGAGCATCGCGCCGACTTCGGCGCAATGCACGGGCTGTGGCGAAGCCTGCCAGTGGCCATGCAGACGACTAACAATCGAGGCCGGCTTGCCATGCAGGGTATGCAGAATATCGCCACTGTTGCTGGCAATCGGTGCCGGCACCAGCACACCGCGCTCGGCCAGATGGCGCATCAGATTCAGATAAAACGGCAACTGTTCAAAGCGCAGCCGTTCAAAAATCGTCAGCACATACTCACCACCGTCGGCGCTCAGAAAAAAATTGGTGTTTTCGATGCCGGAGGCAATACCGGTCAAGGCGTGCACGCGGCCAATCGGAAATTGTGCAGCCCAGGGGGCAAGTTCATCCAGACTGACGGGGGTAAAAACTGCCATAGGAAAAAAGAAGAAAAATCAAAAAGAAATAAACAGGGATTAACAGGAATTAACCGGAGTACACAGACCGCTAAGTTGACCGCGCTTTAGCCGGCAATCAGCACCCTGCACCATCCTAACGTGTCGAAGGTGGCGGGGGCGCCGCTCTGCTTCCTGTATCGTCCCGGGCTTTGGATCGGAATTCAAAGATCTCCCATTGCGCGGCGCGGCCGCCATTAGTCTCGGCAAACTGCTCGCTCGGCGTGACATAGTAAATATTGCCACCGCGCTTGACCCGCACCGAGGTGACCGCGTTTTGTTCGCGGATTGGTGTGATCTCCTGCACGGTAGCAGGCCTCGCGGGCGCGGCGACCGGCTCGCCAATTTCTGGTATCGGTTCGAGCTGGTCGGGATTGCCGGCCGTCGCGCTGATACCGCACAACAAAACGGGTATGCCGATGAGGCAAATGCGTTTTAAAAAAGAGAGATGTGGATTCATGCGAGAGCCCCGTGGTCAATGGTGCAGTGCTGCAGCGGTACGGATGGTGCAATCGTTCGGACGGTCGCGCTCAACAAGCTAAGCGCCCATTTTAACAAAACACGGGGTCGTGGCCCCTATAGAAAAGACTGCGGGGGCGATTCTGTTTCGGTTGGAACGATATCGCGCTCTTCGTAGAATGCAAAAATGGCATCAATGATATTGGCCGGCTCATCAATCAGCTGCACCAGATCAAGGTCACTCAGACCCACCATGCCGGTGTCGACAAGCTGCACGCGGAACCACTGCAGCAAACCCTGCCAGAACGCTGTGCCAACCAGAATCACCGGGATGCGGCGGGTTTTGCCTGTCTGTATCAGCGCCAGCACTTCGAAGAGTTCGTCCAGCGTGCCGAAGCCGCCCGGCAGCACGACATACGCATCGGCATATTTGACGAAGGCGACTTTGCGCGCAAAAAAATGGCGAAACGACAGCGAGATGTTTTGCCAGTTATTGCTGACCTGTTCACGCGGCAGTTCAATATTGAGCCCCACCGAGGGCGACTTGCCTTCAAAGGCCCCTTTGTTAGCCGCCTCCATGATGCCCGGGCCCCCACCGGAGATGACGGCAAACCCGGCATCCGACAGACGTCGGGCGATATCGATCGTGATCGCATAGAAGGGATTGTCGGGGGCGATGCGGGCGGATCCAAACATCGATACCGCCGGACGCACCTCCGAGAGCCGTTCGGCGGCGTCAATAAACTCTGCCATAATCGTGAACATCTGCCATGACTCACTCGCCTTGCGGGACGTGGCGCGCTCAATGTTTTTCAACTGCCGCAGACGCGGCACGTTTTTTCTGTCACTTTCCATATGAATAAAACCCTGTTGCTGGTGGATGGTTCGAGCTATTTGTATCGCGCTTTTCATGCGATGCCTGATTTGCGCAACGCCGAGGGTGCGCCGACCGGCGCCATCTACGGCATGATCAATATGCTGCGTCGCCTGCGGCAAGACTACAGTGCAGCATACATGGCCTGTGTGTTCGACGCAAAAGGCAAAACCTTTCGCGATGATTTGTATGCCGACTATAAAGCGCAGCGAGCAGCGATGCCCGACGACCTGGTGCGTCAGATCGAGCCGATTCACGAGGCAGTGCGCGCGATGGGCTGGCCGATCCTGATGATAGAAGGAATCGAAGCCGATGACGTCATCGGCACCCTCGCCGTGCAGGCTGCCAAAGTGGGTTTGTCCACCGTGATCTCGACCGGCGATAAAGATCTCGCGCAACTGGTCAATGACAAGGTGACGCTGATTAATACGATGAGCAATGAAAAGCTCGATCGCGCTGGCGTGATCGCAAAATTCGGTGTGCCACCCGAACGTATCGTGGACTACCTCACGCTCGTGGGCGACACGGTTGATAACGTGCCCGGTGTCGAGAAAGTCGGGCCTAAAACGGCGGTCAAGTGGCTGACCCAGTATGATTCGCTCGACGGCGTCATCGGTCACGCCGGGGACATGGGTGGTGTGGTCGGTGACAACTTGCGCCGCGCGCTGGATTGGCTGCCGCAGGCACGCACCCTCGTCACCGTCAAATGCGATTGCGATCTGACGGCGCAGATGGTGTCGATCGAAGACTCGCTAACCCAACGTCCCGAAGATAAAGAGGCCTTGCTGGCATTTTTTACGCGCATGGGCTTTCGCACGTGGTTGCGCGAGCTTAGCGCGCAACTGGCCAATCCAGCTGCATCGTCGGCGTCTACATCTACATCGGCATCGGAAGGTGACGCGCAGGGCGCCTTGTTTGCGGCAGCGCCGCCGCCTGTGACGGATTACGAGATGGTCGTCACTGATGCCCAATTGACGAAATGGCTTGTCGTGATTGACGCCGCTGCGCTGACGGCTGTTGACACCGAAACCACCGCGCTGGACCCGATGCGGGCGCAGTTAGTCGGGATATCACTGTGCGTGGTACCCGGCATTGCGGCGTATATTCCGCTGGCCCACAGCTACCCGGGCGCACCAGCCCAACTCGCGCGCGAGCAGGTGCTGGCGCGACTCAAGCCCTGGCTGGAAAATCCCCACAAGGCCAAGCTGGGTCAGCATCTCAAATACGATAGCCATGTTTTTGCCAATCATGGTGTGGCTTTGCAAGGGATCGTGCATGACACCTTGCTGCAATCGTATGTACTGGAGTCCCACAAGAGCCATGACATGGACAGTCTGGCCTTGCGCTGGCTGGACAAAAAAACCATCAGCTATCAGGAAATTTGCGGCAAGGGCGCTGCGCAAATTGGTTTTGATGAGGTCGGCATCGAGCGCGCCACTGAGTACGCCGCCGAAGATGCTGACGTTACCTTGCAACTGCATCAGGCCATGTGGCCGCGCGTGATGGCCAATGACAAACTGCGCTTTATTTACGAAGCCATTGAAATACCCACCTCGGTTGTCTTGCAGCAGATCGAACGCAATGGCGTGCTGATTGATAGTGCCTTGTTGGCCACGCAATCTAACGAGCTTGGGCATCGTATGCTCGAGATTGAGCGGCAGGCACATGAACTCGCCGGTCAGCCCTTTAATCTGAATTCACCCAAGCAGCTCGGCGAGATTTTTTTCGACAAGCTCAAGCTGCCGGTCGTCAAAAAGACGCCGGGTGGCACTCCATCGACCGATGAAGAAGTCCTGCAAAAACTAGCTGAGGACTATCCGCTGCCGAAAGTGTTGCTGGCCTACCGCGGGCTATCGAAACTGAAATCGACCTACACCGACAAGCTGCCCAAGATGATCAATCCGGCCACGGGTCGGGTGCATACCAACTACGGTCAGGCCATCGCCGTGACCGGCCGCTTGTCTTCCAATGAACCCAATCTGCAAAACATTCCGATTCGCACAGCCGAGGGTCGGCGGATTCGTGAAGCATTCATTGCGGCGCCGGGGAGTGTCATTGTCTCGGCCGATTATTCGCAGATCGAGTTGCGCATCATGGCGCATTTGTCGGGCGACGATCATATGCTGCGTGCATTTGCGGCGGGCGAAGATATCCATCGTGCGACAGCGGCCGAAATTTTTGGTGTGCCGCTCACGGAGGTCAGCAGTGAGCAGCGGCGTTATGCGAAAGTGATTAATTTTGGTCTGATGTACGGCATGAGCGCCTTTGGTCTGGCGGGCAATCTCGGCGTTGAGCGCGCGGCCGCGCAGATGTATATGGAAAAATATTTTACCCGTTTCGCCGGCGTAAAACAGTTCATGGACGATGTCCGTCAGCAGGCCAAATCACAGGGATTTGTTGAGACGGTTTTTGGCCGGCGCTTGTGGCTGCCTGAGATTAATTCGCCGAATGGCCCGCGTCGTCAGGGTGCCGAGCGCGCTGCCATCAATGCGCCGATGCAGGGTACAGCAGCAGATCTGATCAAGCTGGCGATGATCGCGGTACAAAATTGGTTGACCGAGGCGAAGCTAGGCTCGCGCATGATCATGCAGGTGCATGATGAGTTGGTACTGGAGGTGCCCGGTAGCGAATTAGCGCTAGTGCGCGACAAGCTGCCGCAGTTGATGGCAGATGTGGCCCAATTAAAAGTGCCGCTGGTGGCCGAAGTGGGCGTCGGGCCAAACTGGGATCAGGCGCATTGACGGGCGCTTGCATCGGCGCCGGTCCGCTGGCGGAGCATGTGATACGTCGTTCGCCGAATTGCCCAAAGCCTATTGCTATGGTTTAATCGGCGTGCTTTTTGCAATCGGGGCTAAAAATTAATTCCACGTTGTCGTCCATTTTGTTGGCCACTACCCTTGCTGGTTTCATCAGCATCTCTGCGGCTGCCTTTTTTTCGTACAGTTTGTTGTCGAAAATGGTCGAGCGCATGGTTAGTCTGTCGGTTGGTATTTTGTTGTCGACTTCCTTGTTGCATGCCTTGCCCGAAGCGTTTGAATCGGGTGCCAATATTCATGCCTTGTTTGCGACCCTGCTGGCTGGCTTGCTCGGATTTTTTCTGCTTGAAAAATTTGCCATACTGCGTCACTCGCACCATTACGAAGGCGACGGTCATGGCCATGAGCATGGTCATGATGCGCACGAGGCCGGTCATGCGGGCTGGATGATTTTAGTCGGTGATGGTTTGCATAATTTCACTGATGGCATTCTGATCGCCGCCGCATTTCTGGCCGATCCCAAGCTTGGACTGATTACGGCCTTAGCCATTATTGCTCACGAAATCCCGCAAGAGATTGGCGATTTTATTGTGCTGCTCAACGCCGGCTTCAGCAAAGCGCGCGCGTACGTTTACAACCTGATCTGCAGCATGATGGCGGTCATTGGCGGGCTCGTGGGGTATTACACCCTGGGCAGCGGCATGGAGGCGATTCCGTATGTACTGGTGCTGGCTTCGTCGGGATTTATTTATATCGCGCTGAGCGACCTGATGCCGCAGATGCAGCGCCGTTCCACGTTGCGTGAATCGGTGCCGCAGTTTGTGTTGATTGCGCTTGGCGTAGGCTTGGTGCTGATGCTCACCCATCGCTTTCACGTGCATTGAGTTCACGTGCATTGAGTTTACGTGCATTGAGTTTACGTGCATTAAGCTCACGTGCATTACGTTCGCGTCTATTGAGCGCTTAATGATCCCTGAGCGCAGCGTGCGTTGGAGCCGCGTCCTACTCGATCTCGCAGCGAATCCTATTGTCTCGTCTCAGGCGCCCGTTGCTACCGGTCGAGCCGGATCGGCCGACCATTCGCTCCACGATCCCGGATACAACGCCGCACCGCCCAGCCCTGCAATTTCCATTGCCAGCAAACTCTGGCAGGCCGATGCGCCCGAGCCGCATTGCATGATGGTGGCCTCAGGGCGGGTGATGATTGCAGCGAACTCGGCCCGCAGTTGCGCCGCTGGTTTGTAGAATCCGTCTGGCTGCAGGTTGTCTTTAAAGCAGCGATTTTTTGCGCCCGGTATATGCCCGCCCACCGGGTCAATCGTTTCGTTCTCGCCGCGAAAGCGATCCGCCGCGCGGGCGTCGAGCACCAGCCGCGTCGCTTGCGCGATGTTTGCCAGTACCTCATCGACCGACACCACCGTCGTCAGCGATGGCTGCAAAGTGATACTGCCACGCGCGCGCGAAACGACCGCCTGCGTCATGTCGCCACCCCCCGCCTGCCACGCTTGCAGCCCGCCATCGAGCAGCGCCACGCTTTGATGGCCGACCCAGCGCAACATCCACCACAATCGCGCTGCAAACATGCCACCGTGGGCGTCATAAACCACAACCTGCGAATTGGGATAGACACCCCAGCTTCGTAATTTTTCGATGAACGCTTGCTGCGAAGGTAGCGGATGTCGGCCGCGAAATGCGCCGTTTGGCCCCGGACTTTTGTCGGATAAATCGGTATCAAGATTGACATGTTGCGCGCCGGGGATATGGCCGGCTGCAAATGCGGCAGCGCCGGCCTGCGGGTTTGTTAATTCGGCGCGGCAGTCAAGGATGATGAAGTTGGGATTATTAAGGTGCTGCGTTAATTCAGCGGCGGACAGTAGCGTGGTGTAAGGCATCGTCATCTCCTGTTATTTTTATCTGTGCGTTGGCGCGAACGTTATAGAAGGTGGCGGCCACCCCACTAGCAAGAATGATGATGATACCAAGCCATCCCGATAGCACAAGCCGATCGTCCCAGATCAGCATGCCCCAGATGCTCGAAAAGACAATGCCGGTGTACTGCAGGTTGGCAGTGACGAGCATGGCACCGAGCCGGTAGGCGCGTGTCATGGCAATCTGCGCCACTGAGGCGGTCAAGCCGATCGCGAGCAACAGCATGGCTTCCTGGGTCGAGAGCGCATGCAAAATTTGCGGCTGACCGGTCTGATAAAACGTACTCGCCAGCCCACTCAACACACCCGCAATCACGCCGCTGGCAGAAAAATAAAACACCACACGGTACTCGGGCTCACCCAGCTGGCCGAGCTTTTTCACCTGAATATAGGCCAGCGCCGAGAGCACGCCCGAAATCAGTCCGACCACGCCACCGAGCCATTGTTCAGCGTGAATGGTGGGTTTGAGTAGTAACGCGACTCCCACGAAACTCGTCATGATCGCCATGGCCAACCCCCAGGCAAAGCGGCGTTGTCCCTCCCACCAGCCCACCGTAAAGACAATCGTCGCAATCCAGATCGGGGCCATGTAGTTGAGCGTCATCGCTGTGGCCAGCGGCAAGCGGCCGATCGAAAAAAACCAAAGCCACAGCGCTGTTGTCCCCACCAGACCGCGCCAGGCATGATGCCAAGGCAGGGCAGTACGCAAGGTTTGGCCTTTGAGGTGCATGAGCGCGGCCAGGAGCGTCATCCCGATGAGTCCGCGCACCATCACGATTTCGGAGGTGGAGCAAGAGGCGGATGCCAGCTTCACGCAAACGCCCATGATGGCGAAGATGAAACTGGCCAACAGCATCCAGAGCGACTGCATCGAGGGCTACAGCGCAATCTGGCTGCGATACCACTCGTGGAAATGCTGCATGCCGTCTTCCATCGGCGACTGATAAGGACCGACTTCATTGACCCCGCGGTCAAGCAAGATGCGGCGACCTGCATCCATGCGCCGCGCAATCTCATCGTCCTCGACACAGGTCTCCATGTACGCGGCCCGTTCGGCGGCGATGAAATCGCGCTCGAACAAGACGATCTCTTCGGGGTAGTAAAACTCCACCACATTGGTGGTGTGCTGCGTCCCTTTGGGCCACAGCGTAGAGACGACCAGCACATGCGGATACCATTCGATCATGATATTCGGATAGAGCGTGAGCCAGATCGCGCCATAGGGTGGTGACTCGCCCTGACGAAAGCGCAGCACTTCGTCTTGCCACTTGCGGTAGACCGACGAGCCCGATTTTTGCAGCGACTGATTAACGCCTACCGTTTGCACGCTGTAGCTATCACCGAATTCCCAGCGCAGATCGTCGCAGGCAACGAAGCTGCCCAAGCCAGGATGAAACGGCTCAACGTGATAATCCTCGAGATACACTTCGATGAAGGATTTCCAGTTGTAATCGCATTCATGTACTTCAACGTGATCAAGCAAGTAGCCGGAAAAATCGAGGTCTTTTGTTACCGAGAGATTTTTCAACATTGCGCCGACGTTCACGCCATTATTTTCAAACAGCAGACCGTTCCAGCTATTGAGTTTGGTTTGCGACAGATTCAGGCACGGTGTTTCGCCAAAATGCGGCGCGCCAATCAACTCGCCCTTCAGATCATAGGTCCAGCGATGCAGCGGACAGACAATATTGTCCGCGTGGCCGCGGCCCGACAGCATCTTGGCCTGGCGATGCCGGCACACATTAGAGAGCAGCTCGACGCCTTGTGTATTACGGACCAGAATGCGTCCTTCGTTTTCCCATGGGAGCGCAGCATAGTCGCCCACATTGGGCACCATGAGCTCATGACCGGCATAGCGCGGGCCCGGCTTGTAAAGCTGATTGATTTCCTGCTGCAGCAAGTTCTTATCAAAATAAGAACGAACCGGCAGTTGCGCGTTGGATCGCGCGAGTCTTGCGAGACTGGCCAGATCGGACATCCCCACCCCCAAATTAATTTGCACCAACCTAAGAGAGAAAGAATCCGCAAAAACCTGTATTCAATTATGAAGAGGAATTTTTGGAAGGGAGGCGAATTATACCCGACCATGTTGCCCTGTCCACCTTGCCATTGATGTTTTGATATGACTCTGCGCGCCCGTACTTGGTTTCCGGCTGCGTGAATAAGACGCGAACTTGTCGCGAACTTGTCGCGCTGCGATGGGCTTGTTGCTTGGGTTTGCACTAAAATACGCGCTCAATGATTGAGAGCGCATTCATGTCCAAAAAACCTGCCCCCGCCCAGCCCGATGTGTCGTTTGAAGACGCAATGGCCGAGCTTGATCAACTCGTCGCTCGCATGGAATCGGGCGAGTTGCCGCTTGACGCCTCGGTTGCTGCGTATCAGCGCGGCTCCGAGTTGGTCAAATATTGTGCTGCCCAACTTGAGCGGGTGGAGCGACAGGTCAAAATTCTGGAAGGTGAGATGTTGAAGCCTTTCGATGTTGATGCCGGCGAGGACGACGAATGAGGCTTGCGTTTTCAGCATGGCGTCAGACAGTGCAAGCGCAAATGGAAGAGGCGCTGGTGCGTTTTTTGCCGCCGGCGTCGGCGCAGCCGGCACGCTTGCATGAAGCCATGCATTACGCAGTGCTCGATGGCGGCAAGCGCGTGCGGCCTTTGCTGGTGTACGCCGCCGGCGAGTTATTTGATGCGGATTTGGCAAGCATGGCGCGTGCGGCCGCTGCCGTTGAAATGATCCACGCCTATTCATTGGTGCACGACGATATGCCTTGCATGGATGATGACGCGCTGCGACGTGGCAAGCCAACCGTCCATAAAAAATATGATGAGGCCACCGCTTTGCTCGTGGGTGACGCCTTGCAGGCCCAGGCTTTTCTTATTCTGACCGAAGGTCACGCCGAGCCAACTCGCAAAATCGCCATGCTCGCCACGCTGGCGCACGCTGCCGGTTCGCATGGCATGTGCGGCGGGCAGGCGATCGACTTGGCCGCGGTTGGCGTTGCGCTTACCTTGCCTGAGCTTGAACGCATGCATCAACTTAAAACCGGCGCACTGCTTGATGCGGCAGTGATGCTGGGGGCGCTGTCCGGCAAGACCCTGCTGGCCGCCGAGATATCAGCGTTGCAAGCCTATGCTGCGGCGATCGGACTGGCTTTCCAGGTGGTCGACGATATATTGGATGCGACGGCCGACTCGCAAACGCTTGGCAAAACTGCGGGCAAAGATGCCGCCAACAATAAGCCCACTTATGTCTCCCTGCTCGGGCTTGATGCGTCGCTTGCTCTGGCGCAGAAGTTGCGGCAGGATGCCCATCAGGCATTGCTGCCATTTGGTGATGGCGCCGAGCGTTTACGTGAGCTGGCAGATCTGATCGTGCAGCGCACGACTTGAACATAAAACTATGACCTTACTCGAAAATATTAACGATCCGGCTGCACTGCGCAAGCTTCATCGCGCCGACCTCGATCAACTCGCCATTGAGCTGCGTAATTATTTGCTCGAATCGGTTTCCAAAACTGGAGGGCATCTGTCCTCCAATCTTGGCACCGTTGAGCTCACCATCGCGTTGCATTACGTCTTTAACACCCCGGAAGATCGGATTGTCTGGGATGTGGGTCACCAAACGTATCCGCATAAAATCCTCACCGGTCGGCGAGACCGCATGGCCAGCCTGCGTCAGTTTGGTGGGCTGTCGGGCTTTCCGCGTCGTGACGAAAGTATCTACGACACCTTTGGCACGGCACATTCATCCACTTCCATATCGGCCGCGCTCGGCATGGCGCTGGCGGCTCGCACCAAAGGAGAAAGCCGGCACGCAGTGGCTGTAATTGGCGATGGCGCGATGACCGCAGGCATGGTGTTTGAGGCCCTCAATAATGGTGGTATCTACGACGACATCAATCTGCTGGTGGTCTTGAACGATAACGACATGTCGATCTCACCGCCGGTCGGTGCGCTCAATCGTTATCTTGCGCGTCTGATGTCGGGCAAGTTTTATGCGGCCGCTAAAAACATGGGCAAGTCAGTTTTGCCGCCCTCGATGCGCGAACTGGCAAAAAAACTCGAAGAGCACGCCAAAGGCATGCTGGTGCCGGCTACGCTGTTTGAAGAATTCGGATTTAACTATATCGGTCCCATCGATGGTCATGATCTCGATTCGCTGATCCCGACGCTGCAAAATCTGAAGAACCTCAAAGGACCGCAGTTCCTGCATGTCGTCACCAAAAAAGGTCAGGGCTACAAGCTCGCTGAAGCCGACCCCGTGCTTTACCATGGGCCGGGCAAATTTAATCCCAGCGAAGGAATCAAACCGTCGGCCAGCAAGATGACCTACACGCAGGTATTTGGTGAATGGTTGTGTGACATGGCCGCGCACGATGACAAGCTCGTCGGTATTACACCGGCCATGCGGGAAGGCTCGGGCATGGTCAAATTCGAGCAGCAATTTCCGGAGCGTTATTACGATGTCGGAATCGCAGAACAACACGCGGTGACCTTTGCGGCTGGTCTGGCTTGCGAGGGCATGAAACCCGTGGTGGCGATCTATTCGACTTTTTTACAGCGTGCCTATGACCAGCTGATTCATGACGTCGCATTGCAAAATCTTGATGTCACGTTTGCGCTTGATCGTGCAGGCTTAGTTGGCGCTGATGGCGCCACCCACGCTGGTAATTACGACATGGCATTTTTGCGCTGCATTCCCAACATGGTCGTGATGGCCGCATCCGATGAAAACGAATGCAGGCAGATGTTGAGCACGGCCTACCAGTATCCGGGCCCGGCAGCGGTACGGTATCCGCGTGGTGCTGGGATTGGTGCGGCAGTGGATGCTGCGCTTGATACGATCGAACTCGGCAAAGGCAGTATTCGTCGTCAGGGCAAACAGGTGGCGCTGCTCGCCTTTGGCACCATGCTCACGCCTGCGCTGCAAGCCGGTGACACGCTCAACGCGACAGTGGCCAACATGCGCTTCATCAAGCCGCTAGACACGGCGCTGGTGTTGCAGCTCGCCGCCAGCCATGACTTACTGGTGACCCTTGAAGAGGGCTGCGTGATGGGTGGTGCGGGTTCAGCTGTGGCCGAAGCCCTGGCGGCAGCGGGCGTTGTCATGCCCGTGATGCAGCTGGGCCTGCCGGATAAATTTATTGATCATGGCGACGCGCAGCAATTGCTCGCCCAATGCGGGCTTGATGCTGCCGGCATCATCGCGTCGGTCAGGCAGCGGCTTGGACAGGGCACAACCCGGCTGGTGGTTAACAATCAGTAAGCGGCGAGCACAGCGCGCGCATGCGCTGCGTGCTTAGTCGCGTGCCCGACCCTTCTGCCACAACACATCTCCCCCGCCTGCGTGGCGGTTTAGTACCCGCGCCAGCACGAACAGCAAGTCGGACAACCGGTTTACATACTGACGCGGTTGCGCATTTAATGGCTCGGCCTTGCCGAGTGCCACAATCGCGCGCTCGGCGCGACGACACACAGTACGGCAAACGTGCGATTGGGCCGCCGCGCGCGAACCAGCCGGCAGGATGAATTCAGCCAGTGCCGGCAAGGTTGCATTGTATTTTGCCAGCAGCGCATCAAGCCGCGCCACCTGCGTGTCAGTGATCATCGCAAAACCCGGAATACACAGCTCACCGCCGAGATCAAACAAATCATGCTGAATCGTGACGAGCTCTTCGCGCAGATCGGCCGGCATGTCCTCGCACAGCAGCAGGCCAAGATGCGAATTGAGTTCATCCACATCGCCCATCGCCTGCACCCGCAGCGCGTCTTTGTCGACCCGGCTGCCATCGCCCAAGCCTGTTGTGCCATCGTCGCCAGTGCGCGTAGCAATTTTGGAAAGTCGGTTGCCCATACGTTAAATAATTTAAAAGATTAAGCGTCGGAGAATACGTCAAAATGACGGGCTTTGCTCGAAGGCCGGCTGCTAATTGGTTTGTCTGCCAGAGCGCAGAGTAGAATATCGAGCACAAGGAGACCTAACCATGAACCATCCTGCCCAACGCGCCGCGCTCAAGCGTCCGCTGCCCGAGATTTTTCTGGCTGACTTGCGGTCCCTGTTTGGTGAGCGGCTGTCGACCTCGCAGGCCATGCGTGAGCATCACGGCCGCGATGAATCTTCTTACGATCCCATGTTGCCTGATGCCGTCGTCTTTGCGCACTCTACCGAAGAAGTCGCGGCTGCTGTGGCACTGTGCAACACGCATCGTGTGCCCGTGATTGCGTTTGGCACTGGCACCTCTCTCGAAGGCCACATTCTCGCACTCGCCGGCGGCATCAGTATCGATCTGTCGCAGATGAATAAACTCGTCGCCCTGCATCCCGAAGACTTGACCGTGACGGTCCAGCCTGGCGTCACGCGCAAGCAGCTCAATGTCGAGATTAAAGACACCGGTTTGTTTTTTCCGATTGATCCGGGTGCGGATGCATCGATTGGCGGCATGGCGGCGACGCGGGCTTCCGGGACCAATGCGGTGCGCTACGGGACCATGCGTGAAAACGTGCTCGGACTGACCGTCGTCACCGCAGAAGGCAAAATCATCAAGACCGGCACGCGTGCCAAAAAATCCTCGGCCGGCTACGACCTTACTCGTTTGTATGTCGGCAGCGAAGGTACGCTGGGCATCATCACCGAAGTAACCTTAAAAATTTATCCGCAACCCGAAGCGATTTCGGCGGCCGTTTGCTCATTTGAAGATATCGCCAGCGCCGTCAATGCAGTGATTCAGACCATCCAGATGGGTGTGCCGATTGCGCGGGTTGAATTTGTCGATGAGAACGGCGTGAAGGCCATCAACAAGCATGACAAACTGACGCTGCCGGAAAAGCCGCTGCTGCTGTTTGAGTTCCATGGCAGCGAAGGTGGGGTCAAAGAACAGGCCGAACTTGTTCAGCAGATCGCCGACGAGCATGGTGCTGTTGGTTTTGAATGGGCCACGCGTCCGGAAGATCGCACTCGGCTTTGGCAAGCGCGCCACAACGCGTATTTTGCGTTATTGCAGATGCGTCCAGGTTGCCGTGCGATCTCGACCGATTGCTGCGTACCGATTTCGCGATTGGCCGAATGCCTGCTTGAGACTAAGGCGGATTGCGAACGACAAAATCTCATTCACGCCATCATCGGTCACGTCGGCGATGGTAACTTCCATGTGCAGATGATGGTAGACCCCAACGACCCGGCCGACATCGCCCGGGCAGAAGGCGTCAATGCGCGCATGGTCACGCGCGCTATTGCGATGGACGGTACCTGCACCGGCGAACATGGCGTGGGTTTGCACAAGATTGATTTTTTAATCGAGGAACATGGCGAGGGTGCGATCGACACCATGCGCATGATCAAACACGCACTTGACCCGAACAATATTTTTAATCCGGGCAAAATCATCCGCTGGTAATTTTCTTTTTGAAGCATGCAAGGTAATCATGGCAACACGCATTCCGCCGGTTCACGCTCTCACCGCATTTGAGGCGGCAGCACGGCACGGTTCTTTCGCACTGGCCGCAGAAGAACTCTGCATCACGCCATCTGCACTATCGCATCGGATTCGTTTGCTCGAGGAATTTGTGGGTGAGCGCTTATTTTTACGCGATGGCCGTAACGTAGGCTTATCCGAATTCGGTCGCCGCTATCTCGATGTTGTGCGGCAGGCCTTACGCACCCTGACCGATTTTCCGATGCCACGGCGGGCTGCGTCGGCGCAGCCGCGCATCAAAGTCACTGTACCGCCGACTTTTGCCCGTTATTTTCTGGTGCCGCAATTGGCGTCGTTTACCCAGCATCATCCGGATATCGCGATTGAAATTTATCTGTCGGTGCCCTTGTACGATCTGGCGCTTGCCGAGAGCGATGTGGACGTGCGCTTTGGCCCCGGCAAATATCCGAACCTGCAATCAGAAAAATTATTCTCCGAGCCGACTTTTGCTGTGGCCAGCCCCGCTTATCTGCGTCAGGTAGGCGCGATGGATACCCCGGCCGATCTGGAGAAGGCTGCGCTGATTCGTTCCGCGCTCGAGCCCTGGCAGCCCTGGTTTGAAGCCGCCGGTCTGGATTGGCCCGAGCCATCGACAGGTGTGCGCATTGATGACCTTGGCCTGTTACTTGAAATGGTCAAGCACGGGCATGGTGTGGGTTTAACCCGGGAACACTTTGCCCGTGACATGATCGCGGCCGGCCAGATCGTGCGTCTGTTCGACATGCAGATGGCCTCGCCACCCCACGCTTACTATCTCGTGTATGAAAAGCCTGTACGCGATCGTCCCGAAGTGGCCTTTTTTATTGATTGGATGCAGGACACTTTCCGTAATATCTAAACTGATAAACGGACTTCATTACCCGCTTATTCGTCGTCCAGGGAACTGCTCTTTTTAGCGTGCCACTCATCGCCGATTTTGCGCATGCATCCTGTGTGCGCAAACGCACTGAGAGGAATCGCAACGATGAAAACAGCGAGTGTCAATTCAATAATCGGCAACAATACGCAGCAAACGGATCAGCCTAGCCAGCGATCCACACCTCCCTCGGGCAATCAGCCCGTTATGGTGCAGTCGCTGTCAACAGCATCGCCTCTGCCTGTATCTGCCACATTAACGCACGTAGAGTCATCCACCGATTTTGTGTTGCGACATGCGTCAGAGGCGCAACTGAGGCAAGTAAAAACTGCACGCATTCAAGCAACGATGGACCTGGGCACAGCCTTGCACGATGCGGCGCTAGCGGGCGACACCGAGGGACTCAGCGCACTATTGGCCAAGCTCGATCCCGACAATGGGGGGCACTACCACCATGCCGTGGACGCCCTGCATGCAGCACTGAGTAGCGAGAATGTGCCGGCTGCTCGGACGGTGATCGATTGGTTGAAAAATTCTGGCGCCTGTGACGGCGAAGAAATTTTCCCTCTTGGAGAACAGCTGCACGATTTTTCGGATAAAAAATTAGGCTGTCTTGCCAAGGCGGGCTATCCATTCTCAGCCGACTACTTTCCCGTGCATCGCGAAGAAAAAACGCTATCAGCAATTCAGGACATCTTGTTCGGTGAAAATCTGCAGCAGAGCCCGCTATCGATCCTGCAGCAGGATGACGCGCTTAGTTTGAGCGATGTGTGGTCATCGATTGTTCAATGTAGCAAACGGGACGCGCACCATGGATTCGATGTGCAGCAGAGCACGGCTGGCTTGCTGTTGCTAGGATTACGCTTGCCGGTGGCAACCGCGCTCACGAGCGCGCTCAAATTTTATTCGCCACAGCCTGTCTCCAGTTGCTCTGCTGTGAGCCGGCTATCGAATGCGCAGATGACACTGTTTTGTTTTAGTCAAATTAGCGCCTTGCCCTTGCCGCTGCCAGCGCTGAATTCTTCCGATCCACTCGTCGCACAACAGTGCCAGTACATGGCAGAGATGGCACAGGATCGTATTGATCAGCAAATAGGTCATTACGCACTATTTTTCAGAAAATTCCTAAATTGTATCGATGATGATTTTGCTGTCGACAATGACAAACTAAGCGGATTTTTCCGAGAGCAGATGGGCATGCCGGAGTCATTGATCAACGAACTTGAAGTCGTCCTTGACCGTGAGCTTCAGCATGTGCTGGCCTTGCCAGTCATTACGTTGCTCAAGCCTGGCATGACAGTCAGGCAAGCGCTTACGCAGATGACCGACAAATTACTGCGCACCTTACTGTGCCATCTACCCAAAGCGCTGGATGAAGCGATCAGTGCCGACACCTGTTTGGCCGCCGGCATTAAGGCAGCGCAGCGTACCGGTGAGGAGTCCGATAGTTTCATGATTTATATAGACAGCAGTCGCGCGCAGGTGAAAAAGTTTTGCCAGCAGATGCGGATACTGACCGAATCCGGCAACGTGGAAACAGTCGATTTATCGAGCCCTGATCAATCTGCTGATGGTGATTCCGACGCCGATCTCGCGTCCTCAAGCGGGGCGTTTAATTCAGCGGACGAATCAAAATCAGAACCTGAATTAAGCGAAATCTGATTAATCTGGCAGTCGGCATCCCCGCATTTTGCCGACTGCGTTAGTCGGTTTTCCTACTAAGTTTTTCAGGTAATTTACCCACTCAAATTTGGCGTCATGGCAGTCCTACTACTTTGTGTAGGGCGAGTCCTTCCGAAACCGCTACATTGCTACTGTTGATCGACCAACTTCGCTCTTTTTTCGCGTGGTGTAGCTTGAACTCCGAACATCGCAGGGGGCTTGTTTTGAGAGCAAGGAACCCGATTTTTTGATGGGTTACTTATCGGCGGCTTTGCGTATGTATCCTGCTTGCGCAAGCTCACTCAGGGAGTCCTAGTAATGCGAGTAACTGCCTCCAAGCCGTCTGCAGATAGTGCGACAGATTTAAACGTTTCCGACTCTGCAGCCCAATCCCGGCAAGATATTCTTACTCAATCATCAACAGTGACAATGCCAGCGCTAATCGAACGACAGGTGTCGCAACGGGCGTTGTCGACGCCGCAGACGCCGGCTTCTTCTTTACCGCCGCCACAAGGCTTGTCCGATTCGGAGCCGCTATTTAAACAGGAGCAAGAAAAACGCCCGGCACCGCCGTCATCACTGACACAGGCGCAGCAACTAAAAGCCGCAATCATCGCGCGCGATATCGATACCATCGAGAGTTTGGTGGGCTATGCGGATGCCGAAGATGAGGATGGCGCCTACACCTACTATCCCAAGTACTTAATGGATATTGGTCCCATCCTGACTGAGATCGCCGCCCAGGGTCAGACTGAAATGTTGCGCACTTTCTTGCAGATATTTGAGCGCAAAATGCCTGAGCGAACCTTACCCTTGGCGGAAGCGCTGACTGCAGCAGCACAAGGCGGACATGGCAACACGCTGAGCCTGCTGCTGGGTCTGCTGGATCCGACGGTGACATCGCAATACGAACAAGCACTCAATGCGCTACGCGCGGCGCTGAATGTCGATAGCGCGGCGGCTGCCAGATCCGTGATTGACTGGCTTAAAGAAGCGGGTGCCTTTGGGGCGGATTATGTATCGTCGGATAGAGAATTAACGTCTTCCTTCTCTGACGACGACAGCGAATCCTTACCATTAAAAGAAGAACTTCCCACCTTGTCGGATCAGAAAATAGGCTGCCTTGCCAAAGCAGGTTATATATTTTCCTCTGATTTTTTCCCCTGGCATTGCGAAGATAAAACTCTGGTGGCTCTTCAGGACATCTGGTTCGGTAAAACCTTGCAGCATAGCCCCCTATCTGAGGCGACCCACAATTCTGCCGGTGCGCTTGAACAAGTCTGGGCGTGTATCGCGCAATGCGGGCAACTCAATAAAGACGGGCAGTTTGATGTACAGGCAAGCCGGGCAAAATTGATGTTGCTTGGATTCCGACAGCCGGTAGCGGTGTGGCTTGCTGAGGTGCTTCGGTCTTGCTCGCCATCGAATACGGCTGGTCTTCCGTTTCAGGAAATACTCTCGGATACGCAAGCCCATTTTTTTGGTCTGATGCTGTTGGCTGAGACTCCGGCACCACCGTTAAAATTGATCACATCAGATCCACTGGTGTCTGCGCAATGCGCATCAATGGCTGCCGTGTCGGCGCATATGATGCAACTTAATTTTGACGACGCAGAACAATTTTTCAAAAAATACCTGAGCTGTATCACGGATAACTTTGAAATCAATAACACTAAGTTGCATCTTATCTTTCGTACGCATCTTGGTTTACCCAACTCTGTTCTCAATCAAATTCATCGCGCGATCGAACAATGTATGGACCTGCCGCTGACGGTGTCGATCAAGCCCGGCACGACAGCGCGACAAATGAAAAGCGCTGTCCTGACGCAGGTACGACTTGGCCTTGTGCCGCATCTCATTAAAATTTTGCCAGAAAGGCTGGCGTCTGAAGCGTGCGCGGCCGACATCAGCAGTGAGGTGCGGCGAATGGGCGACGCGTTTACGATGTATGCAGAGACGTCGATTGCGCTGATTGGAAAGTTATGCCGACAGATGCAGGACATGATCGAATCCGACCAGCTCGACACGCTTGACCTTTCAGAAACTGACGACACAACGGACTCCGGGGCGGATTCTCTTTCGGAAGACTTCAGCGACACCGCTGACCCGGATGAGACATCGAAAACAGAACCGGATTCTTCTGAAGGCTGATCCTGCTTTGCGGCCGGTGAGGTAGGGGACGCCGGCCGCAAATAAATTCACCCGTCTCGCCAAGGTTTTCAGTCAATCTTCGTGGTGAAGTTCTGCAGCCCGGCCGGGTGTTCGGTACACTGTCGGCCTTATTCTTAATTCTGTCATTTGCACAGAGGCTGCCCATGAATACTCTTACCGAAGCGCCTGCCGTTGCGCAGTTTGCGTTAAGCCGCCAGCGCGAAGTCGTTGACGCGCTTCGCGCGGTACTACCGGCGCACTGCGTGTTGTTTAATGAAGAAGACACCCGGCCCTATGAGTGTGACGGTCTGGCAGCCTACCGGCAGCTACCGATGGTGGTGGTGTTGCCCGAAAATGAAGCGCAAATTAGTGGCATTTTGAAAACATGTGCACGCCTCAATGTCCGAATCGTGCCGCGCGGCGCTGGCACCGGTCTGTCGGGCGGTGCGACACCTATTGCCGACGGCGTGGTCGTGTCGACGGCGCGCCTCAATAAAATCCTCAAGCTCGATCCGTATTCCCGCACCGCCGTCGTGCAGCCCGGGGTGCGTAATTTGGCCATCTCTGAGGCGGCCGGCCCACACGGTCTGTATTACGCGCCTGATCCGTCGTCGCAGATTGCCTGCACCATCGGCGGCAATGTCGCCGAAAATTCTGGTGGTGTGCACTGTCTGAAATACGGGCTCACGGTGCACAACGTGCTGCGGGTGCGCATGGTCACCATCAACGGCGAGGTCGTTGAGCTCGGTAACGAAGGTATGGACGCGCCCGGTTTCGACCTGCTGGCCGTCTTTATTGGTTCTGAAGGCATGCTCGGTATCGTCACCGAAGTGACCGTCAAGCTGGTGCCCAAACCGCAGTTGGCGCGCGTGATCATGGCCTCATTTGATGACGTAGTAAAAGGCGGCAATGCCGTCGCCAACGTGATTGCAGCCGGCATCATTCCCGCCGGGCTCGAGATGATGGACAAGACCAGCTCGCGCATGGTGGAGCCCTTTGTTAAAGCCGGCTATGACATTGATGCCGAAGCGATTTTGCTGTGCGAATCCGACGGCACACCCGAAGAAGTCGACGAAGAAATCGGCCGCATGACCGACGTGCTCAATGCCTCTGGCGCCACCGCCATTGCGGTCTCGCGTGACGAGGCCGAGCGGATGAAATTCTGGTCAGGTCGCAAAAACGCGTTCCCTGCGGCAGGCCGTATCTCGCCGGATTATTACTGCATGGACGGCACCATTCCCCGCAAAAATCTGGCGCAGGTTTTATTAGGCATCGCCGCCATGGAAAAAACCTGGGGCTTGCGTTGTGCGAACGTGTTTCATGCCGGTGACGGTAATTTGCATCCGTTGATTTTATTTGATGCCAATACCCCGGGTGAATTTGATCGCGCTGAAAAATTTGGCGCTGCCATCCTTGAGCTGTGCGTCGAAGTAGGCGGCACCATCACGGGTGAGCATGGCGTGGGCATTGAAAAAATCAATTCGATGTGCGTGCAATTTTCGGATCAGGAACGCGATGCATTTTTTGCCGTCAAGCGCGCGTTCGATCCGCTATTTTTGCTTAATCCAGATAAGGCCATTCCGTCACTTGTGCGCTGCGCCGAGTACGGCAAAATGCACGTCAAACGTGGTCAACTGAAATTCCCCGACTTGCCGCGCTTTTAAAAAAATTCTACAAACTATGCAACAGCAACTGCAACAATTTAAAGACCAGATCCTCAATGCGACCGCCCGCAGCACGGCGCTGCGCATCAAAGGAAACGGCACCAAAGATTGGTACGGCCAAACGCCTACGGGTGAGCTACTCGACACCACCGCCTACAGCGGTATTGTCGACTACGATCCCACAGAGCTAGTCATCACCGCGCGGGCGGGCACCAGCCTGCGTGAGATCGGCAAAGCCGTGGCTGCAAAAAACCAGATGCTGGCGTTTGAGCCGCCGCGTTTTGATGGCATGGCCACCATCGGTGGCATCATCGCCAGTGGCCTGTCTGGTCCGCGCCGCATGGCGGTGGGCGCGGTGCGCGACTTCGTGCTGGGCGCGGTGCTCATGGACGGCAAAGGCGAGGTGCTACATTTTGGTGGTCAGGTCATGAAAAATGTCGCCGGCTACGATGTATCCCGCTTGCTGGCCGGTTCGATGGGCATGCTGGGTTTGATTCTGGAAGTCTCCATCAAAGTTTTGCCGCGTCCGTTTGCCCAGCAGTCATTGCAGTTTGCGATGGCCGAGCAAGACGCGCTGCATCAAGTCAATGTGTGGGGCGGGCAGCCGCTGCCGATCTCAGCGACCTGCTGGCATGACGGGCAGCTTACGGTGCGTCTGTCGGGCGCGCAGGCAGCGGTTGATGCGGCAGTTAAAAATATGGGCGGCGTGGTGTTGCCTGACGCAGACGCATTGTGGGACAGCTTGCGTGAGCAAAGTCATGCCTTTTTTTCCCACGCAGAGGCTGGGCTCTGGCGTTTGTCCGTGCCTAGTGTTGCTGCGCCCATTGTGCTGCCTGGGAAGCAATTAATCGAATGGGGCGGCGCGCAGCGCTGGCTCAAGACTTCCGCAGATGCCGCCGCCATTCGTGCGCTTGTTGCGCAGTTGGGTGGACACGCCACGCTATTCAAGGGTGGTGACAAATCAGTCGGGGTATTTCAGCCGCTGCAACCTGCAATTGCCCGTATTCACCGCGACCTTAAACAAGCTTTTGATCCTGCCGGTATTTTTAATCCGGGCCGGATGTATCCGGATTTCTAACTATGCAAACCAATCTCGCTGATTTCATCAAGCATACGCAAGAAGGGCAGGAGGCCGATGCAATTTTGCGCAATTGCGTGCACTGCGGGTTTTGCACGGCGACTTGTCCCACTTACCAACTGCTGGGTGACGAACTAGATGGGCCGCGTGGCCGCATTTATCTCATCAAACAAGTCCTCGAAGGCAAACCCGCCACCGCCAAAACCCTCTCGCATTTAGACCGCTGCCTCACCTGTCGCAACTGCGAAAGCACTTGCCCCTCGGGGGTGCAATATGGTCGCTTGGTCGACATTGGTCGTGGCGTGGTTGAAAAGCAGGTCAAGCGGCCCTTTGCGCAGCAACTTGTGCGCACCGCGCTCAAAGAAGTCTTACCGCGTAAATGGTTGTTCACGCCTGCGATGAAAGCCGGACAATTGTTGCGGCCTTTGCTGCCCAAGGTCTTAAAAAATAAAGTCCCTGTTGCGCACGCCGCCGGCACCTGGCCGAGTCGTCAGCATGCGCGCACCATGTTGCTGCTGGATGGATGTGTCCAACCGGCGATGGCACCCAACATTAACGCCGCCACCGCGCGTGTGCTCGACGCCCTTGGGGTGCAGTTAGTCGTTGCGCCCAAGGCGGGTTGTTGTGGCGCGATTCGTCATCATCTCAATGATCATGCCGGCGCTCTGGATGATATCCGGCGCAACATTGATGCCTGGTGGCCGCACGTTGAGGCGGGCGCCGAAGCCATTGTGATGACAGCCTCCGGGTGCGGTGCGATGGTCAAGGACTATGCGCATTTACTGGCGCACGACACGGCGTATGCGGCGCGTGCGGCGCGCATTACAGCGTTGACCAAAGATCTCTCGGAAATCATGCCGGTGTTTGAACAAGAGCTGGCTGTCAAACTGAAGGGCAAGATCAGCAAGCGCGTTGCCTACCATCCCCCGTGCACGCTGCAGCACGGTCAGCAAATCCGTGGCAAGGTTGAAGGCGTATTACGTGCGGTCGGCGTTGACGTAAAGCTGTGCGCCGACAGCCACCTCTGCTGCGGCTCGGCCGGGACGTATTCGGTGCTGCAAGCTGAGCTGTCTTATCAACTGCGCGATAACAAACTCAACAACTTGCAGGCTACCGAACCGGAGATGATTGTGTCGGCCAACATCGGGTGTCTGACGCACCTGCAGTCGGGTACCGAGACCCCGGTCAAGCATTGGATCGAGTTGATTGATGCAGCGCTGGCGCACTAACGTTTATCCGTGAGTGCGCCGCATGCTCGGCACCTAAACCACGCTGCTCTCATCTGAGTCAGGGACTTCGATCATATTTTCAAGAGGCGTGCCATCGGGGTTGATGTCGTTACTAGCGTGGCGCACTCCGGGTGGTTTGTCGTGCGATCCTAAGTGGTCTAGCGCATAATTCAATGATGTGGACGACAAAAATGTCGGCAATCTGGTGATGGTGTCCTTGGGTAATTCTGCCTCCTCGGGTCGGTAACATTGCCTCACTGCGCTGCACCCTGCCCGTATTGGCGCCAGCGTTGTCGCATCGAATACTTCAAGTGCCACTTTCCCTAGGCCCTGAACTACTCGTGGAATGATCCGGAAGTTATCTCGAAACGCAAATCCTCCCAGAAAAATCAACACCATCGGCAACATAAAATTGCTCGTGGCTTCAATGAGGGGATCGTGTGGCGCGTTCGGATTGGTTTTTTGCATACTTGCGTAAGTGCTGTACATATCGGAAAGATAAGAAAATAGAAGCAGGCTGCAAAATATCCCGCCGAGGTTCATGAGTGTATCCGTTCGGCTGCCGGAAAATTCAGGCTCGATGGAGCTCGCTTCCCTGCGCTTCGTGAAGGCTTGTTTGACTTCTGCCGGGTAAGTCAGGAGTACACTGGATTTCATCTCGCCGTAAGCGACATCTCGCTCCAAGGATTTTTGAAGATCTTTGGCTTTGCTGACGTTGAATTCATCAGCGAAGTCATCTGCTTCGAGTGTTGTGATGAAATCCGGTATCGCCTCAAGCAGTTTTTTTTCAAACGCGGTTTTATGGTGAAAATAGTTTGCACTGAAATTCGGATTTTCTTTTGCTCCCGGCAAGGTTGACGCAATCGTCTGCCCTGTTTGTAGTGTGAGCGCACCGGCCAGTAAACCGGCAATCAGTGTTGGCGCAACGGGCGCCGATGGATTAAATCGGATTATCAGATCCCGTCCTTCATAAAGAACCGTAAACCATATAAACGGTAAGCCGCGGATGAGAAAGTTTTTGCCCTCCGCCTGCAAATATTTTTTGCCGCTAACCATTTCCCACGCGGTCACCTTTTCTTCTTTATCGTTGCGTTTTAACAGATATTTTTTTTTGATTGGCATGCCAGCGCAGTATCTGATCAAGTCGCCCGCCGCACGCCCAAGATAGCGCTGCTGGTCGTACAGGATTTTCATATCGGATGTCGTGTAATTTGTCACGCGCATCATCTGGAAAGCCTTGCTGGAGAAAAGCTCATTCAGCAGCGTCGTCACGATCGGAAATGCAAGCCAATGATTTGCTGCTTTACCCAAATAAGCCCCGGCACTAAATGAGCTTATCTGCAATAAGGCGCCGACAAGTAGGTTCGTTGGAATTTTAAAATTGCTTGCTTTGGTGTAGTCAGTTTCTGTTTGCTCGATTTTTTTCCATCTTTGATAGGCCGATTCAAGCTCAGGATTTTCTTTGATGAGTGTGGTGATCATCTCGGCTTTTGTCATGCACTGCTTCAGTTTGTCATCCAAGTCTTCATCCGAATCGCTACACTCAATGCTGATTTCAATGCTGATTTCAATGCTGCTCTCGTCTTCGTCATCCGACTGTTTTTTTGTTGGCGTTGACCTTTGTGCAAGCGTCGAACTTGGCGCAAATAAATGTTCGCCATTTGTTGAAGAAGGATCGTTTGCATGCCTTCGGTGTGCTGATCGAGGTAAATTCGTATTGTTATTACTCTGAATCTCACTAAAAATTGTTGAGATAGATTTTGAGATTTCGGTATCAGGTATCTGAGCGCGGCGATTGTCTGCGGTGTTGAAGTGACGCGGCGTGCCTAAAACGGGTAAGTTATTCAGCGGTAAAGACATCAAAAACTCCTTAAGCAAGATCAGTCAAAGGTTGGGCCTCATCGGCTTCATGAAACTGCTTGAGAGTGTCCTCAACAGAAGCATTGACACTGTTTTGCAAGAGGGTGCTGCGCATTCGGATTGCCCGGTCTGCATAGACCGATAGAAGGCGTGCTAGCGCTTCGCCGGTGACTGCGTCAGGATTAAAAAGATGAACCGAAAAAATCGCATTGCCGCTGGCAGGATGCACGCCATAGACACCAATCGTTTTACTGCCAGTTAATAAATTGAGTTGCAATAAATTGTGATGGGCGGCCGCCTGATTGGCCGTTGCGATGGGGCCTACGTCGACGTAACAAAACAGCCGGTCGGCTGCTTCTTCCTCGTCGAAAATAAGTGAGATATTGATACCCTTGACGGTAATCTCGCTGATGCCGGGGTCGCCATCGGCGTATGCGACGTCGAGATGCCGGCAGGTATCGCGGCAAAGCTGCCCGAATTGCTGGTCGTTCATGGTGAGGTCTCCGTTTTGTTTTAGGTGAACACAAGAGAGACCGCATCCGATTACTCGCAGTCTGCTCGACATGTTAAATTTTGGGTAACCATATTGTTAATAGGGTTCAGGCGGACGCGAAGGTCGCGCGCCGAGGCAGGCCGGCGCCAGAGATGGCGACACGAAAGGGAGGGCAGCGGATACGAAGGAGGGCGTGGCGGGCGTGTTTTTGATGGCGCGAAAAAATAAAGCCGGCTCCGGATCCTGAGATCGCCGCGCCGGATTGCAAAAGGTGCCGCGTTATTTACATCTCAAGAAGCGCCTTGATATCGTCTTCTATGCTGGCTGGCGTGGTTGTTGATGCATAGCGGTCATGCACCTTGCCATCTTTTCCGACCAAAAATTTCGTAAAATTCCACTTGATGCCTTCGGTACCCAGCACACCGGGCGCTTCTTTTTTCAGCATCGTGAAAAGCGGATGCGCATGCTCGCCGTTGACGTCGACTTTTTCAAAAATCGGAAAGCTCACGCCAAAGTTTTTTTCACAAAACGCGCCGATCTCTTCGGCGCTACCTGGCTCCTGCCCACCAAACTGATTGCACGGAAATCCCAGCACCACAAAACCGTCGTCTTTATATTTTTGGTACAAAGCTTCGAGTCCTTTGTATTGCGGGGTAAAACCGCATTGACTAGCGGTGTTTACAATCAGCATGACTTGTCCGCGGTAAGCGGATAAATCAGCGGGCGTGCCGGCGAGTGTATTGATTTGGCAGTCATAAAGTGTCGTCATAGCGTTTTCCTTTTAACAATGGCGGAGTGATGAGCGGAGTGGTGCCGATACTAGCAGCCGGCGCATGATCGCGCTGATCATGGATAATGTCGCACCATGACGATCTCCACCAATTTGCAAACCGTCGCGCAAGAAATTGCCGCTACCGCACAAGCCGCAGGCCGCGCGCCCCACGCCGTGCAATTGCTCGCTGTCTCCAAGACCTTCGACGCAGATGCCGTCATCGAAGCCGCCGATGCCGGTCAAAGTGCGTTTGGCGAAAACTACGTGCAGGAAGCGATCGACAAAATCAGCGAAATTCGGCAGCAGCGTCCCGATCTCAAACTGGAATGGCATTTCATCGGTCCTCTGCAAAGTAACAAGACCCGATCGGTTGCAGAAAATTTTGACTGGGTCCACGCGGTTGACCGCGAAAAAATCGCGCAGCGATTATCAGACCAACGACCATCAACCCTGCCGCCGTTAAATATTTGTCTGCAAGTCAACGTCAGTGGTGAAGCCACTAAAAGCGGCGTCACGCCAGCAGCGCTGCCAGAGCTGGCGCGCGCGGTGGCCGCAATGCCCCGGCTATGCCTGCGCGGCTTGATGGCCATTCCTGAGCCGGCGCAAACGGAGCAAGCGCAGCGCAAGCCCTTTGCACAGCTGCGGCAGTTGCAACAAGAACTCGCAGCGCTCGGCATTGACACCGACACCTTATCGATGGGCATGTCGTCGGACATGCCTGCCGCCATTGCCGAGGGCGCTACCATCGTGCGCATTGGTACCGCTATTTTTGGAAAGAGAACGTATGCAAACTAATTTAAAACTCAGTTTTATTGGCGGCGGCAACATGGCGCAAGCCTTGATTGGTGGCTTGGCCGATAAGCTCATTGCGGCAGATCATATTCATGTTGTCGATATTAATGCCGACGCACTCGCCTCTCTGGCGCAGCGTTTCGGCGTTACCACGGCGGCCAGCGTTGACGCTACCGTGGCCAGCGCGGATGTGATCGTGTTGTCTGTCAAGCCGCAGCAGATGCAAGAGGTCGCGGCGGCGCTGGCGCCGTATATCAAACAGCAATTGGTGCTATCGATTGCCGCTGGTATTTGCGCGAAAGATTTGTCGCGCTGGCTCGGTGGGCACACGGCAATCGTGCGCACAATGCCCAATACCCCGGCACTCGTTGGCATGGGCATCACCGGCATGGTGGCGCTGGCGGGCGTATCGGCGGCACAAAAAGAAGCGGCCGATGCGATCATGCAGGCAGTCGGTCAGACCGTGTGGCTCAATGATGAGAGCTTGATTGATGCCGTCACGGCAGTCTCCGGAAGTGGCCCTGCGTATGTGTTTTATTTTCTGGAATCCATGCAAGAGGCCGCGTTAGAGCTGGGCCTCAGTGCCGAGCAAGGCAAGCAATTGGCGCTGGCGACCTTTGCAGGCGCCACTGAGCTGGCTAGCCGTTCGACCGAACCGCTCTCAGTTTTGCGTGAGCGCGTCACCTCCAAAGGCGGTACAACTTTTGCCGCCTTGGCCAGCATGGAAGGCGGTGGTGTGCGGCACGCGATTGTGAATGCCTTGCATGCGGCCGCGCGGCGCGGCAAAGAACTCGGCGAGGAATTCGGCAAAGATTAACGATGGCCTCTCGCTCGCCTGCTTCGCTTGTTAGCGCAAAGGGAGCGGGTGCTTGCCGCAGCGCGCTAAGTCTGCTGCGCAAGCTGACCCAGATCCCACAATGGCAGAAAAATTCCTAGCATCAGCAAGAGCACCAGCGCGCCCATCACTGCCAGCAAAATCGGCTCAATCGCATCACCGAGCCGACTGACTTCGTACTGCACTTCTTCTTGCATCACGCCCCGCGCAAACCGGTGTGACGGCCGCCGGTTTGCGAGAAGACGGGTCATCATGATGGTGCCGTGTCATGGCAGTAAAAATTTAGCAGCCGGTGACGGTGGTCGTGTAATCCGGTGCCGTCGTGGCCGTCGCTGCGGTGTAGACCACTTTGCAACTCGCCGCGGTGGTGGCGCCTGCATGCGAAATCGTATTCGCAGTGGCGGTATTAAAATCGGCCGCAGGCGAGAGCGATACGCATTTGAGTAATTCAGTCGTGTCGGTCGCATAGCCATACACGGTGCCGACGGTCGCGTTACAGACTGAGACACTGCCGGTGGCGCCGCCCTGATTAGCGATCTGTGCGGCCGAGTAAATAGCGGTGTTGGCTGAAGCCAGACTGCCTGTCACGCCTTTGATCGTCGCCGCGCGCGCATTACCGGCGAGGTCGGTCATTTTGGGTAGCGCGATGGCAGCGAGGATGCCAATAATGACAATGACAATCACTAATTCAATCAGTGTGAAACCTGACTGGCGGGGCAATCTACGGTAGCGGATGTGCATGGCTATCTCCTTGAATGACGGATGCAGTGACATTCAGCCTGGGTCAGTCGCCGGGCGAGTGGGCTGATGCAGCCTCCCGACGTGGGAAAATCAGGCAGTATCTTTCTGCCTTTCCATAGCAGCAAGTTAGCAGCTGGCAGCACGCGGGAGTCGGTCGAACAAGTGGGAGAAAACCGTTCAGCTCAGGGCTTGACGGCACTCGTCGGGTGCGATGATCAGATAATTTCGAGACCTTCGGTGCCGGACGCCAAATTGCGGTCACGGCTGTCCTTGCCGTGCAGCTTGAGCGCAAGTCGCAAATCATTGAGCGAGTCGGCATTGCGCAGCGCGTCTTCGTAGCTGATCTGATCGGCCTCGGCCAGATCAAAGAGCGCCTGATCAAAAGTTTGCATCCCGATCTCGCGGGATTTTTTCATCACCTCTTTAATCTGATGCACATCGCCCTTAAAAATAAGGTCGGCAATCAGCGATGAATTCAACATGATTTCGACTGCGGCGCAGCGACCGGTGCCACCTTTTTTAGGGATCAGTCGTTGCGAGATCATGCCTTTCAAATTGAGTGATAAATCCATCAGCAATTGCTGGCGTCGCTCTTCCGGAAAAAAGTTAATGATCCGGTCGATGGCCTGATTACTATTGTTGGCATGTAGCGTGGCCAGACAGAGATGACCGGTCTCAGCAAACGCGATGGCATGATCCATCGTCTCGCGGTCGCGTATCTCGCCGATCAGGATGACGTCGGGCGCCTGGCGCAGCGTGTTCTTGAGTGCCGTGTGCCAGTCGAGCGTATCGGTGCCGATTTCGCGCTGCGTGATGAGGCAGTTTTTATGGGGATGCACATATTCGATCGGGTCTTCGATGGTGATGATATGGCCATAACTATGCGCATTGCGATGGCCGATCATGGCTGCCAATGTGGTGGATTTGCCGGAGCCGGTTGCGCCCACCATAATCACCAGCCCGCGCTTGGCCATCACCAGCTCTTTGAGTGCAGGCGGCACGCCCAGTGCGTCGATGTCGGGAATATCGGTGGTGATGGTGCGCACCACCATGCCCGCTTTACTCTGCTGAACAAATGCCGAGACCCGGAAGCGTCCGATGTCGTGCGGACTCACGGCAAAATTGCATTCATGTGAGGTCGCAAATTCGCTGCGCTGGCGCGGATTCATCAGCGCCTCGACTAACTGCGCGGTATCGTCGGCTGACAAAGTCTGCGTGGACATGGGCGTGAGTTTGCCGCTGAATTTGATCGCCGGCGCGAATCCAGCGGTAATAAATAAATCCGAGCCACCTCGCTCTTTCATCAGGCGTAATAGCTGATGCATGACGTCTTCTGCTTGCGTGGTGTCCATGTTCAGCCTGAAAAATTTTCTGGCATCTTGGCAGCCTATCGCGCGGACCCCATCGAGATCTGATTGCGTCGCACCAGCTCCATCAGATTGGCATCCAGCGTTTGCATGCCCACACTGCTGCCGGTCTGAATCGCCGAATACATTTGCGCGACCTTTGCTTCGCGAATCAGGTTGCGGATTGCTGGCGTACCCAACATGATCTCGTGCGCGGCCACACGCCCGTTGCCGTCTTTAGTTTTGATGAGCGTCTGTGAAATTACTGCCTGCAAGGACTCCGACAGCATCGCCCGCACCATCTCTTTTTCGTCGCCCGGGAATACATCAACGATACGGTCAATCGTTTTGGCGGCAGACACGGTATGCAGCGTGCCCAACACCAGATGGCCAGTTTCGGCTGCTGATAAGGCCAGCCGGATGGTGTCGAGGTCGCGCAATTCGCCCACCAAAATCACATCCGGGTCTTCGCGCAATGCCGAGCGTAGGGCTGCCGCAAATGAATGGGTATGGGTGCCCACTTCACGCTGATTGATTAATCCTTTTTTAGATTCATGCACAAATTCGATCGGATCTTCTACCGTGAGAATGTGCGCATACTCGTTTTCATTGACATGGTTGACCATCGCGGCCAGCGTGGTGGATTTGCCCGAGCCAGTTGGACCCGTGACCAACACGAGCCCGCGCGGTTTCAAGGCCAGATCGCCAAATATTTTTGGCGCGTTCAAGGCTTCAAGCGACAAAATCGTGGAAGGAATAGTGCGCAACACAGCGGCCGCCCCGCGATCCTGATTAAACGCATTGACCCGAAACCGGGCCAGTCCCGGAATCACAAATGAAAAATCCACTTCGAGATGTTCTTCGTACACCTTGCGCAAGCCGTCGTTCATGACTTCGTAGAGCATCGCATGGACTTGTTTGTGTTCCATCGCCGGCAGGTTGATCCGGCGCACGTCGCCATGGACGCGAATCATCGGCGGCATACCGGCCGAAAGGTGTAGATCGGAGGCTTTGTTTTGCACGGAAAAAGCGAGCAGTTCGGTGATATCCATAGCAGGTCTCGAGGGTCTTCCACGTCCCGCATCCCGGTGTTGAGGCACGATGGCGGCGTTGTGCGCCGGGCGGACCCGCGTGATTATCTGCCGCGCAGTTTGGCGGCAACAAGCAGAACAGAAGAAGATTCAAGCCGCTGTTGTACAGATGCGGCAAGGAAGAAGAACGACGACGCCTAACCCAAAGCAATGCCGGCAAACACCGCCGCACCCAGCCAGTTGTTATGACGGAAAGCCGCAAAGCAGCCGACGCGGTCGCGCTGACGAATCAGTTTGAAATGATAAAGCGCGCACCCGACTGCCACGAGCATGCCCAACGCAAAGCCTGCCCCCAAGCCCGCCTGCCAACCAACGAGAGCAATCAGGCCAAGGCTGATCGCATAGCACAGCATCACCGCCAACACATCGAAACGTCCGAATGTAATTGCAGAAGTTCGAATGCCGATCTTCAGATCATCATCGCGATCGACCATCGCATACTCGGTGTCATAGGCTAAGGCCCAGAACACATTGGCCAGTAGCAGTACCCAGCCGGTCAGCGGCACCATATTTTGGACGGCGGCATAGGCCATCGGGATGCCGAAGCCAAACGCAATACCGAGGTAGGCCTGCGGCAGGGCGAAGAAGCGTTTGAAATACGGATAGCTCACCGCAATCAGGACGGCGGCAACAGAGAGTTGTTTGGTTAACAGATTGAGCGGCCACACTAAGGCAAAGGAGACCAGGGCAAGCAGAGCCGCGACTGCCAGCGCTTCGCGTCCGGTAATCTGACCACTGGTTAAAGGACGCTCCGCGGTGCGCGCAACATGTCGATCAAAATCACGGTCGGCATAGTCATTGATGGCGCAACCGGCTGATCGCATCAGCAACGTGCCGATGGTAAAAATCAGCACCAACTGCCAATCTGGCCGGCCGCTACTGGCTAGCCACAAGGCTGACAGGGTGGGCCACAGCAGCAGCAAGCTACCGATGGGTTTGTCGAGCCGCACCAGCTTGGCATACAAAATCAGGCGGCGCCGTAGCGCGGCAGGGAGTGCATCACGCATGGGAAAAAAATAGGGTGCTAGGTTTCTTCGAGTCGGGCTTCCGGCAGCATCGTCACGCCGTGCAGCGCACAGCCTAGCACTGCCTGACGCACCGCTTCGATCGCGCCGGCGCGCGTGAAGCTTTTGCGCCAGGCAATCACCACACGGCGTGTGGGTACCGGGTTTTCAAAGGGCACATAGTGCAGCATGCCGTCGGCATCCTGCCGGCCTTGGGTTGAGGCTTTCGGCAGCACCGTGATGCCAATGCCTGACGCCACCATATGCCGAATGGTTTCCAGCGAAGAGCCTTCAAAGGTGCGGGCAATGCCGCCTCCGGTGGTGGAGAAACGCGACATCTCGGGGCAGACTTCCAGCACCTGATCGCGGAAGCAGTGACCGGCGCCCAGCAGCAGCATGGTTTCAGATTTCAGATCCTGGCTGCTGATGGCATCGCGCTCGACCCATTGATGCTGCCGCGGCAAGGCGACGACAAACGGTTCGTCATAAAGTGGGCGCACCATCAGGCCATGGTCGGGAAAGGGTAAGGCCATGATTGCCGCATCCAGCTCGCCGGAGCGCAGCAGTTCGATCAGACGCACCGTAAAATTTTCTTGCAAGATCAAGGGCATTTGCGGCACGGTCTCGATCATGCTGCGCACAAGTTGCGGCAACAAATACGGCGCGATGGTGTAGATGATGCCCAAACGTAGCGGCCCGACCAGCGGGTCTTTGTTTTGTGTGGCGATGCTTTTGATGGTTGCGGTCTGCTCGAGCACATGCTCGGCCTGAGCGACGATTTGAGAGCCGATCGGAGTGACCGAGACTTCGTTGCCGCCGCGCTCAAAAATAGCGACACCGAGTTCGTCTTCCAGTTTTTTGATCGCGACCGATAGAGTTGGTTGCGCAACGAAGCAGGCCTCGGCCGCACGGCCAAAGTGTTTTTCACGGGCTACGGCGACGATATATTTGAGTTCGGTCAGTGTCATAGGGTCAGTAGTGTCGCACAGCCCGGCCGATCACACTCTGAGAAAATCTTCACGTGAACCCAACCAGCGCGCCAGATGCGCTTCGGCGACCGCCAAGTCGTCGAGTAACAGTCGCTGCGCCAGATCGCGCGCTTGCTCGACTAAGTGTTGATCAGTTTCTAAATTGGCAAAGCGCAGCATGGCCTGCCCCGACTGGCGCGCCCCCAGAAATTCGCCGGGGCCGCGAATGGCCAGATCGCGCCGCGCAATCTCAAAGCCGTCGGTAATCTCGCGCATGATCGCCAGACGTTGTTTGGCAATCAGGCCTAGTGGACCTTGGTAGAGCAAGAGGCAAACACTGGCTGCGGCGCCGCGCCCGACCCGTCCGCGCAGCTGATGCAGCTGCGACAGCCCAAAGCGCTCGGCGTGCTCGATCACCATCAGCGACGCATTGGGCACATCGACCCCTACCTCGATGACGGTGGTGGCGACCAGCACCTGTAATTCGCCGCGGGCAAACGCATCCATCACCTGCTGTTTTTCGGCGGTCTTTAAGCGACCATGCACCAGGCCGATCTGCAAATCCGGCAGCGCGAGCGTGAGGGCGGTGTGGGTATCGGTTGCGGTCTGCAATTGCAGCGCTTCAGATTCTTCAATCAGCGGGCAGACCCAGTAAACCTGACGGCCATCAAGCGCGGCCGCATGCACGCGCTCAATGACTTGATCGCGCCGATCCTGATCGATCAAGCGCGTGACAATCGGTGTGCGCCCCGGTGGCAATTCGTCAATCACCGAGACTTCCAGATCGGCGTAATACGTCATGGCCAGCGTGCGCGGAATTGGCGTGGCAGACATCATCAGTTGGTGCGGTACGCTGTCCATACCCTTGTTGCGCAGGGTCAGTCGCTGCGCCACGCCAAAGCGGTGCTGTTCGTCGACAATCACCAGCCCGAGCTTGTCAAAAACGACTTCCTGCTGAATCAGTGCGTGGGTGCCGATAACAAGTTTTGCGGCGCCGGATTCGATGCGTGCGCGTGCGGCTTCTTTGTCGCGTTTTTTCAGGCTGCCGGTGAGCCAGGCGACCTCGATGCCGAGCGGCGCCATCCAGGCGGCGATTTTGCGGAAGTGCTGCTCCGCCAAAATTTCAGTCGGCGCCATCAGTGTGGCCTGAAAGCCGCTATCAATTGCCTGCGCAGCGGCCAACGCGGCCACCACGGTTTTGCCACTGCCGACATCACCCTGCAGAAGCCGTTGCATCGGATAAGACGCACCCAGGTCGCGGCGGATTTCATCGAGCACGCGGTGTTGGGCGCCGGTTAATGCAAATGGTAGCGTCAGCATCAAGGCGTGCGACAGGCTGCCCACGTTGGTGAGCATCGGCGCGCCTTGTTGGCGGCGTGCTGCTTGCGCGCGTTTCATGGATAGCTGCTGGGCCAGTAGTTCGTCAAATTTCATCCGTGTCCAGGCCGGATGGCTGCGCTCGGCGAGCGCGTTTTCATCGACATCGGCGGGCGGGTTGTGCAACAGCCTGACTGATTGTTCGAACGGCGCAAGCCCCAGGGTTTCACGCAGGGCAAGCGGTAGCGTATCGGTCCAGTCGATCTGCGTCATCGCTTTGCCAATAGCCGCACGCAACAGCGTCTGCGAGAGACCCTCGCCGGCGGGGTACACCGGGGTCAGTACTTGCGGCAGCGGCGCGCCGGGCTCGACGCTCTTGACCACCGGGTGCACCATTTCATTGCCGAAAAAACCATGCCGCATTTCGCCACGCACCCGCAGGCGTTTGCCAACGGCCATCTGCGTTGCCTGGCTGCCGTAGAAATTAAGAAACCGCAAGGTCAGCTCGGCGTCCTCATCGGCGATAGTGACGACGAGCTGACGGCGTGGCCGGTATTGCACATTGCACTGGGTGACAAGGCCTTCGACTTGTACGGTGTGCCCGTTTAACAGACCCGCTTCGCGCAGAGCATGCAGCTGGGTTTCATCTTCATAGCGCATCGGCAAGTGCAGCACCAGGGCCATGTCGGTCGACAGGCCGAGGCGTGCCAGGCGGTCGACGGTGCGATGGCTTTTAACGGGGCTGGTTTTCTTTTTTGGGGCAGGCATGGCAGCATGGTTCGGTGGGGCCAGCGTAGAATACCGGCTTTTGCAGATGCCGCGCCAGTGTGACGCAAGTCGGGATTCTGCGTCTTTTTGTCGTGCCTCTGCCTAATTTATGTACACACTTTCCGATTTCGATTTCACCTTGCCCCCTGAGCTGATTGCGCAAGTGCCATTGCCTGAGCGCAGCGGCTCGCGCTTGCTTGAGGTGGGGCACGATCATCTGACTGACCGTGCCTTTGCCGAGATCGTCGATCTGCTGCAAGCGGGCGACTTACTGGTTTTTAACGATACGCGGGTATTGAAAGCACGCTTTTTTGGCGTTAAGGAAACAGGCGGCAAAGTGGAAGTGCTGGTTGAGCGTGTGCTGGATGCGCGCTCGGTGCTGGCGCAGGTCAGGGCATCCAAATCGCCACCGCCGGGCACGCTGATCCGCTTAGCCGATGCATTTGAGGTCAGTGTGGGTGAGCGCGCCGGCGAATTTTATGTGCTTCATTTTCCCGACGATGTCATCGCGCTGATTGAGGCGCATGGCAGCTTGCCGCTGCCGCCTTACATTACGCATGCTGCCGACGAAATTGACGCCGAGCGTTATCAGACCGTTTATGCGCGCGCACCCGGGGCGGTGGCAGCGCCTACTGCCGGGTTGCATTTTGATACGCCGCTGCTGGAGCGTTTGCGGGCTAAAGGGGTGCAGTTTGCTTATGTCACGCTGCATGTTGGTGCTGGGACTTTTCAGCCAGTGCGCACCGAAAATCTGGCCGAGCATGCGATGCATAGTGAGTGGTACACCATTGCATCGCAGACAGTGGACGCTGTTGCGGCAACCCAGGCTGCGGGAGGCAGCGTGATAGCGGTGGGCACCACCAGTTTGCGCGCGCTTGAGTCGGCATCCCAAAGCGGTGTGCTTGTTGCGGGCAGTGCGGACACCCGGCTTTTCATCACGCCCGGTTATCGGTTTAAAACCGTCGACCGTTTGTTGACCAATTTTCATTTGCCCAAATCGACTTTGCTGATGCTGGTATCGGCCTTTGCTGGTTATGCGCGCATGCGCGCAGCGTATGCGCATGCGATTGCGGCGCGTTATCGTTTCTTTAGCTATGGCGATGCGATGTTGCTGAATCTGGAATCCAGACCATGAAATTTAGCTTACTCAATACCGATGGCCATGCCCGGCGCGGGCGCCTTGAGGTTAATCATGGCTTCATCGAGACGCCGATTTTTATGCCGGTGGGTACCTACGGTACTGTGAAGGCGATGTCGCCGCTTGAGCTCAAGGAAATCGATGCCCATATTATTTTGGGCAATACCTTTCACCTGTGGTTGCGCCCGGGCCTGGAGATCATTAAACAATTTGGCGGGCTGCATCGCTTCATGGGATGGGATAAGCCGATCCTGACAGACTCGGGTGGATTTCAGGTTTTTTCGCTGGGTGCGATGCGAAAAATTACCGAAGAAGGGGTCAAATTTTCTTCGCCCATCAATGGGGACCGCTTATTTTTGTCGCCTGAAATCTCTATGCAGATACAGCGCGTACTTAATGCCGATATCGTCATGCAATTTGACGAATGTACGCCCTATGAAATTGATGGCCGCGCCGCCACGCGTGATGAGGCAGGACAGTCGATGCGTATGTCGTTGCGCTGGGCGCAGCGCTCGCAAGATGAATTTCGACGCGAAGAAAATCCCAATGCCCTATTTGGCATCGTGCAGGGCGGCATGTTCGAGAGCCTGCGAGACGAATCACTGGACGGACTCAATCACTTGGATTTCGATGGCATCGCCATTGGCGGCCTGTCGGTTGGCGAGCCCAAGGAAGACATGCAGCGCATTTTGGCGCATACCGGCCCGCGACTGCCGGCGCACAAGCCCCATTACCTGATGGGTGTCGGCACCCCCGAAGATCTGGTCGAGGGGGTGGCCAATGGCATTGATATGTTTGATTGCGTCATGCCGACCCGTAATGCGCGCAATGGCTGGTTGTTTACCCGTTTTGGTGACATCAAGATCAAGAACGCCCGTCACAAAGACGAAGATCTGCCGCTGGATGCTAGCTGCACCTGCTATACCTGCAGCCATTTTTCGCGCGCTTATCTGCATCACCTGCACCGCGCTGGCGAGATCCTCGGCGCACGCCTGAATACCATCCACAATTTGCATTATTACTTGCAGCTTATGCGCGAACTCCGCGTCGCGATTGAAGAAAATCGCTTTGCATCCTATGTCGCCCAGTTCCGCCGGGATCGGCAGACCGGCAGCTGAGCCGCCTATCAAGCCATCCTCGCCCGATAGGTGCGATTTGTTAATTAAAAAGTAATCAATCTCGGTCGTGAACGCGTAATCGACACCCGGCAACGCGCTCTCAAAGGCGGCGCCAGAGCGTTCACGTGACAGTGCTAAAATGCCCGGTCTTTTACAAACCCCAAACCGGAGCAGTCATGTTCATTTCTAACGCGTACGCCCAGTCTGCCATTGGCGGAGCAGGCGGCGGCCTGATGAGTTTTTTGCCCATCATTCTGATGTTTGTGGTCTTGTATTTTTTGATGATTCGTCCGCAGATGAAACGTCAGAAGGAGCAAAAAGCCATGATCGACGCCTTGTCCAAGGGCGATGAGGTCGTCACCGCCGGTGGCATGCTGGGCAAAATCAGCAAGGTCAGCGATGCGTATCTGACCGTTGAAATCGCCGACGGTACCGAGATCGTGATGCAAAAAGCGTCCGTGACGATGTTGCTGCCTAAGGGCACCATCAAGTCGCTGTAAGGCCTGGCAGCGTTCCATGTCCGGCGTTTGATGCCGGACATCTTTCTTTAAGTGCAGGACACCATGAACCGTTATCCCCTTTGGAAGTACATCCTGATCGTGCTGGCGCTTTGCTTTGGCGGGCTCTACACGGTACCGAATTTTTTTGGCGAGTCGCCGGCGGTGCAAGTCAGCAGCGCCAAGGCCACCGTCAAGCTCGGGCCAAATTTGGTCGTCACCGCCCAGGACGCGTTAGCCAAAGCGGGCGTGCGTGTCGAGACCTTGCTGTTTGAAGATCTCGGCAATAACAACGGCACCCTGCGTGCCCGCTTTGCTAACACTGACTTGCAATTTAAAGCCAAGAGCGTGTTGGAACAGGCACTCAACCGTGACCCATCGGATCCGACTTATCTGGTCGCCTTTAATCTGCTGCCCAACACACCGGGCTGGTTGCAAAGTCTGCATGCGTTGCCGATGTATCTAGGTCTGGACTTGCGCGGTGGTGTGCATTTTCTGATGCAGGTTGATACGCGCGCCGTGCTGGCGAAACGGATGCAGGGCATGCAAACCAGTGTGCGTTCGTTGTTGGTGGAAAAGCGCGTGCGTTTTTCTGGTATCGCGCGGGACGGCGATGCGGTCGATATCCGCTTCCGCGATCCCGAAGCGCTCAATGCTGGCCGGGATGTGCTCAATGCGCAATTGCCCGAACTGGCGTTGGCTGAGATGACAGACGCCGAAGGCCTGAAACTGCGCGCTAGCATGAGTCCCCAGTCGTTGAAAAGTACCCTCGAAGAAGCGGTACAGCAAAATATTTCAACTCTCTCCAAGCGTGTCAATGAGCTCGGTGTTGCTGAGCCTGTAATCCAGCGTCAGGGCGCCGACCGGATCGTGGTACAGCTGCCGGGTGTGCAGGATGTCTCGCGTGCCAAGGACATTATCGGGCGCACCGCGACCCTGGAAGTGCGTCTGGTTGACGAGACGATTCGGCGTGGTACCGAAGAAAGTTCGGCGGTACCGCTTGGTTCAGAATTATTCAAGGTCGGCAAAGGCACGCCCGTTATTTTGTACAAAGACCCGGTCATTACTGGCGACTATATTTCCAATGCCGGCGCCAGCTTTGACCAAAACCAGCAGGCCTCAGTCAGCATTGATCTTAACGGCGACGGTGGACGCAAAATGCGCGACGCCACCCGCAGCAAGGTCGGCAAGCTGATGGCCATTGTACTGTTTGAAAAAGGTAAGGGCGAAGTGCTGACGGTGGCCACTATTCGGGATGAGCTCGGTTCGCGCTTCCAGATCTCCGGTATGGAGTCCCCGGCTGCGGCCTCAGATCTGGCGCTACTCTTGCGCGCCGGATCGCTGGCTGCACCCATGGAAATTATTGAAGAGCGCACGATCGGGCCGCAGCTAGGTGCAGAAAATATCAGCAAGGGTTTCAACTCGACGCTATACGGGTTTGCCGCCATTGCCGTGTTCATGATGCTGTATTACCTAATGTTTGGTTTTTTCAGTGTCTTTGCGCTGGCGGTCAATGTGATGTTGCTTATTGCGCTGCTCTCGGTAATGCAAGCCACGCTGACCTTGCCGGGTATTGCGGCCATTGCGCTGACCTTGGGTATGGCGATTGACGCCAACGTACTGATCAACGAGCGTATTCGTGAAGAGCTGCGACATGGCAGCTCACCACAGGCCGCGATTGCGACCGGATTTGAGCGCGCGTGGGCGACTATTCTTGACTCTAACGTCACCACGCTTATTGCAGGTCTGGCTTTGTTGATTTTTGGTTCGGGTCCGATTCGTGGTTTTGCGGTCGTGCATTGTCTGGGTATTTTGACCTCCATGTTTTCTGCCGTGGTGGTCTCGCGTGCTCTGGCCAATCTCTGGTACGGACGTCGCAAAAAACTCAGCAGTATCTCGATCGGTCAAGTGTGGAAGCCGAACGCGTAAGCGCGTGAGAGCTCTTTAAGAGGATAGCAATGGAATTTTTCCGAATTAAAAAAGACATCCCGTTCATGCGTCATGCGTTGATTTTCAACGTCATTTCGGCACTGACTTTTGCTGCGGCCGTGTTCTTTTTGTTTAGCCAGGGCCTGCATCTGTCGATCGAATTCACCGGCGGAACAGTGATGGAAGTGGCCTACACCAAGCCGGCCGACATTGAAGGTGTGCGCAAAGCCATCGGCGGCTTGGGCTATGCCGATAGTCAGGTGCAAAGCTTCGGTACGGCGCAGGATGTGTTGATTCGATTGCCAGCGCAAAAGGGCGGCAACGCGGCTCAGATGAGTACGCGGGTGACCGAGGTGCTCAAGGCACAAGATGCGAGCCTGACGGTAAAGCGCGTGGAGTTTGTCGGTCCTCAGGTTGGCGAAGAGCTTGCGCGCGACGGCCTGACCGCGCTGATGTTTGTGGTGGTAGGCATCATGATCTATCTGGCGATTCGTTTTGAGTGGAAGTTTGCGGTCGCAGCGATCATCGCCAACTTGCATGATGTGATCATCATTTTGGGATTTTTTGCATTTTTCCAGTGGGAGTTTTCGCTCACGGTGCTCGCTGCGGTACTGGCGGTGCTAGGTTATTCGGTCAATGAATCGGTGGTGGTGTTTGACCGGGTCCGCGAGACTTTTCGTGACCGGCGTTATGGCAAGCTCGAATCGCCCGAGGTGATGAACCATGCTATTACCAGCACCATTTCCCGTACCGTCATCACGCACGGATCAACGCAGCTGATGGTGCTGTCGATGTTGTTGTTCGGTGGGCCGACGCTGCATTATTTTGCGGTAGCCCTGACCATTGGTATTTTGTTCGGCATTTATTCGTCGGTGTTTGTTGCCGCAGCCGTGGCGATGTGGCTGGGCGTCAAACGCGAAGACCTGATCAAGCCGGTGACGGTGAAAGATGAGACGGACGGGGCAGTGGTCTGAGCCTTGTGGCAGGTAAAAAAACCAGCGCATGCGCTGGTTTTTTTATTTCGTCAGCCGTGGATGACGATAATGCACTACGGCCATCTCAGATTTTTTGTGCCAACTCACGCGCCAGTCCCACATAATTTGCTGGCGTCATCGCCATGAGCTGATCCTTGGCACTCTGCGGTATCGCCAGTCCGGCAATAAATGTCTGCAAGCCTTCCTGCGAGATGCCTTTGCCGCGCGTGAGCTCTTTGAGTTGTTCATACGGGTTTTCGATGCCATAGCGGCGCATGACGGTCTGCACCGGCTCGGCTAACACTTCCCAGCTCTGGTCGAGATCTTCGGCCATACGCGCAGGATTGACTTCGAGTTTATTCAAGCCGCGCAGGCAGCTATCGTAGGCCAGTACGGTATAGCCCAAACCAACACCGATATTGCGCAAGACGGTGGAGTCGGTCAGGTCGCGCTGCCAACGTGAGACGGGTAATTTTTCCGCCATGTGTTTTAAGACGGCGTTCGCCATACCGAGGTTACCTTCGGAATTTTCAAAATCAATCGGATTGACTTTGTGCGGCATGGTTGAAGAACCGATCTCGCCTGCCTTAGTGCGCTGCTTGAAATAGCCGAGCGAGATATAGCCCCAGATGTCGCGGTTCAAATCGAGCAGGATGGTGTTGGTGCGCGCAATCGCATCAAATAATTCGGCCATGTAATCATGCGGCTCAATCTGGATGGTGTAGGGATTAAAGCTCAGGCCAAGGCGCTGCTCGATCACGTCGCGCGCAAAAGCTTGCCAGTCCACGTCAGGGTAGGCCGACAGATGAGCGTTGTAATTGCCAACGGCCCCGTTCATTTTGCCTAAAATCTGCACGCTGGCGATGCGCTCTTGGGCGCGCCGCAGACGGGCAACGACGTTCGCCATTTCTTTGCCCAGCGTCGTCGGGCTCGCGGGCTGGCCATGCGTGCGCGACATCATCGCCATGGCGGCGTTGTCATGCGCGATCGCGGTCAGCTTGTCGATCACGCTGCTGAGTTGTGGCAGTAGTACCGTGTCGCGTGCGGCTTTGAGCATCATGCCGTGCGAGGTATTGTTGATGTCTTCCGAGGTACATGCAAAATGAATGAATTCCGAGGCGGCGACCAACTCTGGCAGGTCTTGTACTTTTTCCTTGAGCCAGTATTCCACCGCTTTCACGTCATGGTTGGTGACGGCTTCAATAGCCTTGATACGGGCGGCGTCTGCTTCGGTGAAATCAGCAGCCAGCTTGTTGAGTAATGCGGCCGCGCCCGCTGAAAACGGTTTGATCTCGGCAAAGCCTGCTTCCGACAAGGCCAGCAACCACGCAATCTCGACCTTGACCCGGTGATGCATGAAGCCGGCTTCAGAGAGGATAGGACGCAACGCATCGGTCTTGGACGCGTAGCGGCCATCAAGGGGAGAGAGGGCAGACAAGGGTGACAAAGGCATGATTTTTATGAGGCTTGATGAGGCTGGGTTGATATAGGGCAAGCTGCGATTTTACCATTCGCCCATGACGCAGCGGTGGCGCATTGCGCGGGCTTTTCGTGCTGAATGCCAGTGCTATAATCCACTTCCCTTTTTCGTGTGACTACTATGAAACTCATCGGATCGCTTGCCAGCCCTTATGTGCGTAAAGTCCGCATCGTGATGATAGAAAAAAAACTCGATGTTGAGTTGGTACTGGAAGATGTTTGGGCACCGGACACCACCATCATGCTGTCCAATCCACTTGGCAAAGTACCTTGTCTGATTATGGAAGATGGCGGCGCGATGTTTGATTCACGGGTGATCGTTGAGTATCTCGATACCATGTCGCCGGTTGGCAAACTTATTCCGACGCAGGGTCGCGAGCGCGCCAGCATCAAGTGCTGGGAAGCGTTGGCCGATGGGGTCACTGATGCCGGTATCGCCGTGCGCCTCGAGCGCACCAAACGCCCTGAGGGTCAACAAAGCCCCGCCTGGATCGAACGGCAACTGGGCAAGATCGACAGTGGTCTCAAGGCGATGTCGTCCGGTTTGGGTGAATCGCCTTACTGTGTCGGTAACCATTTGACGTTGGCTGATGTGGCGGCGGGTTGCACGCTCGGGTGGCTGGCCTTCCGTTTTCCGGAAATCAACTGGCGCGATGATTATGCCAATCTGGCGCGCTTGTTTGACAAGCTCTCTGATCGGCAATCGTTTAGAGACTCGGTGCCGCAGGCCTGATCGTCGTGTGCAGTGACCTGACTAATCCGGATTAATTTTTCAAGACGGTCGGTCGTTGCCGCCACCATCTTTGTCTATGCACTGCCACCCCATTCTCCGCTGGGGCTACCTGTGGCGTTGGCTGGCCAAAGAGTACTCAACCAACCGGGGTAGCGGAATGAATGATCCCGCCACCCAGACACACCTCGCCGTCATATAACACCGCCGATTGGCCGGGTGTGACTGCCCACTGTGACTGTGCAAACTGCAGCGCAAATTGTCCCTCTGCGAGGCTTTGATGGGTGCAAGCCATGTCGGCCTGCCGGTAGCGGGTCTTGGCGGAAAACGCGCCGTCGGTCGGTGCGGCCCCGGCCACCCAGCTGACCTGATCGGCGGTCAGGGCGCCCGATAACAGCCACGGATGCGCATGCCCTTGCACGACATACAGCGTATTGTTTGCGATGTCTTTGCGTGCCACGTACCACGCGTCGTGGTTGCCAGCGGCGTTGGTGCGGGATTGAATACCGCCAATGCCAATGCCCTTGCGCTGACCTAAGGTATAAAAAGACAGGCCCACATGCTCACCCACGATGTCGCCTTCGGGTGTTTTCATCGGCCCGGGCTGGAAGGACAGATAACGGTTGAGAAACTCGCGGAATGGTCGCTCGCCGATAAAACAAATGCCGGTTGAGTCTTTTTTCTGCGCATTGGGCAGCTTCAGTTTGGCCGCCATTTCCCGCACTGCCGTTTTGGGTAAATCGCCCAAAGGAAAAAGTGTGGTCGCCAATTGGGTTTGATTGAGGCGGTGCAGAAAATAACTCTGGTCTTTGCTAGCGTCGACGGCTTTTAATAATTCAAAGCGACCACCGCAGGCCGCTTCGCGCACCCGCGCATAGTGACCGGTTGCAATCAGGTCTGCGCCCAAGGCCATCGCATGATCAAGAAACGCTTTGAATTTAATCTCGGCATTGCACAGCACATCAGGGTTGGGCGTGCGACCGGCCTGATACTCCCGCAGAAATTCAGCGAACACACGGTCTTTGTATTCGGCAGCAAAATTAACGGCATCGATATCGACCCCGATCACATCGGCGACACTCGCCGCATCCAGCCAATCCTGACGGGTAGAGCAATACTGGTCGTCATCGTCGTCTTCCCAGTTTTTCATGAAAAGACCGATCACTTCATAGCCCTGCTCTTTGAGTAGCCAGGCTGCGACCGACGAATCGACGCCACCCGACATGCCGATGACCACTCGCTTACCCCGCATCGTCCATCCCGGTCACGCTAGGGTGGGTAGAGAGAAGCGATAACGGACTGCGTTTGCCAGCCAGGTAATCGTCGACGCATTGCAGCACCAAAGGACTACGATGGCTTGCCTCGCAATCACGCAATTCAGCGTACGACATCCATACGACGCGCAAGATACCGACATCAAGCGCATGGTCATGCCACGCACCGAGCGTGCCGGTAAAGGCAAAGCGCAGATAGGTGACGTTTTCATTGGTGCGGCTAGATACATAGCGTGACAGGTAGACCCCGATCAAACTCTCCGGCGTAAAGTCGTACGCTGTTTCTTCGCGCGCCTCGCGACTGACAGCCGTGATCAGCGACTCGCCCGGATCGAGATGACCGGCGGGTTGATTAAAGCGGATGCCATCGCTGGTTTCTTCTTCAACGAGCAGAAATTTTCCTTCACGCTCAATGATCGCTGCCACCGTGACAGAGGGTTTCCAAATGATTGACATGGTTTCCTTCAAAGAGTCGGCATTTTACCTTGAGGGCGCAGCCGTCTGCCCATCCGGCTGCGCGGTGTTTACTTAACGGAGATCAAGCCGACAGGTCGCCCCGGCCCGAAAAAAGCAGGCAAAATGCGCAAGCCCGATTCTTTGATGAATCAAAGTAAAGAGGTAATCTGTCGCTGCTCGCGCGACTAGCAGAGAAATAGAACGGTTGTTCCATATTTTGGTTGTCGTGTAAGATTCGGGCGCAAATTTATTTTTTGGAGAACTCCATGAAAATCGGCATTCCCGCCGAAACGCGGCAGGGTGAAACGCGCGTCGCCGCGACCCCCGAGACCGTCAAAAAGCTCGTCGCCGCCAAGCATCAAGTTGTTGTGCAGTCTGGTGCCGGCGTGGCCGCGAGTGTCACTGATGAAGCATTCAGCGCTGCCGGCGCGCAGATTGGCACTGCCGCTGACGCCTTTGGCTGTGAGATGGTCTTGAAAGTTCGCGCACCGTCGGCTGATGAGCGCGCGCAAATCAACACCGGCACCGTCCTGGTCGGCATGCTGAATCCTTTCGATAATGACAATATTGCCGCCATGGCGAGCGCTGGTCTGACTGCGTTTGCGCTGGAAGCCGCGCCTCGCATCACGCGCGCGCAGTCGATGGACGTGCTGTCTTCACAGGCCAATATCGCCGGCTACAAAGCGGTTCTGCTGGCGGCAAATGCCTACCAGCGCTTTATGCCCATGCTGATGACTGCCGCCGGTACCGTTAAGGCCGCCCGAGTGCTGATTATGGGCGTTGGTGTAGCCGGTTTGCAGGCCATTGCGACAGCCAAGCGTCTGGGTGCCGTGATCGAAGCCTCGGACGTGCGTCCGCCCGTCAAAGAACAAGTCGAATCCTTGGGCGCCAAATTCATTGATGTGCCATTTTTAACAGAAGAAGAGCGCGAGATTGCGCAAGGTGTCGGTGGCTATGCGCGCGCGATGCCGGCGGAGTGGATGCAGCGCCAGGCTGAGCTGGTGCACGAGCGCGCCAAGCAGTCCGACATCATCATTACCACTGCCCTGATTCCCGGCCGTCGCGCGCCGACCTTGATTGGCGAAGAAACCGTCAAGGCGATGAAGCCCGGTTCCGTCATTCTGGATATGGCTGTGGAGCAGGGCGGCAATTGCCCGCTCTCCGAGCTGGGCAAAACCGTCATCAAGCATGGGGTGCATATCATTGGTGAGGCCAATTTACCGGCGCTGCTAGCGGCCGACGCGTCGGCTCTGTATGCGCGCAATGTGCTGGACTTTTTAAAGCTCATCGTCGACAAAGACGCCGCACTTGTGATTGATCGTGCTGATGAAATCGTGGCCGCGACACTGATGTGTACCGGCGGCGATGTGTTGCGCAGGTAAGGAGCCTCATGCAACGTATCATGCTGCGCGCGAAAATTCATCGCGCCACCGTTACGCAGTGCGATCTTAATTACGAAGGCTCGTGCGGTATCGACGAAGATTTGCTGGACGCGGCCGACATGCGCGAGTTCGAAAAAATCGATCTGTACAACATTAATAACGGCGAACGCTTTTCGACTTACATCATCAAGGGCAAGCGCGGTAGCGGCGAAATTTCACTCAACGGCGCGGCCGCCCGTCTGGCGCAATTGGGGGACCTGCTGATTATCTGCACCTATGCGCCGATGACAGAAGAAGAGATCGCTGGCTATCAGCAAAAAATTGTGTTTGTTGACGAGAAAAACCATCTCGCCGGCGTGAAAAAATAATCCAAGAAGAGGACATCATGGAAGTCAGTCACACCATCACCAATCTGATCATCTTCGTGCTGGCAATTTATGTCGGCTACCACGTTGTCTGGACCGTCACGCCGGCGTTACATACGCCCTTGATGGCGGTAACAAACGCGATCTCGGCCATCATTATTGTGGGCGCCATGCTTGCAGCGGCGCTGACCGAAGGACCGGTTGGGCAGTTCATGGGTACGCTGGCTGTGGCGCTGGCGGCAGTCAATGTGTTTGGCGGCTTTCTGGTCACGCAGCGCATGCTGGAGATGTTCAAGAAAAAAGAGCCCAAGGTACAAGTCCCTAAAGAGGGAGGTCAATCATGAGCATGAATCTTGTCACCCTGCTGTACCTGATTGCCTCGATCTGTTTTATTCAGGCTTTGAAAGGCTTGTCGCATCCGGCCACGGCCCGTCGCGGTAATGCGTTCGGCATGTCCGGCATGGCCATTGCAGCGCTGACCACGGTTGCGCTGATTTACAAACTTAAAACCGAAGCCGTCGGCGGCAGCGGCATGGGTTACGGCCTGATGGTGCTCGGGGTGGTGGTAGGCGGCAGCATCGGCGCCATTCTTGCCAAGCGCGTTGAGATGACCAAGATGCCGGAATTGGTCGCCGCGATGCACTCCCTGATCGGTCTGGCGGCAGTGTGTATCGCGGTGGCGGCGGTCTCTGAGCCGTGGGCGTTTCAAATCGTCGGGCGCGACATGCCGATTCCGTTTGGTAATCGTCTGGAGCTCTTCATTGGTACCTTCGTCGGTGCCATCACGTTCTCTGGTTCAGTGATCGCTTTCGGCAAGCTCTCCGGCAGCTATAAATTCCGTCTGTTTCAAGGAGCGCCGGTGGTTTTTCCGGGCCAACACATGGTCAACCTGGCGCTGGCAGTGGCGATGCTGGGGTTTGGTATTGCGTTTTGCTTCACCCAAGAATGGCCGCCTTTTATCATCATGACCGCTATTGCTTTTGTGCTGGGTGTCTTGATCATCATCCCGATTGGCGGCGCAGATATGCCGGTGGTGGTGTCGATGTTGAACAGCTATTCGGGTTGGGCTGCGGCCGGCATCGGTTTCTCGCTGAATAATTCGATGCTGATTATTGCGGGCTCGCTGGTTGGTTCAAGCGGCGCGATTCTGTCGTACATCATGTGCAAGGCGATGAATCGTTCGTTCTTTAACGTCATTCTGGGTGGTTTCGGTGGTGATGCTAACGCCGCAGTGGCTGGCGCGCAGCAGCAGCGTCCGGTCAAATCTGGTTCGGCGGATGATGCTGCTTTCCTGATGGGTAATGCCGAGACCGTCATCATCGTGCCTGGCTATGGTTTGGCCGTCGCGCGTGCGCAGCATGCACTCAAAGAGTTGACCGAAAAACTCACGCACAAAGGTGTGACCGTTAAATACGCTATTCATCCGGTAGCCGGTCGTATGCCGGGCCATATGAACGTGTTACTGGCTGAAGCCGAAGTCCCTTATGATCAGGTCTTCGAGATGGAAGACATCAACAGCGAATTCGGTCAGGCTGATGTGGTGTTGGTGCTGGGTGCCAATGACGTCGTCAACCCCGCAGCAAAAGACCCGAAATCATCGATTGCCGGTATGCCGATTCTTGAAGCGTACAAAGCCAAGACCGTGATTGTAAATAAGCGTTCGATGGCGGCTGGTTATGCGGGTCTCGACAACGAACTCTTCTATATGGATAAAACCATGATGGTGTTCGGTGACGCGAAAAAAGTCATTGAAGATATGGTCAAGGCGGTCGAGTAATCCGACGCTGGCAACCATCGGCATCACAAAACGGGCGAAGCGATTCGCCCGTTTTTTTTGAACTCGAATGATCTCTTCGATACAAACAGCGCGCCTGCGCCTCGCAGTTGTATATGAAGGAGTCTGTTCGTGAAATCAAGTGTGTCTTCTAGCGCCGGTAAAAAAACGCCTATAGCTATTCCGGCAGCTGATCGCGCCTATCGGGGTTCGATATCCGCTCCCAGTGCGAATTCTGATGTCATGATCTCTGAATCGGCCAGCATGCCCACCCTGAAGCAGAGTTCGTTAAAACAAAATCCGCATGGCGTCCAGGGGTTTGAATTAAAACTAAGCTTGGGTGCCAAAGATGCTAGTGAACCGGTTATCAAGCGTGTTGATGCATTATCGATGCCGCCACCCGTATTTGAACCGAGTTGGACCAACAGAATGCAGGTGTTGTTTCAGGATATCGAGAGTGGGAGGAAGGACGTGCTCGATACGATCCCCACTTGTCGGGATGATCAGATTGAATCGGGTGTCTATATCGACATACCCCATCCCACGACTCTGCAAACGCCATTGACCTTGGCGCTGGAAAAAAAACGGCCCGACATTGCCATGGCATTACTCCTACTTGGCGCCGATCCGGTTGCGCAAGATGGCAAGGGCATGCGCCCCTGTGCGTGGGCTACTCCTTTGGAAGCGCGCTTCCTCCGGTTTTTTGCGTTGTTAAGTATTGCAAGCACTTCGTCTGGCGTACCGGAGGCGCATCAGGAAATTCTGACATTAGTTAATTCGGTTGAGCCGAAGAGCGGGAAGACTATGCTTGGTTGGGCTATTGAGATGCGTAACGATGCGTTGGTAGAGCGGCTTATGGCCCACCAGACTGATCTTTTCAAGGATGATGCCGAGGGTAAAGCACCACTCGATTTCGCTACGCGCTGTGGCACACTCAGCCTGATCCAAACCCTGCTGACGGTTTGGTCAGCGTTGCCAAAAAGTGGCTTGCATCGCGTCTATCTCCGCAGCGCAATCTGCGAAGCCGTCGTCGCTGATCGTCCGATGGTGGTGGCAGAATGTTTGTCAGTTTTTCGGACATGCTACCGCGAAGAGAGCGCCCTACATGCAGGCGTTGGGCGCCACAGAGAGGACGCTCATCATTTTTTCTTGAGGGGCCTACAGCCAGCCGATCTGAACGTGAGAGAGGCAATGCGAAGCACCACCAACGACTATGTGCTGAATGAACAAGAGTGTGTGCTGTTGGACTTACATGTAATCGAAGCACTGGCAATCAAGCTCGATCGCAATAAGGTGTCGGAAGTCATCGCAGCCCATACCAAGCCACGGTATTAGGCAGCCGCCGTGTGGAGTGTCTGGTCGAGAGAAAAAACGACGCAATCAGAAGCGTGTGCCGAACATCATCTGATCGGCCAGCAAGCGCTTCGCTGGCGGCAGCAGATCAATGCCCTCTAACGCCCAGCCAAGTACGGTCTGCAAGGGGGTGCCATCGGCAGTGGCGGCGAACAAGCGCGCCATCGCATCGGTGATCTGTATCGTCATCCCGCGATCTGTGCGACGTTGTGCAGAAAATTTTTCCAGCGCCGACTGCGGCACCGACAAGGTGCATTGCGCCAGCCTATTTGCCAGTACCGCCGCATCGCGCAATCCCAGATTGAGTCCTTGCCCGGCGACAGGATGCAGCGTTTGCGCGGCGTTGCCGATGGCTACCGTGCGCGCTGTGGCGGCCGGATCGGCATTGAGACCCAAGGCGTAGCTTTGACGTGGTCCCACCTTGGTGAAGCGGCCAAGCCGTTGCCCAAAGGCGTGCTGCAGCGCCTGCAAAAAATCGGCGTCGCTCTGCGCCAGCAAATCGGCAATGCGCGTTGGTCGCGCACACCAGACCAAGGCATAGCCATCCTCCTGCGGCAGCAAGGCTAATGGCCCTTCTTCGGTGAACCGCTCAAACGCACGACCAGGCAGCGGCGCGCTGCTGCAAACTGTCGCCACAATCGCGCTTTGTTGATAATCATGCTGCTGTGATTTTTTTGCCTGCGTGCCGTACACGCCACCTTCCGCCTGCACCATCACCGAGGCGTCAATGGCAGACCCGTCTGCCATCTGCAATCGTACGTGGTCTGCAGCGTCGTCCACTGCGCTGACGCTGGCCGGCCGTTGTATCAGCACGCCCTTGCTTTCTAATGAGGCAGTCAGGGTCTGCACCAGCGCGCCGTAACGGCACACATAGCCGAGCGCAGGTAAATTCAGGGCGGTGCTGTCAATCAAGGTACGACCAAAGCTGCCGCGCCGGGAGATATGGATTTGGGTAATCGGCGTGCCGGACACGGGCCACGCTGCGATTTGTTCGAGCAGTTGCCGGCTGCCGTAGGACAGCGCAATTGAGCGCGGATCTTGTTGTGCTGCGGCCGATGTTTTTGCATCAATGAGAAGCAGCTTGTGCGCCGACACGCCGCGCAGGATCAGCATCCCGGCCAGCGCCAGCCCAACCGGACCGGCGCCTACGATGGCAATGTCAATCTGGCGTGGCGTCAAATCAGCCTCGCATCACGGCTTCAATGTCGGTGATGGTTTTGGGCGCCTTGTGCGTGAGGATGTGGCAGCCCTCTGTCGTCACCAGCGCATCGTCTTCAATCCGGATGCCAATGTTCCAGAAAGATTCGGGCACGCCTTCACCGGGACGCACATAGATGCCGGGTTCAATGGTGAGTACCATACCCGGCTGTAGCGTGCGCCACGGCCTCTCTGTGCCTGTCACTGTCGGATCGCGATATTCACCCACATCATGCACATCCATTCCCAGCCAGTGGCCGGTGCGGTGCATGTAAAACTGGCGGTAGTCACCTTTGGCAATGACGTCTTCGAGCGAGCCAACTTTGTTTTTATCAAGCAGTCCGGTATCGAGCATCCCTTGGGCCAGTATCTTGACAGCGGCATCATGACCGTCGGTAAAACGGGCGCCGGCCCGGGTTGCGGCAATGGCGGCAGTTTGCGAGGCCAACACGATTTCGTAGAGTGCTTTTTGCGGGCCGCTAAAGCGGCCATTGGCCGGAAAGGTGCGTGTGATATCTGACGCATAGCTGTCGAGTTCGCAGCCGGCATCAATCAAGACCAGATCACCATCGCGCAGCGTCGCGTCACTAGCGCGGTAGTGCAGCACGCAGGCATTGGCGCCAGTGGCCACGATGGAACCGTAGGCGGGATATTGCGAGCCGTGGCTGCGAAATTCGTGCAGTAATTCGGCTTCGAGATGGTATTCACGCAGGCCGGGGCGGGCGATGCGCATGGCGCGCGCATGGGCTTCGGCCGAGATGTCGGCGGCGCGTTGCATGATGGCGATTTCGTCGGCGTCTTTGATGAGCCGCATTTCGTTGAGCATGACCCGCACATCGATTGCGGTCGAGGGCGCACTGACACCAGCGCGGGCCTGCGCGCGCACGGTGTTGAGCCAGCCCTGCATGCGGACATCAAGGCGGGCATCGCTACCCAAGGCGTAAAACAGCGCCGGCGCATTGGCCATGAATTTGGGCAGTTCGGTATCGACCTGTTCGATCGGATGGGCCGCGTCCATGCCGAATTGTTCCTTCGCTGCGGCCGGCCCGAAACGGTAGCCATCCCAGATTTCGCGCTCCAGGTTTTTATCGCGACAAAACAAAACCGATTGATCCTCCGCTCCCGCCACCAGCACCAGTAGCGCGTCGGGTTCGGTAAAGCCGGTCAGATAATAAAAAGAGCTGTCGTGCCGGTACGGATAGTCGGCATCGGCATTGCGCATGACTTCGGGTGCCGTCGGGATAATGGCAACGCCGCCGCCTTGGGCATGCATCTGCGCGAGGACAGCGGCGCGCCGCCGTTGATAAACAGTCATGGTCATGATCCGTGTTGGAGTGGTGCGTTAAGTTGATTGAGCCGTTCGACGGTGCCGACATCGGTCCAGTCGCCGCGATAGACTTCCCCGCCAATTCTGCCCTGATCTGCAAAAGTGCGCAGGATGGGCGCCAGTTTGGCGGACTCGCCTGCGGGCACGCTGTCGAATAATTCAGGACGATAGACCCCGATACCGCAAAACGTGTAGCGCGGCGCACCGGTATTGGCAATGCTGAAATTTTCCAGCGCAAAGTCGCCCTCGGGATGATGCGGCGGGTTTTTTACCAGATACAGCCAGCCCAGATCGCGCACCGTGGGCGCCAGCGGCTTGCCCCAAACGTCCTCGTCTTCGAGCACGTCCTTGACCTGCGCAAAATCGAAATGCGGACAATAGATATCGCCGGCCACCGCAACAAACGGGGCCTCTCCCAGCAGCTGCCGCGCGTGCGCAATGCCACCGGCGGTCTCGAGCGCCGTGCCTTCTGCCGAATAGATCAGGCGCGCGCCAAACTTGCTGCCGTCACCCAGCGTGTCTTCAATCAGCTGACCCAGATGCGCATGGTTGATGATGATCTCGGTGATGCCCGCGCGGACCAGATTGACGATATGCCAGACGATGAGTGGGCGACCCCGGACCGTTAGCAGCGGCTTGGGGCAGGTGTCGGTGAGTGGACGCATCCGTTCGCCGCGGCCAGCGGCAAAAATCATCGCTTTCATCAGAAGGTATAGCCGACCTGCGGCGTTTTATCTTCGAAGGCGTCAAGCAGGCGGATCAGCGGTTTTAATTCAATGTAGCGATGCGCGGTCTTTCGTGTGTAGGCCATCACCAGCGGCAAGTCCTTGAGATAGGCATCTTTGCCGTCACGGTGGTACAGCCGCGCAAAAATGCCCAGAACTTTGAGGTGACGCTGCAAGCCCATGAATTCAAAGTCACGATAAAACGCATCGATATCGGGATTCACCGGCAGGCCGGCACGGCGCGCCCGTTCCCAGTAGCGGATCGCCCAGTCCAGCACCATCTCCTCGTCCCATTCCACATAAGCGTCGCGCAGCAGTGAGACCAGATCGTAGGTGAGCGGGCCATAGACGGCATCCTGAAAATCGAGGATGCCGGGATTGCCACGCTCAAGCACCATCAGGTTGCGCGAATGATAATCGCGGTGCACATAGACTTGGGGCTGGGCCAGATTATTGGCCAGCAAAATATCAAACACTTTATTGAGCTCGGCTGTTTGCGTGTCCGTTAATGTCGCGCCCAGATGTTTGCTCAGATACCAGTCTGGAAACAGCATCAGTTCGCGGTGCAGCAGCGCGCGATCGTAGTCGGGCAATACGCCCGGCTTGCTCTGGCTTTGCAGCAGAACCAAGGCGTCAATCGCGTCCAGATAGAGCTTGTGGGCAGTATCGTTATTGAGCACGCTAAGGTAGGTGGTGCCGCCTAAGTCAGCGAGCAGCAGAAAGCCTTGTGCGACGTCCTGCGCAAGGATGGTGGGTACCGTCACGCTGGTGGCCGCAAATAGGTTCGCGACGTCGATAAACGGTTGCACATTTTCTTGCGGCGGTGGCGCATCCATCACGATAAAGCTGCCGCCGTCGGCCGCATCGACCCTGAAATAGCGGCGAAAGCTGGCGTCAGAGGAGGCCGGTCGCAGGCTTGAGATTATCAAGGCGGGGGCGGGCAGTGAGTTGAGCCAAAGGGTCAAGAGCGTCAAGCGCGGGTCTGAATGGGTGTGATCGGACATGAAATAAATCGGGATAGCAGGTTGGGATCGGGTGCCGACAGGTCGAATCCGGCAGTGAGTTCCCCTATAATAAGGGATTCACCATGCAAACGCGCCGCTTGAGCGTGCAATTTCCTCCTCCATGATCCGGCGATTGGCACTTCCACAATTCGCAGTACCCCTTCGCCTGACTGCTTGCTTTGCTGCTGGTGTCGCGTTGTGTGCATCCGTCTCGGCCCAAGAATCGCGTGCGCCGGCTGCGGTCAGTGAACGTGATCTGCCCTTGACGATCAAAGCCGAGCGGATGAGCGGGCGTCCGGATCGCGAACTGATCCTCGAAAAAAATGTCGAGATGACACGGGGCGATTTGCAAATTGAATCCGACCGTGCGCACTACGATATTGTCGACGACAAGGTTGATGCAGTGGGGGATGTCCGTATCAACCGCGCCGGCAACCGTTTCAGAGGCAAGGAATTACAGCTCAAGATCGATACTGGCGAAGGCTTCCTGGATAGCCCGGTTTATCGGCTGTTGCATAAAAATGCACAGGGTAGCGCCGAGCGCATTGAATTTGAATCTCAGGATTCAGCCACGATTATTCGCGGCCGATACACCACCTGCGAAGGCCCCGATCCGGATTGGTATCTCAAATCGAGCCGCTTGTCGCTCGACAATGAGCGTGAGATGGGGGTAGCTAAAAATGCGGTGTTGGTTTTTAAGGGTGTGCCGATTGCTGGTACGCCACACATTTCTTTTCCGTTGTCAGAAGAACGTCTGTCCGGTTTTTTGCCCGCCACGATTGCCACATCGACTACGGGCGGCCTGGAAATCACCACGCCATATTATTGGAATATTGCCGCCAATCGCGACTTGACACTTTACCCCCAATACATCTCGCGTCGCGGCTTGATGCTGGGGGCAGACGCACGTTATTTGGGTGAGACATACTCCGGCGAGGCACGCACGGAATTTTTGGATAACGACAGCCTGACTGGCAACAGCCGCTACGCGTTGTCGTCCTTGCATCGCCAATCGCTGGCGCCGGGGCTGAGTTTTGTGTCCGATCTTAATTTTGCGTCGGACGATAATTATGCGCGCGACTTTGCACTCAGCCGTATCTGGCGTAACCGGCCTGCCGTGAGCCGGCGTCTGATGACGCGAAATCTCCAGCTTAATTATGTCGCCGCAGACTGGACTGCCATGGCGCGCCTGGTGGACTATCAGGTGCTGCAAGATCCCAATGCGCCCATTGCTGTGCCATACAGCCGGGTGCCCCAATTGACGCACAACTATTTTGGCTTTGACGACAGCGGACTGAGCTGGAATGTCGCCTCGGAATTTACCCGCTTTGCGCACCCTACGCGCGAGCAAGGTGACCGTGCTGTGTTTAACCCCCGTGCGACCTACACCGTCAAGCGGGCCGCTTATTTTGTGCGCCCGAGTTTGTCGCTGCACAGCACGATGTATAACCTCGATCAGGTCGCCGATCCTGCCGCGATGACTGCGCCGACGCGCATGGTGCCCACTGCCTCGCTTGATACAGGCCTCACCTTTGAGCGGGATGCCAGCTTTTTTGGCCGGTCAGCCACACAGACACTCGAGCCGCGGCTTTTTTACACCTATACGCCTTACGTGCGTCAGGATGGCCTGCTGTACCCAAACTTTGACAGCGCCGAGGCCGATTTTAATTACGCCCAGGTCTTCCGCGAAAACCGTTTCGTCGGTAATGATCGTATCGGCGATACCAATCAGCTTACTGCCGCGCTGACGACTCGCTTTATCGAACCCGGCGGTGCCGAGCGTATTCGTCTCGCGGTTGCGCAACGGTTTTCATTCCTTGATCAAAATGTCCTGCTCAACACGACACCGATTGGAACGACCGATACCCGTTCGGATTTGTTGTTCCTAGCGACGGGTCGGATCACCAGCGAGCTGCGTCTGGACACCAACTTGCAATATAGCCAGACTCTCAAGGAATTCAATCGCGTCAATTTTGGTACTTTCTGGCAGCCCGCGCCGATGAAGTTACTCAATGTGCAGTACCGTCGCGACATACGCAACACCAGCAACGATGCCAACACCAATTTTGAGCTCTTTGACATTTCGGGTCAGTGGCCATTGTCGGACCGTTGGTACGGGGTGGGTCGGATTAATTATCTGATCAAAGAAGAAAAACTCGGTCAGTCCCTGGTGGGTGTTGAATACAAAGCCGACTGCTGGATTTTCCGTATGGTCGGCCAGCGCCTGCCGACTGCGGTGGGTGAGATCAACACCACTTTTTATATCCAGCTTGAATTTAACGGACTCTCCGCATTAGGGACTAACCCAATGCGTGCGCTGCGTGCTAACGTACCGGGCTATCAGCCGCTGACGCAGTAGTAACGCTGTCCTTTCCAGAACGATGTTGTGACTGATTGCCTATCCTCATGATTATGAAACCTGTTACTACTTTATTTTCCTTGCTTCCTTTGCGTCGCGCCCTGCCCGGACTCTTTGTTGCGTCGCTGGCGGGTGTGATGCCGGTAACATTCGCCGCCGATAATGCGACCGCTGCGCGCCAGCCTGTCCTGGTGGATGCGATTGTCGCCGTGGTCAACAGCGAAGTCATTACCTTTAAAGAACTCGACGATCGCTTGCAGATTGTTGAGCGGCGCATGAAAAGCCAAAACGCGCAGATGCCTGCGCGCGAGATGCTGCAAAAGCAGCTGCTTGAGCGCATGATCATCACCCGCGCGCAAATGCAGCTGGCAAAAGAAACCGGCATACGGGTTGATGACTTGTTGCTCGACCGTGCTGTGTCGCGCATCGCTGAACAAAATAATCTGTCTCTGCAGGCTTTTCGTGATCAGCTCGAGCGTGACGGCATTTCGTTTGCCCGTTTTCGCGAGGAGATTCGTGAAGACATAGCCATGCAACGCTTGCGCGAGCGCGAGGTCGACAACAAACTCCAAATTACCGAATCCGAAATCGATAGTTTCCTGGCAGCGTCTCTCGCGCAAGCGCAAGGTGGCGAGCAGGAATTCAACCTGGCGCAAATACTCGTGCGTGTGCCCGAGAATGCGTCTGCTGAGCAAATTGCCGAGCGCCGTCAGCGCGCCGAAGCAGCGCTGGCACAGCTCAAATCTGGTGCCGATTTTGCCAAGGTGGCAGCGAGTTTTTCTGATTCTGCGGACGCGCTGGCGGGTGGTGAGCTAGGCTGGCGCAGCACATCGCGGTTGCCACAATTGTTTGTTGATGCCACTGCAAAAATTAATCAGGGCGAGATCGCGCCCCTGGTGCGTAGCGCGAACGGTTTTCATCTGATCAAGCTTGTTGGAAAGCGCAGCGCAAGTCTGGTCAAGGCGGGCATTCCCAACAGCAGCGTGCAGCAGACCCGCGCGCGACATATTCTCATCAAGGTCAATCAAATTGTCTCGGCTAATGAAGCTCGCCGTAAGCTCGTTGAACTCAAAGAGCGGCTCGCTAACAAAGCAGCCAAATTTGAAGATCTCGCTAAGTCGTATTCCAACGACGGGTCGGCTAGCAAGGGAGGTGATTTGGGCTGGGTGTATCCGGGCGACACGGTGCCCGAGTTTGAGCGGGCCATGAATTCGCTCAAGCCCGGCGAAGTCAGCGACCCGGTTGAATCTCCTTTTGGTTATCACCTCATCGAAGTCGTCGAGCGTAAAGTCGAAGAAATCTCACGTGAGCGGCAGCGACTGATCGCGCGGCAGGCACTGCGTGACCGTAAACTCGACGAGGCCAACGAAGACTGGTTGCGTCAATTGCGCGACCGCGCCTATGTGGAGTACCGGCTTGATGAAGCCAATCCGCGTCCTTGATGGCGTCTGAGGCCTTGACAGTGAGCCAGCCGGACGCCGCATCCCCAGCGCGGGCGCGCGTTGCAATTACCTGCGGTGAGCCAGCCGGCATCGGCCCTGAGATTGCGCTGCGCGCGGCGCAGCAGACGCGTGATATTGCCCACTGTCTCTTGCTAGGTGATGCAGCGCAGTTGAAATCAATTGCGTCTCGGGTGACGCCATCGGTGCGGCTGCACGAGCTGACGTCGGCGGCACAGTTTGCCGCCACACTGCACGAGCCGGTGTCGGCTCATTCCCCCATTTTTATGCTAGATTGCCCGCTCGCAGTCGCCGCTGTTGCAGGCACTCTGGATGCGCGTAACGGCGCGGCCGTTTTGCAGACCTTGGATGCGGCGATCGCGGCGGCGCTGCAGCTTCATGTGCAAGCCGTGGTGACAGCCCCAGTTCAAAAAAGCACGATCAATGAGGCTGGTATCGCCTTTAGCGGCCACACCGAATATTTTGCTGAAAAAACCGGTACCGCGCGGGTGGTGATGATGCTGGCGGGTGCTGTCAGTCAAAGCGTCGACCAATCCGCTCTACCTAAGCACACTTTGCGAGTCGCACTGGCGACCACGCATCTGGCACTAAAAGATGTTCCTGCTGCGATTACCATCGACAGCCTCACCGAAACCCTCGCCATCCTGCACCATGACCTCCAAAGCCGTTTTGGCATCGCGCAGCCACGCATTCTGGTGACTGGTCTGAACCCGCATGCGGGAGAAGGTGGCTATCTGGGACGGGAAGAGATTGAGGTGATCAACCCTGTGTTGCAGCAGGCGCAGGCGCGCGGTTGGCATGTGCGCGGTCCTTACCCGGCTGACACGCTATTTCAGCCCAAGTATTTGCACGATGCCGACTGCGTGCTGGCGATGTATCACGATCAGGGACTGCCGGTACTGAAATACGCCAGCTTCGGACATGGCGTCAATATCACCTTGGGCTTGCCTCTTATTCGGACCTCGGTCGACCACGGTACGGCATTGGATCTGGCAGCCGCCGGGCTGGGGCAGGCTGATTGTTCCAGTATGGTCGAGGCCATTCGTGTGGCTTGCCAGATGGCGTCACACTAAGCACATGAAACATATTCCTAAAAAGCGCTTCGGCCAGAATTTTTTAACCGATCAGTTTGTGTTGCAAGATATCATCCGCGTGATCGATCCCCAGCCTACCGATAGCATGGTCGAAATCGGCCCCGGACAAGGCGCCATGACGCAGCATTTGCTGCAGGCGGTCGAGCGCTTGCATGTGGTCGAGCTTGATCGGGATTTGGTCGCGCTGCTGCAAAAAAAATTCGATCGCAACAAACTCGTTATTCACTCAGGCGACGCGCTGCAATTTGATTTTGCTGCGTTGCCTGTCGCCCCCGGTCAAAAATTGCGGGTCGTTGGTAATCTGCCTTACAACATTTCCAGTCCCTTGCTGTTTCATCTGACGCAGTATGTGCAGCAGATCGAAGACCAGCATTTCATGCTGCAAAAAGAAGTCGTCGAGCGGATGGTTGCGCCCCCCGGTGGACGCGATTATGGTCGTCTGTCGGTGATGCTGCAGTGGCGTTATCAGATGGATTTATTATTCATCGTACCGCCTACGGCATTTGATCCACCACCCAAGGTTGAGTCCGCCATTGTGCGCATGCGACCGCTGGCTAACCCGCTGGCGTGCGAAGAGAGCAAGCTACAACAGGTGGTGATGAAAGCCTTCTCGCAACGCCGCAAGGTCTTGCGTAATTGTGTTGCCGGGATGTTTACCGAAAACCAGTTGATCGATGCCGGTGTGAATCCGCAAGCGCGTCCCGAGACGGTGCCGCTGGAGCAGTTTGTGGCGCTGGCCAGACGATTGGAAGGGTGAACCCTGCAACGCGGGCGTGGACTGTGCCCGGTTTAGAAACTGGGCAAGCTCTCTACCGCATGACCGCGCAGCGTTTTTTTTGCTGATTCAAACTCTGGAAATACGGATTGCAGCGTAGCCCAAAATTGGGGGCCATGATTCATTTCGCGCAGGTGGGAGAGCTCGTGCGCGATCACATAATCAATATTCGGTAGCGCAAAATGCATCAGTCGCCAGTTGAGCCGAATCTTGCCGTCTGCGGTGCAGGAACCCCATTGTGTGGTCGCTGACGATAAACGAAAGCTCTGAAACTGCACGCCTAATTTTTCTGCATAAATGCTGAGCCGCTCGGCAAAGAGCGCCGTGGCCTGGCTTTGCAGCCAGCCCTGTACGCGGTCTTTTAGTTGCTGCTCCGTGGCCGATGCCGGTAAGCTGACCTGTAGCTCGCGCAAGCTCGCATCAAAGTGCACACCGGCAGTGCCCGACTCGGCCATGCGCAAGGTCAAGTCCATGCCCAGATAAGGCAAAATTGCCCCGTCGCGCCACTGCATCGGTGCCTGTAGCTGGCGGGCTGAGCGTTCGCGCTGGGCATTGATTTTGTTAAAAATCCATTGCTGCTTTTCGGTGATGGCCGCTTCTATTTCGGACACTGTCACCCAGCGCGGCGCAGTGACCCGCAGGCCTTCATCATCAATCAAAAAACCAATCGTACGGCGCTTGGAGCGTAGTAGCCGATAGTCCAGTACATGCTGCTGCAGACGGAGGCGACGCAGGCCGGGTGCAGGTGGCGTGGCTGATGTTGTCGGTGCAGTCGGTGCAGTCGGTGCAGTCGGTGCAGTCGGTGCAGTTGGTGCTGTCGGTGCCACAGCAGCTTCATCGCTCGTCGTAAACAGGTCCAGCAGCAGCGAAAGCTGATTGGGATCTGTTAATCGTTTGCGCAGAAACTGTTTCAGGGACATGAGCTCTCGCTTAAAGTCGGACAGGTTGGCTTACGGGCTCGGCTACGATTGATACTGCATAGGCGGCCGGTGAAATCACCCGCATTTCAGATTCTATCCAAGTTTCGACTTCCTGCATTAATCCGGATGCTGTCTTGCCCTCCGAGCTAATTGGCTTGCCGATCGAGACGGTGATCAGCCCCGGTTTTTTAATAAACGCATTACGCGGCCAGCAGTCGCCAGAATTCATCGCAATAGGCACCACCGGTGTCCCGGTACCAATCGCCAGCAAGGCGCCACCACCTTTGTATTGACCCTGCTTGCCGACGACCGTGCGTGTCCCTTCCGGGAACATGATGACCCACTGGCCGTCAGCGAGTCGCTGCTTGCCAGTGGCAATGACCTGCGCCATCGCATCGCGGCCTTTGCTGCGGTCAATCGCGATCATGCGCAGCATCGCCAATCCCCAACCAAAAAACGGCACGTATAACAATTCTTTTTTGAGGACAAAAATCAACGGCCTGGGCATCATGCATAAATAAAAAATGGTCTCCCAGGCCGATTGATGTTTCGACAGCAAAATGACCGGTGCATCGGGCAAATTATCAAAGCCCTTGACCTGATAGTGGATGCCGCAAATGTGTCGCGCCGCCCAGATCACAAAGACGTTCCAGCGTGAGATCGCCCAATAGCGCTGCCGGTAAGGCAGGGCGATGAATAAAAAACACGCCAGTGCCCAGATCACGGTCACGATCACCATGAATGCGGCAAAAAGCAAAGAGCGTAAAAACAGACCAGCTCGGGACATGCAGACTCCATCAAGACACCACATTAGCCAAGGTGGCTGAGGGGTGGATTATTTACCCTTTTGTAAAGCAGCCCGTGCCGCTTCAACAGTCTCACTGACGAGTTGTTCCGTGTGCAGCAGACGATCTGCTACCGCCGCGAGGTCATGTAAGACGCTGGTGCCCGGCGGCAGTCCGCCTTTGGCGAGCGTTTGTGCACCCTTGCCGGTGGTAACGAGATAGGGCGTGCAGCCGACGGAGAAGCCAGCCTGCAAATCACGTAATGAGTCACCGACAAAGGCGACCCCTTTGAGGCTGACAGCGAAGCGGCGTCCGATGGCCTGTAGCATGCCCGGTTTGGGTTTGCGACAATCGCAGTTATCTTCTGTCGCGTGCGGGCAGAAAAAAATCGCATCAATGTGCGCGCCGCAGGCCTGTGCAGTCTGATGCAATTTATGATGAATCGCATTAAGCCCATCCATCGTAAACAAGCCCCGCGCGACGCCAGCCTGGTTGGTGGCGATCGCCACCCGGTAGCCTTGCTGGTTCAGTCGGGCAATCGCTTCCATCGAGCCGGGAATCGGATGCCACTCGGCGGGCGTTTTGATATACGCATCCGAGTCGGCATTGATGACGCCGTCGCGGTCGAGGATGATCAGCTTGGTCATGCCGCCAGTTTAGAGATATCAGCGACGCGGTTCATCATGCTATGCAAGGTATTGAGCAAGGCCAGGCGGTTGGCGCGCAAGGCCAGATCATCAGCCATGACCATCACGTCATTGAAAAATGCGTCGACGTCATCACGCAGCGCAGCTAGTGCCTTCAGCGTGCCGCTAAAGTCACCACTGGCAAAGGCACGATCGACCTCAACGCGGGTCTCGGTCATGGCGCCATACAGGCGCTGCTCGGCCGCATCCGTTAACAGCGACGGCTGTACTTCGCCATGCACGCTTTCGTTTTTCTTGAGGATGTTGGTAATGCGCTTATTAGCGGCAGCGAGTGAGGCACTTTCAGGCAGCGCGGCAAATGCCTTGACGGCGTCCAAGCGCTCGATGATGTCGTCGAGTCTTTCCGGTTGCTGCGCGACGACGGCTTCGATCGCATCTTGCGCATAACCACGCTCACGCAGCAGGCCGCGCAGCCGGTCGTACAAGAAGGTCAGTGCATCGATTGCGGGATTGGTGAAATTGGCGTTGCCCGCAAACTGCGTCGCTGTTTGCGCAAGCAGGTGAGACAAGGACAGCGGCAACCGTTTTTCGAGCAACATGCGCAAGATACCCAGCGCATGTCGGCGCAGTGCAAACGGGTCTTTGTCACCAGTGGGCGCCAGGCCTATGCCCCAGATACCGATCAAGGTTTCAAGCTTGTCGGCCAGCGCCACGACGGTGCCTGTGGTGGTCGCGGGTAGCGCGTCGCCGGCGAAGCGCGGCTGATAATGCTCCGAAATGGCGGTGGCGACTTCATCGTGTTCGCCATCATGGCGTGCATAGTAGGTGCCCATGATGCCTTGCAGTTCAGGAAATTCGCCGACCATGTCGGTGAGCAAATCGGCCTTTGATAATTGCGCCGCGCGTTGCGCGCGCGGGACGTCAGCACCGAGTTCGGCAGCGATATGGCCGGCGAGTGTGACGATGCGCGTATTGCGCTCGGCTTGCGAGCCCAGTTTGTTGTGATAAACGACATTGGCCAAACCGGCGAGGCGGTCGCCGAGTTTCTTCTTTTGGTCTTGTTCGAAAAAGAATTTTGCATCCGACAAACGCGGGCGCACGACGCGCTGATTGCCTTCAATAATGTGGCGCGGATCGTCAGTGGCGATGTTGGAGACAATCAAAAACCGCGAGCGCAGTTTGCCCGCCGAATCGGTCAGCGCAAAATATTTTTGATTGGTCTGCATGGTCAGGATCAGACATTCTTGCGGCACCGATAAAAATGCGGTGTCGAAGTGACATTCGTAGACAACCGGCCATTCAACGAGTGCGCAGACTTCGTCAAGCAAGGCTTCGGGCATGAGAATCTGATCCGCTCCGGCTTTGGCCAGCAGTGCGCTGCGGATTTTTTCCTTGCGCGCGGTGACGCTGGCAATGACTTTGCCTTGTGCTTCCAGGATGTCGGCATATTGTTCTGGCGAGGCGATCGTCAGCGCGGCCTGACGACTCAAAAAGCGATGCCCCAGCGTTTGATTGCCGGCGGCTAGTCCGAGTAGCGAAACCGGCACGATGGCGTCACCATATAACGCGATCAAGCCGTGCACGGGGCGCACAAACTGTACCGTTGATCCATCGGGCCGCTGGTAGCTCATCAGCTTGGGGATGGGCAGCTTGGTGATGCTCTCGTCGAGGGTGGCTTGCAGTCCGGGCGCGAGTGCCTCACCGGCCGCGGTGTAGCTGAAGAAAAAACTCTCGGCTTTGCCGTCGATGGCGCGTTCAAGTTCAGATAGGGCAATCTGCGCGCGTCCGGTTTGCTGCGCCAGTGCGGCGAGTTTTTTTACCAGCGGTGCGGCCGGTTGACCTTCTTTGTCCAGTGCGACGGACACCGGCAATACTTTTTCGCGGATTGCTTTATCGGGTGAGATATCACGCACGCCGGTGATGGACACGGCTAACCTGCGCGGTGTTGCATAAGTAGTGGCCACTGCGTGCGGTTCGAGCAGCGCACGCGCACCCAGACCCTGGAACATCGCAGCGGCAAAGGCGTCACCAAGTTTGGCCAGCGCCTTCGGCGGCAGCTCTTCGGTGAGCAGTTCAACTAACAGTGTGTGCTTCATAGGCTGACTCTTTTTGGGGTGTTCAGGCTGCTTGCTGATGGGTGGTGCCCAGCATCGGGAAGCCGAGTTGTTCGCGTGACGCGTAATAGGCTTGGGCAACGGCACGCGAGAGCGTACGGATGCGTCCGATGTAAGCGGCGCGCTCGGTCACTGAGATGGCGCCGCGTGCGTCAAGCAGATTAAAGGTATGCGCGGCCTTGAGGATCATTTCATAGGCCGGTAGGGTCAGCGGCACGTCAAGCAGGCGCTTGGCTTCGGCTTCGTAATTGGTGAAAAGCGAAAACAGAAATTCGGCATTGGCGTGTTCGAAGTTGTAGCCGGATTGCTCGACTTCATTTTGATGAAACACGTCGCCGTAGGTGAGTTTCTTTTTGATGCCGTGTTCTTCCCATTCGGTCCAGACCAGATCGAAGACGTTTTCTACACCTTGCAAGTACATCGCCAGACGCTCAATGCCGTAAGTGATTTCGCCCAGTACGGGTTTGCAGTCGAGGCCGCCGACTTGCTGAAAATAAGTGAACTGGGTTACTTCCATGCCGTTAAGCCAAACTTCCCAGCCCAGGCCCCAGGCGCCCAGTGTGGGGTTTTCCCAGTCGTCTTCGACAAAGCGCACATCGTTTTGGGTCAGTTTCAGACCGAGTGCTTCGAGTGAACCGAGGTAGAGCTCGAGAATGTTTTCCGGTGCCGGTTTTAGCACGACCTGATATTGGTAGTAGTGCTGCATGCGATTGGGATTTTCGCCGTAGCGGCCGTCTTTGGGACGGCGCGATGGCTGCACGTAGGCGGCGCGCCATGGCTCGGGGCCGATCGCGCGTAAAAAAGTCGCGGTGTGCGATGTGCCGGCGCCGACTTCCATGTCATAGGGTTGGAGCAGGGCGCAACCTTGTGCATCCCAGTAGTCCTGCAGTTTCAGAATGATTTGTTGGAAGGTCAGCATAAAAAGCGTCTTTGTCGGATCCGGGTAGGGTGGCGCGCACAGCGCAACATGTCAGGCAGGCGCAGGCGTTGAAATTGCCAAAGCCTGCGATTTTAGCGGGTTTTACTCTGGCAGTGGACGCCGGCGACGGCCAATCCACCCGACGAGCAGCAAGAGCAGCGCGGCAAGTCCGACTGGTACGCTGTTTCCCAGCACGATATAGGGGGTGCGGCCTTGCATGCCCTGGACTTGCGCGCTAAGGCTGGCACGGGTGTACGCCGGCAGGCTGGCTGCGACCCGGCCACGGGCATCGATGACGGCAGTTGCGCCCGTATTGGTCGCGCGCAGCATAGGCCGGCCGGTCTCTAGCGTGCGCATTTGCGAAATCTGCAAGTGCTGCGGCAGCGCGATGCTATCGCCAAACCATGCAATATTGGAAACGTTAAGCAGTACGCTTGCCACGGGCGTACCCCGCATATGGGCTGCCAGCAGTTGGGCCGCGATTTCTTCGCCGAATAAGTCTTCGTAGCAGATATTGGGCAGCAGCCATTGGTCTTTGATTTGCAGCGGCGGCTGCAGCAGATCACCGCGACCGAAGTCGCCCAAGGGGATTTGCATGAGCTCGACAAACCAACGCGCCCCGGGCGGGATGAATTCGCCAAACGGCACCAGATGGTGTTTGTCGTAGCGATACGCATTGGGCTGCGCGGTGCTCATGCCGATGACGCTGTTGAGATACACGCCGGGGGCGGTGTGCATCGGCACTCCGACCAAAATCGTGCTCCCACTGTCTTTGCCAAAGGTGGCGAGTTGGGCCAGGTAGCCCTCCGGTAGTTGCGAAGCCAAAATGGGCAAGGCGGTTTCGGGTGTGGCAATCAAATCAGCCGGTGCCTCGGTGATCATGCGTTGATACAGCGCTAAGGTGGTCTCGAGCTGGTCGACATCGAATTTCAGATCCTGCGGCACATTGCCTTGTAACAGGCGCACCGATATTGGCTGGCCAAGCGGTGTGGTCCATTGCACCGCTTGTAGCCCGAGGCCAGCGGCCGGGATGGCAATCAGCAGTGGCAGGGCGATACGATGGACTGCCCGTTGGTGCAGCATCAGCGCCAGGCTGGCCGCCAGCAACGCGGCTAGCCAGCCGATGCCGTAGACCCCGATTAATGGCGCGTAGCCTGCCAGCGGGCTAGCGTTGTGCGCATAGCCGGTGGCGAGCCAGGAGAAGCCGGTAAAAATCCAGCCTCGGGTCCAATCAGCCAGCATCCAGCACAGCGGGAGGGTGATGAGTGCTGCGAGGGTGTCGCTGCGGGCGCGGCGTGCGAGCCTTACGGCAGCGCCGATTGCCATTGCGTATAACAACGCCAGACACGCCGCCAGCAGCGCGATGGCCAGTACCGTGAGGGCAGCAGGCAAGCCGCCGAATTGATGCAGGCTGATGTAAAGCCAATGGGTGCCGACACCGATTGCCGCGAACGCAAAGGCCCAGCCGAGTTGCATCGCCGCGCGTGTGGTGGGTGCTCGCAGCGCGAGCAGGAAGAGCGTGGCTAGTGCAAGGAGTTGCAGCGGCCAGAGACCATAGGGCGCGAAGGCAAAGACGGTGAGCGCGCCGGCGACCAGTGCCAGCATAAAAGAGGGCAAGCGCATGTTACCGAGCCATCATGTGCGGCGACTGACGCCGTGCACTGCGTTGACTGCATGCAGCGGTCGATCCGACGAGGCGATGCCAGTCGTGGCCCCGGCCAGCGCCCAAACAATCCTCAGGCCTCATCCTGCACCGGCCACACCGGCATTTTTTCTACCAGCAGCACATGCACCTGACGGGCATCTGCCCGCAGCACTTCAAAGCGCAGATTGTCGAGTTCAAAGCTCTCGCCTTTGCGCGGCATGCGGCCCAGATGATTGGCCACCAAGCCGCCGATGGTGTCGACATCGTCGTTGGTTAAGGCCGTACAGAGTTCGTCGTTGAATTGCGTGATCTCTGTGAGTGCCTTGACACGCCAGCGCGGACCAAACTCGCCGCTTTTGACTGCGAGCACATTGTCTTCTTCTTCATCAAAATCGTATTCGTCTTCGATGTCGCCAACGATCTGCTCCAGCACATCCTCAATCGTGATCAAGCCGGCCACGCCGCCGTATTCGTCCACCACCATCGCAATATGGTTGCGATTGGCGCGAAAGTCGCGCAGCAGCACATTAAGCCGCTTGGATTCGGGAATGAACACAGCCGGACGCAGCATGCCGCGCACGTCGAACGACTCTTCGGCGTAGTAGCGCAGCAAATCTTTTGCCAGCAAAATACCGATGACTTTGTCGCGGTCGCCATCGACCGCCGGAAAGCGCGAGTGCGCCGTCTCCAGCACCATGGGCAACCAGTCTTGAATAGGCTTGCTGACGTCGATGGCGTCCATCTGCGAGCGCGGGATCATGATGTCGCGGGCAGACAGATCAGACACTTGAAACACACCCTCGATCATCGATAGCGCATCGGCATCAATCAGATTGCGTTCGTGCGCATCGTGCAGCAACTCAAGGAGCTCGCTGCGATTTTCAGGTTCGGGAGAGATCAGTGCCGTCAGTCGCTCAAATAGGGAACGATGCGGCTTGGCATCAGCGGGCTGGCCGCCGGGGGGATAGTCTTGCATATTGGCTAATAAGCCAGAGTTGAGAAGTGGTTAAGGATACAGCAAAAAAGTGCAGCGATTGGCAAATTGGCGAGATTGCCAGGAAGGCATTGACGCTGCGTCAGGTCGGATCGGCATACGGATCTGGCCAGCCTAGTCCCGCCAGAATCTCGGCCTCGAGTTGCTCCATCTCGGCGGCTTCTTCGTTGTCATCATGGTCATATCCCTGGGCATGCAGCACACCATGCACAATCAGATGCGCGGCGTGCTGTTCCACCGAAATCTTCTGCTGACTGGCTTCCTGCATTAGCACATCCGTACATAAAACAATATCGGCCTGAGTCACGGCGTCCGGATCGATTTCGCTGACTGTGCCACCCTCGTCGTCGTCGCTGTAGGCAAAGGTCAGCACATTGGTCGCGTAATTTTTGCCGCGATAATCCAGGTTGAGTTTTTGACCTTCGGCTTGGCCCACAAAGCGTATCGTCAGCTCGGCCGGCGCCATCAGCGCCGCCTGTACCCAGCGACGAATTGTGGCGCGCGGCAGGGTCTCGGCCAGGCGTGGATCGGCATGCTGCACCGAGAGCCAGAGTTTACTTTTTGACGACACGGCGTGATGGAGGGGCAGTTGATAGGGTGGCAGCCGCATTGGTCGCCGCAGTGGCAGCTTCATAGGCGTCGACAATACGGCCAACCAAAGGATGGCGTACAACGTCGGCACTGGTGAACTGGCTAAAGGCAATCCCGCGCACATTGCCCAACACGGTCGTTGCATCAATCAGTCCGCTCTGCTGGCCGCGTTGCAAATCAATTTGGGTGACGTCACCGGTAATGACGGCTTTGCTGCCAAAACCGATGCGGGTTAAAAACATTTTCATCTGCTCAGGCGTGGTATTTTGTGCTTCGTCCAAAATCACAAACGCATGGTTGAGGGTGCGGCCACGCATGTACGCCAGCGGTGCAATTTCAATGGCCTGCTTCTCAAACATTTTTTGGGTTCGATCGAAGCCGAGTAAGTCATATAACGCGTCATACAACGGCCGCAGATAAGGATCGACTTTTTGCGTCAGATCGCCGGGCAAAAATCCCAGTCGTTCTCCGGCTTCGACGGCGGGGCGGGTTAGCACAATACGGCGTACCGCGTCGCGCTCAAGCGCGTCGACTGCGCATGCTACGGCCAGATAAGTTTTGCCGGTGCCAGCGGGACCGATACCGAAGGTCACATCGTGCTCCATGATCGCTTTTAGGTAAGCGATCTGATGCGGTGTGCGTCCCCGCAAATCACTGCGCCGCGTTTTCAGTACCGGACTCTCCGGCAGTGGCTCGGCATCTTTTTTCGACAGAATGGCCGGCTTCTCCGCATGGCCTGCCAGTGTGGCACGTTGCTCTACCAAAGCTAGCTGGATATCTTCGACCGAGATCGGCTGTTCCGCCTTGGGATAAAATTTTTCCAGAATCTCAATGGCACGCGCGGCGTTGACGCCATCGGCGATGAATTTTTCACCGCGCCGAAAAATGGTCACATCAAGCGCGGCGGCAATCTGGCGCAAGTTTTCATCGACCGGGCCGCACAAGTTGGCGAGGCGGTTATTGTCGACGGGCTGAGGCGTGAAATGCGAAGAATGCGGAGCAGGATTTTTCACGAGTCATTCAGGGTTCAGTACTGCATCGCCGCGCAAGGAATACGCATAGCTGGCAGTGATGTTGACGTCGATGAATTGGCCAATCAGACGGCTTGGATCAGGTCCGCCGGCAAAATTCACAACGCGATTGTTTTCCGCACGACCCTGCATGTCCTGCGGATCTTTTTTGGATGGCCCTTCGACCAGAATCCGTACCGTAGTACCCACCATCGCTTCTGAAAAACGCCGGGTGTTTTCACCGATGACTTTTTGCAGGCGCTGCAGACGCGCTAGTTTCACATCCTGTGCGGTGTCATCTGCCAGGTTGGCCGCCGGAGTGCCGGGGCGCGGACTAAAAATAAAACTGAAGCTATTGTCGAAGCCAATATCATCGATGAGTTTCATCAGGGCTTCGAAATCAGCCTCAGTCTCGCCTGGAAAACCGACAATAAAATCAGACGATACTGCCATCTCCGGGCGCACTTCGCGCAAGCGGCGGATGATGGATTTGTATTCAAGGCCGGTATAGCCGCGCTTCATTGCGGCGAGAATCTTGTCCGAGCCGTGCTGAGCGGGCAGGTAAAGATGATTGACCAGTTTGGGTACGCGCGCGTACACATCGATCAGGCGTTGCGTGAATTCTTTTGGGTGACTGGTGACGTAGCGGATGCGCTCGATACCGTCGATTTCGGCGATGTATTCGATCAGCAAGGCAAAGTCAGCCGACTCGCCATCGGCCATCAGGCCGCGAAACGCATTGACGTTTTGTCCGAGCAGCGTAATCTCGTGCACCCCTTGGGCGGCGAGTTGTCCGACTTCAGCCAGCACATCCTCAAAGCGGCGCGAGACCTCTTCGCCGCGCGTGTAGGGCACCACGCAGTAACTGCAATATTTGCTGCAGCCTTCCATGATGGATACAAACGCAGTCGGCCCATCGATCTTCGCGGGAGGCAGATGATCGAATTTTTCTATCTCCGGAAAACTAATATCGATCTGTGGGCGACCGGTATCACGGCGCTGTTTGAGCAAATCTGGCAGCCGGTGCAAAGTCTGCGGGCCAAACACCACATCGACATACGGTGCGCGCTTAATGATGGCCGCGCCTTCCTGAGAGGCCACACAGCCGCCCACGCCGATGACGAGATTGGGATTTTTTAGTTTTAATTCGCGCACGCGGCCAAGGTCGGAAAAGACTTTTTCTTGCGCCTTTTCGCGTACCGAGCAAGTATTAAACAACACCACATCGGCGTCTTCGATGGTGTCAGTCTTGACCAGATCGTCGGAGACGCCCAGCACATCGGCCATCTTGTCAGAGTCGTATTCATTCATCTGACAGCCAAAGGTTTTGATAAAGAGCTTTTTTTGCATTAGGGGAGGTGTGGGAAAATTTGCACAAAATTATAGCAGGCGACGAGCGCATCGCGCTTCACCTGACCGTAATGAAATTTGCGACAATCCGATTCCGTCCTCTTTCTCGACCCATTAAAATGCGGCGCTCATTTTTGCAAGTAGGGATTGTCTGTCTGTTTGGTTTGCCGCAATTTGCGATGGCCGATGCGCGGCTTCGTCCTGCCCAAGCCTGGCCACTGTGGGACGCCTACGTGCAGCGTTTTGTTCAGCAAGATGGGCGCGTGATTGATTGGAGCAGCGAAGCCATTACGACCTCCGAAGGTCAGGCTTATAGCCTCTTTTTTGCGTTGGTAGCCAATGATCGTGCGCGTTTTGATCTTCTGCTTGGTTGGGCGCAAAACAATCTCGCCGGCGGGGACCTTGAGCGCCGTCTGCCCGCCTGGCAGTGGGGCAGGAATGCGGCGGGTCGATGGGGCGTGCTGGATCCTAATCCGGCAACCGACTCCGACATGTGGCTCACCTATACCCTGTTGCAGGCGGGTTCGCTTTGGCAAGAGAAGCGCTACACCCGACTAGGGCAGGCGATGCTGGCGCGTATCAAGGCCGAAGAAATCGGTGTCTTGCCGGGATTGGGCCCGATGTTGCTGCCCGGGCCTAGCGGTTTTGCTGTTGGCGGGCAGGCCTGGCGTCTTAACCCCAGCTATCTGGCACCTCAACTTTTGCGCGCCTTTGCGCAAGCTGATCCCGATGGACCCTGGCTGCGCATCGCACAGGCACTGCCGCTTATGTTGCGTGGCATTAGTACGGTCGGACTGGCGCCGGATTGGCTAATTTACGATGCGACCAAAGGCTGGCTACCTGATACGACCGCGGGCGCCTATGTGGGGAGCTATGATGCGATTCGTGTTTATCTTTGGGCGGGTCTGCTTGACGATGGTGATCCGCTCAAGCCGATTTTGCTGAGCGCATTACATGGCATGCGTGATTATTTGTTGCGGCACCAGCCAGCCTACCCGATGGAAAAAAATAACGTGCGCAGCGGACAAGCCAGCGGACGAGGCCCGGCGGGATTTTCCGCTGCGCTATTGCCGTATCTTGAGGCGCTCCATGAAAAAAAATTAGTCGACATTCAGCTGCAGCGCCTGAAAGACAAAAATGGCCAGCCCACGATGAGCAAAGAGGCCGTCTATTACGATCAGGTGCTTGGATTATTTGGACTGGGGGCGTGGGAGCAGCGCTTTCGTTTCGATCAGACCGGACAGCTTGTGCCGTCGTGGGACAAGCGCGGTGCTGGGCAATGAGCCCAAGCGACTAAAACAAGCGGCTCAGCCCTAGCCCGAGGTAGCCAGATTGCACACCATCTTGCGATTTGGCACGCCCCGCGCTCAAATCAATCGAGACATCACGCGTGAGCGGCCACATTACAAACGCGCCCTGCTGCCGAACCCGGTAAGTGGGTCCTTGCGACTGAATACCTTCCACGCCGACCCGCCAGCTTGCTTCCGGCTTCCATCCCACACGTACTCGGGCAAAGGTGCTGCCCAAGCCAATCGCATGGTTTGCCAGCACATCGGCGTCAAATCCCGCGCGCAAATCGAGGCTAGCTTGCAGCTGCGGGCTGAGCGTCAATACCGTGCCAGCCCGTTCGTCAGAGGGTACGACCGGGCTAAACGAGCGATGACGATAACCCGCCATCGCCGACACATCCAGATTAAGTGAGGCGGCTTTCCATGCATAGCCAAAGCCCGCTTCAATACCGGGTGACTTGACCTGAATGTTGGTATCGACGCTATTGACCATCGTCTGGTAATCATAGGCGAGCCAGCTAAGAATAATTTTTCGGTACCCACCCTGACCAAGACTGTTACCGTTCAGTGGCCTGATTTCACCTGCGTAGGCATAGGTACTAGTCGAAGAAGCCTGTACACCAGCCAAGCCCAGGGTCGTCTGCGCTAAGCAAGACGAACTGAGCACAATGCTCGTTGCAATAAATAAATAAAAGGGCAGACCGCGCATTATTTTTTCTCCAGTTCAGGTTTTTGCTGACGCAAATTTTTATTTTTCATAGTTGGTAGCAAAAAGAGCAGATGCCCCAGGCCGTGTCGTATTGCGTTACCGATCAAATTTCCCATGCCCACAATGACACTTTGTCCGTGATGACGACGGCGTATATTTTTCTTCAATTGCTCGCTTGAGCCAAAGGCAATTTGCACGGCATGCCGGTCGTCTTGGGTTGACTGCAATCGGTAGGCAAGACCCACTGAGGCAGAGTGCGCATCAAAATGTTTTGCAGTCTGTGCGTGACACTGCAGCGTAATGCCCTGCTTTGGAAATTCGATGGTTAGGAAAGATTGTTTTTGCAGGCGTCCCAATTCATCCGGGGTGCAAGTCAGAATGACTCTGGCGCCCGAGGTTGAGGCATCGACAGCGTGTCCTTTGAGTGCTACGCCGTCCGCGGTGTGCAGGCGTACCGGTTGCTGAATCGGTGCGCGTGGCTCGGCGCGTCGCTGCTTTCGTTCAAAGGTCACTCCCAATGCACACAGTAAGAGCAGCAGATCAAAGGAGGCCCAAAATTGCGCAAACAAAATCGGCGCTTGATTTTCCGGCTCCGCGTCAAAGCGGATCACGCCGCTGACCAAAGCGGCGAGATTAAGGAAAAGCAGAAAGTAAAACGGTTTGGCCAAAGACGAAATAAAATCCCGTCGCATCACTTCGCCTTTTGGTGTGACCAAAAACGCCGGAGAGCGCGGCCTGCGCAACACCTGAAAAATCCCGGCGCTTAAATGGATCGACTGCACCACTTCATACAGATGCGAAATGAACGGCCAGCGCAAGCGACCATAAAGATATTGTGAGGCCATCGTCGAGGCCAGCAAACTCGGCAAGCCAAACAGCAGGACATCGGTCACATTGGAATCGGCCAGCGGTACGGGAAACAGTAGCCCTACAAGAGGCGCCAAAATAAGGATTAAGCGAAATAAGGGAAAGCCCCAGAACAGCGAAAAATTGGTATACAAAATTCGCTGCATTAGCGTCAATCCTGGTTGCAGCCACGGATTTTTTAGCAGGAAAATTTGCAGCATGCCCTGACCCCAGCGCACCCGTTGCAAGATAAATCCCGAAAAAGATTCTGGCCGCAAGCCCGACACCATCGGATGATTAAAATAGGCTGTGGTGTAACCCAGTGAGAGCGCATCGAGCGTTGTTTCCGCATCCTCCGTCACGGTCTGGCCGGCAATGCCGCCAATCTCGTCGAGCACGCACCGTCGCAGAACCGCAGCCGAGCCGCAAAAAAATGTGGTGCCCCAGCCGTCAAGTCCGGGCAGTATCGCGCCATAAAATAATTCATTTTCTGCGGGCGACTGATCAAACGACGATAAATTCCGCTCCAGAGGATCGGCATTAATAAAATTATGCGGCGTCTGCACCAAAAATAACTTCGCGTCAGCCAGAAAAAATCCGACCGTCTTTTCGACAAAATCCATCGTCGGCACATGATCACAATCCAGCACGACAAGCAGCTCACCCGCAGTGTGCTTGAGCGCTGCATTGATGTTGCCGGCCTTGGCGTGTTCGTTGCGCTCCCTTGTCAGGTAAACCGCGCCGAATTGATGCGCAATTGCCTGCACTTCGTCGGACCGGCGTTGTGCCTCTGCTGCTTTTTCCGGATCAGGGTCGGTAAGTTTTTGCTGTGTGCCGCCATCGTCAAGCACATACACACGCAGTTTGTGCGCCGGATAGCGCATCTGCGTAGCGGCAATCACCGTTGGCCGCAAAATCGATGGATCTTCGTTATAGGTCGGGATGAATACGTCCACCGTCGGTAGCGCATCCAAGTCGGTGGGTAAGGCAATTGCATCCCGGTAGCGCGGTTTGATGACGGCCAGATAACCCAGCGTCGAATTGACAAAGCAATAGCACTCCGCAAAAAACAGCAGCAAACCGCAGATTGCCGACGCCGCACCAAACTCCAGCGGCAGCGTCTCGCTACCGCGCCATACCAGGTAACGAAGCCATAAAAACAAACTCGCCACAACAATGAACACGCGCAAGCTACTGCCTGCAAGCGTTGGTGCGCAACCGGTCTGGTCTCGCTTTAGCGTGGCGAAAAACAAAATCAGCAACAGCCCGCCCGCGAGACCGTGGTCGGATAGCGGTGTGACGATGTGCCCTGAAAAAAACAAAAACAGCAGTAGGCAAACCAAACTAAATGTCACCAGTAATCGAGCGTTCGATGTGCGGCCTGGGTGTTTGCTGGTGATCATTGTGCCAATCAGAGACGCTGCACTAATTTTCTTTTGCAGCAATTGTTCAAAATCAAATGCTTCTATTTGGAAGGATCATTCCATTTTATTGATAGATAAACAAGTCTTTTCGGAAAGTATTTGTACTTTTGGTTACGACAGTTTCTTAATGGAAAGAAGTGAAGGAAGGGTGGGCTTGCCGAGGATGTTCGCTGTGTTGCTTGTTCTGGATAAAAGGCTTTCAGCGCTGCTTACCTAGTCATGCGCATTTGGTGCGTCGCCACATCAATGCAGTCATAAAAAATAGATTCAATTAGGCAACAAGAAGCGGGCATCTGGATACGGCTAAAGGCGTATTTTGCTGGGCGGAAATATTACGCATAGTCGGGTCGCGGTATTTCATAACAAGACCAACCAAGGTCGCCCCAGGAGACAGCATGTCAAACTTTAACGATGATTCACCGTTCTCAGCGCAACGCCGTCGCATCCTACAAGTTCTGGCGGCGTCCCCGCTGGCAGGAATGTCGACTTTCGCGCTAGCGCAGCAGTTCCCAACTTCGAAAGTCAATACGACCAACCTCGCCGTCACCGATACCGAAGTCACGGTTGGTCAGCTGCACTCGGCCACTGGCACGATGGCGCTGTCTGAAACTGGCTCCATTCAGGCCGAGCAACTGGCCATTGACCAGATCAATGCGATGGGTGGCGTATTAGGTCGCAAAATCAAAGTCATTAAGGAAGACGGCGCCTCAGATTGGCCGACCTTTGCAGAAAAATCCAAGAAGCTGCTGATCAATGATCGCTGTGCGTCAGTGTATGGCTGCTGGACCTCCGCTTCACGCAAAGCCGTGCTGCCAATTTTCGAGAAAGAAAACGGCCTGCTCTACTATCCGACCATGTACGAAGGTCTGGAGCAAAGTAAGAACGTGATTTATACCGGGCAAGAAGCAGTCCAACAAATTTTGTGGGGTCTGGACTGGTCCAAGAGCGAAAAGAAAGCCAAGAGTTATTTCCTTATCGGCTCGGACTATATCTGGCCGCGGACCTCGCACAAGATCGCGCGCAAGCACATTGAAAATAAACTCGGCGGCAAAGTTGTCGGTGAAGAGTATTACCCGCTTGGCCATACCAATTTCAATTCGCTCATTAACAAGATCAAAGTCGCTAAACCGGATTGCATTTACGCCATCGTGGTCGGCGGCTCGAATGTGGCCTTCTACAAGCAAATGAAAGCAGCCGGCGTCACAGGCGACAAGCAGTTCCTGCTGACGATCTCTGTCACGGAAGATGAGGTGCTTGGTATTGGTGGCGAAAATTTCCAGGGGTTTTATTCAACCTGCAAATATTTCCAGTCCATTGATAACCCAAACAACGCTAAGTTCGTTGCTGCGTTCAGGGCGAAGTATGGCGCCGGTTCCGTCATCGGCGACGTCACACAAAACGCCTATCTTGGCCCATGGCTGTGGAAAGCAGCCGTAGAAAAAGCTGGGAGCTTCGACGTGAGCAAGGTATCGGCCGCCTGCGGTGGTATCGAGTTCAAAGACGCACCGGAAGGCTATGTGCGTATCCACAATACGAATCGTCATCTGTGGAGCAAGGCACGTATCGGGATGGGACAAAAAGACGGCCAGTTCAAAGTCGTTGCAGTCTCGCCTGAGTTGATCGAGCCGGATCCATATCCTAAGGGCTATCAATAAATCAGCATAAACCACGAGGGAGTCAGCCTGGCTCTCTCGTGCATTTATTGCGCGACCTGCTTTGTTGTGTCGCAGCTCAATGCTTTTGAAGCAGCGGTGTTACAGAAATTTGATGCGTACTAACCTGGATTGCAGACATGACCGTCTCTGAAATTTTCAATATCGTTTTGATGCAAGGCTTTGCTGGACTGAGCCTGTTCTCGGTATTGCTGCTCATGGGACTTGGACTTGCCATTATTTTTGGCCAGATGGGTGTCATCAATATGGCTCATGGCGAGTTCATGACTATTGGCGCGTATACCATCTTCATGTTCTCGCGCCTGTGCGAACTCTATGCGCCCTGGTTCACCGATCTATTTTTTCCGGTAGCGATTATCACCGCATTTTTTCTGGCTTTTGCTGCCGGTTGGGCGCTCGAATATCTGGTCATCCGTCATCTCTACAATCGTCCGCTCGATACCTTGCTCGCCACGTGGGGCGTCTCGCTGGGAATGCAACAGGTGTTCCGTTCCACCTTTGGCGGTAAAGAGGTCAGCCCTGCGCTGCCAGATTGGTTGATGGGTTCCTGGTCGCCGATCGAAGGCCTCGACATTCCTTCCAATGGCCTTTTTGTGCTCGCATTAACGACGCTCGTCACTGCGGCCGTGGTGTTTTCGATGTACCGCTCACGTTGGGGTTTACGGGTGCGTGCCACGGTTTCAAACCGGATGATGGCCAACGCCATCGGTATCAATACCCGCAAGACCGACAGGCTGACTTTCGCCATCGGCTGTGGTATCGCAGGCATTGCCGGCGCGGCCTTTACTACCATCGGCTCCACCGGGCCCACAAGCGGCTCGCTGTATATCGTTGACGCATTTTTGGTGGTGACTTTTGGCGGCGCCGCCAGTGTCTTTGGCACCGTAGTCTCCGCTTTCGGTATCGCTCAGACCCAGTCGATTGCCGAGTTCTTCATGACAGGCTCAATGGCAAAAGTAATCACGCTCTCGACGATCGTATTTATTTTAATGCTCAAGCCACAAGGCTTGTTTGCTTCCAAGATTAGACGTTAATTCATCCGGACCATATTCGTGGATTCGTACAACATCAACACACAGCGTCAGGTGAAAGAATGCATAGCTTGAAAGAATGGATGAATCGCAATCAAGTCGGCGGTCTTGCGCTATTGATGCTCATATTGTTGGTTGTATTTCCAATGACACTGGATTTGTTCAGACTCAATTTACTGGGTAAGTACCTGAGCTTCGCCTTTGTCTCGCTTGGTCTGGTGATGTTATGGGGCTACGGTGGCGTGCTCAGTCTGGGGCAGGGCGTCTTTTTTGGTCTTGGCGGCTATTGCATGGCGATGTTCTTGAAGCTTGAAGCCGCAACTGCCTTCGTCGACAAAATGCAATCGACTCCTGGCATTCCGGATTTTATGGACTGGAATCAGATTACCGAATTGCCCCTCTGGTGGCTGCCCTTCAAATCCTTGCCGCTAACATTGATCGCGATTTTGGTTGTCCCTGCTGTAATCGCCTTCATCATCGGCTATGCCATGTTCAAGCGCCGTGTGGGGGGTGTTTATTTCGCGATCATCACGCAAGCGGTGGCCTTAATTTTGACTGTGCTCATCATCGGTCAGCAGGGCTATACCGGCGGCCTCAACGGCATGACCGATTTGAAAACGCTGCTGGGTTGGGATATACGAACCGATTCGGCCAAATACACGCTGTACTACATCAACGTTGTGCTGCTCCTGGTCTGCATCATCGGATGTGCGTGGGTACAGCGAAGCAAGCTCGGGACGCTGTTGCTGGCCATGCGCGACAAAGAAGACCGGGTACGTTTTTCGGGTTATGACGTCGCTGCTTTCCGGATCTTTACCTTCTGTCTGGCGGCCTCGCTGGCTGGCATTGGTGGCGCAATGTTTACCTTACAGGTGGGCTTCATGTCCCCAACCTTAATTGGGATCGTGCCCAGTATTGAGATGGTGATCTTTGCCGCAGTCGGGGGCAGAAATTCCTTACTTGGCGCTGTCTACGGCACGCTGCTGGTGAATTTTGGCAAAACCTATTTCTCGGAACAGTTCCCTGACCTCTGGTTGTTTGCGATCGCTGCGATGTTTATTGGCGTGGTGCTAGTGATGCCGGATGGCCTCGCTGGTGTATATCGCAACAAGATTTTACCTTGGTGGCAAAGTCGTCAATCAGGCACCGCTGATGGTGCCGTCAGAGAGCAGACCTGAATCCGGAGAATGATGTGAACACCGAGACGAATGTATTAGTGCTGGAAAATCTGACTGTCGGCTTCGACGGTTTCAAGGCAATCGATTCATTGAATCTGAATGTGCGGAAAAACGAGCTGCGCGTCATCATCGGCCCCAACGGCGCAGGCAAGACAACTTTGCTCGATCTGATTTGTGGCAAGACCAAAGCCACGGGCGGCAGTATCAAATTTAACGACGTTGAAATGCTAGGCGTCCCTGAGCACGAAATCGTGCGTGCCGGCATTGGTAGAAAATTTCAGACCCCTTCTATTTACGAAAATCTCAGTGTGTTTAAAAACCTTGAGGTGTCATATCCAAGTGGGCGCAGCGTGTTTGGCGCGCTTGCATTTCAATGCACCCCGGAGATTAAGCATCGGATCAATGCCATCGCGGAGGAGATCGGTCTCGGTGAAGCTTTGGCAGTCGACGCGGGGCAACTCTCGCACGGACAAAAACAATGGCTGGAAATTGGCATGTTGCTCATGCAGGAGCCCGATTTACTGATGCTCGATGAGCCCATTGCAGGCATGAGCGTGCGCGAGCGCGAACTAACAGCGGCGCTGCTCAATCGTATTTGCAAGGGACGCTCGATGATTGTTATTGAGCACGATATGGAATTTGTCAAAAAGATCGCCGATAAAGTCACGGTAATGCATCAAGGAAAAATCCTGGCCGAAGGCTCGATGGATCAGGTGCAGTCGGATGAGCGTGTGATTGAAGTCTATCTTGGGCATTGATTGTTTCGAGATAAGCCGATTAGACAAAGGTATCCGATGCACGGTGTAACTTGTTTTTACTCTGGGAATGAACATGTTAAATGTCAGTAATCTATTTGCAGGTTATGGCCAGAGCGTGGCGTTGCATGGCATTACATTTAATGCCAATAAAAATGAAACCGTCGCCATCATGGGTCGTAACGGTATGGGCAAATCGACGCTGTTCAAGTCATTGATCGGCGCATTACCGATCAAGTCCGGCAGCATCAAAATCGATGACTTCGAGATTTCCAGTGACGAGAGCTATCAGCGCGTGGAACGTGGTATCGCCTATGTGCCGCAGGGTCGGATGATTTTCCCCACGCTGACTGTGCTGGAAAACATTGAAACCGGGATGGAATTCTCCAAAAGCAAAGTGGTGCCGGACGAGATTTACGCACTCTTTCCTGTGTTGTATGACATGCGTGCCCGCAAAGGCGGCAATCTGTCTGGTGGGCAGCAGCAGCAACTTGCCATCGCGCGGGCGCTGGTCACGAATCCAAAAATATTATTACTTGATGAACCGACCGAAGGTATACAGCCGTCGATCATCAAAGATATCGCTAATGCGCTTAATCAGATTCGCAAAATGCGGGAGATCACCATTGTCGTATCCGAGCAGGTATTGAGTTTTGCGTTGGATGTCGCCGACCGATTATTTGTGATCGAAGGCGGAAAGCTGGTGCATGAAAGCACACGAGAAGATACCGATACAGACAGTATCCGCCGTTTTTTATCTGTCTGATCTTTGTAGTTTTAACCGTCACGTCCTAATCTATAAAGGAGTTTCATCATGACCGAGCCATTGATCAAAGTTGATCTTAATCAGTCACCTTATGACAACGAGAACATCCACAATCGCTGGCATCCGGATATTCCGATGGTGAGCTGGGTCAAGCCGGGTGACGACTTTGTTCTGGAGACTTATGACTGGACCGGCGGCTTTATTAAAAATAATAATAGCGCCGATGACGTACGCGACATTGATCTGTCGACCGTGCACTTTTTGACAGGTCCAATCGGCGTGCACGGTGCAGAGCCGGGTGATCTGCTGGTAGTGGACTTACTCGATATCGGCGCAAAGTCGGATTCGCTGTGGGGCTTCAATGGCTTTTTCTCGAAAAAAAATGGCGGCGGATTTTTAACCGATCATTTTCCGGAAGCCCAAAAATCGATTTGGGATATCAAGGGCATGTTCACCGAATCGCGGCATGTACCGGGTGTTAAGTATGCCGGATTGATCCATCCGGGTCTCATCGGTTGCTTGCCTGATCCGAAGATGCTGGCTGAATGGAATCGCCGCGAAGTCGGTTTGATTGCAACCGAACCTGACCGCGTGCCGCCGCTGGCTAATCCGCCTTTTTCACCGACAGCGCATATGGGCAAGCTGCAAGGTGATGCGAAGGCCAAGGCTGCGGCTGAAGCGGCTCGTACCGTGCCACCGCGCGAGCATGGCGGCAACTGCGACATCAAAGACCTGTCGCGTGGCTCTAAGATTTTCTTCCCGGTCTATGTCAAGGGCGCTGGCTTGAGTGTGGGTGACCTTCACTTTAGTCAGGGCGATGGTGAGATCACGTTCTGTGGCGCGATCGAAATGGCGGGTTGGGTGCATATGCGGGTGACTGTCATCAAAGGCGGCATGGCTACCTATGGCATTAAAAACCCAATCTTTAAGCCAAGCCCGATTACGCCTCACTACAATGACTACATCATTTTCGAGGGTATCTCGGTCGACGAAGCCGGCAAGCAGCATTATCTTGATGTGAATGTCGCGTATCGACAGGCTTGCCTAAATGCGATTAATTACCTCACCAAGTTTGGCTACAGCAAAGCGCAGGCGTACTCGATTTTGGGAACGGCACCGGTGCAAGGTCATATTAGTGGCGTGGTCGATATCCCGAATTCGTGTGCAACCCTCTGGTTGCCTACGCAGATATTTGAATTTGATATCAACCCCAATGCGCATGGTCCCGTGGTGCAGGACTTCCATGGCATTGATATGCCGCTGTCGCACGATCTGGCTTAGCGGATAGCGCGATGCCGACTTACGATTATGAATGTGCAAGCTGCGGGCCTTTCGAGGCAGTTCGCGCGATCGACGACAGGAATTTGCCTGCGGCTTGCGGTGAGTGCGGGGCGGCCTCCCAACGGGTGATGGTAGCCGCACCGCGACTGGCGGTGATGTCGTCTGACCAGCGTATAGCTTTTTCTACCAATGAGCGCGCAAGCCACGAGCCCAAGCACTCATCAAGCTACCGGCATCCGTCGGGATGCAGTTGTTGCAAGCCTGTGAGCAAAAATAAGCAGGCTGAAGGGCGCAGCAACGTTGATAGCGCCAATAACAAGCCGGTCAAATCGTTTGCCAACAAGAGACCGTGGATGATCAGTCATTAAAAAGTAATTACCGGTGCAGTATCGCTTTCACAATCTCTATCTCCTCTCCGATATAGGGTTAAACCCACTTAGGTGGGTTTCTTTTTTTAGCATTGTCAGGTGACTATTGATTAGTTTAAATTTTTTTCCGCCTTCGAGGTTTAATGCTGTCTGATTTGGGCATAATGCTTCACTATAAAATTAAAAATTTAACCGCGGGGAGCGCGACTAGTCCTCCCAAATGCGCGCAGATGGCAAGGCAAAAGCGTCCGTCATCGTTACGAGACAGACAAGTCATGCAGGCTGATTCACGTTAGGGATACACCCCTTCTATGGCTGCCTCAACACAAAAAATATTTCGTGTTCGCCGTGACTACAACTCTTGGGTAGCCAATGAGTCGATGGAAGACTACGCGCTGCGTTATACCCCGCGCAGCTTCCGGAAATGGTCCGAATGGCGGGTTGGTAATACCGCCCTTGGTGCGGTGTCCTTTCTGGCGCTTGAGGCCATCGGTGGTTCGATCGTCCTGAACTACGGTTTTACGAATGCGCTGTGGGCAATCATTGTCACTAGCATCATCATTTTCATCGTCACGATCCCGATCAGCTACTACGCGGCGCGTTATGCGATTGATATGGAGTTGCTCACACGCGGTGCCGGCTTCGGTTATCTCGGCTCGACGATTACGTCGCTTATTTACGCCAGCTTTAGTTTTATATTTTTTGCACTGGAGTCCGCCATCATGGCGGTAGCTCTACAGATGTACCTCGATATCCCGATTACCTGGTGCTATGTGATCTGCTCGCTGGTGATCATTCCGATGGTCATTGGTGGGGTAACGCTCATGTCCAAGATTCAGATTTGGACGCAGCCTTTGTGGGCTTTGCTGCTGCTGCTGCCTTATCTGGCTGTGGCCTGGAAAAACCCGCAAGCTTATGCCGACTTTACTGGCCTGACTGGCTTTACGTCGGGCGGCAATGAATTTGATCCCCTGATGTTTGGTGCCGCCGCGACGGTCGCGTTTTCGCTGGTCGTTCAAATTGGCGAGCAGGTCGACTTTCTGCGATTTTTACCTGAAAAAAGTCCGGCGAATAATAAAAAATGGTGGGCGGCTGTGATCCTAGCCGGCCCGGGCTGGATTGTCCCGGGCATGCTCAAAATGCTAGGCGGTGCGTTTCTCGCGTTTCTTGTTTTGCAAACTCAGCTCCCTGCATCCAAAGCCGCCGAGCCGACGCAAATGTATCTGGCTGGGTACGCGTATGTGTTTGATGATCCGGCTTGGGTGCTGGCTGCCACGGTACTTTTTGTGGTGGTGTCGCAAATAAAAATTAACCTGACTAATGCGTATGCGGGTTCACTCGCGTGGTCCAATTTTTTTGCGCGCCTGACGCATAGTCATCCGGGTCGCGTGGTCTGGCTATTTTTTAATGTCACGATTGCTCTGGTGCTGATGTCGCTCGGCGTTTTTCAGACGCTGGAAATCGTGCTTGGGCTATACGGCAATCTGGCCATCGCCTGGATCGGCGCCCTGGTAGCTGATCTGGTGATCAATAAGCCTCTGGGACTCAGCCCGGCCGGTATTGAATTCAAACGCGCGCACTTGTATGACGTGAACCCTGTCGGGCTGGGCTCCATGCTAATGGCGACGGTGGTTGCCATGCTGGCGTACTCGGGGCAGTTTGGCCCCTTTGCGCGGGCTTTTTCTCCCTTAATTGCCTTGTGCAGCTCCTTGATTTTGTCGCCGATAATTTGCATCTTGACGAAAGGACGCTTTTATCTCGCGCGCAAGCCGATGCAATGGGATGCGGCAGTGCCGTCAAAAATATGTGGCGTCTGCGAAAACAAATTCGAAAACGAAGACATGGCCTACTGCCCGGCCTATGCGTCGCCGATTTGTTCATTGTGCTGCACCTTAGAGTCACGCTGTCACGATAATTGCAAGGATAATTCCAGCGCTATTGAGCAGTTAAATGATTTTTTGAATTATGTCTTTCCGAGAAAACTCTCGCAGCGATTTAATTTTAGGCTGGGACATTTTTTGATTGTTGTGTTGTCGCTCTCGGCGATTTTGGCGACGGTTCTCTACATTGTCTTTATTAGTGAGGTCGCCAATCTATCACCACTCTCCGGTGAGTTGCTTGCGACTAGTTTTTTCAAGATTTTTGCAATTTTGGTCCTGATTGTTGCAACCTGTAGTTGGCTAGTTGTACTTGGTAGCGAGAGTAAAAAAATGGCGCAGGAAGAGTCCAACCGCCAGAATCATTTGCTCGAACGTGAGATCGAAGCGCACTCCATCACCGATGCTGCGCTGCAGACCGCTCTTGAGGTGGCCGAGAGTGCCAATCAGGCCAAGACGCGCTATGTCGCGGGTATGTCACATGAGTTGCGAACGCCGCTTAATAGCATCCTCGGGTATTCACAAATTTTGCTGAAAAATGAAACGCTATCCTCACGTACCATCGAGACGGTATCAATCATTCAGCAAAGTGGCGAACATTTAGTGAGCCTGATTGATGGTCTGCTCGATCTGGCGCGCATCGAGGCGGGTCGTATGCAGCTCGAACTTGCCCCCATTGATCTGCATAATTTTGTCGATGAGATTGTGCGTATGGTGAAGCCTCAAAGCGAAACCAAAGGGCTGGCGTTTATTTGTATAAAAAAATCGGGTATTCCCGACTGGGTTCTGGCAGACGCAAAACGGCTTCGACAGATTTTATTAAATTTACTGGCGAATGCGGTTCGCTTTACCGACTCGGGCGGTACCATCAAATTACAAGTCTCGATGGTTGACGAAGCCCTAAATTTTGACATTATTGATACGGGGGCTGGCGTCTTGCCGCAAGACCAGCAAAGTATTTTTTTACCGTTTGAGCGCGGCTCGGCGGGGCGTCGTCAAAGCGGTGAGCCTGGCACCGGATTAGGGTTGGCGATTTCACTTCAATTGTCGGCGCTGATGCAGGGCGAATTGAGTCTGATCGAGTCGTCAGATCTGGGTAGTACATTTCGATTGCGTCTGGCGTTCGATGCAGTCGACGATCCGGGTACGCAGGTCATGCCGCCAAGGCAAATTAGCGGCTATGTTGGTACGCGTCGCAAGCTACTGATTATTGATGATCATGCGGTACACCGGCAAATGCTCGCCGGGATGCTCTCGCCCTTGGGGTTTAGTTTACGTGAAGCGGCAAGCGGCGCCGAGTCACTGGATATCGTGACGGAATATCAGCCGGACGCGATCCTGCTCGACATCACGATGGATGACATGAACGGATGGGAAGTTGCGACTAAAATTCGTGCCGCGGGTTTGACCGCGATCCCGATCATCATGATCTCGGCCAATGCATTTGAAAATCGATCGGAGTTGTTGGGTCAATTTAAGTGTCAGGCTTTTCTGGTCAAGCCAGTGATTGATTCAGAGTTAATTAAAACGCTGGAAAAATTTCTTCATCTTGAATGGCGGGAAAACGAAAAAAAATCAACCGAGCGGGTGGTGCACGCGTTATCTGTTTCGCTGAAATTGCCGGACCATATCCTCAGTGATTTGTTAAAACTGGTTCGACTTGGACATGTAAAGGGACTGGCCGTTGCGCTGGAAAAGATTGCTGAGGCAGAGCCAAAATTTTCTGGTTTGTGTGCGCAATTTCGGGAGATGGTGATGCGGTTTGAATTAGAGCAAGTAGAGTTTGTGCTGCAAGAGCAATTGGGGATGCGATGAGCGAGCGGCCCGTTATTTTGGTTGTTGATGACGCACCGAGTAGCCTAGGCGTGCTGTGCGAAGCCTTGGAAGGGGCTGGCTATACGGTGTTGATCGCCAAGGACGGTGAGACGGCGCTCGAGCGACTTGAGCTCGTTACGCCGGATGCGATTTTGCTTGATGCGATGATGCCCGGGCTGTCGGGATTTGACACGTGTCGGCGCATCAAAGAGACGCCGGGCTGGATGCATATACCGATTATTTTCATGACAGGCCTCTCTGAGACGCAATATGTGCTTGAGGGGTTTTCCTCTGGCGGGGTTGACTATGTGGTCAAGCCCATACGCGTACATGAAGTCCTGGCCCGACTGAAAACGCATGTCAACAATGCGTTAGTGACGCGTCTGGCACGGGACGCGATTGATGTCGCCGGCATGGGTGTCGTGTTTGTCGATGCGCTGGGCAGAATATCGTGGATTTCGCCTCAGGCCGCGAGCTGGCTCAAAGTGCTTGTCGCGTCGGGTAATCATGCCGATACGGAACGCCCCGGTTATCTGCCTGCATCGCTGGATGCTGCGCTCCAGCTTGAAGGCGGGGCGGTTTTGTTGACGACAACCGAGCCTCTGCTGTCGGTGCGCAATATGGGCGCAGGTATGCTCGGAGAAATCATGCTGTTGCTGGAACGGCAGCAAGAGAACAATGTCACTGCGGCCATTTTCCGACATACCGAATTGACCTCGCGTGAAACGGAGGTCTTATCGTGGATTGCCAAAGGCAAGTCGAATCAGGATATTGCCGAAATATTGGGTTTGAGCTTTCGCACGGTGAAAAAACATATCGAACATATCTTTAATAAACTCGGCGTGGAAAACCGCACCGCGGCGGTATTGCGCGCCAATGATTTTCTTTGATGTTCAGCAAGACTCGATCGGGCTCGGCGTCTCGGCGTTGCGCGGGTAAGTGACGAGGAAATGAATCGTAAGATAGAATTTGCAAGTTTGGAGTATCATAACGACAATTATTTATATCTAGATGGAGAAAATCAAATGTCACGTACTACGGTAGAGCAGCAATTAGCTAAATTGAAAAAGCAAAAAGCCGCGCTGGAAAAAAAAGAACAAGAGCTGCTCGACCGCTCCAATAATAAAGATTTGATCAAGATCGTCGCATTGATTCGCAAGGCTGGTTTGACTGCCGCGGACATCACGAAGGCGATGAAGGGTAGCAAGCGCACCGTGCGCGCAAAGGCCAGCAAACTAGCTGGCGTGAAGGTCGAGCCTAAATATCGCAATCCAAAAGACAAAACACAGACCTGGACCGGCCGCGGCAGAGCGCCGGTGTGGGCGGCTGCGCTTAAGAAGGCCGGCAAGCTTGATTCCGTGCTGATTCGCGCTTGAGCGTTGCCGTCATCGTGCGGGGTTGGCAAATAACGCCGCACTTAGCTCGGCTGAGACGCCAAAAATCACATCAGTAAATCGCTGATATCGCGCGACTTACTGATGTGAATCCTACCCCCCAATCGGTCGGATAAAAATTAAAATTTTTATCCGACGTTGATTCGCACTTTTCTAAAACGTACTCGCGATCCGACTGCGATTCCTTGAACACGGACCATGGGGCCAATCAGCTGACGGTTCTGAATTCTCGGGTCATCGCTTGTCACAAATCACCCGACCGCCACGCAAGCTTGATCTACCCGTGCTACGCCCCGATCGATACCGCAGGTTTTTGCAGTAGGTGGAAAAAGGGGAAGGAATTAGGAGAATAATTACCATCCAATGCGGCAGTCCACGATGGGTCAAACTGACGACCTATCCGCACAAGAATCTCAGTGCGCTTGGGGCTTGGCGTCGATTGAAAAAACCGTGGCTGCCATGGCCCTCAATATGGCGGGTGCAGTCGATATCATGGCGCCTCAAATTCATCGCGATGTGGCCAGATAAAGCGTTTTTCTGTCACTAGCGTGCCGGTCAGTTTGGCGGCGAAATTTTTTGCATCGGCCAGCAGTACCACGCCTTCTGGGCTGGCAAACGCGGCATCGTGATCTTCTACGCTATCAAACCAGAGTTCGCTGAAGCCGTCATAGGTGATCTGTGGCTGTGCCTTGCGGTCGATAATGTTGATGGCATAGCGACGCAACTTGGGCAGCTTTTGGCACAGCACGGCGTGCACGCCCGACCAATGCGCGACGAACTCTTCGTGCGTCAAATCTTCCCGTTTATTCAAAAATCCAATTCGCTTGGCGTAGTGCTGAGTCATGGCGTTCTCCTGATTGTTTTTTCAATAAAATTTAATTGGGCAAATCAACCGCAAGCTAGGTTAGCCAATCAGCATCGCAGGCCGCCCACTGCGACGGAAAGAATAAAACATGTCGGCCGATCGAGATTTGCATTTTAAGAAGCAGTACTTTGGGCGTGTTCAATTTAAACAGCCGTCAAATTATCGATACTTGCCCGGAAATCGGCAATAATTCGCCGCTTTTTTTGCGCGCTATGGTGGCATGTCCAACAATGTGCCGCTTTTTTAGATGGCTTGCTTCTTGCGTTACGTGTACTACGTAATTTAATAAGCACCGCGATCAACGCGGCGGAAGAGGCCAATGGCAATCAACAATGTAGGAACGCAGGGTGTGTATTCGACCGGATTGCAGCAAACGCAGCAAGGCCTGAAGAATTTATTTGCCGCGCTTAAATCGGGCGATATGCCGGCTGCGCAAAAGGCATATAAGCAAGCGAATCTGCCGGTGCTTAGCCAAAAAAATACCACACCATTAGGGCGGCTTTATCAGGCATTACGTACTGAGGATTTGGCTGCGGCCCAAAAGGCGGGTGCGGATATGCAGCCAAAGGCTAGCCAGAGTAGCGCCACCGTGAAGGCTGCGACCACGCCGGTGGTGGCTAGTAATTCCAAAACCACGACGGGGACCACGACCACCACTACGACGCAAGCGGCGGCATTAAGAGCGGCTGCCTTGGAGTTATCAAATACGTATACCGCTAATTCCCGGACGTCTTTGCTGCAGGAGCTGGGCACGCAATGGAATCGATGGAGTTGAATGCCCGAACGGAGCGCTGTGCACGCTGATTTTAAGGGTGGCTTTCATCAGGATCGAGCGTTTTGGCATGACTTTCTGTTTTTCAAACGCCATTGAGTACGCGCCAACCGACCGGTGTCGATCTGCGTTTTGATGCTTGGGTGACGAGAAGATAGGGTCGTAGAAAATGCGCTTTTAGGTCAACGATTTTGTACGATTCCGTGCGCTTCGTTTATATTGTGGCGTGCCCGCGGTAACAATCTCAGTCGCACGTTATTTAAGTAGGCCTCAGGTATTGACCGATCGTTCTTCTTTTATTCAAAAATATCAAAAACGATTGTCAATGGCGAAGGAGCGCTTGATGAAGCTAATTTATGCTTTAAGCTTGTTATTCCTTGCGAGTTGCTCGACCCCAGAATTTCGCCAAGCTAAAAACGAATGCGCGTTCTAGGCCTTGAAAAATTTTCCAGTAACTAATATGCCTACCGTCGTCACGAAGACGAAAGTGGTGAAAGTACCCACAGGCAGGTCAACTGTGTAAAACAGAACATGCTGGAAATACGTACACCACCACCTGTGAACAAGAAATGAGAACTCAGTACATTGATTATCAGACCACCGTTATTACTGACATCAACGAAAAAGGTCGTGACGACTATGCGAATCAGTGTGCTGCAAAAATTTGCGACAGCCGTTATGGGAATCTGGAATGCAAGACAAAATAGTGCAACCAGCTTGGATATTTGGTGAGCGTTGTTTCATTTGTTAGTACGCTGCTGTGGGATCGCCAAGAGGTTGTCCGAGAGTTCAGTTGATACCTTGCCCTTGGACTTGGAGCGCGTTCCTGATTGCACTCCAAGGTCTCCAGCCGGATTTATGCTCCGCGGTCACGCTTGCCAAGAAAATTCGGCCTCCCTATGTCTAATAGAACGCTTAATTTATGCGTAAATTATCTGATCTGGCCGGGAGTTCTTGTGAGTGAATAGAATCGATAGTTCGTAGTCTCTTCAAGGCAACCAGATCGTTGATCCGAACTGCCTTAACGTCAATTGTAATAATTCCTGCTGCACTAAATTCTGAAAGAATCCTGCTCACTGTTGTTAGTGTTAGCCCTAGGTAGTTTCCGATATCTCGGCGTGTCATCATGAGATTAAATGAAATATCAGAAAATCCAAGAATTTTATATTTCGCCCCAAGAGATAGAAGAAATTTGGCTACTCTCGCTTCTGCTCTTAGCTTACTGATTATGTATTCGGTATATTGGGATGAGATCAAGGACTTTAGTAGAATTTCAATTATTTTATTGGAAAAAATTTCCCCGTCGTCACTTTTTAAAAAATTTAATTTGCTGGGAACAATAATTAAATCAACATCGCTCAGTGAGACAACATCATTTTGGTATTTATTTTCGATCAATGAGCTCAAGCCAAAGAGATCTCCCCGCATAGGAAAATTAAAGACTTTTTCTTCTCCATACTCGTCTGACCAGGAACTCTTTAAAAAACCAGTATGCACAACATAAAAATGGTGAGATTTTGCGCCAGCTGTGCATATTTTCTGGCCTTTTTTATATCTAATATGTTGAAAGCTAATTTCCTGGGGATTATTTCTTTGCAAGCTATCAATTTTTAATAGTTCAAATAGTTGCCCCGTTGAAGACCAAATTCGGTTGCTGCTATTAATATTGTTATCTTTTTGTTCAGGTTGATTTTCGCTAAAAAAATTGTCACGCACTTCGTTTTTTTTCGGCATAAGAATAGTCTCCTTTTATTTTTTCATCCTTATTTTCCTGCTCCTTCTTATGTTGATATTTTTTCGTTAGAACCTATGCTAGAAATTTACGTAGCGACCCAGTTTCGTCAGTGATCCTTAGCGGAAAAAAGCCGCGCCAAGGTAAGCCAAGCTTCTTGTATTTTATTGTGTAACTTATAGTTAAAACTTAATTTATAACAATATATTAGATATAGCAATTTAAAAATAATTTTTAGATGGAGAGCGCTTAGCGCGATCTTCTTTGTATACAAGGCGATCAAGTATTGTGGTGCAGCCGCATGTCAGTAGAGATTTTCTGATTGGAGCTTAGTCCACTTCAGTTTTTCTCGGGTGCAAGGTTGATCTGTTTTTGCTCAATATCAAGGCATCTTGGCCAAAGTCAAAATGGGGATGAATGAAAGCTTTGTGGCTGACATCTGTTTCGACATCGCTGGATCCAAATGGCGGGCCGAGCGAAACTGACTGTCGATGTTTGTTCGTTTTATTTTGAGGGCGCGACTCGCCAACCTATGGGGTGCCTCCCGAGGGCTGGCTCAAAAAGTCGACCGACGCCAGAGGCAGTCGCCGTCACTGGCGAAATTTCTATTATTAAAATAGAAATGGTGGGGACGTAAAAAAAGCACCCACATTGCTGTCAGTGCTTGCCTTTACTGAATCTTTTTGGTGGTGATAGGTGGATTTGAACCACCGACCCCAGCATTATGAGTGCTGTGCTCTAACCAACTGAGCTATATCACCACGAAGCCCGAAATTATGGCGGGTGTGACGAATCGTGTCAACCGGCCTGCACTAGCGCGGCCTTCACTTGCTGCAGAGCCTGATCGGCTGCATCGGGCGCCAGACAATCGATGCTGATCCGATCCGGCATGGAACGTAGCCAGGTTAGTTGCCGTTTTGCTAGCTGACGCGTGGCGGCAATGCCTTGTTCGCGCAGGGTCGCCAGATCAATGCTGCCCTCGAGATAGTCCCATGCCTGTCGGTAGCCCACACAACGCATCGATGGCAGTCCCGCGTGCAAGTCGCCTCGGGCGCGCAAAGCGCGCACTTCCTCCAGCAAGCCCGGTTGCGCCTGAAGCATCTGGTCAAACCGGTCTGCAATACGCTGATGCAGCACACTACGCTCACGCGGTTCAAGTGCCATCGGTAGCAAGCTAAACGGTAGCGCAGTCTTGGGGGCGCGCGCTAACAACGACGACATCGGCTGGCCCGTTAGCGTAATGATTTCCATGGCGCGTTGTATGCGCTGGCTATCGGCAGGTTTGAGCCGCGCTGCCGTAATCGGGTCGAGCAACGCGAGTCGCGCATGTAACGCCTGTATGCCATGTGCGGCGATGTCGCGGTCTAGCGCAGCTCGCAGTGCCGGGTCGGCTTGTGGCAAATCGTCCAGCCCGTCACGCAAGGCTTTGAAATACAGCATGGTGCCACCCACGAGCAGCGGCAATTTGCCCCGCGCATGAATGTCGGCCACTAAGCTGATGGCATCCTGCCTGAACTGCATCACTGAATAGGAGGCCGTTGGCTCGAGAATATCAATCAGATGATGCGGCACAGTCGCGCGTTCGGCCAGACTTGGCTTGGCACTGCCGATATCCATCTCGCGGTAAACAAGCGCTGAATCAACGGAGATGATTTCACAAGGCAGATGCCGGGCAATATGCAAGGCCGCCGCCGTTTTGCCGGAAGCGGTTGGCCCCATGATCGCTACAGCGAAGGGCTGGCCGGCGCTGTTCATGCCGCTATGCGCATTCACTTGGTTTTACGCGACGGCGGCTTTGAGCGTGATCGCCCGTGCCGAGAAAAAATTGAGTGTCCCCAACAGACAAACAATCAATGCTAATGGATACAGCGTGCCGTTATGGGTGGCGCCCACCACGCTGCCGATGATGAACGCAAATAACATAAACAGCGCACCCATAAGCCCCGCCGCAGTGCCAGCTTGTGCAGGAAAGGGCGCAATCGCACCTGACTGCGTGACCGGAAAGTTAATCCCGTGCGCGACCATGGCCACAAACATCGCCACCACCATCATGGACCAATGACTCAAGCCGATGAGGGTGGCAGCCAGAAAAAATAGTCCCGCACCCATCGAGCATGCGGTGCCCATGCGTAGGGCTTGTGCCGGGCTGATGCTTTTTAGTAGTCGTCTGCAAATCAGTGTGCCTGTCATGTAGCCCGATACGCCGAGTGCGAAGCAATAACCAAAATTTGCCGTCGGTACGCCCAGCACATTAATGAATACAAACGAAGAGCCCGAGATAAACGAAAAAATAATGCCGTAAGAAAAAGCGCCGGGCAGTGCGTTCGACCAAAAGATCCGTGAGCCCAGTACCAAGCGGTAGTTGGCCAGCATGCCGCCAAGCTCAGTGGCGCGCGTATTTTTGTGTTGATTGGTTTCGGGCAGATGCATCACGCTTGCCGCAAAGACCATCGATGAAAATAAGCCGAGTGCAACGAAGGCGGCGCGCCACCCAAATGTCACCTGTAAATACGAACCTAAAATAGGGCCAATGATGGGTGCCAGTGCAATCCAGGTACTCGCACGAGCGATCACGCGGGCGCTGTTTTCTGGGGCATAGGCGTCGCGCACAATCGCGCGCGCCACGATCACGGCAGTGCAGCAACCAAGCGCTTGTATAAACCGCGCTGCAATTAAGAGATTGATCGATTCAGCGAGGCCGCACAAAATGCTGGCTACTAAATAAAGCGCCAACCCGATCAATAGCACTGGGCGGCGACCATAACGGTCCGATAAGGGGCCGATGATTAATTGCGCGCTGCCAAAGCCAATCACAAACAGTGACAGTGTGAGCTGCACCGTCGCCACCGATACTTGAAAGCCACTCGCCAGACTTGGCAGCGAAGCCAGGTAGAGATCGGTGGAGAGCGGCTGCATCATTAGCATGGCCGTGATCAAGACCAAGATAGGCGCGTGCGCAAATTGCGGCAGCGGTGACTGACTCATGAGATGTTATTGTCCGCGCAAAAATAATTTATCAAGATCGGCCAGCGCCAGTTGCACCCAGGTGGGCCTGCCATGGTTACATTGGTCGGCTCGTTCGGTGATTTCCATTTGCCTGAGCAGGGCATTCATTTCAGGCACGGTAAGCTGGCGGTTGGCGCGTACGGCGGTGTGACAGGCCATGGTGCCGAGCAGTTCGTTGCGTCGTTCAACCAGCACCCGTGAACCGCCATATTCGCGCACATCGCGCAGCACGTCGCGCGCGAGTGCCTGCGCGTCGCTGTTTTTCAGTAGCGCAGGAATGGCACGTACGGCAAGCGTGGTGGGCGACATCACGGCAATATCAAAACCCAGCGCAGTCAGTACCGCGGTGTGTTCGTCGACGGTGCCGACTTCAACGGGGTCGGCGATGAAGGTGACTGGTATCAAGAGCGGCTGTAGCTGCACCGCGTCGGATTCGAGCGCGTCTTTGAATTGTTCATACAAAATTCGTTCGTGCGCAGCGTGCATGTCAACCAGGACGAGTCCAGCCTGATTTTGCGCGAGCACGAACACACCGTGCAATTGCGCCAGCGCGAAGCCGAGCGGGTATTCTTCGGGCGCCTCGCGTGCAGGCAGGCTTGTGAGTGCCGCCGGCTGCGTGTAGTCGTTGTTAAACAAAGCGCCATAGCTGGCCGTATCTTGTGCGACGCCAAACGAGGTTTGTTGCGGCAACCGCATCCACGGCATCGCGCTGCTGGGTGAGGGCACAGGCGCGGGGCTAGTCCCATAGGCGGTCGCTGAGGTTTGCGCTAGTGTCCGGTTGACTGCGTGATAAACAAATTGATGGATGGCGCGACTGTCGCGAAAGCGTACTTCGATTTTGGAAGGATGAACGTTTACATCGACCAAGGCGGGGTCGAGATCGAGCCGTAGTACATAGGACGGGAAACGCTCGCCATGCAAGACATCCTGGTAGGCAGAGCGCACCGCATGGGTGAGCAGTTTGTCGCGCACAAAACGGCCATTGACGTAAAAATACTGGGCATCGGCACGCGCCCGTGCAGCGGTGGGCAGGCCGACGAAGCCGCCTAGTTGAATGGGGCCGGCGATTTCTTGCAAGGGCAAGCGGGCGATGGCAAATTCGTCGCCGAGGATTTGGGCGCTACGCTTATCCTGATTGGATTCTTTCCAGTGTTCGACGGCTTTGCCGTTATGCGTGACCGAAAAACTGACGTCAGGGCGAGCCAGTGCAATGCGTCGGACGATTTCCATGCAGTGACCGTACTCGGTCTGCTCGGTTTTTAAAAATTTGCGTCGCGCGGGGGTATTGAAATACAAATCCTGCACATCGACGGTGGTACCTTGGGTGCCGGACGTCGGGGTGATCTGATCGGGCGCGTGGCCACTGAGTTGCCACGCATGCGCTTCATCCGCGCTGCGTGAGGTCAGGGTTAATTGCGCCACCGAGGCAATGGATGCCAGCGCCTCGCCGCGAAAGCCGAGTGTCATCACGTTTTCCAAATCGGTGAGCGAAGCGATTTTGGAAGTGGCGTGGCGCGCTAATGCTAGCGGCATCTGGGCAGGCGGAATGCCGCGTCCGTTGTCGGTGATGGCGATGCGTTTGACGCCGCCTTGCTCAAGTCGCACGCTGATTTGCGTAGCGCCCGCATCGAGTGCGTTTTCTAATAATTCTTTCACTACCGCAGAGGGTCGTTCAATCACTTCCCCAGCAGCGATCTGGGAAATCAGCTGGTCGGGCAGGGGACGAATGGCACGCGGCGCTTGGGTAGAGACAATCATGGGCAGATTATACCGTTGACACTTCAGGTGCTAATCGTGTGGCTTGTTTGCCGGTGGGTGCGCCGTTGGTGCGGATGCCGGTGTATCATCGGCCGGTTTTGTCTTGGCGATTTTTTTCGCTCCTTGTTGTCGTTCTTGTGATTGAGTCATCATGGAATTTTCTCAACTGCTCGACCTGCTGCTGCATGTCGATAAATCGCTTGGCATTATGTTGGCGACGTATGGCCCAGCGGTGTACGCGTTGCTGTTTGCGATCGTATTTGCCGAGACCGGGCTGGTGGTGTTTCCTTTTTTGCCCGGGGATACCTTGCTGTTTGTCGGCGGTGCGTTTTGTGCAAGCGGCGCGATGAATGTGTGGCTCTTATCTGGCTTGCTGATTGTGGCGGCGGTGACGGGCAATACGGTGAATTACTTTGTAGGTCGTGCGATCGGACACAAGGTTTATACCCACAACTATCGCTGGCTGGATCGGACCTCGCTGCAAAAGACGCATACATTTTTTGAGGCGCATGGCGGTAAGACCATTGTGCTGGCGCGCTGGTTACCAGTGGTGCGCACGTTTGCACCATTTGTGGCGGGGGTGTCGGAAATGTCCCTGACGAAATTTCAGCTCTATAACGTTAGCGGCGCGGTGTTGTGGGTTGCCGCGCTGGTCGCTGCGGGCTATTTCTTTGGCAATATCCCGCTGATTCGGGACCATCTCAATACGATCGTGCTGATTGGTGTGGCGGCGGCCGTGGTGCCGGTGGCAGCCGCGGGCATGTGGCGCCTGATTCGCAAGAGGGTCGTGGTGAAAGCTTGAGCCGCTGCGCTTGGCGCCTTTGGCAACACGTTTGCTGTACGAAATCCTACGTCAGCTTATTGCGCGTCAGCGTGGGGTTTTTCAGTAAATAGTGTCGTATGCCTTTCATCAGCGCGGTGGCCATCTGGTCTTGATAGGCGTTGTCGGTGAGTTTGGCTTCTTCTTCGGGGTTAGAGATGAAGGCGGTCTCGACCAAAATACTCGGTATGTCGGGCGCCTTAAGGACTGCAAAGCCTGCTTGTTCGACCTGGGCTTTGTGCAGGCGATTGATATGGCCGATTTCACCCAGCACGGACTTGGCCAGTTTCAGGCTGTCGTTGATTTGTGCCGTGGTCGATAGGTCGAGCAGTACACTGGCCAGATGCTGATGCTTGGTTTTGATGTTGATGCCACCGATCAGGTCAGAGGCATTTTCTTTGTTGGCCAGCCAGCGCGCAGCGGTGGAACTGGCGCCTTTTTCAGACAGCGCAAAGACCGACGAGCCGCGGGCAGTGGGTTCAACAAAGGCGTCGGCGTGGATAGAGACAAACAAATCGGCCTGTACTTTGCGTGCCTTTTGCACGCGCACATGCAGCGGTACGAAATAGTCGCCATCACGGGTCAGCATGACCCGTACGTTGGGGATCTGCTCCAGCCGTGACTTCAGGCGTTTTGCAATCGATAGGACCACATCTTTCTCAAAGCTGCCACCACTGCCCACAGCGCCAGGATCTTCGCCGCCATGTCCGGGGTCGAGCGCAATGGTGATGATGCGGGTCAGTTTTTGTGCGGGGTCGTCGTCTGGTGGACTTTTTGGTTGTACGACAGGAGGCGTTTTGCTGTATTCATCAAGCAGCTGAGCGATAGGATCAGGCGCCGTTTGGGGATAGAGATCAAATATCAGGCGATGCTTGTATTCGCCGATGGGCTCCAGCGTAAACACTTGGGGCCGGATTTCTTCTTTGAGATCAAATACCAGTCGCACGACGCCCGGGCGATTTTGTCCGGCGCGCACTTGGGCTATGTAGGGATCGTTGGGCTGGATTTTGGCGAGCAGGCTTTTGAGTTGCGGATCAAGATCAACGCCTTCGATTTCAACGACCAGGCGGTTGGGGTCTTTGACTAAAAAATGCGTGGCCTTGAGCTTGCTGTCATTTTCCAGCGTGACACGGGTGTAGTCGGCGGCTGGCCAGACGCGTACTGCCACAATTTGCGCTGCACGGACGAGCCCAACAGGCACCAGCGATAGCAGCAGCGTCGCGCCGGCTTTGAGTACGGTGCGGCGTGTCAGCATGTTTACAGAGTCGGGCTGAAATGAAGATGGTCGAGACATAAAGCGCCCTGGGCAGAATTCGCCATCAATTTTACCGCACGACCGTGGCCTTCAACAGCCAGAAACACATCAAGGTCCGGTAGCGGTAGCAGGTCGCCTGCCTGCTCGGGCCATTCGACGATGCAGATTGCGGGACCACCAAATTGTTCGCGAAATCCAGCGTCGAGAAATTCTTCGGGACTGCCCATTCGGTACAAGTCAAAGTGCAGGACCTCGACCGGTGTGTCTTGAAGCTTGATTGTGTAGGGTTCCATTAAGGTATAAGTTGGACTTTTAACGCGACCGGTGTAGCCGGCGCTATGCAGCAGGGAACGGGTGAGGCTGGTTTTGCCTGCACCAAGCTCGCCATGCAGGTGCAGCACCAGCCCCGGCTGCAGCACCCGCGCCAGCGCCGCACCAAGCGCTGCAGTGCCGGCTTCATCGGGTAAATAAGCTTTCCAGGTCTGCATGGCGTAATCTCGTAAAATCCATTCTTTCATTTAGCTAGCACGCAACGTGACTGACGCCACCCATCCCGCTACCACGCCCGACTATGCCGCACTGGCGCTGACCATTAAGCAATGGGGCAGCGGGTTGGGCTTTGCGCAAATGCGCGTAGCCGATGCGCATCTGGCTGGGGCCGAAGCGGGTCTGCAGCGCTGGCTTGATGCCGGCTTTCACGGGCAAATGGATTATATGGCAGCGCATGGCACCCTGCGGGCGCGACCTGCTGAATTGGTGCCGGGTACGGTAAGGGTGATTAGTGCGCGGATGAATTATGTGCCGCAGAGTGCGCCGCAAGACTGGCCTGCGCGCGAAGCGGCACGCTTGGCAGATGCGTCGGCAGCGGTGGTGTCGGTGTATGCGCGGGGGCGTGATTATCACAAGGTATTGCGTCAGCGTTTGCAGCAGCTTGCTGACAAAATCATCACTGAAGTCGGACCGCATGGTTACCGTGTGTTTACCGATTCGGCGCCGGTGATGGAGGTTGAGCTGGCGCAGCAGGCGGGTTTGGGCTGGCGTGGCAAACATACCTTGCTGATTGACCGCGACGCGGGGTCTTTGTTTTTTTTGGGCGAGATTTATACGGATCTGCCTTTGCCGGTGGATCCACCGACCACTGAGCATTGCGGTAGTTGCAGCGCCTGCATCACGGTCTGCCCGACGCAGGCCATCGTCGCACCTTATCGGCTTGATGCGCGACGCTGTATTTCTTATCTGACGATTGAGCTCAAAGACAGTATCCCCGTTGATTTGCGCCCTCTGATTGGCAATCGCGTATTAGGCTGCGATGACTGCCAGCTGGTTTGTCCATGGAATAAATTTGCGCGTAAGGCGAGTTTGCCGGATTTCGAGGTGCGCAATGCGCTTGATCAGGCCACGCTGGTGGCGCTGTTTGCATGGAGCGAAGAAGAGTTCAAACTTCGTTTGGCCGGCAGTGCCATTCGTCGCATCGGGCATGATCGTTGGCTGCGTAATATCGCCGTCGCGCTGGGTAATGCCGCGACCCAGTTTGCAGGCGATACGGCGATGGTCGCGGCCTTGCAGGCGCGTGCCTTGCATCCGTCCGCGTTGGTCAGGGAGCACGTCAGCTGGGCGCTGCAGCAGCACGCCGCGCTGGCAGACTTAGCCCACTAGCAGCAGCCAGAGCGGCAGCGTGGCGATCGACAGCAGCGTGCCGGCCGAAATCAGAAAGGCGACGAGTGTGCCGTTGCCACCCATGCGGGTGGCGAGCACATAGGCGCTTGACGCGGTGGGCAGTGCGCAAAACATCACGGCGATTTGCAGTTGCAGCGGCGGCAGCGCCATCCATCTTCCCAGCCCGAGTGCAATGGCCGGCAACGCGATTAATTTGACGAATACAAAATAGGCACTGATGCCGCGCGCTTCGGCGAGCCCAGTGAGTTTGAGTCCGGCGCCGACCATGAGTAAGCCTAGCGCAATCGAGGCGCTACCCATGCGAGCGAGTGTGACGGCGACGACTTCGGGCAAACTGCCACCGGCGAGATTAAATAGTGTGCCGCTGGCGGTGGCAATCAGCAGCGGATTTTTTGCTAACTCTTTGAGTAGCGTGCCCTGATTGCGGTGGGCCAGCGCATGGACGGCAGCCATATTACAAACCGGGACCGCAAAGCCAATGATGAGCGCCATGAGCGAGGTACCGGCTTCGCCGGCGAGCCGGAAGGCCACCGCCAAGGCAATGTAGGAATTAAAGCGGAAGGCAGTTTGTACGCCGGATTCGAAGATCATCGGCCCGGGACGGAATAGTGGTTTGGCGAGCCAGCCCAGTGCGATCCCGCAGCTGACCGCGAGCAAAGCGACCTGCAAGAGCTTGCCGGTAGCATGAAAATCGAGCGGCGTGCGGGCGGTGGAGACAAACAGCAGCGCTGGAAACAGGATGAAATAGACTAGTTTTTCTAGGCTGGTCCAGAATGATTGACCCCAATCAGTGGTGCGCATGAGGACAAAGCCGATCAGGATCAGCGTGAAGTCGGGAACTAGGATGGTGATGATGTTCATGAAGCGCGATCTTACCGAATGCGGGCCGCTTGGGGGCTATCGAGGAAAATATTTCAGCTGGTAAGCGAACCCTATGCGGCGCTAGTGCAGTGCAAGCCACTAGCGATTTGCGGGGTGTATTCCCCAAGGTTGTCATCCTGCCGCCAAGCAGACACAATACCGCCCGAGACCATAAAAATATTCATTTACCGTTCCTCTGCCGGAGACTTCGCATGAAACGCCGCTATGTGTTTGCCGCTGTTGCCCTCACCAGTCTGATGTTATTGGCGCCCCTGAGCGCCTGGGCCGATGCACCCATCGTGATTAAATTTAGTCATGTCGTTGCCAAAGATACGCCCAAGGGCAAGGCTGCCGAGCGTTTCAAGGAGCTGGCCGAGACAGCCACCAAAGGTCGCGTCAAGATTGAGCTCTATCCCAATAGCACCCTCTATAAAGATAAAGAAGAGCTCGAAGCGCTGCAATTAGGTGCTGTGCAGATGCTCGCGCCTTCGCTGGCGAAGTTTGGACCCTTGGGTATCAAAGAGTTTGAGCTGTTTGATTTGCCGTATATTTTCCCGGATAAGGCAGCGCTGGACCGGGTCACCGATGGTCCGATTGGTCGCGATTTGCTTAAAAAACTCGAGCCCAAAGGTCTGCTCGGACTGGCTTTTTGGGACAACGGTTTCAAAATGATGTCGTCCAACCGACCGATGCATACGCCCGCTGACATGAAGGGTTTGAAGCTGCGTATCCAGGCCTCTAAGGTGCTGGATGCACAGATGCGGGCGCTCGGGGCTAATCCGCAGGTGATGGCATTCTCGGAGGTGTATCAGGCTCTACAAACGGGTGTTGTCGACGGCGCAGAAAATCCACCGTCGAATCTGTATACGCAAAAAATGCATGAGGTCCAAAAGCATCTGACGGCGACGAATCATGGTTATATTGGTTATGCCGTCATCGTTAATAAAAAATTCTGGGACAAGCTGCCCGCTGATCTCCGTGCGCAACTTGAGACAGCGATGAAAGAAGCCACCAAATATGCGGACACGATCGCGCAGCAGGAAAATGATCAAGCACTTGAGGCGGTGAAAAAATCCGGCAAGACTCTAGTTTATACCCCGACCGAAAAAGAAAAATCCGAATGGCGCGCCGCGCTGCTGCCGGTCCATAAAACAATGGAAGAGCGCATCGGTAAAGAGCTCATCAACGCAGTGAACAAAGAAACCGCCAAATGAAGCTGCTCGACCATCTGGAAGAATGGCTGATCGCCTTGCTGATGGGGACGGCGACGCTGGTGATATTTGTCGCTGTGCTGCATCGCTACGCGTCCGGATTTGCGATTCCTGTGCTGCAGGATTGGCTGCTACGCATGAACACAAGCTGGGCCCAGGAGCTGACGATTTATTTATTTGTCTGGATGGCCAAATTCGGTGCCGCCTATGGGGTGCGTACCGGCATTCATGTTGGTGTTGATGTGCTGATCATGCGGCTCTCGACCCCGTGGCGACATAAATTTATTTTGTTTGGTTTGCTGGCAGGGGCAAGCTTCACCGGCATCATCGGTGCATTGGGCGCGGATTTTGTCTATGAGCTCAGCGGCACATCAAGTACCTCGGAGGTGTTGGAGCTACCGATCTGGATTGTCTATCTTGCGATCCCACTCGGGTCGTCGTTGATGTGCTTTCGCTTTTTGCAAGTGGCCTGGCAGTTTGTGCGAACTGGCGAAGTGCCGGTGCATGATCATGCCCATGTCGATGGGCTGACCGAAGACGCAGTGGAGGGTCGGCAATGAGCGCACTGGTGATTTTTGTATTGCTGCTGGTGCTGATGCTGACCGGGATGCCGATCTCGATCGCGTTGGGCCTCACGGTGCTGACGTTTTTGTTCACGATGACGGACGTGCCGGTGCAGGCAGTGGCACTGAAGCTTTTTACTGGCATTGAAAAATTCGAGATCATGGCGATCCCGTTTTTTATTTTGGCGGGTAATTTTCTTACGCATGGTGGCGTCGCGCGCCGCATGATTTTGTTTGCGACCTCGATGGTTGGACACTGGCACGGTGGGTTGGCCTTGGCCGGTGTGCTGGCTTGTGCGCTGTTTGCTGCAGTGTCGGGTTCGTCACCTGCTACGGTGGTGGCAATTGGTTCGATCCTGTTGCCGGCGATGGTCAAGCAAGGTTATCCAAAATCATTCGGTGCTGGCGTGGTGACGACGTCGGGTGCGCTCGGCATTTTGATTCCACCATCAATCGTCATGGTGATGTACTCGGTCTCGACCAATACGTCGGTGGGTAAACTGTTTATGGCGGGCGTGATACCGGGCTTGATGCTGGCGGTGCTGCTGGGACTGACGACTTGGGTGCTTGCCCGCAAAAAAAATTATCCGCGCATGGACAAGGCAAGCTGGACCGAGCGCTTTGTGGCGTTTCGGCGCAGTGCCTGGGGCTTGCTGCTGATTGTGATTGTGATGGGCGGTATTTACAGTGGAGTGTTTACACCGACCGAAGCTGCTGCGATGGCGGCCGTGTATGCGTTTGTCATTGCGGTGTTTGTTTATAAAGACATGGGGCTGCGGCAGGTGCCCAAGGTGCTGCGTGATTCGGCGGCGATGTCGGCTATGCTGCTCTATATCATTACCAACGCGGTACTGTTTTCGTTTCTGATGACCAGCGAAGGTATACCGCAGGCGATGGCGGGCTGGATCATGGATAAGGGCTTTGGGGTGATCAGTTTTCTGCTGGTGGTGAATCTCTTGCTGCTGTTGGCCGGTAATGTGATGGAGCCTTCATCGATTGTGCTGATCATGGCGCCTATTTTGTTTCCGGTTGCCGTTGCGCTGGGCATTGATCCTGTTCATTTTGGCATCATCATGGTGGTCAATATGGAAGTGGGTATGTGCCATCCACCGGTGGGGCTCAATTTGTATGTGGCCTCGAGCATTACCAAGATGGGTATTAGTGAGCTCACGGTGGCGGTGTTGCCTTGGTTGTTGACGATGCTGGGATTTTTGCTGATTGTTACTTATGTGCCGCAAATTTCATTGTGGCTGCCGCGCCTGATTTATGGATCTTGACGGAGTGTGACGATGACGACAGCCTTGATCGGTGAAACGTTTACCGCGATTGTGGAAGCGCCTTTTGGCGCGATCGGTATTCGTACCGAAGCAGGTCAATTGCATGAACTGACTTATTTGCCGCCGCAGTATCAAGCCAAAGCGCCGCGTGACGCATTAAACAAAGACATCGTTCGGCAAGTTAGCGCCTATCTGGCCAATCCAGATTATCCGTTTACGGTGCCCTTGCCCGAAGTCGGCACGGTGCATCAGCGTAAGGTATGGGCGGTGATTCAGAGTATTCCCCGGGGGGAGGTGCTGACCTACGCGCAGGTCGCGCGCGAGATTGGCTCAGCGCCGCGTGCGGTTGGGCAGGCGTGTGGCGCGAATTGGTATCCGGTACTGATACCCTGCCATCGTGTGGTGGCCGCCGGCGGAATTGGCGGCTTTGCCCGCCATGACGGCGGCTTTCATTTAGGGGTCAAGCGCTGGCTGCTGGCACATGAAGGGGTGTCGGGGTTTTGATGCAGGCAGCAGCGCACAAACCTGAGCGGGTTGGACAAGCGATTGTCGATGAATTTTGCGACATGCTGTGGCTGGAAGATGGCTTGTCCAAAAATACGCTCGAGGCCTACAAGCGTGATTTACTGCTCTTTGCCGATTGGCTGCACACAGCGCAATCTAAATCTTTGTACGAAACGACTGGCACCGATCTCAATGCCTATTTTGCGTTTCGTCATGCAAGTAGCAAAGCCAGTTCATCGAACCGGCGGCTGGCGGTGTTGAAGCGATTTTTTCAATATGGTCTGCGCAGTCAGCGCATTAGTGTGGATCCTTGTGTGCGGCTCAAATCGGCCAAGCAGCCGCCGCGCTTTCCCAAAACTTTGTCCGAACAACATGTGGAGGCGTTGCTGGCCGCGCCGGAGGTGGGCACGCCGCTGGGTTTGCGTGACCGTACGATGCTGGAGCTGATGTATGCCAGTGGCTTGCGGGTCTCTGAATTGGTCTTGCTCAAGTCGGTGGAGGTGGGCATGAACGACGGCGTGCTGCGGGTGACCGGCAAAGGTAACAAGACAAGGCTGGTGCCATTTGGCGAAGAGGCGCGCAGCTGGATAGAGCGTTATCTGACCGAAGCGCGGGCAACAATTTTGAACGGCAAATCCGATGATGCATTGTTTGTGACTGCGCTCGGCGGGCCGATGACGCGGCAGATGTTTTGGACACTGATTAAAAAATACGCAATACGCGCTGACATTCATGCGCCTTTGTCGCCGCATACGCTACGTCATGCGTTTGCGACGCACTTGCTTAATCATGGCGCTGACTTGCGCGTGGTACAACTGCTGTTGGGACATGCGGATATTTCGACGACACAGATTTATACGCATGTGGCTCGGGAGAGGTTGAAGCAAATCCATACGCAGCATCATCCTCGGGGGTAAAGAAGCTTTTTTCTATTGCCAGAATGCGCTGTTGCATAATAACGCCGCCAATCAAACACACGCTGTCCACGGGGGAGAAATGAATTTAGTTTTAGTTGTCATCGCCGCCTATTTGCTTGGGTCGGTGTCGTTCGCGGTCATCATCAGCAAAGTATTCAGGCTGGCTGATCCCCGAACTTACGGCTCTAAAAATCCTGGCGCGACGAACGTTCTGCGCAGCGGCAATAAGATCGCGGCTGTCCTTACGCTTGCCGGTGACTGTGCCAAAGGTTGGCTCGCTGTGTGGCTGGCGCTGCAGTTTGATGAGCAGCTCGCTCTAGGCGATGGCGGTGTGGCACTGGTTGCGCTGGCGGTTTTTCTGGGTCACTTGTGGCCGGTATTTTTCCGCTTTGTGGGCGGCAAAGGCGTGGCCACAGCGCTTGGTGTGCTCTTGGGACTCAATATTTGGTTGGGGCTTGCGACCTTAGTGACCTGGGCCGTGGTTGCGTACGCGTTTCGCTATTCGTCTCTGGCAGCGCTGGTGTCGGCGGTGTTCGCGCCGTTTTATTACGGGCTGCTGTTCGGTACGGATATCAAGTTGCTAGCCGTACTGGTGATGAGCCTGCTGCTGATCTGGCGTCACCGTATCAACATCGGTAAGCTGCTGAGTGGTAAAGAAAGCCAGCTTGGCGGAAAAAAATAAAGCCGCTAACTTGTTTGCATTGCCTCGATCTGATCCAGCGGCCAGCGCGGTCGCACGTTGAATCGATAATCACGACTGGCGGCATCAGGATGCCGCTGCAGCCGCATCGCACCAGCAAACGCAATCATGGCGCCGTTGTCAGTGCAAAATTCTAACTCTGGATAAAACACCGCAAACCGTTTTTTTGATGCCGCTGCGTTCAGCGCGCTGCGGAGTTGTGCATTGGCGCCAACACCGCCAGCAATGACTAGTCGCTTCATGCCGCTCTGCTTTAAAGCAGTCTGACATTTTGCTACCAGCACATCGACTAAGGCATCGACAAATCCGCGCGCGATGTTGGCCTTGTCTTGCAGACTTAACTCACCGGGATGATTTTTTACCACCGTCAGCACGGCTGTCTTTAAACCTGAGAAGCTGAAATCCAGATTTTTTGCATGCAGCATCGGACGTGGCAGTTGATAGACAGTCGGGTCACCCGATTCAGCTAAACGCGAGATTGCCGGGCCCCCCGGGTAACCCAAGCCTAAAAGTTTGGCTGATTTATCAAAGGCTTCACCGGCGGCGTCGTCAAGCGTTTCGCCCAATAACGTGTATTGACCAACCCCATCGACTTGCATCAGTTGCGTATGACCGCCTGAGACCAGCAGCGCAATGAACGGAAAGGCCGGCGGTTGACTGGCCAGCAAGGGTGAGAGCAGATGGCCTTCGAGGTGATGCACGCCAAGCACGGGCTTGTCGAGCGCCAAACCTAAACCGCAGGCGACTGCCGCACCGACAAGCAATGCGCCGGCCAGACCCGGTCCTTGGGTGTACGCAATCGCATCAATGGCGGATAGCTCGAGCCCGCTTTCCGTGAGGACTTGTTCGAGCAGCGGGATGGCGCGGCGTATATGGTCGCGCGAGGCGAGCTCGGGAACGACGCCGCCATATTCCTCGTGCATCGCGACTTGCGAATACAGTGCGTGCGAGCGCAAGCCTTGCTCGGTGTCGTACAAGGCGATACCGGTTTCGTCGCAAGAGGATTCAACACCGAGTATGATCATGGAGGGGTCTGTGCGGATAAATTTTCGGAAGAGCGGTATTGTAAGATACAAGCTCTGTTTGCAACGTACAAGCCTGCTTCGTAGTACCCTTGCCTCATGAAATTTGGTTCAGATTCCTCAGCCCCTTTCCACGCTGCGCCGTTCATTCGCGAAATTGGTCGCGGAAAGAAAGGTGCTCGCGACCTATCGCGCGATGATGCGCGACAGATTTTTAGTGCGATGCTCGAGGGCCGCGTGTCTGATCTGGAGCTCGGTGGCTTGTTGATTGCGCTGCGTATCAAGGGCGAATCGGTGGATGAGATTGCCGGTTTTCTGGACGCGGCCGAAGCGTCGTTTGCGCCTCTTGTCGCGCCGGAAGGCTCGTATATGCCGGTGGTTATTCCCAGTTATAACGGCGCACGCCAGATGCCCAATCTGACGCCCCTATTGGCGATGCTGCTGGCAAGAGAAGGTGTGCCGGTGCTGATGCATGGTGTCACGGTTGACCCCGGTCGGGTGACGAGCGCTGAGATTTTGCAGCAACTTGGGGTGGTGGCTTGTGGTGATGCGAGCCAGGTTGCAGGGGCGTTTGCGCAGCAGGCGCCAGCGTTCATCCCGATTGCTGTACTCGCACCGAAGCTTGATCGGCTATTGCAAATTCGCCGTGTGCTTGGTCTGCGTAATTCTACCCATACCTTGGTGAAAATCATGCAGCCGTTTGCGCAGGCAGCGCTGCGGCTGGTGTCGTACACCCATCCTGAATATCTGACCATGTTGAGTGATTACTTGACGCGTGCCGCGCCGGCAGCACGTGGCGATGTGTTTTTAATGCGCGGTACTGAGGGGGAGACGGTCGCCCATGCCCGGCGCGCGCAGGCGGTGGAATGGTTTCACCAAGGCGTTCGCACGACGTTGATTGAGCGTCAGGAGCCAGTCGATACGATGCCACCTTTGCCGGCCGCAAGTGACGCGGCTACCACTGCTGCGTGGATACGCGATGCGCTTGCGGGTAAGCAGCCGGTGCCGGCGCCGATTGCAGAGCAGGTCGCACAAATTGTAAACGTTGTGCGTCAAGCCTCATGAGCCCGCCATTCGATGTCGCCGTGATCGGCGCAGGGGCGGCCGGCATGATGTGCGCGGCGGTTGCCGGGCAGCGCGGTAAAAGCGTGGTGCTGATTGATCATGCGGAAAAGCTCGCCGAGAAAATCCGTATCTCTGGGGGCGGACGCTGTAATTTCACTAATCTGGACACCACGCCGCAGAATTTTTTGTCGCAGAATCCGCATTTTTGCAAGAGCGCCCTATCGCGCTATACGCCACAAGATTTTCTGGCGCTACTAAAGCGCTATGCGATTCCTTTTCATGAGAAACATAAAGGTCAGCTGTTTTGCGACCGGTCCGCGGAAGACATTATCACTATGTTGAAAGCGGAATGTGATCTGGGCAAAGTCAGTTGGCGCATGCCGGTCAGTGTCGAGAGCATCAATAAAGAGGGCGACCTTTATTTGATTGCAACGAGCGCTGGCCCGATTCGCGCGCAGCAAGTGGTGATCGCGACGGGTGGCTTGTCCATCCCCAAGATCGGTGCGACCGATTTTGCATTTCGGATCGCCAAGCAATTCGGGATCAAAATCATTGAGCCGCGTCCAGCGTTGGTGCCGTTGACTTTTGATGAGGCCAGCTGGCAGCGCTTTGTGCCCCTGGCCGGTATCGCGCTGGAAGTCGATATTGAGACGGGTGACAAAAAATCCCGCGGCTATTTTCGCGAAGACCTGCTGTTCACGCATCGCGGCCTGTCCGGTCCGGCGGTATTACAAATCTCGAGCTATTGGCAAAACCGCACTGGACTCACATTGAATTTGCTGCCGCAACTCGATGTCGCGCAGGAGCTGGTGAGTCTAAAGAATCAGGTTAAAAAAAATCTCGGCAATGTCGTGGCCCAATGGCTGCCTGCGCGGCTCGCCGAGGGCTGGTTGCTGGCGAATGATTTTAGTCCCGATGCACGGCTGGCTGACTTGCCGGACAAGCAATTGCGCCGGCTTGGCGAGTCGCTCAACCGTTGGGAAATTAGCCCCAGCGGCTCGGAAGGTTTTCGCAAGGCCGAAGTGACGATCGGCGGGGTTGATACCCGCGCACTGTCTCAGCAAAGCATGATGGCCAATGCGGTGCCCGGCCTGTATTTCATTGGCGAGGCCGTGGATGTGACGGGCTGGCTTGGCGGCTATAACTTCCAGTGGGCGTGGGCGTCTGGTACCGCTGCTGGATTAGCGGTTTGATATTTTTTTGGGTAAAGCACGCTGTTTTACCTGCCTGTCTTCCTTTCGGACATCAGGGCTGCTATAATCCGCGGCTCAGCAAATAAACCCTTGGTTTCCAGTTCATACATGACCACTATTCGCCTAAAAGAAAACGAACCGTTCGAAGTCGCCATGCGTCGCTTCAAGCGCACCATTGAAAAAACCGGTCTCCTGACCGAATTGCGCGCGCGCGAGTTTTATGAAAAGCCAACCGCAGAGCGTAAGCGCAAGCTCGCCGCTGCCGTGAAGCGCCATTACAAGCGCATCCGCAGCCAGCAACTGCCTAAAAAGCTGTACTAATTACTTGCCTCACCCTTGGGTGAGGCAATGAATGCAAACCCGCTCCGGCAAACGTCCGCAGCGGGTTTTGGCGTTTTTATATGGCTACTAATTATCTGGAGAAAATGATGACCCTCAAAGAGCAGATTACCGAAGACATGAAAGCGGCGATGCGGGCAAAAGATGTCGCCCGTCTGGCAACCATTCGACTCCTCACGGCAGCCATCAAGCAAAAAGAAGTGGATGAGCGCATTGAGGTGACCGACGATCATGTGCTCGCCATCATTGAAAAAATGATCAAGCAGCGCAAAGATTCGATTACGCAGTTTGAGGCCGGTGCGCGTCAGGATCTGGCCGATATTGAAAAAGGCGAGCTGGCGATTTTGATCACCTATATGCCTGCTGCGCTATCGGACGCTGAAGTAGGCGCCGAAGTCGCCGCTGCTGTCGAGGCAACCGGTGCTGCCGGTCCACAAGATATGGGTAAAGTTATGGCGGTACTTAAATCTAAATTGTCTGGTCGCGCGGATATGACGGCGGTATCGGCTCTGGTAAAAGCGGCGCTGGTCAAGGCCTGATCCACGCTGTAATCAACTTGTCGTGATCCCGCAAAGCTTTATTCAAGACCTGCTCAATCGCGTTGATATTGTCGACGTGGTGGGTCGGTACGTGCAGCTCAAAAAGGGCGGGGCAAATTTCGGTGGCCTGTGTCCCTTTCATAATGAAAAATCGCCCAGCTTCACGGTGAGTCCAACCAAGCAGTTTTATCATTGCTTTGGGTGTGGCGCGCATGGGACGGCGATTGGTTTTTTGATGGAATATTCCGGCGTCGGTTTTGTCGATGCGGTGAAAGATCTGGCGCAAGGTGTGGGCATGACGGTGCCGGAAGAAGAAGACCGTTTACTGCCTGCGCAGCGCGCCGAATTACAATCAAAAAGCATGGCGCTGTCCGAGGCAATGACAGTGGCCTGCGATTACTACCGTTTGCAATTGCGCTCGGCATCGAATGCGATTGATTACTTGAAAACACGCGGCTTATCGGGTGAGATCGCAGCCAAGTTTTGGATCGGTTTTGCGCCCGATGGTTGGGATAATCTCAAAGCAGTTTTTCCTGATTATGAAGCGGGCGCGCTGGTTGAGGCCGGGCTGGTGATTGACCGCAGCGAGGAAGATGGTGGTAACCGTAAACGCTATGATCGTTTCCGTGATCGCATCATGTTCCCGATTCGAAATAGCAAGGGGCAGGTGATCGGATTTGGCGGTCGCGTGATGGACAAGGGGGAGCCCAAATACCTCAATTCGCCCGAGACGCCGCTGTTTCAAAAAGGCAGCGAGCTGTATGGTTTGTTTGAAGCGCGGCAGGCCATTCGTGATAAAGGTTATGTGCTGGTTACCGAGGGCTATATGGACGTCGTCGCTTTGGCGCAATTTGGTTTTGCGCAAGCCGTGGCAACGCTGGGCACAGCTTGCACGCCCGTGCATGTACAAAAACTACTGCGGCAGACCGACCATGTGATTTTTAGTTTTGACGGAGACAAAGCCGGTCAGCGTGCCGCGCGCCGTGCACTCGAGGCGTGCCTGCCGCATGCGTCTGATAACAAGACATTAAAATTTTTATTTCTGCCCACTGAGCACGACCCCGATAGTTACATTCGTCAATTTGGCACGGAGGCGTTTGAAAAGATGGTGCATGACGCGATGCCGTTGTCGCAGTTTTTATTGAACGAAGTCAGCAGCCCCCAAGATCTGACGACGGCCGAGGGGCGTGCGCGTGCGCAATACGACGCCAAGCCCTTGTTGCAGGCGATGCCACCTTCGGCTTTACGTCTTCAGTTGTTGCGGCAGTTGGCGCAGGTAACCCAAAGTACGGTGCAGGAAATGGAAGCACTGTTCGAGTTGGCCAAGCCGGTTTCGCGCGCCCGAGCTGCCGTGCCGGCCATCAAGCGTCGGCCGCCGGTGGAATTGGAGCGCCAGATTTTGCGTTTGTTGGTGGCGCATCCGGTTCTGGCGGCCGATCTTGACGAGGCTGCACTCTTAGCAATTTGCTGGTCAGCGCCGGATGGCGGGGTGTTGTTGCGCCAACTGGTGGCGACGATCGGCGTAACGGCAGGTCAGGCCAGTTTTGCCTCCGTCGCCGAAATGTTGCGCAACCAGGATGCCGATTTTGATGAGATTGTGGCTGAAATTGCTGCCCAATCTGAATCCGATGTCGATTATGCAAGGCTTGAGCTGGCCGGTGCGGTGCGACAGACCACCATGAAAATGCTCAAAGCCGAACAGGAGCAACTGGCCGCAGAAGGGCTCGCGTCGGAGAGTGCGCGGGTGCGTTATCGGGAAATTAATAGTCAGATGGATCGGCTGCGCGCTTTGGCTGAAAAAGAAGCGGCTTCATGATCTATCTTCAATGTGGCGGGCAGTAACGGTGCTGGAAAGACAGTGCCCTATGCTATACTGTAGGGCTTTTGAATCAAGGCGTTACAGAGTTTTACTCTACGTTTTACCTGAGCTTTACTGAGTTAATCTTGCTGGATACGCAGGCCACGACACGAAGCAGAATATTCCGGCACATCGCTGTCCGGTCTGCTCGATTGCTGAAATAGCAGCACCGGCTAGCACTCCAGTTTCCTGAGCAGCATTGGCAACCCCATTTGGTGGATGGACCTATGGCGAACGCAAAACAAAAACCCGTTAAAACTTCTGCAACCAAGGCAAAAACTGTAAAGACAGTGGCTGCGCGCGCGCCGGTAAAAACGGTCAAGGCGGTAGCAAAAGTCGCGACCAAGAAAACGGCGGTTAAACCGGCAGCAAAAGCTGCCGTAAAAACTACTGTGAAATCGACAGCAAAGCCGGCTGCAAAACCCGCTTTAAAACCTGCCGTAAAAGCAGTGGCGAAGACGGCTGCAAAATCAGCCGTAAAACTTAAAGTGACGACAGTGACAAAGTCATCGAACAAAGCGACCAGCAAAGTGGTCTCAAAGACCAGCAAGGCTATTGCCACGCCGGTGCCTAAAAATCCGGTCAAGGCAAGTAGCGTTGCGAAAAAAGCGGTGGCAAAAACTGAGCGTAAGCCAGCCAAGCCAGCCGTCGCCCCAACGAAAGTCCCCGCAACGAAAGCTTCTGTGACAACCAGGAAATCTGAACCTAAAGTAGTAGCAGCACCAAAAGCAGTGAAGCCAGCAAAAAAAGCAGCACCGGTGAGCGCGCCTGTCCCGCCAAAGGTGGAGTTGAAATCCGATCATAAATTGATGTCGGTGAAGCAGACGACCGATGCCGCAACGTTGGCTGCCATTGATACGTCTGGGTATATTTTGCCCGGTGTCAAAGTACCAGGTCGCCGTGGTCGCAAGCCGCGTGAATTCCAGCCGGAAAATGAAGAAGTCGCAGCACTCAACGCGGTTGAACGTGCCGAGTTGAAGGCAGCGGACAAGGCCAAAGCCAAAGACCGCAAAGCTAAAGAAAAGCAATTTCTCAAAGATGCGTTTTCTTCCGACTCGGAGGCAAGCGAAGAAGATCTCGAACGGCGTCGTCAAAAGCTCAAGACGCTGATCAAGCTTGGTAAAGAGCGTGGGTTTCTGACGCATTCCGAAATCAATGACCACCTCCCGGAAAATATTGTTGATCCGGAAGCGATCGAAGGCATCATCGGCACGTTCAACGACATGGGTATTGCTGTCTATGACCACGCGCCTGATGCGGAGTCGCTGCTGTTGTCGGATAACGTGGCCACGGTTGCTAATGACGATGATGCTGACGCAGCTGCTGAAGCGGCGCTGCAGACGGTGGATTCAGATTTCGGCCGCACCACTGACCCCGTCCGTATGTACATGCGTGAGATGGGTTCGGTTGAGCTGCTCACCCGCGAGGGCGAGATCGAAATCGCCAAGCGTATTGAGGGTGGCCTGAAAGACATGATTCAGGCGATCTCGGCGTGTCCGATGACGATCTCCGAAATCCTTGCGGCTGCTGAGCGTATTTCCAAAGATGAATCCAAGATCGACGAAATTGTCGACGGATTGGTTGATCCTAACGCTTCCGAGCTTGATCTGACACCGGCGCCCGTTGTCATGGCCGCCGCCGAAGAAGAAGACGAAGAAGACGAGGATGAGGAAGAAGAGGAAGAAGACGGCAACGTCAACGGCGGTGCCGCTGGTTTTTCGGCTGAGCAGCTTGAACAGTTGAAGCGGGATTCGCTGGCCAAATTTGCGATCATCTCGACGCAGTTCGACAAGATGCGCAAGGCCTACGAAAAAGAAGGCTACAACTCCAAGCCCTACGCCAAGGCGCAGGAGGCCATTACGGCAGAGTTGATGGGGTTTCGCTTTACCGCTAAGGTCGTCGAAAAACTGTGCGACACCTTGCGTGGCCAGGTTGATGAGGTGCGCCATATCGAGAAGCAGATTTTGGATGTGGTGGTCAACAAATGCGGTATGCCACGTTCACACTTCATCAAGGTTTTCCCGGGCAACGAAACTAATCTGAAATGGATCGATGGCGAAGTTGCTGCCACCAGCACTTACAGCACGGTGCTGGCGCGTAATGTGCCAACCGTGAAAGAGCTTCAGCAAAAGCTACTGGATTTGCAATCGCGCGTGGTATTGCCCTTGCCTGACCTGCGCAACATCAATAAAAAGATGTCAGCTGGTGAGATGAAGGCGCGCAAAGCGAAGCGCGAAATGACGGAGGCTAACTTGCGTCTGGTGATTTCGATCGCCAAGAAATACACCAACCGCGGTTTGCAATTCCTTGATCTGATCCAGGAAGGCAATATCGGTTTGATGAAGGCGGTGGATAAATTCGAATACCGTCGTGGCTATAAGTTTTCGACCTATGCGACCTGGTGGATTCGTCAAGCCATTACCCGCTCAATCGCCGATCAGGCGCGCACGATTCGTATTCCCGTGCACATGATCGAAACGATCAACAAGATGAACCGTATCTCACGGCAAATTTTGCAAGAGACTGGTGCTGAGCCGGATCCGGCGACGCTGGCGATCAAGATGGAAATGCCGGAAGATAAAATCCGCAAGATCATGAAGATTGCGAAAGAGCCGATCTCGATGGAAACGCCGATCGGTGACGACGACGATTCTCATTTAGGCGACTTCATCGAAGATAACAACACGCTGGCGCCAGCGGATGCAGCTTTACATGCGTCGATGCGTGGCGTGGTCAAGGATGTGCTTGATTCCTTGACGCCACGCGAGGCAAAAGTACTGCGCATGCGGTTTGGTATTGAAATGTCGACTGACCATACGCTCGAAGAAGTGGGTAAGCAATTTGATGTCACCCGCGAGCGCATTCGTCAAATCGAAGCCAAGGCCTTGCGCAAATTACGTCACCCATCGCGGTCCGATAAGCTGAAGAGTTTCCTCGAAGGCGGTTAAAACATCAGGCCAGACTGTTGCGGCGAGGGTCACAGGCTCTCGCCGCAACAGTGTTTCCGCGCTAAAATTCATACCCTGTTTTCGCAGTAAGACTGGGCCCCTAGCTCATGCTTGGTTAGAGCAGCGGACTCATAATCCGTTGGTGCCGTGTTCGACTCACGGGGGGCCCACCAGAACAAAGCAAAAAGGCTTACGTTTTTACGTAAGCCTTTTTGCATTTCGACGGATGCCTGCCTTGGTCAGGTCAAGCGCATCGGTCACAGTTTCTATTCGCTCCTCCCCACAAGGCAATCAAGCATCATCATCCCGGCAGATGATGGTGTGGCAACAGCCAAGTGAGATGGCAATGAATGCAGATGATCACAAAATCTCCGCTGGATAATTCACCGAGTGGCTCAGTTTGATAATCTCATCCTTTAAACCCAACTGCGCCATTTGGTAGATGACGATGTCGGTCACATCAGCCGGTAGCAACGGCACGTCGACGGGTCCGTAAAGTGCTATTGCGACCTTCGCTCCTTTTATTGCCTGGCTGAGTTGGATGGTTTTCGCTAGTTCGAGATAGATTCTGTTTAGCTGTGTCTGAGAGGTGATTTTGTTCGATCTTAGGCTAAGGACACCAAGGGTCGAATTGACCTCTAATGCGCCGGCTAGTGCTCCTGCGCCCACATCGTTGATCAGATTGTAATTAAGCACCAGCGATCTCAGGAATTGATTACGCTTTAATCCGTTGGCAATAGCGATGGCGCCGGCGTCATCAATCGAGTTCAAGCTGAGATTCAATTCGCGCAGGGAGATATTCCATGGGAGTGCATTCGCCAAGTTTATGGCGCCCTCATTACTGATTCCATTGCAGGTTAAATTGAGAATGCACAGCGTGCTCCTAGCTGTTAATGTATCAGCGAAAGCGCGCGCGCCCTTATCGCCAATTGTATTTAGACGAAGATTAAGGCTTGTGAGTGCCGGGTTATTTTTTAATGCGCTGGCTAGTGATATGGCACCTTCAAAGCCGATCTTATTGAAGGCAAGGTTGAGCGTGCGCAGCGATGTATTGATTTTTAATGCATCAGCAAGTGCTGCTGCGCCTTGCGCATTAATCCCACAGTGGCTTAGATCAGCAGCCAAAAGTTGGTTGTTGACTTTCAATATTTTTGCGAATGCCACTGCTCCATCATCACCGATCTGGTGGCGATCAATTTTGAGTGACAACACGCCCACAGGTGAGGTGGCCAACCAGGCAAACAATACCTCAAAGTCGACCCCCGGTTTTGCCTTGAAACACCCGTCGTTTCGAATGGACTGTTCATGAAAATCCTGCCATTTCGGATTGCTGGGTTGGGTAGCTGTACTACCGAAAAAAAGTAGTGCATTCAATAAGGGCTCCACTGGTAAGTTAGGCGACGACATGACAATTTGATGGGTAGATTCACCGTCAATTACCGCACTTATTGTTCTATCATTTTCATGATTTTTATTTTCTGTTCGCTCTTCGGATGAGTTGAGTAAAAAATTACGATCACTAGAGGGGGTAGGCGATCGTAGGGTTGGTGGATTCCCTGCGTCGGTGGTTATTTGCAGAACACCACGGTTGGTGTTTGGTGTGCTCGTTGCATCACTTACGGTGAGGCGAGCTGATAAATTAGAATTAGAAATAGTATGCCTCTTTAAGTTTAGCCAGAAGAGGAATTCGGTAGCTTTGCAGAATGTTGAGTTCCAGGTATTTGGCAAAGAAGATTACTTAAATTTGACTGGGCCAATTGATCCGAAGTCGAATATCTTAAGAATATTTAAGTGCATTTATTTCGCCCAAAATTTTGGGCGATTATTTTTTTAAGACTATTTCTAATGTGGGCGCGTGGCGCGTCGGGTTTTTCGATTTGACTTGAAGTTTGAATGCGGCACGAAATAGTTCGCCTCCCTATCTGATGGTTGATCAATTCCCTTAGGTCGTGATCACGCTGCACTATATCCCTGCACTATCCTTTAATCTGAAAAAAGTCCCACAACCACTGATTGGCTATCTCGCCACAGTGATGTACTAAGTACATCAAAACTGATGGTTCTTTTAAATTCCGATGATAAAACTGAGGCTGCCAATGAAATACAAATTGGCGCAGACGGGCATACAGCGCCGCTGTTTCATCCATCAGTAAGGAGGAGGCCAATCATGAAAATAAACAGACTACTTGGATTAGGTGTTATAGCCGCCGTCCTGTTCTCAGAGACCGCTATTGCGAATGAAGAATTAACCAAATTGAGTGCAAATCCATCTAACTGGGCAATGCAGGCAGGTGATTTCGCAAACCATCGCTACAGCGAGCTGAATCAAGTCAACAAGGGAAATGTCAAAAAACTGAAGGTCGCCTGGATGATGTCGACCGGCGTATTGCGTGGTCATGAGGGCTCGCCACTGGTGATTGGAAACACCATGTACTTGCACAGCGCCTTTCCAAACAAAGTTTTCGCGGTTGATCTCGCTACACAAGAAATCAAATGGCGATTTGAACCGAAACAAGATAGTGCCGTGATCGCTCAAATGTGCTGCGACACGGTTAACCGCGGTTTGGCTTATGCCGAAGGTAAAGTCTTCCTGCAGCAGGCCGACAGCACCTTGGTTGCCCTGAGCGCGGATACCGGAAAAATTGTTTGGAGCGTTAAAAACGGTGATGCGAAGCTCGGCGCAGTGAATACGAACGCGCCACATATATTTGGTGACAAAGTCATCACTGGCATTTCGGGTGGCGAGTGGGGTGTGCGTGGCTATATCAGCGCCTACGCGCTTTCGGACGGCAAACTCATCTGGCGTGGCTATAGCGTAGGCCCCGATTCAGAGATGCTGATCGACCCGGCTGTCACCACGACTTGGTCTGACGGCCGGGTCATGCCAGTGGGCAAAGATTCGTCGTTGAAGACTTGGAAAGCAGATCAGTGGAAGATCGGTGGCGGCACGACATGGGGATGGTACAGCTGGGACAAAGCAAGCAATTTGCTGTACTACGGCAGTGGTAACCCTTCAACCTGGAATCCAGCGCAGCGCCCCGGTGATAACAAATGGTCGATGGCGATCTGGGCTCGCGATCTCGACACTGGCAAGGTCAAGTGGGTGTACCAGATGACCCCATTCGACCAATGGGATTTCGACGGCATCAACGAAATGATTTTGGCAGATATTCAGCACAAGGGAAAACTGCGCAAAGCGTTGGTGCACTTTGACCGTAATGGTTTTGCTTACACATTGGACCGTGTTACCGGCGAATTGCTCGTGGCCGAGAAGTTTGATCCTGCGGTGAACTGGGCCACGCATGTCGACATGAAGAGCGGTCGTCCGCAGGTTGATCCGCGCTATTCGACAGCGATCAATGGACCCGATGTTGATACGAAGGGAGTTTGTCCCGCAGCACTAGGCTCAAAGGACCAGCAGCCGGCTGCATTTAATCCAAAGACCGGGTTGTTTTATGTGCCGACCAATCATGTCTGCATGAACTATGAGCCTTTCAAAGTGGAGTATGTCGCTGGCCAGCCTTATGTGGGCGCAACGTTGTCAATGTTTCCGGCGCCGAACAGTCATGGAGGCATGGGTAACTTCATTGCGTGGGATGCGGGTACTGGAAAAATTGTCTGGTCTAAACCAGAGAAATTTTCTGTCTGGTCCGGTGCGCTGGCTACTGCTGGCGACCTTGTGTTCTACGGGACACTCGAGGGCTATCTGAAGGCTGTCGATTTGAACGGCAAAGAGCTCTTCAAATTCAAAACCCCATCCGGCATCATCGGGAATGTATTTACCTATATGCACGCGGGAAAACAATATGTCGGCGTGTTTTCGGGAATCGGTGGTTGGGCCGGGATAGGTATGGCCGCTGGACTTGAAAAAGATAGCGATGGTCTAGGTGCCGTGGGCGGGTACAAAGAGCTCAAAAATTACACCGATCTTGGTGGAACGTTGACAGTCTTTACCCTGGAATAAATAGACATACTGTGAGAGCGGGCGTCCCAGCTTATAAGGGACGCCCCAGTATGGGGTCCGTTATTTTTAAGATAGGTTTTATGATGAAATTTATCCTCTTGGTGTGCGCTGCGATGCTAGTCGTATTAGTGAACTCAGCGGAAGCAGAAGAAATAAAGACAGAGTTTTACACAGTGATCGATGGCATTAGAGTCGATCGACAGACTATGACCGGATTCCGCACCTGGCGGGCCGCAGCATGCGACCGCTGTCATGGTGCAAATCAAGAAGGCATGGTCGGTCCTTCACTGGTTGATAGTTTAAAGACGCTGAGTTATGAGGAATTTTTTCTGACCGTCACTGCAGGTCGCCCCGAAAAAGGCATGCCTTCATTTAAAGAAAATAAGCAGGTGACAGAAAATATTGAGCCCCTCTATCGCTACTTAAAGGGTCGTTCTAACGGGCACATTATCAAAGCTAAGGTCGCGAGTATTGATTAGTACTCATAAAAAAAATTAGGGATTTTCTATGCGACGATGCGATTCACGGGGGCTGTTTTTACGCGTGCTAGGTTCAATTTTCTTCTTGGTTGGCAGCGCCGCATATGCCGACGACCTTACTTTGCCGGGAGGGGTGCTGCGGGTCTGTAGTGACCCGAATAACATGCCATTTTCTAATGAGAAGGGAGAGGGTTTTGAAAACAAAATTGCTGAACTTTTTGCGAAGAAAATGGGGTGGAAACTCGAGACGTTCTACTTTCCGCAACGCATAGGATTTGTTCGAAACACGCTGCGCTTCAAGTTGCCGGGTGAGCGTTTCCGTTGCGATCTGATCATGGGTATACCCGCTAGCTATGATCAGGCTTCACCCACAAAGCCCTATTTTTATTCGTCCTATGCAATCGTGATGTCTAATGAAAATCTCACTGCCGGCGTGCATAGTCAGGCCGAATTTCTTGCGCTACCAAAGTCTGTGTTGCAGCCCATGAAAATAGGGGTGCAGGTACAGTCTCCCGGTGCCTTATGGCTGATGCAAAATAATTTACTTGATCAAGCGGTACCTTATCCTTTGCTCAACGCCGATCCTCAATACTATGCGGGAGAAATCATTGAGCGTGATCTGGCTTCTGGAAAAATAGATGCCGCATTGATGTGGGGCCCCATCGCGGGATTTTTTTCGAAACGGGTCGTTGAAAAATCGCTGACTGTAATCCCCCTATATTCCACGGTCGGGAATCAGTTGGAATTTGGTATCGCGATGGGCGTGCGCCACGAAGACGTGGCATGGAAGGCGACCATTCAATATTTGATTGATGAAAATCAGACCGATATATTCAACATACTCCGCCAGTATCATGTGCCTTCAAGAGCGCCTCAGAAAAACCAGATGCTGACAGGTTTTCTCTCAGCGGGAAAAGATGCCAATGAACTTCCATCGCACTAAGCACTTGACGATGTCTATCCTGTTATTAGGAGGCTATTTTTTTCGACATGACAGCGAGGCACAAACCGTCGACTACCCAACCCTCGATCGTATTCTTTTCGTAGAGGAATGCGTGCGAGCGCATCCGCAACGGTTGCGCCAGGAAATGATCTACAAATGCGCGTGCGCACTCGATAGCTTGGCTGGAGAAATTCCCTATTCTGAATACACAGATCAAGCTACTGCCGCGAATGCCTCTTCAATTGCCGGCGAGCGTGGGAGCGTATTGCGCGGCGATGCGGTGATGGCGTTAGCGCGACGTTATCGGGATTCGGTGGCGAAGGCCGAGAAGGCTTGCTTGATTCGTCCATGAGCGAGTTTGAGGACGCCCACAGAGCGCGACCTCATTACCTACATTTTCTGATGATTGTTTATAGGAAGCTGTTAGATGAACATTTTTTGATCAGGCTAGTTAGCCATCTTGGGTAATCAGCAATTCGAATCTACGCGTTATAGCTCTGAGTCTTTTGCCTTGCGTGTGATTCTTTGGGGGTGTAAGTCGCATTCGGCTTAAATTCTTTGTTCGTGCTCATCCTGCGAGACATTGATAATGTGGTCTTCAGAGACTGAGAAGGCCACGGAATGGGATCTTTTTCTGCCTTGCCGCGCCACATGCAAGGTGCGAATCCCGCGGGATTCAGGCGAAAAAAAACCAACTAAGAGAAGTTGGTTTTTTAACGATTGGTGGTGGGTGTGGACCCGGGTTCGATTCCCGTCTGAAAGAGCC
>CAMBFZ010000002.1 GCA_945866125.1 Bordetella parapertussis
TGACCGAGATGAAAGGTTGGCTCAAAGGGCTCAATTTGCTTTAACAAATTATCGGTGAGTTCCTGACCAGTACAGACCGGCACAGCAGGGATATCGTAGATCGGTTTGTCGGGATAGAGCTCGACGCACTGGCCACCGACGGCAGTCAGTGAATCGATTACGTGGGCTTTGATTTCGAGCAGGCCGAGTTCGAGCACTTGAAACAGGCCGACCGGACCGGCACCAACGATGACGGCATCGGTTTCGATAGCGCTGCACGGCCCAGGTTTCGTTGTAGCTTGCATGGCTTCTCCATATTGTCTGGCAAGATACTAGCGTACCCACTAAATGTAGTAAACACCGAACTTAATGAAAAATAAACACGCAATAAATAAGCGTTTTTATTATGATAATTTTGACAATCGACTGATTGCGAGCGTAATTTTTTCATGTTACGGTAACGAAAATGTAGCGACTACCGAACAATTCAGCGCGTCTCAGCAAGGCATGATCATGGCACTTCCCGCAGTTAGTCTGTTGTTCGCTCAGGTGCGCATCTCATGAGCCAAGGATGCTACCTGCGTCCGGCTTCGCTGTCTGAAGCGCTGACGGCGCTGGCCGCTTCGCCGTTTGATGTGCTCGCTGGTGGGACTGATTTTTATCCGGCACGTGCAGTGCTGGCGCCATCAACCTCCATTCTTGATATCACCGCCATTACCGAGCTGGCAGGTTTGCACCAACACGACGAGGTATTTCGTATCGGCGCCGCTGTAACCTGGAGTGATTTGGTGCGCACCACGTTGCCGCCGCAGTTGCATGGACTGCAAGCTGCTGCACGTGAGGTTGGCGGCGTGCAGGTACAAAACAGTGGTACGTTAGTCGGTAATGTCTGCAATGCGTCTCCTGCTGCCGATGGCATACCTGCGCTGATGGCATTGGATGCGCAGATCGAGTTAGCCTCGCTTGCCGGTGTGCGCTGTGTGCCTTTAGTCGAGTTTGTGCTTGGCAGTCGTCGTACCCTACGTGCACCCGATGAATTAGTGACTGCCATTCTGGTACCCCGTCGTCCGCGTGCGCGCTCACAATTTTTAAAACTCGGACACCGGCGCTACTTAGTCATCTCCATTGTGATGGTAGCCGTTGTGCTGGAGATCGATAACGGCTTCGTGGTACATGCTGCCGTCGCGGTGGGGGCGTGCTCGGCCGTCGCCAGAAGGCTCCCATCGCTGGAGAAAAAACTGCTAGCGCAGCCCGCCGTGTCGGGTTTGTCGGCGGTGCTTAATGCCGCTGACCTGTCGCCACTAACACCATTGGATGATGTGCGCGGCAGCGGCACGTTCCGGCGTGATGCAGCACAAACGCTTATCGCGCGCGCGATCGAAGGAGCGCTTGGTGCATAAACCTATCGTATTTTCGGTTAATGGCCAGTCAGTCAGCAGTAGCGCTGCGTCGCAGCGTTTGTCGGATACCTTGCGTGACGAACTCGGTCTGACTGGCACCAAGATAGGCTGTAATGCCGGCGACTGCGGCGCCTGCACCGTGCTGCTCGATGGCCAGCAGGTCTGTGCCTGTCTGACGGCCACTGGTCAGTGCGCCGGGCGCGAAGTGAGTACCGTTGAAGGACTGGCGATCGATGGCCGGCTCAATGTGTTGCAGCAGTCTTTTCATTTACATGGCGCAGCGCAGTGCGGCATCTGTACGCCGGGCATGCTGATGGCCGCCACGGATGTCTTGCGTCGTCATCCGCAGCCCACTGAGCAGCAGGTTCTGGATGGCTTAGGGGGTGTGCTGTGCCGTTGCACGGGCTACAGAAAAATCGTTGAAGCGGTGCTCGCTGTGGCACAGGATGCCGCACCATTACCCGAGCCCGCCGCTGGACACGCCGTTGGGTCTCGGTTGGCCCGACTTGATGGGCATGCCAAACTCACTGGCGTAGAAAAATTTGGTGCCGATATGGCGCCGTCTGATTGTCTTTGGTTGCGCACTGTCCGCTCGCCCTTTGCGCGGGCGCATTTTACGGTGGGCGATCTGGAGGCGTTCCGGCATCGCTATCCGGCAGTCGTCGCGATATTTACGGCCGCCGATGTCCCTGAAAATAGCTTTTCGGTTTTCGCTCATCCCAAAGATCAACCAGTGCTGGCCATCTCTGAGGTGCGCATGCGCGGTGAAGCGGTGATGCTGATTGTGGGGCCCATGGAGGCGGTGCAGGCGATCCCGGAAGCTGATGTGCCGGTGTCGTGGCAACCGCTGCCTGCGCTTGAGACGCCAGAGCAGGCACTAACGGCTACGGGCGTACTGTTGCATGACTTTGCGCCAGAAAACGTATTGTGTCGCGGGCGGGTCGTCAAAGGCGAGATAACGGCGGCAATGCACGAGGCTGCTTTTATCGCAGAAGATGAATACCGCACCAGTTATGTCGAGCACGCCTATATTGAGCCCGAGGCGGGCTATGCAGAAGTGTTTAATGATCAGGGTCGCGAACGCTTGCGTGTGTTTGTCTGTACGCAGACACCGGTGATGGATAAGGAAGAGGTCGCTCGCGTTCTGCAGCTACCCGCAGATACGGTGCATATCGTCCCTTCTGCAATGGGCGGCGGATTTGGCGGCAAGCTCGATGTGTCTCTGCAGCCCCTGCTGGCGCTAGCAGCCTGGAAGCTCAAGCGCGCGGTGCGCACGGTTTACAGTCGCAGCGAATCCATGGTCTCAACGACGAAGCGGCATCCTTCGCGCATCCGGGCGAGATATGCCTGTGACGCCCAAGGGACATTACTGGCGCTCGATTTTCACGGTGACTTTAATACCGGTGCTTATGCCAGTTGGGGTAGTACCGTTGCCAACCGCGTGCCGGTGCACGCGACCGGGCCCTATTTTGTGCCGCATCTGCGGGCCTTGACCCGTGCCGTGTATACCAACAATGCCGTCTCGGGTGCCTTCCGCGGCTTTGGTGTGCCGCAGGCGCATATTGTGACCGAAGCGCTGCTTGATGAGCTGGCAGCTAAAACGGGTATCGACGCGCTGCAATTTCGTCTTAAGAATGCGATTCGGGCCGGGCAGGCCACTGCGACCGGTCAGGTCTTGTCAGCCAGCGTGGGGATGGCGCAATGTCTGGAAGTCTTGCAGCCGGCCTGGACATCAGGCAAGGCGGCGTGCGAGCGGTTTAATCAGCAAGCACTTATTGCCGGTAGCGCGCTGCGCCGAGGGATGGGCATTGCCAGCATGTGGTACGGCATTGGTAATACCGTCATTGCCAATCCTTCGACCATGACTGGCGCATTGCGCAGCAATGGTCGCTTATTTTTATATAACGGCGCGCAGGAAATCGGTCAGGGTTCGGCGACCGTGATGCCGCAGATTTTTGCCGATGCAGTAGGACTGCCGGTAGCCTTGGTGGATCAGGTCGTGGGTGACACTGACTTGACCGAAGACGCGGGCAAGTCGTCGGCTTCGCGTCAAACTTTTGTGTCCGGTAATGCGGCGCGTTTCGCCGGCGAAGATTTGCGGCGGCAACTGCTTGAACGGCTTGGCTTGTCGGAGCCGGTGCGTCTGTCGTTGTCGGGTACGGTATTGACGGGTGTGGCAGAAGGTGCGCAGGCGTCGCTGGATTTGCAAACGATGACTGCTGTCGCGTGTGGCGATGTTGCCACCGGTCGTGGCTACTTCAATCCGCCCACCGTGCCGCTTGATGCAGACGGTCAGGGTGTGCCGTATGCGACCTATGGTTTTGCAGCGCAAGCTGCCGAAATAGAAGTCGATATGGCGCTCGGTACCATCAAGGTTTTGCATATTCATGCCGCGCATGATGTCGGCCGCGCTGTCAATCCAACGCAAGTCGAAGGCCAGATTCACGGCGGGATCGCACAGGGTCTTGGTCTGGCATTGATGGAAGAGTACATCAGCGGGCGCACTGATAATCTGCATGATTACCTGATACCGACGGCAGGCGATATGCCGCCGGTGACGGTACATATTATTGAAGACCGTGAGCCGCTCGGACCTTATGGCGCCAAAGGCGTGGGTGAGCCGGCGCTGGTGGCGACGGCGCCGGCGATTTTGAATGCGCTGCATCACGCCACCGGTATACGTGTCAAAACGATCCCTGCAACGCCGGACCGGGTGCGGCTGGCGATCTTACAGGCAGCAGGCAGTGATACAGGAGTCGCATCATGAGCGGCCATAATCGAGTCGATCACGGTAGCGACAATGCGGCTGATTTTCCGGCTGTTGGCGGCGCGCCGGTCGTGCTTGATGCGTCGCGACCGCGTAGCGACAACATGGCAAGCAATAAGATCGAATGTAATGCCTGTCCTGTGCTGTGCCAGATTACCGAGGGCCGTAGCGGTGCGTGCGACCGGTATGCCAATGTCGATGGTGTACTGACCCGCACGGATCCCTTGGTGCTGATGCAGCGACTGTCCGCACAAGATGAACCGGCGTCCGATCAGGGTGATTTTTTTGTTACCGGTGTAGGCTCTTCCACCACTTATCCCGACTACAAACCCGCGCCATTTATTGTGTCCTCCCAAGTGCGTGGAGTGGACATGGTGACGGTTGTCACTGAAGGCATTTTCAGTTATTGCAGTTTCAAGGTGAAAATCGATACCGATCGTTATCTTGGCGCTGAGCAGGCAAGTATCCGTTATCGCGGCGAGCTGGTAGGTCATGTGACGACGGCCGAATACGGCTCGCAGATGCTCTCGCTCGGTGGTGTCCATCATCTGACTGGTGGCAGCAAAAAAGAAGGACGACTGACCTGCGAGATGATGCTATTGCTGGGCAATAAACAAGCTGTTGCGCTTGATATTGAAGGCGGTGCGCAACTGATCGTGCAAGCCGGACGGGCACCGATTGTTAATGGCGTCGAAGAGCAACGCATGCGGGTGGGCTGCGGGTCGGCGGCCATTGGCATTTTTGCCAAGCAGTGGTGTGGCCATGTCGACGAAGTCGTGGTGGTAGATGATCACATCACAGGTGTCTTATCCGAGCATCAGGCCGGCCGTTGCCTCGATATGCCGCCCTCGGGCATTGCAATGAAGGGACGCAAGTCGACACCGGGTCGCTACTTTCAGGTTGCCAATCCGGGTAACGGCTGGGGTGGTACCGACCTCGTCGATCCGTTGGATATTTTTGAAGGCTTTGATAAAGACGTCGCATGGCCCGGGCTGCGCTTGTTGATGACCTCAACGACAGGTGAGCACGCCGCTTATTTTGTGCTCGATGCAGCCTTGCAGCCGATGCCTGCGCCAATGCCCGCAGCGGTGCAAAAAGTGGTCGAGCGTATTGGTGAAAATTGTGAGCCTTCGCTCTCGAGCGTACTCTTTCTGGCCGGTGCGGGCGGCTCGCTGCGTGCCGGCGTCACGGACAATCCGGTCTGGCTGACTAATTCGATCAAGCAGGCCATCGTTAATGTGACCTGTGGCGGTGCCCCGGCTTATGTATGGGCAGGCGGCGGTATCACCGTAATGGTCGATGTGCTGCGCATGCCGGATCAGTCATTTGGCTCTGTGCCGACGCCGGCCATTGTTGCGCCAATCGAGTTCAGCATGCGGCTTGATGACTATGCGCGTCTCGGTGGGCATGTTGACCAAGTGCAGACAATTGAGGCCGTGCTGAGCAGCGCTCCTCATCGCCTGCTGGATTGGCCAGATGGGCAAGTGCCTTGGCCTTTGACGCATAAACCGATGCTGGGCTAGGAGCGCGATGATGCAAGCAAGCTGCTCCCGTATTGATGCTGCGCGCTGGCATTTTCAGCATGGTCCAATTGATCTCATCATTACCGTTGATGGGAAGGCAGATGCCATTGCCCGTGCGCTTGACTCGGCATGGTCACGCTTTCAACAATTATTACCCGAGTTGGTCGACGAGCTTTCGCTGTTGCGCCAGGCGGTGCGTTCGGATTGGGCATTTGAAGGCGCAGTGGCCAAGCGCATGCAGGCGGCATGCTGGCCGCATCGTGCGCAATTTATTACACCGATGGCCGCAGTTGCCGGCTCGGTAGCAGACGAAATGATCGAATTTTTTTCGTGCGAGCCGGACATTCAGCGTGCCGCAATTAATAACGGTGGCGACATCGCTTTGCATTTGCAAGCCAATGCGTCTTACCGGATCGGTCTGGTCACCGATATCGCCCAATTCAGTACGCAGCCAGACGTGGTCGCCGACAGTCTTGTTATTTGCGCAGCCGATCCGGTGCGCGGCATCGCGACAAGTGGGTGGCGGGGTCGCAGTCTGAGTCTGGGCATTGCGGATAGTGTGACGGTGCTGGCGGCAAGCGCGGCGCATGCCGATGCAGCAGCGACCATGATTGCCAACGCCGTCAATGTGGAGCACGCAACGATCCAGCGCGCACCGGCCCACACTGTGAAGGACGATACCGATCTTGGATCCCTTCTGGTAACGCAGGCAGTCGGTGTACTGCCGCCGGTCTTGGTGCAGCAGGCACTGGAACGGGGCAAATTGCAGGCACAGCGCTTGCTGATGCAAGGACATATTCAGGGGGCTTTGCTGGTTTTGCAAACGCAGGCCTGCGCAGTGGGGCAACTAGAACAGCGCAGTTTGCTGGCAGCCTGATGAAAAAAGGACAAGAGACCAATGAGCTTGATTGAGATTCGCCGGGTGTTCACGAATGTGGAAACCATTGAACATGAATTCGGTCCGCGTACCGTGCCCCAGCACCGCGGGGCGATTGGTGCCGTACTAAAAAATCCCTATGCGGGTCGCTATGAGCCCGACATCCTGCCGATGATGGAGGCGTTGAATCCGGTTGGGCTGGAGATGGCGCGCACACTGCTGGCGGCGATGAAGATGGAGCCCGAGCAGATTAACAGCTATGGCAAAGGTGCCATCATTGGCAGCGCCGGTGAGCTCGAGCACGGCGCACTGTGGCATGTGCCGGGCGGTTATGCGATGCGCGAATTATTGGGCTGGCAGGGCGGACGTGTCAGTTATACCCAAGGCCAGGCCGGCGAGTCGACGGCGCCGCAGAGCAGGCCACTGGCGATTGTGCCCTCTACCAAAAAAGTTGGTGGGCCCGGTGCCTGCCTGGATGTGCCGCTTACGCACATCACAGCTTGCTATGTGCGTAGCCATTTCGATGCGATTGAAGTGTCCGTGCCGGGCGCGCCGATGGCCGATGAAATTGTATTTATTCTGGTGATGTCGAGTGGCGCTCGGGTTCAGGCGCGGGTGGGTGGGCTGACACCCGAGGGCATCAGCAAATTTGACGGACAGCGTTAGAGACCGAGGAAAATCATGAAAGCCAATATCCGCAAACTGGTGGTGCAGGTCGACGAGATCCGCATCGAGATGGGTAAGCCGGTTGTACCGCCAACTCGCCGCGCAGTTGCCATTGCCGTCATCGCCAATCCTTGTGCCGGTCGCTATGTCGATAATCTCGACGAGTTGATTGAGATCGGCGCTGAGCTGGGCAAACTACTGGGCGAAAAGTGCGTCGCCGCCTTGGGCATTACGCCTGCTCAGGCGGAGAGCTACGGCAAGGCCGCCATTGTTGGTGAAGGCGGCGAGCTTGAACATGCTGCGGCCATTTTGCACCCGAAGTTGGGCGCGCCCTTGCGCGAGGCGGTAGAAAAGGGCGCTGCCTTAGTGCCCTCATCGAAAAAAATGGGTGGTCTGGGGACCGCCATTGATGTGCCGCTTGGGCACAAAGATGCAGCCTTTGTGCGCAGTCATTTTGACGGAATCGAAGCGCGCGTTTCGGATGCGCCGCGTGCAGCAGAGATTGTGGTTGCCGTTGCCGTGACCGATTCAGGCAGGCCGCTGGCGCGGATCGGGGGCTTACAAAAAAATGACATTACCGGGCAAGATGGACTGCGCTAAGCAGCCTGCCGGTTGCCAGTTTGATCAACTCAGCGCGCTTTGGCGCGCTGCTCATGAGGCGAGGTGGAACGTGAATTTTATGCAGCCCTTTAAAAAGAGCGTGATGGCGTTGGTGCTGATGTCCGCTACTGCGGGTGCACTGGCGCAAACGATCAAAATCGGTGAGATCAATAGTTACAAGGCGCATGCAAATTTTCTTGGTCCCTACAAAAAAGGGATGGAGCTTGCACTTGAAGAGATCAACAGTAGCGGTGGCTTATTAGGCAAAAAAGTGGAGATCATTTCGCGCGACGACAACGCCAATCCAGGCGATGCGGTGCGTGCCGCCGAAGAGCTCGTCTCGCGCGAAAAAGTGGATGTCCTGACGGGCACATTTTTATCGCATGTGGGCTTGGCGGTGACGGATTTTGCGCAACAGAAAAAATTCTTTTTTCTCGCCGCTGAGCCGCTGACGGACAAAATCGTTTGGGAAAACGGTAACCGCTACACCTTCCGTTTAAGGCCTTCAACATGGATGCAAGTTGCCATGCTGGTGCCTGAGGCAGCCAAGCTTAAGAAAAAACGGTGGGCATTGGTGTATCCGAATTATGAATATGGTCAGTCCGCTGCCAACACCTTCAAGCAATTGCTCAAGGCTGCGCAGCCGGATGTCGAATTTGTCGCCGAGCAGGCCCCGCCGTTAGGCAAGCTTGATGCGCCTGCCGTGACGCAGGCCTTGGCCGACGCCAAGCCGGATGCAATCTTTAACGTCTTGTTTGGACCGGATTTGTCTAAATTCGTCCGAGAGGGCAGTATCCGTAATTTATTCAAGTCGCGTGAAGTCTTCAGTGTCCTCTCCGGCGAGCCAGAATATCTGGATCCGTTGAAAGAGGAAGCGCCGGTAGGCTGGTACGTCACCGGCTACCCCTGGTACGGCATTACCACGCCTGAGCACAAGCGCTTCCTCGACGCGTACCAGAAAAAATTCAATGACTATCCGCGACTTGGTTCCGTCGTTGGCTATTCGGCCATCATGTCGATTGCTGCGGGTATCAAAAAAGCTGGCTCGACGCAAAGCGAAAAGCTGGTCGATGCGTTTCATGGTTTGCCGGTTGAGACGCCGCTCGGGCGCATCAACTATCGGGCGCAGGATAATCAGTCGACTATGGGTGCTTTTGTGGGACGCACTGCCCAAAAAGACGGCAAAGGTGTGATGGTCAATTATCAGTACCTTGACGGCGCAAAATTTCAGCCCGCCGATGCTGAGATTAAAGTCTTGCGCAAAGCGCCGTAAAAAGGTCAGCCGATACCGCGATGACCTTCTCCGCCCTGATCTTGCAATTGCTCAATGGCTTAGCCGGAGCATCGTCGCTATTTATGGTGGCCGCTGGGCTATCGCTCATTTTTGGCGTTACCCGCATCGTCAATTTCGCCCATGGTTCACTGACCATGCTGGGCATGTACGTGGCCGTGTCAGCCAGTGAATGGCTTGGTACCAACACCGCAGTCGGATTTTGGGGGGCGGTGCTGCTGGGCGCATTGGCGACTGCCGCGTTGGGCGCGTTGATTGAGATGGTGCTCTTACGTCGCATTTACCATGCGCCAGAATTATTTCAGTTGCTTGCAACATTTGCCCTGGTGCTGGTGATCAAAGACGCCGCGTTGGTTTTGTGGGGTGCCGAGGAGATTCTTGGCCCGCGCGCACCAGGTCTGACAGGTGCCGTTGATTTGTTGGGCCAGCTTTTCCCGCTCTATAACCTGGTCCTGATCGGCATTGGGCCGCTGGTGTTGCTGTTGCTGTGGCTCGTGTTGACGCGTACCCGTTGGGGCACGTTGGTACGCGCTGCCACGCAAGACCGCGAGATGCTGGGTGCTCTCGGTGTCAATCAGGCGTGGCTGTTTACGAGTGTGTTTGCGCTAGGCGCGTTTCTCGCCGGATTGGGCGGGGCGGTACAGATGCCCAATGAGCCGGCCAATCTGCATCTGGATTTGCAAACGATTGGCGACGCATTTGTCGTGGTCGTGGTGGGCGGGATGGGCAGCATTCCGGGGGCATATCTTGCGGCGCTGCTCATCGCGGAGACCAAGGCGCTGTGTGCAGCGTTAGGCACGGTTACTTTTTTAGGCTTTGCGTTTTCGTTTTCCAAGCTCACGCTGGTGGTCGAGTTTCTTATCATGGCGATAGTGTTGGTATTGCGTCCCTGGGGTTTGATGGGACGCCAGCAGGCGCAAAGCCGCAGCGCTGCAGTGATCGAAGCGCCGCTGGAGCCAGCGGGATCTTTATTGAAAAAAGGAGCGCTGCTGCTCATGGTGGTGCTGCTAACGCTGCCGCTGCTTGAGCAGACCTTTCCTTACGCACTGGTACTCGGGATCGATTTGTTGGTGGCGATGTTATTTGCAGCGAGCCTGCATTTCATTATGGGGCCGGGCGGCATGCACTCGTTTGGTCATGCGGCCTATTTTGGTTTGGGGGCGTACGGGGCCGCTCTATTTCTCAAAGCATTCGGCCTGCCGATGCTCATCGCATTGTTGCTCGCGCCGCTGCTTGCTGGCTTGGGTGCGCTGGTGTTTGGCTGGTTTTGCGTGCGGCTCTCGGGGGTCTATCTGGCGATGCTGACCCTGGCGTTTGCGCAGATTGTCTGGTCGGTGATTTATCAGTCTGACCAATTCACCGGCGGCAGCAACGGTATCACCGGGCTCTGGCCGGCCCCATGGCTGGCAGATAAATTTTCTTACTATTATTTGACGCTTGCTTTTGTGACGGCGGGCGTGCTGCTCATGCGCCGGATTTTATTTGCGCCATTTGGTTATGCGCTGCGTGCTGGACGGGATTCCCCATTGCGCTCAGACGCGATCGGCCTTGATGTCAAACGCGTGCAATGGCTGGCGTTTGTGCTCGCCGGTCTGTTTTGCGGTGTCGCTGGTGCGTTGTTTGCGTTTTCCAAAGGCAGCATCTCGCCGGAAACAATTCATGTAAGCCGCTCGGTTGATGGGCTTGTGATGGTACTTTTGGGTGGCGTGCAGACACTGGCCGGACCATTGGTAGGTAGCGTGCTTTTTACCTGGCTCCAAGATGTGCTTATGCGTGAAACAGATTATTGGCGCGCCTGTTTGGGCGGTGTGATTCTCCTGCTAGTGCTGGTTTTTCCGCTTGGCGTAGCGGGTACATTGCGCGCCTTCCTTGATCATCGGCGTACATCATCATGAGCTTGCTGCAGATACGTCATCTCGCCAAATCTTATGGTGGCGTAAAAGCCGTCGACGATGTGTCGTTTGCGTTGCCGGCCGGGCAGCTGCTGGCATTACTCGGTCCGAATGGGGCCGGTAAATCGACTTGCTTCAACATGGTCAATGGGCAGACGCGGCCTGATGCGGGTGTGATTCTGTTTGATGGTCACCAAATTAGCGGTAAAGCACCCCGTGCGATCTGGCGACTTGGTGTCGGGCGCACGTTTCAGATCGCTGCGACCTTTCACTCAATGACGGTGGCCGAAAACGTGCAGATGGCGCTACTCTCCCGTGAGAAAAAAATATTTTCATTTTGGCGGCCAGCGCATTCTTATTTGCGTGATGAAGCGGTCGATCTGCTTCGACAAGTTGGTATGGATGCCCAGGCTGACCGGCCTTGCAGCGTGCTCGCTTATGGCGATGTGAAGCGGGTCGAGCTTGCTATTGCGCTGGCTAACCGGCCGCGCTTGTTGCTAATGGATGAGCCGACTGCTGGAATGGCCGCTGGTGAGCGTCATGCGTTAATGGCTTTAACCAAACAGCTTGTCGTTGAGCGGGACATGGCTGTGCTCTTTACCGAGCACAGCATGGATGTGGTGTTTGCCTATGCCGACCGGATGATCGTACTGGCGCGTGGCAAGCTGATCGCAGAAGGTAATGGCGACGCGATTCGTAATCATCCCCAGGTACAAGAAGTGTATTTTGGCAGTGGTTCGACCTTTGGTAGTGTGGGGCAGTCGGCATGAGCGCGCCCGTACTAAAGGCTGACAAGCTCAATGCCTTTTACGGCAAAGCGCATATTTTGTTTGATGTGTCGCTGCAGGTGGATGCTGGCGAAGTGGTGGCTTTAATGGGGCGCAATGGCGCTGGTAAGTCGACCACAATGAAATGCCTCATGGGGATGATGGCGCAGTGTGAGGGCAGTGTACTTTTTCAGGGCACGCAACTAATCGGCCTTGCGCCTTATCGTGTTGCGCGCCTTGGCTTAGGTCTGGTGCCGGAAGACCGACGTATTTTTACTGACCTGACCGTAATGGAAAATCTGGAGGTTGGTCGGCAGCCGGCACGCGCAGGCTTCGCGCCATGGACTCCATCGCGATTGTTTACGCTATTTCCAAATTTGGGTGAGATGCCTGATCGTGCCGGCGGTAGCATGAGCGGTGGCGAGCAGCAGATGCTCACGGTGGCGCGCACGCTGATGGGCAATCCGTCGCTGCTGCTGCTTGATGAGCCCTCTGAAGGTGTCGCTCCGGTGATTGTTGAGCAGATGGCGGCCATGATCATGACCCTAAAAAAAGAAGGCTTGGCGATTTTACTGTCCGAACAAAATATGCATTTTGCCGAGTTGGTCAGCGACCGCGCCTATGTACTGGAACAGGGGCAGATGCGTTTTTCCGGAACGATGGCCGAGCTTGCGGCAGACGCCTCTGTACGGTCTGCCTACTTATCATTATAAAAAAAGTACGTAAATTTTTTCACCGGTCGGCAACGGCCTTTTTCAACGCACCAAAGGGAGAGCACGATGAAAAATATCAGTCGTAGGGATTCACTCAGGATGTTGGGCGGCGCAGGCATGGTTGCTGCGTTAGGCGGTTTGGGTTTGAGTGCGCAGGCAGCGGGGATCAAGCCTGATGCATCAAGCGTGCTGATTGTGGTGGATGTACAAAACTGCTTTATTCCCGGCGGCACGTTGCCGGTTGCCAAAGGTGATGAGGTTGTGCCGGTGATTAATGCGTTGGCAAAAAAATTCAAAAGCGTCGTCATCACGCAAGATTGGCATACCCCCGGTCATGTGTCGTTTGCCTCTGCGCATGCGGGCAAGAAGCCCTTTGAGATGGTCAAGCTCGGCTACGGTGATCAAGTACTCTGGCCTGACCATTGTGTGCAAGGCACCAAGGATGCCGAGCTGCACAAAGATCTGTCGATTCCACAGGCACAGCTCATCATCCGTAAAGGCTTTCACGAAGAAACCGATAGCTACTCAGCCTTCCTCGAAGCGGACCGTAAAAATACGACAGGCTTGGCCGGTTACTTGAAAGCGCGTGGATTCAAGAAGGTATTCGTCACTGGGCTGGCAACAGATTTCTGTGTGGCCTGGACTGCACTCGATGCGCGCAAAGATGGTTTTCAGACTTTTGTAATCGAAGATGCTTGCCGCGGTATTGATCTTAATGGTTCAGTCGCTAAAGCCTGGGACGAGATGGCCAAGAAAGGCGTCAAGCGCATACAGTCGAGCGATTTGGCTTGATTGGCTTACGTGTAAATAGATGAGGGCACCATGGCAACTGCGGCAATCGTAGAAAAATCCGGTAAGGTCGTCATCAGGAATGTCGGTCTGATGTTGTCCGGCGATCTTGAGCAACCTATCCTCGACGCCGATACGATCGTCGTCGAGGATGGCAGGATCACAGCAGTCGGTAAAGAAAAAGACTGTGATCCTGAAGGGGCGCAAACCATCATCGATTGCCGCGGCACCGTGGTCTCTCCCGGTCTGATTGATTCACATGTGCATCCAGTCGCAGGTGACTGGACGCCGCGTCAGCAGCAGACTGGCTGGATCGATTCCTCTTTGCATGGTGGTGTGACCACCATGATTTCCGCTGGTGAGGTGCACTACCCGGGACGGCCCAAAGACATCGTAGGCTTAAAGGCCCTGGCCATTACCTCGCAGCGTGCATTTGAGGCGTTTCGTCCCGGCGGTGTCAAAGTACTCGCCGGTGCGCCGGTGATTGAAAGAGGCATGGTTGAGTCTGATTTTGCCGAGCTTGCGAGTGCGGGCGTGAAATTATTGGGCGAGGTCGGGCTCGGTAGTGTCAAGGCAGGTGACGAAGCCCGGCAGATGGTCGCATGGGCGCGCAAGTACGGCATACAGAGCACGATTCACACAGGCGGACCATCGATTCCGGGGTCGGGCCTGATTGACAAGGATGTGGTGCTGGAAGCTGACGCCGATATTATTGGGCACATCAATGGGGGCCATACCTCCTTGCCTTATAAAGATGTTTGTGAACTATGCGAGCGTTCTACGCGCGGCATTGAGCTTGTACATAATGGCAACGAGCGGATTTCAATTTTGACAGCGCGTCACGCGCATGAGCTCCGTTGTTTGCATCGCGTGATACTGGGTACCGACGGGCCGGCTGGGTCTGGTGTGCAGCCCTTGGGCATCCTGCGTATGATTGCGCAGTTGGCGAGTTTGGCCGACATTCCGGCCGAGATCGCGTTTTGTTTTGCGACCGGGAACACGGCGCGCATGCGCGCACTAGACTGTGGCTTTATTGCCGTGGGCCGGGTGGCCGATTTTGTGTTTATGGATCGTGCCCAACATACGGCAGGCAGGCATTTTCTTGAGAGCGTGCAGCTCGGCGATTTACCCGGCATCGGCATGGTCATGATTGACGGCATTGTGCGTTGTCAGCGCAGCCGCAATACCCCGCCTGCGATGGAAGTACCGATTATTCAACATTAAACAAACGAAAGAAGACGATGAGTGATGCACAGTTTCATTGGGATGACCCCCTGCTGTTGGAGCAGCAACTCAGTGCAGAGGAGCGCATGGTGCGCGACGCAGCGGCCGTGTATTGTCAGCAAAAGCTGATGCCGCGTGTGTTGGAGGCGTTTCGTCATGAAAAAACAGACGTCGGTATTTTTCGCGAAATGGGCGAGCTGGGTTTGCTGGGGCCGACTATCCCACCCGAGTATGGTGGCGCAGGCTTGAGCTATGTCAGTTATGGCTTGATCGCGCGTGAAGTTGAGCGGGTCGATTCGGGCTATCGCTCGATGATGAGCGTGCAAAGCTCGCTGGTGATGGTGCCGATTTATGAATTTGGCAGCGAAGCACAGCGCCAGAAATATTTGCCTAAGCTCGCCAGTGGTGAATGGGTAGGCTGCTTTGGCTTGACCGAACCAGATCATGGCTCCGACCCCGGCAGTATGGTCACCCGCGCCAAAAAAGTCGACGGTGGCTATAGCCTGACCGGCGCGAAAATGTGGATCACCAATAGTCCGCTGGCCGATGTATTCGTTGTCTGGGCCAAGGACGACGCTGGCGCGATTCGCGGCTTTATTCTCGAGAAGGGATGGAAGGGTTTGTCGACCCCCGCGATCCACGGCAAAGTCGGCTTGCGTGCATCGACAACGGGCGAGATCGTGATGGATCAGGTCTTTGTACCGGAAGAAAATATTTTCCCCGAAGTGCGTGGCTTGAAAGGGCCCTTCACCTGTCTGAATTCGGCGCGCTACGGCATCGCGTGGGGTGCGTTAGGGGCAGCCGAGTTTTGCTGGCACACCGCGCGTCAGTACACACTGGACCGCACGCAGTTTGGCAAGCCCTTGGCGGGCACGCAGCTGGTACAAAAAAAACTGGCCGACATGCAGACCGAAATTACGCTGGGCTTGCAAGGCTGCCTGCGTCTGGGTCGTATGAAAGATGAAGGTACTGCTGCGGTAGAGATTACCTCGATCATGAAACGCAACTCATGCGGTAAGGCGCTCGATATTGCGCGTGTGGCGCGCGATATGTTGGGTGGCAATGGGATCAGCGATGAATACGGTGTTATTCGTCATCTGGTCAATCTGGAAGTCGTCAACACCTATGAGGGTACGCACGATATTCATGCGCTGATTTTGGGTCGTGCGCAAACCGGCATTCAGGCTTTTTTCTAGGCTGACAATGGCCGGCGCTCTGGATGGGATCCGCGTACTGGATCTCTCACGTATTTTGGCGGGACCCTGGTCGACGCAAAATCTGGCCGACCTTGGTGCAGACGTGATCAAAGTTGAGCGGCCCGGCGTAGGCGATGACACCCGCAGTTGGGGCCCGCCTTTTGTTACGCAAACGGACGGCGATGGGCGCGATGCCGTGTATTTTTTTTGCGCCAATCGTAATAAGCGCTCACTCACACTCGACTTCACCACCGAGGCCGGTAAGGCCGTGCTGCATAAGCTGGTGCAAAAGGCCGATGTGCTGGTTGAAAATTATAAAGTCGGCGGCTTGCAGAAAGCCGGTCTAGATTATGCAACCCTCTCGCTGATCAATCCCCAGCTGATCTACTGCTCAATTACGGGTTTTGGTCAGCACGGCCCTTATGCCGAGCGACCGGGCTATGACGCGCTGATACAGGCCATGGGTGGTTTGATGAGTATCACCGGCGAGCCCGATGGTGCCCCTCAAAAAGTGGGCGTGGCAGTGGTCGATATTTTGACGGGCTTGTATGCGACCAATGCGATTTTGGCGGCATTGATTCATCGCAGTCGCACGCAGCAGGGACAGCATATTGATATCGCTTTGCTGGACGTACAGGTCGCTGCGCTGGCCAATCAGGCGGGCAATTTTTTGATGGGCGGTCAGGTGCCGGCCCGCATCGGTAGCGCGCATCCGTCCATCGTGCCCTATCAGCCGTTTGCCTGTGCCGATGGCTATGTGATGCTGGCTATTGGCAATGATAGTCAGTTTGCCAGTCTGTGCCGTGCCGCTGAATGCCCGGAGCTGGCCCTTGAGAGCCGGTTTACGACCAACGCGGCGCGGGTTGCGCATCGTGCTGCTTTGCTGGATATTCTCGCGCCGCTGATGTTGCGACACAAGATAGATCAATGGTGTGCACTCGCCGAGCGTGAAGGTTTTCCGTGTGGTCCTATTAATACGATTGATCGTGTTTTTGCCGATCCGCAGGTGCAGGCGCGCGGCATGCAAGTGACCATGCAATCCGAGCACCATGGGGCGCTTGACCTAGTTGCCAGTCCGATCAAGTTGAGTAAAACGCCGGTGAGTTACCGGCACGCGCCACCGGTGCTGGGGCAAGATACGCTGACTGTACTTGATGAGCTGGGCTTGAGTGCGTCTGAGATTGATGCGTTGCGGAGTGATGGCGTGATCTGACTGACAGGTAAAAACAATTGTTTTTTAAGAACGCATTGGTTTTTATTTGTTTATAAAGCCAACTAAATAACTCATGAAATTCATGAGAATTCAATATTTATTGGGATTGGAAATAATTTTATATTTCTGATCTTCATAGAGCGAAAGTGTTATTTTTATAAAAATAACATCAAAAATAAATAACAGTTAATTATAAAAATAACCTATAACGTTTATGTATCCATTATTTATATTTTTTTATTCGCATGCTTCTCGGTCGATTTTATCGCGCCACGGTCGCGTTGATGTTGCTGCACAAGGTCTTGCTGGGTTTGACCCTCGCATGGGGTGTTGGGCTGGTGGTACTGTGGGCTAGCATTGCGTTTGAAATATACCGCGACGCTACCGCGTGGCATCAGCGCTCGCTAAGTGATGCAGAAAATCTGGCGACCGTTTATGCCAGACAGCTACAAAAATCTATTGACCAGATTGACCAGCTTTCGGTGATGTTGGTTCACGCCAGGGAGCGTGGTGACAGCATCAGGCAGCTCACGGCACAGTATGGTGTCTTTCAAAGCGATTCGCCGTTTTATCCGTTTTTTGCAGATGAAAACGGTACCGTCAAGAGTGCGCGTAACCCTGCAGCGCTGGGACATAGCGTGGGGCACGAGTCATTTTTTTCTCATCATCGAGATGATGCCTCAACGGCATTATCGATTAACCCCCGCGCGCCCGGATTTGCTGTGTTGACCGGTAAGGAGGTGGTGCGTTTTAGTCGACGGGTCAATAAACCAGATGGTCGTTTCGGTGGCGTGATTGCCATTTCAGTACCGCCGTCTTATCTCGATTTGGTCGATATCGATTCAGTGACCAATAACGGTAATTTTGCGTCGGTTTGGCTAACAGACGGGCAATTGCTCAGCAACTGGACCGCCGGGTTCAACGCCATTTATCAGCCCTATACGGCCTTCCCGGGTTTTGTAAGCAATGCGGGTGCTGCGCTAGAGCCTGCCGAAAAATTTAGGGATCCCCAAAGTCGTTATGTCGGCTGGAAGTTTGTTGATCGTTATCCACTGATCGTGCTGCATGCGGTAAATGAAAAATCTGCGTTGCGCTTTGTCGATGCGACAAAGCAAACCTATCTGTTGGCCGGCCTACTTGGCACGGTACTCATTATTTCCGGTTGGGGCTTGAGCATTTGGCGACATCGCCGCCGTGAAGCACAGCGCAAATATGCCTCGCGTATTCAAAGCACCTTTCGCTTAGCCATTGATGGCTCTAACGACGAATTTTTTATGGTCATGCCGGTTCAGCATGAAGACGGTAGTAAGCGATTTCGCATCGAGGATTGCAGTGAACAGGCGGCGAAGATGTCTGGTCGAAAGCGCGAAATGATGTTGGGAAAAACCTTCGATGAGTTGCTTCCCCAAATGGATGCGCACGTGGCGAACCAATTTCTACAGGCAACGTTAAAGGCCGGATTTTATGAGCGCGAGGTAGAAATATGGCGAACCGGTCTGCAAAAAAGAGTGTGGTTCAACTGTCGAGCCGTCTGTGCTGATCAAGGCATCGCTCTGACCTTGAGGGATATCAGCGATACGAAAGAAAAAGAAAAACAGTTGAAATTAATGGCGTTGACCGATGCGCTAACATTGCTGCCAAACCGCCATTGGCTGAATCAATTTTTATCTGATGAACTTGATTCTTTGCGTGCCGCTGGCAAGCAAATTGCCTTGTTCTATCTGGATCTTGATGACTTTAAAAAAATCAATGACACCTTGGGTCACAATATAGGGGATCACTATTTGGAGTCTGTCGCGCAGATTTTACGGCAGGCAGTCCGGCAAGGCGATCATGTTGTTCGACTGGGTGGCGATGAATTTACGATTTTGGTTGAGCATGGCTTCAATCAGGACAATATCGACACGATTGCTGCAAATATTTTGCATGAATTGCACCAACTTGACACCAGTGCTTTCTGGCGCGGCTTTCAGCCGAGTGCCTCGATGGGTGTTGCTCTATTTCCTGCTGATGCGACGAATGCGGTTGATTTGCTGCAGGCAGCCGATATCGCGATGTACGAAGCCAAGCTGATGGGCAAAGGACAAGTCGTGAATTACAACGTCGCGATGGCTGAAAAATATCAGGCGCGGCTCCGCATGGAGCAGGCGTTGCAACGTGCCGTTGTGGAAAATGAATTTTTACTCTATTTCCAGCCACGTGTCGCCGCTGTTTCCGGGACGCTTCTTAGTTTTGAGGCTTTGTTGCGGTGGCAACATCCGCAGCAAGGGCTAGTGGCGCCGGGAAGTTTTATTGAGCTTGCGGAATCAAGTAACCTCATTGTAGAGATTGGTGACTGGGTGGCCTTGCAGGCCTGTGTGCAGATGGCGAACTGGCGTGCGCTAGGTCTGCCTTCTTTTCATGTGTCGATTAATGTATCGGCGAGACAGTTGAGGACATCGCAATTTCGGCATCATCTCGCGACGGCCATGAGTACCCATGGTGTACTGTCTTCCGAGCTTGCCATCGAACTGACTGAATCAACAATGGTGGGCAGTGATGCGGCGGTTCTCAAAGAACTACAATTGCTTCGGCAGATGGGGATCAAGCTCGATATTGATGATTTTGGCACGGGTTATTCATCGCTGTCGCAGCTGCAGCGGCTGGATGTCGATGCGATCAAAATCGATCAGTCTTTTGTCAAAGCGCTCGATGGCTCCGGTGAAGGGCACGCATTGTGCGATGCGATGGTCAAGATTGGTAAGGCACTTGGTATTGCGGTTGTCGCCGAGGGGGTTGAAACAGCCGAGCAATTGCGCCAGCTGCAGCAGATGGGGTGTGATGAAATTCAGGGCTATTTTATTTCGCCACCCGTACCCGCTGAGGCCGTCACTGCGTTGGTGCGTCAACTTTCTTTCTCGGAGCCGTATGCGCCAAAATTACGCTTAATTTAATTTCTATCCTCAATATTGTTGGGGAACTTATTTCCATATTCAAGAAGACTCTGAGCCGCATGCACCAAGAAAAATCTGACACATTATTTGATAAATATGGTGGTGTGCCGACGACCATCATCATGGTGCGGAAACTTACCGAGCGCTGGCTGGCGCATCCGATGTTGCGGACCTATGTCGTTGGCATGTCGCAGGAGGCATTGATGGCGCATCAGATCACCGTGGTGACCTATTTGATGGGCAAGCCAACGAAGGCCTACGATGCGCTCGCCATGCGGGAGGCGCACCATCCGCTGGGGATTACGCCGCATGCTTATGAGGAATTGGTGGCCATGCTCCGTCAGGTGATGCTGGAGATGCGCTTTGATTCGGCCGATAGTGTGGCCATCCTTGCCACGCTTGACCGTCAGCACCATCATCTTGTAGCCGGCACGTCTGAAGCCCCGCTTTTTGCGGGCATAGACCGGCGCCAGCGGCCCCGCAAAGAGAGTTAGGCGTTGGTGCGGTAGCGAACCCTAGGACGTTTTGCGGGCAATCGCCTGCGTGTGTGCAGCGTAGTGCAGGAACGCTTGATGGGTACTTAAAAACACCCGATCGTTAAGGCGTTCACCTAATGCCGTATGCCGTAGTCGGTCGAGCACCGGTCCCTTGACTTCAGCTAGTTGCAAACTGATCTGGCGCGCGGACAGATTTTTTTCGAGTTCATCGAGCATGCCTAATGCGGTGGTGTCGAGCTGGTTTACAGCCGACATGATAAGCAGGACAGCACGGGTGTCGGGTCGCGTTGCGACCAGACTTTCGATTTTATCCTCGAGTACCTGTGCATTGGCAAAGTAAAGACTTTCATCAATGCGCAACGCAATGAGTCCTGGTTGTGTATCAACTTGAAAGCGCTCCACATTGCGAAAATGCTCGGTGCCTGGTACCCGACCTACCACGGCCATGTGCGGGTGGCTGCTGCGCCAGACCAGCACGGCGAGCGAGAGCACCACACCAAGCACGATGCCTTCTTCGACGCCAAACAAGACAACGCCGGCAAAGGTCATCAACAACGAGATGGCGTCGGCGCGATCGTAGTGCCAGGATTCTTTGAGCGTTTTGAGATCGATTAAGCCGATGACGGCAACGATGATGGTGGCCGCTAGTGCAGCATGCGGCAAATAGTAAAACCAGCCGCTGAGGCCGGCGATAACAGCAGCCATCATCACGGCTGAGATCATGCCGGCTGCGGGCGTGTGCGCACCAGCTGAAAAATTGACCACGGATCGTGCAAAGCCGCCTGTAACAGGATAGCCGCCCGAAAGCGCAGAGGCGAGATTGGCGGCGCCAATGCCGAGCAATTCTTTGTTGGGCTTAATGCGCTGTGAGCGCTTGAGTGCCAGCGACTGCGCCACCGACACGCTCTCGACAAAACCAACGAGTGAAATTAACAGCGCTGGCAGCCACAGTAAACGGATGTCCTGCCACTGTAACTGCGGCATCGCGATGGTGGGCAAGCCCGCCGGTACCGCGCCGACCACGGAGACTGCTGCGTGTTGATCAAGGCCCATGCTGCCCACGATGGCGGTGGTGGCAATGACGGCCACCATGGGCGCGAGCTTGGTGGCCAGATCGGCTGTGCGCGCGGGCAGACCGACAGATCGGAGTAGTGGCCCCAGATAGCTCCGTGCAAAAAACAAAAAGAGTAAGGCGCCGATACCAAGTGTTGAGGTGGTCGGGTTCAAATGCGGCAGGCCTTGCACGAGTCCGATCAGGGTCGTCATCACATTGCCGCTGGCGAGCTTGATACCAAAGAGATATTTGAGTTGACCGATTGCGATGAGTACTGCTGAGCCGGAGATGAATCCACTGATAACGGGATGACTCAGAAAGTAAGCGAGAAAGCCTAGTCGCAACAAGCCAAATACAAACAGCATCGCGCCAGAGAGCAGAGCGAGTAATACGGACAGCGTGACGTACTCTGGCGTGCCGGCCAGCGCCAGGGGTGCTAAGGCGCTGGCTGTCATTAGAGAGGCCACGGCGACGGGACCTACCGCCAGCGTCATGCTGCTGCCGAAAAATGCATAGGCAAACAAGGGCAGAATGCTGGCGTATAAGCCGACCTCGGGTGGGAGGCCGGCCAACATCGCATAGGCCAGACTTTGCGGAATCAGCATGACAGTGACGATCAGGCCCGCGGTCATGTCGCCGGCAAGCCAGGCGGGTTGATAGCGGGTGAGCCAGTCGGGTAGCAGTGTGGGCATGGTGGTGTTGGTTGGGTGGCGCGGAGTTTGGCTTATTTGCTTATGGAGGGACGGGCCAGCCATTCACGACCTTTGAGCATGACGTCCCAATACACCGAAGGCAGGATATATTTTTTTAGTATCCACGACGAGAGACGGGGTACAGCCGGGTCGAGTGGAAAGCTGGGCAGCAGTTTGCCACCGAAGCCGAATTCGGCCAGCACGATGCGACCTTTTTCCACCGTGAGCGGGCACGAGCCGTAGCCGTCGTAACGCGTGGGCAGGCTGCGACCGGCACGGTAGGCCAGTAGGTTTTCGGCGACGACGACAATTTGCTTGCGCACCGCGGCAGCTGTTTTGGCGTTTGGCGATGAGCAGGCGTCCCCCAGGCTGAAGACGTCGGCATACCGCGTGTGTTGTAGCGTTGTCTGATCGACCTCAACCCAGCCTTCGACGTTGGCCAGCAGACTCTGTTTGATGAAGTCAGGCGCGCATTGCGGTGGCACCACGTGCAGCATGTCGAAGTGCTTTTCTACCAGCTGCAGGTTACCTTGCGCATCTTTCGATTCGAACCACGCTTTTTTTTCCTCACCGTCGACGCGCACCAATCGCGAACCAAATTGCAAGTCGATTGCATAGCGCTTGACGTATTCCATCAGTGGGGGCACGAAGGTGGCAACGCCGAACAGAACAGCGCCAGCATTATTGAATTCGACGTGAATATTTTTTAGGCTGCCCTGTTTTTCCCACTCCGAGCAAGACAGGTACATCGCTTTTTGCGGTGCGCCGGCGCATTTGATCGGCATCGGCGGTTGCGTGAAGATGGCTTTGCCTGAGCGCATCGCTTGCACCAATTTCCAAGTGTAGGGTGCAAGGTCGAAGCGGTAGTTGGAGGTCACGCCATTTTTACCCAGGCTCTCTTGCAAGCCCGGTATGGCCTCCCAATCCAGCTTCAGCCCTGGCGCAACGATCAGATTTTGGTAGGTCAGCGGATCGCCGCGATCAAGGTGCACCTGCTTGCGATCCGGATCAAAGCCGGTGACTGCGGCGCGAATCCAGCGCACGCCTTTGGGTATGACCTCAGCCATATTGCGCTCACTGTCTCTGGGATCGAATTCTCCGGCGCCTACGAGTGTCCAGGCTGGCTGGTAATAGTGCTTATCCCGCGGTTCGATGATGGCAATCTGCAGATTGGGCTGGCGGCGCAACAGGCTAGCGGCCACCCCAATGCCACCACTGCCGCCGCCGACGATCAGAATATCGTGCCTGGACTCCCATTGACATGCCGGGGCAGTTTGACCGACCGCCGACGGGTTCGCCGAGGCGAGTTGAAAAATAGTTTGCGAACGTGCGCCGCTGCGGCAGAAAGCCAGGATGGGACTGGGGCTACTTGCCAGCAGCTTGGCGAATTGATCGACCTGCTCACCGGTAATCTGGCCGCTGATGACGGGCAAATACGCGTAATGCAAACCAAGTGCCTGTGCTGCCTTGCCGAGCTCGGCGCTTGTGGCTTGGGCGGCGCCGCCTTCACCGTCAGGACGGTTGTTGATAATGGTTTTGAAACCCTGTTCGGCAATGGTGTGCAAGTCTGCTACCGTGATTTGCGGGGCGGTAGAGAGCGCGTCGGTGCGGCGTGTAATGGTCAGTGTCATGGTGTCTCCTGCGGCAGCGTGAATTGCCCGCTGTAATCAATAATTTGGCTGCGGGAATGAAACTTTCTAATTAAACTGAATACATTATATTGACAAATAAAATGTTAGTCAATATAATGTATTCAGTTTAATTAACTAGGAGCCTCGGCGATGAGCACGCAAAACAATCCTCACAACCCGCAAGTCAAGGGTATTTTTGATCCGGCGACGTGGACGGTGACGTATGTCGTTTATGAAAAAGAGGGGTCAGCCTGCGCGATCATTGATTCGGTGCTCGACTATGATCCAAAGTCGGGGCGCACCCACACCACTTCAGCGGACAAAGTGATTGCCTTTGTTCGTGAGAAAAATCTGAGAGTCGAATGGATTCTGGAAACCCATGCCCATGCAGACCATCTGACGGCAGCCCCGTATTTGAAAAAAACGCTCGGCGGCAAGACCGCAATCGGTGACCACATTACCGCAGTGCAGCAGGTCTTCAAGGGTGTTTTTAATCTTGAGTCCGACTTTCACACGGATGGGTCGCAGTTTGATCATTTGTTAAAAGCAGATGCCCATTTTGCGATCGGCAATCTGAGTGGCACGACCTTGTTTGTGCCAGGTCATACGCCTGCCTGCGTGGCGTATCAGATTGGGGATGCGGTGTTTGTGGGTGACACGATGTTTATGCCCGATGTGGGTACGGCGCGCTGTGATTTTCCTGGCGGTGATGCACGCACTCTATATGCTTCCACCCGCAAGCTCCTGAGTCTGCCAGATGCCACGCGCTTATTTATGTGTCATGACTATCCGCCCAACGATCGGCCGATCGCGTTCGAAACGACCGTCGCTGAGCAGCGCGCAAAAAACATCCATGTGCATGACGGTGTGAGCGAGCAGGAGTTTGTGGCGATGCGCACGGCGAGGGATGCGACGCTGGAAATGCCGGTGCTGATTTTGCCGTCTGTGCAGGTCAATATCAGAGCGGGCGAATTACCGCCAGCGGAATCAAACGGCTTGGTGTATCTGAAGATACCGGTCAATGCGCTCTGACGATGGAAACAGTTAGGTGACATGATCTAAAACGATCTGAAATTAAAAAAGCCCATGCAGTGTGAACTGCATGGGCTTTTTCGCACAAGGCGAAGTCGTAGGGCTTAGGTGTTACAAACCACCGTTTTGCTGCGCGACCATCATGTAGAGCATTGGGATCGACAGCATGGTGTTGATGCGCGAGGTGAGCATCGCTGTGCGTGCGGCAGCAGCTTTTTCAGCGGCTTCGACCACGACGATGCCAAGCGCTTTTTGTTGATTTGGCCAGATGATGAACCAGACATTAAACGCCATCACCAGTGCAATCCACATGCCGATGCCGATTGCATGGAAAGGGATGTGCAAAGTCAGTGCTGCAACGAGGTAGCCATTCATCCAGGCGACCAGAACGCCGGTGACGACTGTCGCTAAGGCAGCCCAACGGAACCAGAACAGCGCGGTCGGTGCGATGACTTTACCAATGGCGGGTTTTTGTTCATCGGGGATTTTGGGCATCGACGGGATTTGCACAAAGTTGAAGTACCAGAGCAAGCCGATCCACATGATGCCGGAGACTACATGCAGCCAGCGCATGACAAAGGCCGACCAGGCGTGGCCGAATTGTGGGGCGCCAGCGATGCCGCTAACAATTAACACCAGCAAGACCAGCAAAATAATGCCGGCAATGATGGTACGTCCCAGAGATTGCAAAATCGCAGCCATAGATTTCTCCCAAAAATTTCTTGTTCAGATTGGTGATTGATGGGGCGCAGATTCACCTTGTCGAACCCTGCACCGCGCACTGTTGTAGCCGGCCGCAGTATAGCCTAACTTGCAATAAGCCACCGCGAGCCGCATGAAGCTTGTAGCGACAGGTGCTTAGTCTGGGCGGACGACTGCGGCGACATCGATTTCGGCACGACCTTCGGCTAGCGTCAGTCGTAAACGCTGCGACGCGTGGAGCTCGTCCGGCCTGCGCACAATTTGGCCGGCTTGATCCTGCAGGATTGCATAGCCACGCTCGAGCGTGCGTTGGGGGGCGAGTAAGTCGAGCTGCGCCTGCAGGGCGGCGAGCGACTGCCTGCGCAGCAGGGACTGCGCGGTGAATGCTGCGCCTAAGCGGCGCCCCTGTTCGTTTAGGTGACGGCGTTGCAGGCGCGTGTCGGGCAAGCGGCTGTGAAGACGCTGCTGCAGATGCTCGAGCTTGAATCGCGCCGCAGTGAGCGGGGTGAGAGTGGCTTGCAGCAGTCGCTGGTGGTGGGTGTGGAGCTGTAATTTTTGGTGCCGGATCGCAGCGGTCGGACTCTGCAGGCGACGCGCAAGCCAATCCAGAGTCTGCGCATGCCGATCTAATGTGCGTCGTAGTGCGTCACTGAGGTGGTGGGTGTGCTGCTCGAGTGCGTCGATCCAGTCTGCACGCGCCGTAGCTGCCAGTTCAGCCGCTGCAGTCGGCGTGGGTGCCCGCAGATCGGCAACAAAGTCGGCAATCGTGAAATCGGTCTCGTGACCGACACCGACGACGACGGGCATGCTGCAAGCCACGATGGCACGGGCGACGCCTTCGTCATTGAAGGACCATAAGTCTTCCATGCTACCGCCGCCCCGGCAGACCAGTAGCACATCACATTCGGCACGGCTTGACGCCGCCGTAATGGCGGCGGCTATTTTTTCTGCTGAACCCTCGCCCTGCACCGCAGTGGGATACAGAATGATTGCAAGATGCGGCGCCCTTCTACACAGCGTCGTCAGGATGTCGCGCAGCGCGGCGGCCTGCGGACTGGTGACGATGCCGATTGTGGTGGGAAAAAACGGCAAGGCACGCTTGCGTTCGGGGTTGAATAATCCTTCATCGGCAAGCTTTTGCTTGCGTTGCAAAAAGGCTTCGTACAAATTGCCCACGCCGGCGCGGCGAATGGCTTCAACATTAAGTTGAAAATCGCCCCGCGGCGCATACAGCGTCACGAGCGCGCGAACCTCGACCTTGTCGCCCTCGCGCGGGTTGAAATCCGCATACTGCGCGCGGCCACGGAACATGACCGCACGTACCTGTGCCCCCGAATCTTTCAAGGTGAAATACCAGTGGCCTGAGGCTGCCCGGGTAAAGTTGGATATTTCGCCCGCGACCCAAGCGAGCGGAAAACTGCGCTCCAACATGCGGCTGACGGCTTGATTGAGCTGCGACACGCTCAGAATGTCGGGGGCGGGAGAAGGGGGTTCAGTCAACATAGTCATGCGCAGGGTAAAAGGTTAGATCAAACTGTCCACAAAATTACATACTGTCAAGAGTTAACAGCAAGAATCGCTAAGTTGAAACAAGATAATATTAAGTATCTGATTTCAAAAGGGAATTTTTTTATGGGATGGTGCGGTGTCGGGGGAAAATCCTTTTGAATCAAGTGGTTTGCACGAGAGAGTTCAAGTTGCTCACAAAGTTATCCACATAAGTGCTGCAAAAACGGTGATGCAAGTCGGTCATCGTTTCATTGTTTCGATTATAGAAAGTACGCGGGCGATAGGCGAGTGATCAATCCTTGCTGATCGCTATTTCTTGGGTCGGCAGGGGGTGCGACTTGCCCGGGGTGGGGGAAGCAGTTACAGTCTGCATCCTGTGTTTTTATCCATGTCGGGGGCGCTTTTGTTGGCAATTATTCAAGCAGCGGGCTGGCCCATCTGGTTTTTGCTGATGGCCTCGGTGGTAGCGCTCACTATCATTGTTGAGCGTTTATTGTACCTGCGCCGTAACCGGATTTTGCCACCGGTTTTGCTTGATGAGGCCATTCGGGTCGCACGCGCCGGCCGGGTTGATGCGGCGATGGTGCAGCAGTTAGAAGACAATTCACCGCTTGGCCGGGTGCTGGCTGCCGGGATGCGCAATCTGCGTGCGCCGCGCGAGGTGATGAAAGAGGCCATTGAAGAGGCGGGCCGCGCCACTGCACATGATCTGGAGCGCTATTTGACGACGCTGGGGACGGTGGCGACTTTGGCGCCCTTGCTGGGATTGTTCGGAACCGTGGTGGGTATGATCGAACTTTTTGGCGCGCAAGATGCCGGCGGGACGGACCCGGTGCGTTTTGCGCATGGCATTTCGGTGGCGCTCTACAACACCGGTTTTGGCCTGGCGATTGCGATGCCGGCGCTGGTTTTTTATCGCTTTTTCCGGGGTCTGGTAGACGATTTTGTCGTCGACATGGAACAACAAGCGATCCGCTTTGTCGATACGGCGCTTGGTGGGCGCGATTAAAGCGATGAATTTTCGTAAAGGTCAGCGGCGCGATGAGCCTGAGATTAACCTGATCGCCTTCATTGATGTGCTGTTGGTGATCTTGATTTTTCTGATGGTCAGTACTACTTACAGTAAGTACACGGCGCTGCAGATTACGCTGCCCACGGCTGCTGCTGAGCAGCCCACGGAGGCACCCCGTACGGTGGTGGTTGCTGTCGATGCGCAGGGCCGTTATGCGATCAATGCGCGGCTCAGCGAAGCCCGCGATCCGGGATCGCTGGCGCAGGCGATGAAAGAAGCGGCCAATGGCAATGCCGACGCAGTCGTTGAGGTGCATGCGGATGCGCTGGCGAGCCATCAGTCTGTCATTCATGTGCTCGAAGCAGCGCGTCTGGCTGGCCTGGCGCGTGTACGTTTTTCTGCCCAGTCGCAGAAGAAATAAGCAGGATTGCCTCGATGGCCTTATCTTCCGCCCAAACTGAACAGCAATTTATGCGCCTCTGGCAACGACGCGGTGTGTTCGCTTGTCTGCTGTGGCCGCTGTCGCTGCTGTTTGGCTTGGTGCAGTGGCTGCGTCGCCGCTTTTATGCGCTGGGTTTGTTTGAGCGCGTGGTCTTGCCGTTACCAGTCATTGTGGTCGGTAATATTTTTGTTGGCGGGACCGGTAAGACGCCGCTGGTGATCTGGCTGGTGCAGCAGTTGCGCGCGCAGGGTTTTACGCCCGGTGTGCTGTCGCGTGGCTATGGCGGAGCCGCGCTTAGCGTGCAGCCAGTGACGGCAGCGACGTCGCCCGATCAGGCTGGTGATGAGCCTGTGCTGATTGCGCAGAAAACGTCTGCGCCGTTGATGATAGGACGCGACCGTGTGGCAGCGGCACGGGCGCTGATGGCGGCGCACCCTGAGGTCGATGTGATTGTTGCCGACGATGGTTTGCAGCACTACAGGCTCGCACGCACAATCGAAATTCAGTTGTCAGACACGCGCGGTATCGGTAATGGTTGGTTGCTACCGGCTGGTCCTTTGCGTGAGCCGGCGTCGCGGCGCAGTGATTTTTATGTGTGCAATGGCGCCGCTGCGAGCGGGCCGCACAGCTTTCGCATGCAACTCGACGGTGCCTATGCTGAACAATTATTAGACCGCAGTCGCCGGGTGGCGTGGTCGGATCTGGCACCATCAAAACGTGTTGCGGCGCTCGCCGGAATCGGGGATCCGGCGCGTTTTTTTTCGATGTTGTCGGCGCATGGCGTGCGCTTAAGTTTTACGCGAGGCTTGCCGGACCATTTTGATTTTTCAGTCAATCCCTTTGTCGATGTGGACGCTGATCTGATCCTGATCACCGAGAAGGATGCAGTAAAATGCGCCAGTATTCCGGCGATCGCGCATGATGCGCGGCTGTGGGTGGTACCAGTGCAGGCGACGATTGAATCAACGCTTGCCCAACACATCGTGGAGAAATTGCGTGGACACCCGACTGCTTGATATTTTGGTCTGCCCTTTGTGCAAGGGCCCGCTTGTTTACGACAAACAGGCGCAAGAACTGATTTGCAAGCCGGATCATCTGGCGTATCCGATCCGTGACGGCATTCCCATCATGTGGGCCGAAGAGGCGCGTGACATGCACGCAGCGCAACCTGCGTCCGGTGCTTCTGATGTGCCGCATGCAGACTAGTGTGCCGTAGCGCTAAACCGGCGCCTGCCTATGTCCTCTTTCATCGTCATTATTCCGGCCCGCATGGCATCGACCCGTTTGCCTGATAAGCCGCTCGCCGATTTGGGCGGCAAGCCGATGGTCGTGCGTGTGGCCGAGCGTGCGTACGCCGCCGGTGCAGCGCAGGTGATTGTTGCGACCGACCATACGGCAATCGTTGCCGCCTGCGATGCGCATGGTATCGCGGTGCGTATGACGCGCGCGGATCACCCTTCTGGCACCGACCGTATCGCCGAGGTGGCTGCAGCAATCGGCTTGGCTGATGATGCGGTGGTGGTCAATGTGCAGGGGGATGAGCCGCTGATTGATCCGGCACTTATTCGTGCCTGTGCCGGTTTGATTGGGACTACTGTACCCATGGCCACTGTGGCGCATGCCATTGATTCGATGGCGGAGTTGTTGAGTCCTCATGTGGTTAAAGTCGTGCTCGATGCCGCTGGTCATGCGCTGTTGTTTTCGCGCGCGCCTGTGCCCTGGCATCGCGATGGATTTGCGCAATCGACAGTGCAACTGCCGGCCGGTTATGTGCCGTTACGTCATGTTGGTCTGTATGCATATCGCCAGGATTTTTTGCAGACGTATCCTGCCTTGCCAGTGTCACCTCTGGAAACGATCGAATCGCTAGAGCAGTTGCGCGTGCTGTGGCACGGCCACAAAATCGCGGTGCATGTGACGCCAAGTACCCCACCGGCAGGTGTCGATACGGCCGAGGATCTTGAGCGGGTGCGGCGCGAATTTGTAATTTAGGCAAGCATCGCATCGGACCTGAATTATTCGGTTTGCGTGTTATGTGGTAAGTTTCGGGCAAGCTAATAACGAGACAATAGGCCCGCTCTCGGTGCGCTTTCCCGCTGACGCTGTGGCCAGAATTTGAACATGCTTAAGGAAAAATAATGCGGCTTATATTATTAGGAGCGCCTGGTGCCGGTAAGGGCACGCAAGCGGCCTACATCAAAGAACGTTTCAATATTCCCCAGATTTCTACCGGCGACATGCTCCGTGCAGCGGTCAAAGCCGGCACACCGCTTGGTTTGGCTGCCAAGCAGGTGATGGATGCGGGTGGCTTGGTGTCGGATGACATCATCATCGGTTTGGTCAAAGATCGTCTGAAAGAATCCGACTGCGCCAATGGCTATTTGTTTGATGGTTTTCCGCGCACGCTGCCGCAGGCTGATGCGATGAAAGAGGCCGGCGTGGCAATTGATTACGTGCTCGAAATTGATGTGCCGGATGAAGCCATTGTCGAGCGCATGAGCGGTCGTCGTGTGCACCCTGCTTCTGGTCGTACTTATCATGTGCGTTTCAATCCCCCTAAAGTCGCTGGCAAGGATGACGCTACCGGCGAGGAATTGATCCAGCGCGATGACGATCGCGAAGAGACCGTTAAAAAACGGCTGGCGGTTTACCACGATCAAACTAAGGTCCTGGTCGGCTATTACAATGATTGGGCCAAATCCGGCAAGCCCGGCGCACCGCGTTATCGCAAGATTGCCGGTGTCGGACCTGTCGAGACGATCCGCGATAGTGCTTTTGCGGCGCTGGCGGATTAGTCAGATACAGAAGGCGGACTAAGTGTCCGCTTTTTTTTTGTCCGGCAAAGCTAAGCGTAATTGATGCGTGATTGTGTAAGCCCTGTATTAAAGACTGTCTGATGATCATTATAAAAAATACAGATAGCAACGAAAAGTTTTTTGGAAGATTTTGTAGCAAACAGCTGGTGTGATAGCAGCAAACGTGCAGAGTGATTTTCTGCCCGTTTACTGGTGATGCAGTGGCTGAAGAAGTTAAAAAAACTGTCGTGAACTTTTTGGAGGAGACATATGGCATCAACAGGCTTGTGGTTTGCCGTAGTGTGCGGCGTTATCGCCGTTATCTATGGTTTGATTTCCCGAAGCTGGATCCTGGCACAGGACGCTGGCAATCCCCGCATGCAAGAAATTGCCGCTGCGATTCAACAAGGTGCAGCGGCCTATCTGGCACGTCAGTACCGCACCATTGCCATCGTCGGCGTGGTGCTCACCATTTTAATTGCCGTTTTTCTTGATGTGACGACAGCGATTGGTTTCGTGGTCGGTTCCGTGCTTTCCGGTGCGTGCGGTTTTATCGGCATGAATGTATCCGTGCGTGCCAACGTACGTACTGCCCAGGCCGCAACCAAAGGGATAGAGCCCGCTCTTGAGGTTGCCTTCAAGGGTGGCGCTATTACCGGCATGCTGGTGGTGGGATTGGGTCTGTTGGGTGTGTCGGTGTTTCTGTTCTTTATCGGCGGTCTGGATTCGCCGAAACCGGAGACGCTGCGGCCGTTGCTCGGGTTGGCATTCGGCTCGTCGCTGATTTCGATTTTTGCGCGATTAGGTGGCGGTATCTTTACTAAGGGCGCAGACGTCGGCGCCGACTTGGTGGGTAAAGTCGAAGCCGGTATTCCGGAAGATGATCCGCGCAACCCGGCTGTGATTGCAGACAACGTCGGTGACAATGTCGGCGACTGCGCAGGTATGGCGGCGGACTTGTTTGAGACCTATGCGGTGACGCTGATTGCGACGATGGCGCTGGGTGCGCTGATGGTTGTGTCGGCACCGGCCATGGCGGTGATCTATCCGCTTATTCTTGGTGGCGTCTCGATCATTGCGTCCATCATTGGTGTCTCGTTCGTCAAAGCCAAGCCGGGCATGCGTAATGTAATGCCGGCGCTTTACCGCGGTTTGATTGTCGCGGGCGGCTTGTCGCTGGTGGCGTTTTACTTTGTCACCACCATGCTCTTTCCAGAGCCACTGATAATGACGGGTGAGCAAAGCGTGTCGGCGATGGCGCTCTTTGGTTCTTGCGTCGTGGGCCTGCTATTGACGGCGGCACTGGTCTGGATCACCGAGTATTACACCGGTACCGACTTCGCACCCGTCAAACATATCGCGCAAGCGTCCACCACCGGTCATGCGACCAACATCATTGCCGGCATCGGCATCTCGATGAAGTCAACCGCATGGCCTGTGCTGTTTGTCTGTGCCGGTATTCTGGTCTCGAACATGCTCGCTGGTCTGTACGGTATTGCGGTGGCGGCAACGGCGATGTTGAGCATGGCCGGTATCGTGGTCGCGCTTGATGCCTACGGTCCGATCACGGATAACGCGGGTGGTATTGCCGAGATGGCGGATCTGCCTGCAAGCGTGCGTGATATTACCGATCCGCTGGATGCGGTGGGTAATACGACCAAGGCGGTGACGAAAGGCTACGCGATCGGTTCGGCAGGTCTGGCCGCACTTGTTTTGTTTGCCGACTACACCCATGCACTCACCGACAGAGGTATTGCGGTGACCTTTGATTTATCCGACCCCATGGTGATTGTGGGTCTGTTCATTGGTGGTCTGATTCCGTTTTTGTTTGGTGCGATGGCGATGGAAGCAGTAGGTCGTGCTGCGGGCTCGGTGGTGGAAGAAGTGCGCCGTCAGTTCCGCGAGATCCCCGGCATCATGGATGGCACGGGTAAGCCGGAGTACGGCACCGCGGTGGACATGCTGACCGCGTCGGCGATCAAAGAGATGATGATTCCGTCGCTCTTGCCGGTGGTGGTACCGATCGTCGTCGGTATCGTGCTCGGCCCGAAAGCGCTCGGCGGTCTCTTGATGGGTACCATTGTCACTGGTCTGTTCGTGGCCATTTCGATGTGTACCGGTGGCGGTGCTTGGGACAACGCCAAGAAGTACATTGAAGACGGTCATCACGGCGGCAAGGGTAGTGAGGCGCACAAGGCCGCTGTTACCGGCGACACCGTTGGCGATCCTTATAAGGACACCGCGGGTCCTGCGGTCAATCCGCTTATCAAGATCATTAATATTGTGGCCTTGTTGATTGTGCCTTTGCTCACCACGGGCGGATTGTTGGGCTGATCAGACATCAACGCAGCGTTTTCAAAAAAGAAAAAGGCAGCTTCGGCTGCTTTTTTTTATCTGCCGTTTTAAGGCGCGCGCAGAATGGCGGCGATTTTTGATTGGCAAAAAGCAAGACGATTCGTTATCCTTGCCGCTGGTTTTATCAATCCTACAATCTGGAGATGTAATGGAAATCAAGAATAATGTATTCATTATCACTGGCGGCGCCTCAGGTCTGGGTGCAGCTACCGCGCAGATGATTGTTGAGAACGGCGGCAAGGTCGTGCTGGCCGATGTGCAAGTCGAGGCAGGCGAAAAATTCGCCGCTGCGCTGCACGGCAAATTTGTAAAGTGCGATGTGACCTCCGAAGCCGATGGCCTTGCCGTGGTCGCCGCCGCACAGTCGATGGGTACGCTGGCCGGTCTGGTCAATTGCGCCGGGGTCGCACCGGCGGTCAAGACAGTTGGCAGAGATGGCGCGCATCCGCTTGAGGTATTTCAGCGCGTGGTCAATATTAATCTCGTCGGTACGTTCAACATGTCCCGCCTGGCTGCAGAAGCCATGGGCAAGGGTGAGGCAAACGCCGCAGGTGAGCGCGGGGTCATTATCAATACGGCTTCCGTTGCCGCATATGATGGACAGATCGGACAAGCAGCGTATGGGTCGTCGAAGGCTGGTGTGGTCGGGCTGACCTTGCCGATGGCACGTGATTTGTCGCGCAGCGGCATTCGCGTCATGACCATCGCGCCTGGTATTTTTGAGACGCCGATGCTGTTGGGTATGCCGCAAGAGGTACAAGACGCGCTGGGCCAAATGGTGCCGTTCCCGCCGCGACTGGGTAAGCCCGCCGAATACGCGCATCTGGCCAAGACCATCATCGAAAACGTCATGCTCAATGGCGAAACCATTCGTCTTGATGGCGCGATTCGGATGCAGCCTAAGTAATCCCTTTTGTGTCGCGCCGGTCATAGCGCGTCAATGATCCTGTGCAAGATCTTGCCCGGCTGGTAATCTGCGGAGATGTCCCTTCCGCAAAAAACCGGCCTTTTTCTCACGGGTGGTGGCGCGCGTGCGGCCTATCAGGTCGGCGTGTTGCAGGCTATTTTTTCGCTGCTCAGTGAGGCTGATTGGCCGGCCAAAAAAAATCCCTTTGATATTGTCTGCGGCACGTCGGCAGGCGCCATTAATGCGGCGGCCTTTGCGTGTCGCGCTGATAATTTTGAAGAAAGCGTCACGCACTTGCTGGGCGTTTGGCGCACGCTCGAAGTTGAGCAGGTCTACCGCGCTGACTCCGTGGGCGTGATCCGCTCGGGTGCCCGCTGGCTGTCGCTGTTGTCTTTTGGCTGGTTACTGCGGAAGTGGCAAGCCGATCCGCCTAATTCGCTACTCGACAATGCACCGCTCGTGGGATTGTTACATCGGATGCTGGATTTGCCCCGGCTTGATGCCGGTCTCGAAGACGGCGCGCTACATGCCTTGGCGGTGTCTGCATCGTCTTATACGGCGGGGCGGCACATGACGTTTTATCAGTCGGCCCACACATTGCCGCCCTGGAGTCGTATGCAGCGGGATGCAGTGCAACAGCAAATTGGCATCGAACATTTGCTCGCCTCATCGGCCATTCCACTGATTTTTCCAGCAGTCCCCTTGTACTGCCGTGATCGACGTGAGTACTTTGGTGACGGTGCAATGCGCGAAATCGCACCGATTTCGCCGGCGATTCATCTTGGGGCAGATAAGGTGCTGGTGATCGGCTCAGGCAATATAGGTGGTGCACCTCGCAATATCAGCGAATTTGCCGGCTATCCGAGCCTGGCGCAAATTGCCGGTCATGCGATGTCGAGTATTTTTCTTGATGGCCTTTCCTTAGACATTGAAAGACTGAACCGAATTAATGCCACGCTGTCTTTGTTGACGCCCACGCAGCGCAGCCAGACCAATTTGCGTCCTATAAAAATGTTGGCAATTACCCCTTCGCAGCCTTTGGAACTGATCGCCAGTCGGCACGTGGGCAGCCTACCATTGCCAATTCGAACACTACTCTCGGCTATTGGTGCTACCGAACGACGGGGGGCAGCGCTGGCGTCGTATTTGCTGTTTGAATCCAGCTATACACGAGCCTTGATTGAGCTTGGTCAAATCGACACCTTGTCCCGCCGAAACGAGGTTTTGGCCTTTTTTGGCGTCAATAATGCGGTACCGGCAGCGCAGCACATACCCTTATTCCTGTCCTTAAGTTCCTGATGAGAAATTTTTCATCTGAAGTCGGAGAATTTCCCTAAATGTTTAATGTCGATAAAAAGACCGAACTTAGGCGTATTTTAACGACAGAATTGTAATTTTATTGCCAATATGCCACAGACGTAAGCGTGGCAGCGCACATGCAGGGGTTTTGCCGGAACCAAAGCGCAGGTATCATCTACCCTTGTCGGCGATCAAACTTTTAAAACGAAAGCGTGCTAGAGAGCAAAATCGCTGCGTTTTGTCAGTTTGATAGCAGTTTGTAAAATTAATATTTCGCAGAGCGCATGCGCTACTCATTGCATCCCTATTACCGTGAACATATACGTGCTCAGCGCGCCTCAACAGCGCGAGGAAGAAAGCCAGGAATCCAGCGCCGGGGGTAGTTTGCTCCGTACTGTCCCCAGTAATGTGGTGCAGTCGATTCGTGCTTTCCGTGCTGTGGATCTTCAGGAAGAGGCGATACGGCTGGGTCAGCATTTTTTGTATGCGCACTGCGCGCAATCGAGTACGCGTCAGCAGGTGCTCGCGGCTATCGCCGAGTCTTTTCAATTGCCGAAACATTTTGGCAAAAACTACGATGCCTTGTCGGAGTGTCTGACGACGATGGTCGCAAAAGCAGGTGAGCAACCAGGTTTTCTGGTGGTGCTCGAACAATTGCCGAATACGCCGAAGTTTGACAAAGAAGCGCGGGAAAATTTGTTGGATGTATTCCGCGACGCGGCCGATTTTTGGAGCGAGAAAAAAATCCCGTTTCGGGTTTTCTTTTCCTTTCAGTCCGCAGCAACCATTCCTGCCCTTTGAAATTCGCGCTGAGCGAAATCAGTCCCGTTTTCACACACGCTCCCTAGGCCTGCGCTGGTAAAATGCGCGCGATGAAACGTATCGTGATCGTCATTTCCGGACGCGGCAGCAATATGCAGGCAATTATTCACGCGGCCGCTGCGCAGCAATGGCCAGGCTGCATTGCCGCTGTGATCAGTAACAAGCCCGATGCGACGGGCTTGCTTGTTGCCGCTGAGGCGGGTATCTCGACTGCGGTGGTTGACCATCGGGCTTACGCTGATCGTGATGCATTTGACGCAGCGCTAGCGGAGAAGATCGATAGTTTCGCGCCCGATCTGGTTGTGTTGGCTGGTTTTTTGCGCATTCTGACGCGCGATTTTGTGCACCATTATCACGGCCGGCTGCTCAACATTCACCCTTCGTTGCTGCCGAGTTTCCCAGGTTTGGCAACACACCGGCAGGCACTGTCTGCCGGTGTAAAAGTACACGGGGCAACGGTGCATTTTGTGACGCCCGATCTTGACCATGGCCCGATTGTCGCGCAGGCGGCGGTATCGGTGATGGCGACGGACACCGAAAGTACCTTGGCAGCGCGTGTGCTGGAGCAGGAGCACGTGATTTATCCTCAGGCGGTGCGCAGTTTTATCGAAGGCCGTTTGCGTATTGAAGAGGGCCGCGTGGTGCATCTGCCGGCCTGATGTTCATTTTTCCTTGTGCGCAGTGAGGCACGCTTTTTTTTACCCTTTTAAGGACAGCGCATGAGATTGCCTCCCGCAATCATAGGCAGCACCGAAGAAGTGCTGCGCGAAGTATTGCGCTTTACGGCGCCCGCTGACAGCACCTTGTCACGCTATTTTCGTGATCATCCACGGCTCGGTGCGCGCGAGCGCGGTGTTGTCGCCGAAGCGGTGTACGGCATGTTGCGTAACAAATCTGTTTATACCAATTTTGCTGAGACCGGCGCCGGTCCGATGATGCGCCGCATGGCCTTGCTTGGCTTAGCTGACGCAGCCGGCACCGATGCGTTGGGCGGGCTTTCGGAAGAAGAGCAGGGCTGGCTACAGCGTGTGATGGAAATCGACCGGGCCAATTTGCCGACGGCACTGCGCACGAATATGCCTCCGTGGATTTTGGAGCGTTTGTTCGCGCAGCACGGCGAGCCGGGCGCCTTGGCGATGATTGCTGCGTTAAATCTTCCGGCCTCATTAGACTTGCGCGTCAACACCATCAAGTCTAATCGTGAAGACGTGATCGAAGCGCTGACCCACGCGGGTCTTGCGCCGGAGCCGACCCCGTATGCGCCGCTTGGTTTGCGCTTGCTGAAAAAACCGTCACTGCAAAATATGCCGCTGTTTAAAGACGGCGCCATCGAGGTGCAGGATGAAGGCAGTCAGTTACTCGCTCAAATTGTGAACGCCAAGCGGTGCGAGATGGTGGTGGATTTTTGCGCAGGGGCCGGTGGTAAGACGCTCGCGCTCGGCGCGCTGATGCGCAATACCGGGCGCTTGTATGCGTTTGATGTATCAGACAAACGCCTCGCTAAACTCAAACCCCGGCTGGCCCGCAGCGGTCTCTCGAATGTGCATCCGGTCTTGATTGCGCATGAAAACGATGCCAAAGTCAAACGGCTGGCGGGCAAAATTGATCGCGTGCTCGTTGACGCGCCATGCAGCGGCCTGGGAACATTGCGCCGCAATCCGGACGTGAAATGGCGGCAGACTGCGCAAGGCATTGATGAACTGAACGTCAAGCAGATCGCTATTTTGCGTGGCGCAGCGCGACTGGTGAAGCCGGGTGGCCGTTTGGTCTACGCGACCTGCAGCGTGCTGGATGAAGAAAACGAAGCGATTGTTCAGCAGTTTTTGGCAGCGCACGAGGACTTCGCGCTGGTGAAGATGTCGGCTGTGCTGGCCGAGCAAAAAATCACTCTGGAGATGGATGATTATTTGAAGCTTTTGCCGAATCTGCACCAGACCGATGGTTTTTTTGCTGCGGTACTTGAGCGCAAAAAATAATGTCAGTAGCGCGCGTTGTAGCGGATGGCGTGCGTCTGCTGCTGGCAGGCTGTTTTTTGTGCATGGCGCTGGCGTGCAGCGCACGCGAAGATGCTGTTGCGGTGCTGCCAGCGACGGGTTCGATACAAGTCGCGTTCCCCCCTTGGGATGATGCAGAGGCCTTGCTGATCGGCGCACTCAATCTGGCGCGCAGTCAAGTGTTGGTGCAGGCGTTTTTACTCACAAATCAAAAAATTACTGCCAGTCTGCTGGCGGCGCATCAGCGCGGTGTCGATGTGAAGGTGCTGGCGGATGCTCGCCAGCATGCCGACAACGCGGGCTCCTTGCTCGGCTTGCTGGCCGATGCCGGTATTCCTGTGTGGCTTGAGACCAAGTACCGTAGCGCACATAACAAGGTGATGCTGATTGATGCACTGACTAGCAATCCGGTAGTGGTCAGCGGCAGCTTTAATTTTACGTGGAGCGCGCAATATCGTAATGCTGAAAATTTGCTGATCATGCGCGACAATGCGGCGCTGGCAAAACAATTTTTGCATAATTGGGAGCGTCATCAAAGCCAGGCTTCGGTCTTTGTCGGGCGATGATGAACGTCCATTTTTATCGGCGTCTATTTGAGTGACGACAGCCACGCCAGTACATTGACATCGGTGCCGGGAACGTCGACGCTACGTAGTAAATCCAGATTACCCAAACCATTGGGATAGATCAGGCGCTGGCCCTTCGTCGGTGAGTTTTCTGTCTGATCCAAACCCGCATCAGCCCCCATCGTTCGTACTCGAAATGACTCGGTTTGGGCGACGACTTTTGCACGGTATTTCGCCGTGTCTTCATAAGCCTGATTAGGATTATTGAGGCCAACGGCGGAGAGGATGATTTGACGCCACGCATACAACACTCTTATTGAGCCGGCACAAGTCGCCGCACCAGAGGCATTTGTCGGTCGGACCTCCGGCGTGGAGCACCAGGAGTCTGGCGTCTTTGGATTGTTGAGCAGCTCGTTGGCGTCCGGCCCGTCACCGGCGACGTTGTCGATCTGATTGCTCATCTCGATTGCTAGGTCACGTAATGCTGCTGCATGCGCCGTCGCCCAAGTGCGCGAGAGTACATAGTCACTGATCGGTGTGACCGGTAAAATTTGAATCCCTACGCGTGCATAGACAAGTTTAGCGAAGAAGGTATTAAATTCCTGGATATTGTGCCGCAAGATACCCATGGTGATTTCATTTTCTGGCTTGAGCACGCGAGCTTCCGTTGTGCCGTTTTGCAGCGTGGCATTGGCTGTGCGGCTGAGTCCTTTGAAGACACTATTGTCAGGCGTAATCTGATACCAGGCTTGCGCACTGCGAATCTCACCAGCTGTCATGATTGCGCCCAGCGCTTGCATTTGTGGATTGTTGATCGCGAGGCCCCACAGCGCGAGGGCGTAATCGGCGTTGATCGATTCGCTGGATGACTCTGTGTTGGGGCCATTTGTGTTTGGGCCTGAATCTGCTGCATTGCGCATCAGGAACCAGTCATAGGCACGCATGACCGGATAGTGCTCATCATCGAGGCTAGGATTGGCGATGTCACGCACGAGGGTGTTGACTTTCTCTTTGTAGATATTCAGCCAGGTGTTTTGCTGGTCGAATCGGGCGATGACAGCAGCGGCATAGATAAAATAACCGTAATGAAACATGTGGTCGTTGTAGAGGGCGTTGCCATAGTCTTGTTCACGGCCGACCAGGCCGCGTACGGTGACCGTACCTGAGTAAGTCGTATCGTAAACAAAATTATTTTTCTCAAGCGGCCCTTTGTCTTTGTAGGTGCTGTCCGTCGGATCCTGGCCATCGAACCAAGGTTGGATCGTGAGCTTCATGAAATCAACGGCTTGATTGCGTAGTGCGGCGTCTCCTATTTCGTGTGCAATCAGCGCCATGCGGGTGAAGCGGAAGAGGTGCTTGCCGCAAATATAGGAGTCGTAGGTGCAGTGGGGGATGTAGTTTTTACCTTCTTCCAGGTCTTCACTCAGGATACGTCGTATGAGGGGATAGTCGGCGACTTTGATGCGCTTCTTGCCGAGCCAGATCGTATCGGCATCGCTAGTGTCGGCACCTGTAAATAAGTCGGGGACAGTCAGCTTTTGGATCCAGTTCAATCCCACCACCGCTTTCATGGTGCCATGACTTGACGGATAAGTCAGATCAATAAGTTGGGGATTGGATAGCATCGTCAGATGCGTTTTTTCAAATGCCATCATCATTAAGCTAGTGCCTGATGTGGCTGCGTTCATTTTGTTCGATGTCCACCGATACTGGATTTCTGCTTTGCCACCGGGCGCATAATTAGTTAGAACCTCACCGCTCACTGGATAGTCATTGGCGTATTGGCTGAGTAAATTTTCGCGTTCTGGAAACTGTACCGGCTTGGGATCGCCTTCCTCTTTATCATCGACATAAGCAGCGCGCAGTACGCCCTTGAACGGTTCGGCGACAACATAAGCGAATTTGGCCACATCCCAATTCAGTGTCACAGCAGCAGAGAAAAATAGTAGCGCTACTTTGTCGCGCTTCGGGGCGGTTTGTCCATTATCCTCAGCAATGCGATAGACAATCCGAAACGCCTTTCCGGTTAGCGTCGGGGTGAGCGGCGGGGACGCAGCAGGATCGAACAGGCTTGATTGTTTGGTACTGATCTTGTCCCAGTCGCCTGCCTCGGCCACGGCCTTGATCGTCACTTGGCCGGAGTCTGTAGGTTTGCTGAGTTCGGCGAACATAATTTGCGGACGCAAATTGTTGTAAAGCACGGTGATGAAAGGGGAGCCCACGGCCGCAATGAGCTGCATACGCTTGTCACTTGCGCCCGTCGTGTCAAGCCAACTTGTGCGGATTGTCAGCTCATCATAGCGATCTATTTTTCGGGCGAGGGTTGGTGGTGCCGGGGAAGTAGTATCAGCGTCTTTTTTGTAGCTCAGGCGCAGAGAATTACGGTCGTCCGGCTGGACGTTATAGAGCACATAGTCGCGCAGATATGGGTTGCTTAAATTGGTTTCCGTGTCGCCCGGCTTGGCCACAAAGCGCTTCCTGGGAAACTGGACGTCAATCCGGTTATCGCTGTCGCTGAGCATTACGGCGTTAGGGAACGGGTAGATGGTGCGCGCGTTTTCATTGGCGCTGGACGCTTTGGAAGCTGATGTCGATGCGCCATCATTGACATAGAAAAATCCTTTGTACCATTTGCCAGTTGGGAATGGTCGACCAGTTAGCCCGGCGACAAGTGGACCTTGGTCGGGATGTGAAATGCCGTTGGGCTTGCTGCGACCAAGCGTTGTTGCCGGGTTGGCTGTAGATAGCGGCGCAACAGTGGGATCGCCGGGATTAGGGTCGTCTTTGATCAGCGGATCGCTAGTGGTGCCGGTGGTGTTGACTCGCACGATGGAGGGAGCGTATCCGACCCGGATGAGGGATCCTGCGCGCGCGACCGCTGTTGGGGCTGCCGAGGTACCCAGACCACCGCCAATTTCAACGGTGCCGTCTAATGCCGGCGCCGGTCGCACATTGGCGAGGTTGGACAGATCGCCGGCCTGTTGCGCAGATTTTTCGCCAGAACATCCCGTAATAAAAAGGCTCATGACCAATCCGGTCAGTGCCCATACCGATAGCTTCATAGTTCATTCCCCTGAGTAAAGTTTTTTGCTCTCGCTAACAGAGCTTTTCTGTAGTGAGGTAGTTACCAATCAGATAGGGAACAACACTTTTTTAATTGTTCATTAATGGTATTTCTTGTCTCCCTTTCGCAACGACATTGGCTTGTTAGCGTGCCGGCCTTTTTTGAATGGATGGTATTGTTGCGGGCAATAGTTTTGTCATTGCCGATTTTGATTGATGTGAAAAAATAAATCGTTTGTTCTAGCTATGCCGTAGCCAAAAATAGCCAAGCCTACTGATTGAGATTGAAGAATTGAGCGCGCCATGAATTCGCATTTATCGTCTTCCTTAGTTCCTGCATTGCTGGCCGATCTGAATGATCCGGGTTTGGTGGGCCAACTTGTCGTTCTGACGCTGTGTTTAATGGCTGGCTGGGGATTGTCGCGGGTGTTAATGAATATGTTTAGCGCGCAGGACAATAAGCCTGCCGTCATCTCGCCCCCTGTGGTGAGTTTTTTGCGGGTGCTGTCGCCACTGCTGTCGGTCCTGTTGATTGCGATTGCTATTCCTGTTCTTGGCAGATGGCAGCATGTTGGTTTGCTGCGTGTGGCCTTGCCGCTGCTGATTTCTTTTTTATTGATACGGGTCGTATTTTTTCTGCTGCGCCGGGTGTTTGTGCGTGGCGGAAAGGTGGGAACCATCCTGCTGGGCTTTGAGAAGGTGTTTGCGCTAACGGTGTGGCTTGGCGTCGCGCTGCACCTCACGGGCCTGCTGCCCGAGATGGTGCAGTACCTTGAGGAGACAACGATTCCTGTTGGTCGACATCAAGAATCATTGCTGGTCATTTTGCAGGCGGGCTTGTCGGTGGTGGTGACGCTGATTGTGGCGCTATGGGCTGGCGCCGTGCTCGAGCAACGGCTGATGCAGCTTGATTCGGTGCACTCGTCGGTGCGGGTGGTGCTGGCGCGGGTGGCGCGTGCGATGCTTATTTTGCTCGCGGTGTTAGTTAGTTTGTCGCTGGTGGGCTTGGATTTGACGGTGCTGTCGGTGTTTGGTGGCGCACTCGGTGTGGGTATTGGTCTTGGTTTACAAAAACTCGTTAGTAGTTATGTGTCAGGCTTTGTGATTTTGCTCGAGCGTAGTTTGTCAATTGGCGACCTGATTACGGTGGATCGCTTTAGCGGCCGGATTGAGCAGATCCGCACCCGCTACACCGTTTTGCGCAGCGCCGATGGGGTGGAGTCGGTGATACCGAATGAAATGCTGGTATCAATTCCGGTTCAGAATCTCTCGATGGCTGAGCGCACAGTGCGCGTTGGCGCGAAGTTCTCGGTGCCATGTGGGGTTGAGATCGAATCGGTATTGCCTCGCTTGCAGGCTGCTGCAGTTGGTGTGGCCGGGGTGCTGGATCAGCCAGCGCCGCTGAGTTTGCTGCTGCAGCTGGGGCCTGAGCGGCTTGAGTTTGAACTCGCATTTTGGATCGCGGCACAAGATAAAGACAATCACGCCGTGATTCTCTCGGCGGTCAATATGGCTTTGTGGCGTCTGCTGCAACCGTTTTCAACACTGGACACGCCAAAAAAGCCCGATTAAGGCATCGATCAGTCCCAATCCGATAACTATTATTCTCAAAAAGACATTTAATACCTCCAATAGGGGGACGTAGATGCCGATAAGCTCCAAAACCACGTACAATTTCGGGGTTTGCCGGGAGTCGCCCAAGGTCATTGACCTGACCGCCGCACTTTCCGGCTATTTACGGAGAAAAAATGAATTTCACTTCAGGCTTGGATCTCGTCCTCGACTTTCTTTCCAACGGCATTACCCGCGCGTCGGCTTGGCAGGTCGTCATTGCGACGCTGGTCATGACGCACATTACGATTGCAGGTGTAACGATCTTCTTGCACCGTTGCCAAGCGCACCGCGCACTGGATTTACATGCGATCCCTAGCCATTTTTTCCGTTTCTGGTTGTGGTTAACCACCGGTATGGTGACCAAAGAGTGGGCAGCGATTCACCGTAAGCACCACGCCAAATGCGAAACCGAAGAAGATCCGCATAGCCCGGTTACCCGTGGCATCAAGAAGGTCCTGTTTGAAGGCGCCGAGCTGTATCGGGCGGAGTCGCGTAATCGCGAGACGATTGAAAAATATGGTCATGGCACACCGGACGATTGGATCGAGCGCAATCTCTACACCAAGCACTCGGCACTGGGCGTGTCGCTGATGCTGGTGCTGGATTTTGTACTTTTTGGCGTCATTGGCATCACCGTTTGGGCAGTTCAAATGATGTGGATTCCGATTACCGCCGCCGGCATCATCAATGGCATTGGGCACTACTGGGGCTATCGTAATTACAACTGCAGTGACGCATCGAACAATGTTTTCCCGATTGGCATTCTGATCGGTGGCGAAGAGCTGCATAACAACCACCATACTTTTGGGACGTCTGCCAAGCTGTCGAGCAAATGGTATGAGTTCGATATCGGCTGGATGTACATCTCGATTTTGTCGGCGCTTGGTCTGGCCAAAGTCAAAAAAATCGCACCGGAGCCACGCTTTGATCGTGAGAAGCTGGTGTGCGATTTGAACACACTGCAGTCTGTCGTGGCTAACCGCTATGACGTGATGGCCAAATATGCCGGTTCATTGAAGAGCACCTGGCGCGAAGAGATGGTCCGGCTTAAGCAAAAATCGGCGCTGGAACCAAGTTTTCTGAAGTCAGCAAAGACGCTGATTCAGCGCGAGCCCGCCAGCCTGCAAAGTACACAGCAACAGCAATTATTGGAGCTCTTCAAGCACAGCAAGGCACTGCAGACTATGCACGAGATGCGGGGTGAGTTGGCAGCTATCTGGGAACGTTCGCATGCCAGTAGCGATCAGTTGCTGTTGCAGTTGCGTGACTGGTGTGCCCGGGCAGAGGCTTCCGGCATTCGCTCGTTAGAGGAGTTCTCGCTGCGTTTGCGTAGCTATGCGTGAGTGAATTGCGGGTCCCAGATCTTTCTGGTTTGGGTGCTCTGCATATGATGTAAAAGCAGCCTACAATAAAAGGTAGCGCCCAACAAAAAGCCCCGCATAATTCATACGGGGCTTTTTGTTGGGTACCAACCGAGATTGTTATTTAATCTTGGTTTCTTTGTACATCACATGCTTACGTGCCTTGGGATCGAACTTCATGATCTCCATTTTTTCTGGCGTTGTACGCTTGTTTTTGTCGGTTGTGTAGAAGTGACCTGTACCTGCGGTCGACTCCAGCTTAATCTTGTCTCGGCCTGATTTAGCCATGATGTGTCCTTTACTGTACGGTTTTTGCTATTAGACTTTTTCGCCGCGGGCGCGCATATCGGCCAGCACGGCGTCAATGCCGATCTTGTCGATCACGCGTAAACCGGCGTTCGACAAACGCAGGGAAACCCAGCGATTTTCGGATTCAACAAAGATACGGCGATTCTGCAGATTTGGCAGAAAGCGGCGCTTGGTCTTATTGTTGGCGTGGGAAACGTTGTTGCCGACCATCGGCTTTTTCCCTGTTACTTGGCAAACACGTGCCACGGCATACTCCTTAAAGATTCCAAGAATTGGAAAAACGACGAGTATAGCCAAAAAATTCCAAATATTCAAGGACTTGCGAAAAACAATTGTGTCATTCTGCTGATGGAAAAATTTAACAATTTGCCGCATGGACACAGGGCTTTCGCTTCGGCGGGGTCAAAATAACGCTGTTCAGCATAAGCCTTTCTCGCGAAATGACCAAAATCGGGTACCGCAAACGATGACGTGATCCAGCATCGCGACTTCGATGGTTTGCATTAATTCCTTTAGTTGGGCGGTGAGTGCTTTGTCCATCGCGCTGGGCTGTGGACTGCCTGAAGGGTGATTGTGGGCAAAGATTACGGCGGCGGCGTTGTGCGCCAATGCCAATCGGGCGACTTCGCGCGGATAGACGCAGGTGCGGGTCAGCGTGCCTTGAAACATTCTTTCGCAGGCGATGAGCCTGTGCTGGACATCGAGGAATAGTCCGATAAAGCTCTCGCTTTGCTCGCCAGCGAACTGAGATTGGAGAAATCGGTTCACCGCATGGGAACTCACCAGCACCGGGCCGCGTTTTAATTCTTCCGAGGACGTGCGACGGGCAAGCTCCATGACGGCCTGTATGAGGGCAATCTTGGCCGGGCCAATGCCTTTGAAGTGATCCAATGCGTCTGGACTTGCGGAAAACAGTTTGCCCAACGAGCCGAAGTAATCAAGGATCTCGCGGCCCAGATCCAGCGCATTTTTGCCCTGCACGCCGGTGCGCAGAAATACTGCGAGCAGTTCCTGGTCGGAGAGTGCTTGCGGACCATAGGTCATCAGTCGCTCTCGCGGCCTCTGATCTTCGGGCCAATCGGAAATTGCCATCTTCACTGTCCTCTGGTCGCAAAGCTGGAAATATCAGGCATGGCTAACAATTTGCGGCAGATTGCGTTTCGCCGAGTGGCTTACAATAGTGGCAGTCGTAATAAAACCACTATTTCATGCCCAATAAACCACAGTCCGTTGTGACGTCGACCGCGTTTTTAACGCTGCACTATCGTTTGTCGTCAGCCGACGGCCGCGACATCGTGAGCACGTTCAATGAAAGCCCTGCTACGTTGCAGATGGGGGGGGGCCAGCTCGCTCCATTTCTGGAAGCCTGCCTGATTGGTTTGCCGGAAGGCGCACACCAGACATTTGTGCTGACGCCCGAGCAGGCCTACGGTCCGCGCAACCCGGATTTATTGCAACGGGTATCACTGGCAACGCTGGCTCAAAACTCGCAAGAAGATGCCGACTATGCGATCGGTGATCTGGTCGATTTTGCCGCGCCCGGTGGTGGACGTTTTGCCGGGATGCTGCGGGAAAAGGGGGAGCACGATGCGCTGTTTGATTTCAATCATCCGTTAGCCGGCCAGCACGTAAAATTCGAGGTTCGAATCATTGGTGTGTTGTAAGCGCCGGATCGGGCTATTTGTTTGTGGGAGAGAGCGATGGATAAAGAGATTTTGCTGGCCCAGCCTAGAGGTTTTTGCGCAGGGGTTGATCGCGCCATTGAGATTGTCGAGCGAGCGTTGGCGCAGTTTGGCGCGCCTATCTATGTCCGCCATGAGATCGTGCATAACGCGTATGTGGTGGAAGACTTGCGTAAAAAAGGTGCAGTCTTTATCGAAGAACTGACCGATGTCCCAGCGGGGAATCATTTGGTGTTCTCCGCTCATGGTGTATCCAAGGCGGTCAAGATTGAGGCCGAAGCACGTGGCTTGAAAGTATTTGATGCGACTTGTCCGCTGGTGACGAAGGTGCATGTCGAAGTCGCTAAGATGCGCGAAGAGGGCCGCGAAATTATCATGATCGGGCATCACGGCCATCCGGAAGTTGAAGGAACGATGGGCCAAAGTGAGGCTGGCATGTATCTGGTCGAGACGATGGACGACGTACAAAATTTGTCCGTCAGCGCACCTGACCGTCTGGCGTATGTGTCGCAGACTACGCTGTCGGTCGACGATACGATTGACATCATTGCGGCGCTGAAGGCGCGGTTTCCAACCATCGCTGAACCTAAGAAAGGGGATATCTGCTACGCCACGACCAACCGTCAGCATGCGGTCAAATTTATGGCCATCGAAGCGGACCTGGTGATTGTCGTCGGCAGCCCTAGCAGTTCCAACTCAACCCGTTTGCGCGAAGTCGCCGAAAAAAAAGGGGCGCTCGCCTTCATGGTCGACAATGCCAGCGAAATCGATCCGGCATGGCTGGAAGGGCGCCGCCGCATCGGCGTGACGGCGGGTGCATCTGCTCCCGAGGTTTTGGTGCAGGAAGTGGTTGCTCGCCTTAAATCGCTTGGGGCCACCAGTGTGCGGGAGCTGGATGGGGTGGAAGAAAACGTGACCTTTCCCTTGCCCAAGGGTCTGCTGCCTCGCCCGGCGACTACCTAATCCATGGATATCCTGTTTCAGCAAATCATCAATGGTCTGGTACTGGGCAGCATGTATGCGCTCATTGCGCTGGGCTACACGATGGTTTACGGCGTGCTGAATTTGATTAATTTCGCCCATGGCGAAGTATTGATGATCGGCGCAATGACTAGCCTTAGCTTGTTGCATTTACTAGAGCAGATCGCGCCCGGTTTGCCGGGCGGCGTACAGATGTTTGTTGCCATTGCTGGTGCGATTCCGGTTTGCATTGTGGTCAGTATTCTGATTGAGCGCATCGCCTATCGCCGACTGCGCAATGCACCACGGCTGGCGCCGCTCATTACGGCCATTGGCGTGTCGATTTTGTTGCAGACGTTTGCGATGATGATCTGGGGTCGCAATCCTTTACCGTTCCCGCAGTTGCTGCCTGGCGAACCATTACATGTGTTCGGCGCCTTGATCACACCGACCCAAATTTTGTTGCTTGTGCTGGCGGCGATGGCAATGCTGGCCCTATCTATCCTTGTGCAAAAAACCCGGCTTGGTCGTGCAATGCGCGCGGTCGCTGAAAATCCGCGGGTCGCCGCGCTTATGGGTGTCGATGCAAATCGCGTGATTGTTTTTACCTTTGCTATTGGCGCGGCTCTGGCCGCCTTAGCTGGTGTCATGTGGGCCGCAAATTATGCCTCGGCCCAATTCGCGATGGGCTTTACGCCAGGACTGAAAGCCTTTTCGGCGGCGGTCCTCGGTGGCATTGGCAATATCTACGGCGCGATGCTGGGCGGGATTGTGCTAGGGCTGATAGAAAGTCTGGGGGCGGGTTATATTGGTGAGCTCACCGGTGGCGTGCTGGGAAGCCACTATCAGGATATTTTTGCTTTCATCGTGTTGATCATCGTGCTGACTGTGCGGCCCTCGGGCATCATGGGTGAGCGTGTCGCTGAGCGCTCCTGAAATCGGCCGCCAAGATGTCGCGCTTGCTTCCGTTTGAATTCCCAAGGTGTTGGTCAAGTTGGGTGAGACCGATTGCCTTGCTGGTGTTGGCCTTGGTCTTTCCTTTTTTTGCTGCGCAATTTGGTAACTCGTGGGTGCGCATCATGGATGTGGCGCTGCTCTACATCTTGCTGGCGCTAGGGCTTAATGTCGTAGTTGGTTTCGCCGGCTTACTGGACTTGGGGTATATCGCTTTTTTTGCGATTGGTGCCTACCTCACCGGTCTCTTCGCATCGCCCCAATTTGCTGTCGTGCTCGAATCGCTGGTGATGGAATATCCCGCCATTGGCGAAGCTCTCGTTGCGCTGAGTGGCGCTGATATTGCGGCCAATGGCATTCATCTTTCCGTCTGGCTGATTGTGCCGCTTAGTGCCGCGGTGGCGGGTTTGGCGGGTGCGTTGCTGGGTGCGCCAACGCTCAAGCTGCGTGGCGATTATCTGGCAATTGTGACGCTGGGCTTTGGCGAGATCATTCGCATTTTCATGAATAATCTCAATGGGCCGGTCAATATCACAAACGGCCCGCAAGGCATCAACCTGATCGATCCAGTGCGCTTAGGTGGGCTGTCGCTGGCAGGGGAAGCGGGTTCGGGTGCGATGGTTCGGGTTGCCGGTTGGGCGATGCCCTCCGTGAACGCGTATTACTTTCTGTTTTTGTTTCTGGTCCTCGTGACGGTGTTTGTGTCGCACCGCTTGCATTACTCTCGTCTCGGGCGAGCCTGGATTGCCATTCGTGAAGATGAAATTGCAGCCAAGGCCATGGGGATTAATGTACGTAACGTGAAGCTGCTGGCGTTTGCGATGGGGGCATCATTTGGCGGCGTTGCCGGTGCGATGTTTGCGTCATTTCAGGGCTTCATTTCACCCGAATCTTTTTCGCTCACAGAGTCTATTGCGGTGTTGGCGATGGTGGTATTGGGTGGCATCGGACATATTCCTGGTGTGGTGCTCGGGGCGATCTTGCTGGCGGCCTTGCCGGAAGTCTTGCGCCATACCGTGGGGCCGTTGCAAATGACCTTGCTGGGAGAGGTATGGATAGAAGCTGAAGTCTTGCGCCAGTTGTTGTACGGGCTTGCACTGGTGTTGATCATGCTTGTACGTCCGGCCGGACTCTGGCCGTCACCGCGACCGGAAGACAGGCCGCTGCCGATGTCTTCTGAGGGGCGCGCATGAGTAAGCAGGTCGTCTTGCACGTGTCTCGGGCGAGTAAGAGCTTTGGCGGTTTGCAGGCCTTGTCCGAGGTCGATCTCCGTATTTTTTCGGGTCAGATCGTTGGCTTGATTGGCCCCAATGGCGCCGGCAAAACTACTTTTTTTAATGTGATCACGGGTCTCTATCAACCTGACAGCGGCCGTTTCGAGTTGGCCGGCAAAGCCTATTCGCCGTCAGCGCCCCATGAAGTCGCGCGTGCCGGTATTGCCCGTACCTTTCAAAACATCCGCTTGTTTGGCGAGATGACAGCAATCGAAAATGTGATGGTCGGTCGTCATGTCCGGACCCGACAGGGCGTACTGGGCGCGATCTTGCGCCACGCGGCGGCACAGGCCGAAGAGGCGGCGATCAAATCTCATGCGATGGCGTTGCTGGAATTTGTCGGTATCGCGCAATTTGCCCACCGTACGTCCCGCCATTTGTCGTATGGCGACCAGCGCCGACTGGAAATCGCGCGGGCTCTCGCAACCGAGCCGCTCTTGCTGGCGCTTGACGAACCTGCTGCCGGCATGAACGCCACCGAAAAAGAAGGCTTGCGTGCGTTGCTGCTAAAAATAAAAGCGCAGGGTACCGCCATTTTGCTCATTGAGCATGACGTCAAGCTGGTCATGGGACTGTGCGACCGCATTACCGTGCTGGACCATGGTGAGCTTATCGCTGAAGGTTCGCCTGCCGAGGTGCAGCACAATCCGGCCGTGATCGCTGCCTACCTCGGGGGAGAGCTCGCATGAGTGTCGCTGAGCCTTTGCTGAAAATCAGTGGCTTAACGGTCGCTTACGGTGGTATCGAAGCCGTCAAGGGCATTGACCTTGATGTCGCCCGCGGCGAACTCGTCACACTGATCGGTGCCAATGGCGCCGGCAAGACCACTACCCTCAAAGCCATTACGAATACCTTGCCGGCGGCACAGATGAGTGGCCGTATTGATTATGCGGGGCAGCGGATTGATGGCGCGTCGCCGTTTACGCTGGTGCAGCGCAAACTGGCGATGGTGCCGGAGGGTCGTGGCGTGTTTGCGCGCATGAGCATTCATGAAAATTTATTGATGGGTGCCTATTGCCGCACTGATCAGGCAGAGATTGACGCTGATATCGATAAATGGTTTGCGATCTTCCCGCGTTTAAAAGAAAGAGCATCCCAGCTTGCCGGTACGCTCTCCGGCGGTGAGCAGCAGATGCTGGCGATGGCGCGTGCACTGATGAGTCATCCACAATTATTACTGCTGGATGAACCCTCAATGGGTTTGGCGCCGATGATGGTGGAGCGTATTTTTGAGGTGGTCAATACGATCGCAGCGCAAGGCGTGACGATTCTGCTGGTGGAGCAAAATGTCAGGCAGGCGCTGCGCATTGCGCAGCGCGGCTACGTGATGGAAACGGGTCGGATCGTGCTGGCTGACACGGCAGAGCGACTGCTACAGGATCCGCGTGTCATTGCGGCGTATTTGGGTGGTTAACAGGCTGCCTGGTGAATTGGCAGCGGCGTATTGTTAGCGCTTTTTACTGGGCGGAAGCACCGCTTCGAAATGCCCGACCTGATTAAAGATAATCACCCTCTTGTCGCTTTTTCCCACAGAAGTCACTAAAGGATCGTCTCCCAGATTGGCGGTATAAAAATCAACCTGATGCTGGCAGCCATGGTCTTTATTGATCATCGCAATGATCCTCGCCATTGCAGGGGTGTCTTCGTAAAGGGAATCTTGTGGCTGGATAGTTTCTTTTGTCGATTGAATCAACAAAGCTTTGTATTTTTCCGCCTTGTCCTTGTGTTCGCTTTGGTAATCCCCGGTTGCGTGCTGAATAAGTGAAGTCAACAGGCAGTTATTATTTTCTGTATGGTTTGAGATGATTTCATAACCTCGATCGGTAAACCATGTTCTGAGTTGGGCCGCAGCAAGGCGCTGGCCTGTGAAGTACTCCTCTGGAATACCTCTTTTCTTAGCGACAGCGTCGGCCTTCGGTTTTTCAATTGTGTCGAAGCTTGCCTGCAAGCCGATTGCCAATGCCTCTTCGTCAGCGTCCTGTTGGCTTGCTACATCGCCATGTTCAAGCGCATGAATCTGGGAGGGGGTCAGAAATTTTTTATGTGCCTCCATGCGCTTGTTAGTCGTGTGGACGTCCTGCATGCTGGCAGCAATAGCGGCTGATAAGGCATCCTCATCGGCAGTCTGGGATTGCGCATCATCGTGCTGCGATAGGGCGATATTTTGCGCAGGACTGATAAAGCTGCTGTTATCTTTTAGCGTTTGTTTTTTTGTTCGCTGATCGGTGATCGGCGTGGTGTCTTGAAGTCGAGGTGGTTTGTTTGAGCCCATGCGGTGCATGCCATTCTCCATAAAATTAATGATTCACGGGAGTGTGGTGTCATTTTCTCGCTTAGGGTTCGGTGGGAGATCCTCCTTTGGCATCGTCTATTTATGGCGGCAGATCATCCAATGGCATAATTCTGTCAAACGCGATGGCGCACTTTACATTGGATCCACTGCATGAAACTCTTTAGCTATTTTCGCAGTTCCGCCTCCTATCGGGTGCGGATCGCCTTAAACCTCAAGGGCTTGGCTTACGAGGTGGTGCCGGTGCATCTGTTGAAAGGCGGTGGCGAGCAACTTGCCCCAGCCTATCGTGCGCTCAGCCCGGATGGGCTGGTGCCGGTTTTACTAGATGACGATACGGGCCTGGCGCTGAATCAATCGCTGGCGATCGTTGAATATCTGGAAGAAACCTACCCAACACCGGCGCTCTTGCCAAAAAAAGCGGCAGACCGTGCCTGGGTGCGTAGTCTGGCCTTATCGATTGCGTGCGACATTCATCCGCTCAACAATTTGCGGGTCTTGCGTTATCTGACGCAAGAGATGAAGGTCAGCGAGGAGGAGAAAAATCGCTGGTATCGGCATTGGTGCGAGCAGGGATTGGCCGCGATCGAATCGGTTTTGGCGCACGATCCGCGCGTTGGTATTTACTGTTTTGGCACGATGCCAACGTTGGCTGATTGCTGTCTGATTCCGCAGGTTGCCAATGCCCAGCGCTTGCAATGTGATCTCTCGGCGATGCCGACTATTTTGCGTATCAATGCCGCTTGCATGGCGCTCGAATCGTTCCGGCAGGCCTCGCCGGCGAATCAACCGGACGCCGAATAAATCCGCGTCCGGCATATCCCTCAATCAGGCTTTTTTGTAGCGGGTGACTTGCTGGTGCTGCTCGCCCAGGCCTTCGATGCCAAGACGAATCTCGTCACCGTGCGCCAAAAACTGCGGGGGCTTCATGCCCATGCCCACACCCGGCGGCGTCCCCGTTGCAATCACATCCCCTGGCATCAGTGTCATGAAACGGCTGAGGTAGCTAACGATTTTAGCGACCGAAAAAATCATCGTGCGGGTGCTACCGGTCTGGCGGCGCTCGCCGTTGATATCGAGCCACATCGCGAGGCGCTGCGGATTCGGGACTTCGTCACGGGTGACTAACCAAGGACCCACGGGGCCGAAGGTATCGCAGCCTTTGCCTTTGTCCCATTGCGGACCACGCTCCAGCTGAAATGCGCGTTCAGACAGATCGTTGACAACGCTGTAGCCGGCCACATAATCAAGTGCCTGTTTCTCGCTGACGTATTGCGCCTTGGTGCCGATGATGATGCCGAGCTCGACTTCCCAATCGGATTTCTCCGAACCCTTGGGCAGCATCACGGTATCGTTAGGCCCCGTCAGTGCAGTGACGGCTTTCATGAACACGATAGGCTCAGCCGGAATCGGCATGCCGGATTCAGCCGCATGGTCAGAATAATTGAGACCAATGCAGATGAATTTACCGACGTGGGCAATCGGCACGCCAAAGCGCGGTTTGCCTCTTACTGCCGGCAGCTTGGCCGGATTGATCTTGGCTAATTTGGCCAGGGATTTGTCTGCCAGCTGCAGCGGGCCGATGTCGCTAATCACCCCGGAGAGGTCGCGCAGTTTGCCTTCTGCGTCAATTAGTCCAGGTTTTTCATGACCGGGGCGGCCGTAACGTACCAGTTTCATTGTTGTCCTTTTTGGTTTGCATGCGCAGCGCATGGATTAAAACGGGAAAGTTGCCCATCTGAATTATGCCGCTGTTTTGGAAATTCCAGAAACAGCTTTTCCGGGGGTTTTGCTTGGATTACTATCTTCGCTGGCATTTCAGCCGTCATTTTTCTCGGCAAACCATGAATCGTAATAAATTTCACGCAGCGCTTGCCCTCGTCGCGTCGGCGCTTGTCAGCGTGCTGATTATCCGGTGGCTGGTGCGCTGGTTGTTCTGAGCCCAATAACTTGTGCTATGTTTTCGTATGGCAATTTTATTGCGGCACATTACGAATAAAGGCTCTATTATGCGAAGCAAGCCCCGGTCTCTGATTTATGCGTTCAGTCTGGCGACGGCGCTGGTAGGTTCACCAAGTTATTCGGCGCCCAGCGAAAAAGATTTTATTGTCACTCCGCCTGAAAACATCGTCTGGAAAGATGCTGGTAAAGGCGTCAAAATCGCCCTGATCTTTGGCGACCCTTCCAAGCCTGGTCAATATGTCATCCGGGCTCATTTCCCCCCTGGTGTGATGAGCTCGCCGCATTTTCACGGCGAAGATCGCCACGTTACCGTCATTCAAGGGACATGGCTGGCCGGTCGCGACGATAGTTGGGACCCGGCCGCTACTGAGCCGCTTAAGGCGGGCAGTTATATGTTTCATCCGGCAGCGGGAGTCCACTACGATGGCGGCGGCGAAGAAGGGGCGATCGTTCAGATCATTGGCATGGGTCCGAGTAAAACCACCTTTTTGTATCCGAAAGAAGGGGATTTTGGTAAACCGCACAAGCTCAATTGATGAAAAAAATTCTCTTGGCTGCGATGCCGTTTTTGATCACTATTCCAGCGCATGCCGAATGGACCCGCTATGCGCAACTGGCCGAATCGGAGGAATGGTTTGATCCGGCGATTGTCCGTCGTGATCAGGATCGGATCACCTTTTGGACAATGACGAATTACACTGCACCGATCACCAGTCTCGAGGGTCAGGAGCTTTTGTCCGAACAGGCGCTGACGACAGTGGACTGCAGCCTGGGCAAAATCGGTTCAGAAAAAGTGATCAAATACGCAGGTAAAAATGCGCAGGGCGCGATCATTGGGAGCATGGAGACCGCGTTGCGGATGACGAAAGTCGGTGCAAATGCCGCAGACCGCATTTTATTAGAAATAATATGCGCCAAATGAAATGACGATACGTGTCACTGTACATAAAAATCAGACGAATCTTTAACCTAAAAAAACTCTCACATGACGACTACACATACCCGGGTTGCACTCATCACTGGCGCCGGAACTGGCATTGGTAAAGCCGCTGCAAAAGCGCTGCACGGCGCAGGTTATGCGGTGGTGCTCACAGGACGCAAGCTCGATAAATTAGAAGCCGCCATGACGGCAATTGGGGCCACGGCCGACAACGCGTTGGCCATTGCTTGCGATGTCGGTAATCCGGATGAGGTGAAGGCGTTGTTCGCCAGTGTGAAAGCCCGCTTTGGGCGACTTGATGTCTTGTTTAATAACGCCGGCACCGGATCGCCGCCGATACCGGCCGATGAGCTCACCTATGAGCAATGGATGGCGGTGGTCAACACCAATTTGTGCGGACCATTTTTATGTGCACAAGAAGCGATCCGCATGATGAAATCGCAGTTGCCCAAGGGCGGTCGCATTATCAATAACGGCTCGATTTCGGCCCATACGCCACGACCTTTTTCTTTGCCGTACACGGCTACTAAGCATGCGATTACAGGAATGACGAAATCGATCGCGCTGGACTACCGTGCTGATCAGATTGCGTGCAGCCAGATTGATATTGGCAATGCTGCTACCGAAATGACAGACCGTATGGCCGCTGGCATCTTGCAAGCCGATGGCTCGACAAAAATAGAGCCGCGAATGAATGTTGATCACGTCGGCGAGGCGGTCTTGCACATTGCGCAGTTGCCGCTGGAGAGCAATGTGCTTTTTATGACGATCATGGCGACCAACATGCCTTACGTCGGTCGCGGATAAGGCGTACTTATTTTTGCCGGCGGGCATCCTCTTCTAATTGGATCTCGCCACGCGCAGACCGAAATACGGACTCTTGAGCAAGACACCAAAACGCATGCGGAATGCCGATCGTAGATTGCGTGGAATATTGAACCAAGAGCCGCCCCGGATTACACGGGACGCGCAATTGCCTTCCTCCCAGGCGATCTGGTTAGACGGCGCGTTGGTGTAGTTTGGGTTCCAGCAGTCTTGCGTCCATTCCCAGACGTTGCCGTGCATGTCGTGCAGACCAAATTGGTTGGCTTTTTTCTCGCCGACGGGATGGGCTTGGAGCTGCGAGTTTGCCGCATACCACGCATAGTCAACCAGCGTGGAGGAATCTTTATTATCGTAATACTGTGTGGTGCTGCCGGCGCGGGCTGCGTATTCCCATTCGGCTTCCGAGGGAATGCGATAATTTTTACCCGTCAGTGTGCTTAATTTTTTCACAAACTCTTGGCCCATTTCCCAGGTCACATGATCGACAGGCATCCTGTCGCCGTCATTTTCGCTTGGGTTTTCCCCCATTACCGCAACCCACTCGGCCTGAGTTATTTCATATTTTCCCAAGCTGAATGATGGGATCTGCACCGTATGCTGCGGCTTTTCTTTGTCGTTCGTGCTGGCGTTAGGGTCGTCACGTTCGGTATCGGGTGTGCCCATCATGAAATTACCGGCCGGTATGATGACCATCTCGGGACAGCTTTTGCAGTCTTTGAAAACGGTGACAGTGTCCGCCAGCGCGGTCGTAGAAAGAAAACTCAATATAATCCAAATGGAACGCATGGATGACTCCCTGTACGGTTTAGATTGTGCGACCGTGCTGCGAAGAACAGCGGGCGCTGCGTTGGGTAAAATCGGCCTAGCGCACGATGATTGCGGCCGTGCAAGCTGACGAGCCAGATCATCGCACAAAATAGTTTTCGCCCGCTCCGGGCACTTTATGCAAAGTGAGAATACACGATGGCTGTCACCGGAATGAATCATTTCACTATCGTTACGGATGCCCTTGAAGAAACGGTTCGCTTTTATCAGGAATTACTGGGACTGACGACGGGCTACCGTCCGCCCATGTCGTTTCCGGGTGCGTGGATGTACTGTCATGAACAGCCTGTCCTGCACATCATGGATAAAGGCGCACTGCCTGCTGAAAAAGCGGGAGTATTGGATCACATGGCCTTTTCGGCGACCGGTTTGGCGCGCACGCTGGCGCAACTGAAGTCACGCGCCTTGCCTTACAACTTGGTACGTCAACAGGAAACCGGTGTGTGGCAATTATTTTTTTACGATCCTAACGGCGCACGCGTTGAACTCGATTTTGACGCCGGTGAAGAAGAGCAGAGTGTGTCGCCCGCTAGTTGAGGAGAGCACGCCGCCAGCGGCGCGATGAAAGAGAAAAATCTGGCTTGGGTTTGGTCCCGCCGACAGGAATCGAACCTGTATCTAGCGCTTAGGAGGCACTCGTTCTATCCATTGAACTACGGCGAGACGCGCATGCCGCAAAGACACGCCAGCACGGCGAAGATTATAGCCCAGACCTATCGTGCTACTGCAGCATGTTAGCGTCAGCGGGCACCAGTCGGTACAATAGTGGCTTCATTTATCTCACGGCAGGGCGTTCAACAACAGCCCTCACACACTCATGGCAGTTATTTCTCTCAGCGACGCGCAGCTCGCGTTTGGTCACGTCGCCTTGCTTGATCACACCGAATTCTCAATTGAGATCGGTGAGCGGGTTGGTTTGATCGGCCGTAACGGCACTGGCAAATCTTCCCTGCTGAAAGTGCTCTCCGGTCTGATCAAGCTTGACGACGGATTGCTGACGATGCAGCAAGGCATACGGATTGCCTATGTCGATCAGGAGCCCGTATTTGATCTGGCGATGTCTGTATTTGATACCGTCGCCATGGGCATGGGGAATACGCAAGCGCTTCTCTCCGAATATGACGGTCTGACGGCACAATTTGGTGGCGACAATGATGATGCGCTGATGGAGCGCATGCAGCAAATACAATCCTTGCTCGATGTCGTCGACGGCTGGAATCTCAACAACCGGGTTGAGACGACCTTGCATCGACTTAATCTTGACGCCGGCAGCATCATGAATACCCTCTCCGGCGGCATGAAAAAACGGGTGGCTCTGGCGCGTGCGCTAGTGTCGGCACCAGATGTATTGGTGCTCGATGAGCCAACCAACCATCTTGATTTTTCTTCGATTGCCTGGCTTGAAGAGCTCTTGCGTGACTTCAAGGGTAGCGTCTTGTTCATTACCCATGATCGCCGTTTTCTTGACAACGTCGCCACCCGGATTATCGAACTCGATCGTGGACGCCTCTTATCCTACCCGGGTAATTTCACTGCTTATCAGGTCAGAAAGGCAGAGCAACTTGCCATTGAAGATGTTGAAAATGCGAAGTTTGATAAAGTCCTCGCGCAAGAAGAAGTCTGGATTCGTAAAGGTGTGCAGGCGCGTCGTACACGCAATGAAGGCCGCGTGCGTCAGCTCGAAGCCTTGCGCGAAGAGCGTAGCCGGCGCCGTGATCAGCAAGGGCAGGTCAAGATGGATCTTGGTGCCGGCGAGCGCTCCGGCAAGATCGTAGCCGAGCTATTGGAGGTCAGTAAAGCCTATGGTAGCAAGCAGATTGTGTGTAACTTCAGTGCCACCATCATGCGGGGCGATAAAGTCGGCCTGATAGGTATGAACGGCGCGGGCAAGACCACGCTCTTGAAGCTGATACTGGGTGAAGAAACACCGGATAGTGGGACCGTGCGTCAGGGTAGCAAGCTACAGGTTGCCTACTTCGATCAGATGCGCGCCCAATTAAATGAAGAGGCTAGTCTGGCCGATACGATTGCTCCCGGCAGTGACTGGGTCGAGGTCAATGGGCAACGCAAACACGTGATGACGTATCTGAGCGACTTCCTGTTTGCTCCCGAGCGTGCCAGGTCGCCAGTCAAATCGCTCTCTGGCGGCGAACGTAACCGGCTGTTGCTCGCGCGTCTGTTTGCTAAGCCGGCCAATGTGCTCGTGCTTGATGAGCCCACCAATGACCTCGATATTGATACGCTGGAATTGCTCGAGCAACTGTTGGAAGAATATAGCGGTACGGTATTTTTGGTTAGCCACGATCGCACTTTTCTCGACAATGTCGTCACGCAGGTGATCGTGGCCGAAGGCGAGGGATTCTGGCGCGAATATGTTGGGGGTTATGCTGATTGGGAGCGGGTGCGGCAGGTCGCGCGGCCACAAGCTAAAGAGACGATCAAGCCCGAGACCAAGGCGGCGTCACCGGCAGCCGCAGCCGCACTCGCACCGAAGCAAAAAAAACTCAGCTTCAAAGAGCAGCGTGAGCTTGAGCAATTGCCGCAGCTGATTGCTGATCTTGAGGCAGAGCAGGCAAGCATTTCGGCCCGGCTGGCTGATCCGGATCTCTATCAAAAGGCGCCGGAAGAAATGCAAAAGCTCAATCAGCGATTTACCGAGATTGATGCTTTGCTCATCGAGAGTCTTGAAAAATGGGAAACGATTGAGGCGCGCGCGAAAGGCTGATCAATTCAGCTTGCGTGTCGCTGCGCGCAAGTCAGACAGACGATCTCGCAGCAGTTCGGCATCGGACGCATCCGGGCACCGCACCAGATAAGCCTCCAGATCCTGCAATGCCGCCTGCGGACAATCGAGGTTGGCAAAGGCGAGTCCGCGATCACGTCGCTCGCTGATCTCATCGGGCAAGAGCACCACCAGTCGCTGTTGCACGTTTAAAAATTGCTGCCAGCGCGGTTGTTCAGCATAGAGCGCTTTGAGGTTGCGCAGCATGCGCACCAGAATTACCCGCGGTTGCGCGTCCTCGAGCAAACTCGCCATAGGCAAACTGGCGCTGTCTTGCGGTTGAAGAAAATACGGCTCCAGACGTTCTTCGAGCTCCTCGCGCGAGAGGCTCGCGCCATTGAAAGGATCAAGAATGATGTCACCATTTTTAACCGAGAGCTTCATCAAAAAATGACCAGGAAAAGAAATCCCCCTGACATTGAGTCCGACTTGCTGTGCGAGCTCCATATAAATAACGGCCAGTGAAATCGGAATCCCGCGACGGCTCAGTAAGACCTTGTGCAGGTAGCTGTTATTCGGATCATAGTAATCATTTACGTTACCGGCAAATCCGAGTTCCTGATAGAAAAACTGATTTAATAAGCGCAGCTTGGGAATTTGCCCGACATCAGACGGCAGCCGGCGCTTGAGTTGAATCGCAAGTTTGTCGAGCTCTACCATGCCGGCCGTCAGGTCGAGTGTAGGGTCCTCATCCTGGGCGATCGACAACGCCGCTTCAAACAGCGGAATAGCATCATCTTGCTGTACTAGCGCGGCAAAATAATCCAGAGGCTTGATCATCCGTTGGGTCCGCTTTTCACTAATTAATTCGAGATACGCCTGAAGTCACTAAACCGAAATCCCATCAGTAGCAGCGCACCGAAATAACTGCCGGCACAAGCCAGTATGACTAGCAAGAGCGCGCCGATACGCATCCACGGTGTTGTCCGCATGGCCAGCCAGTCAAATTGGCTGGCGATACCCCAGCCCGCCATCGCCAGCAAAATGAGGGCAATCGCCAGACGCAGCACAAATATTCCCCAGCCCGGCTCAGGTCGATAGATACCGCGCGCTTTCAAGATGAAAAACAGGAAGGCGGCATTCAAGGTGGCGGCCAGGCCAATCGACAGGGCTAAGCCAGCGTGCGCAATCCAGGGAACAAATAATAAATTCATCAGTTGTGTGGCAATCAACACGCCAATGCCGATTTTGACAGGCGTGCGTATATCTTGTTTCGCATAAAAGCCCGGTGCCAGAATTTTTACCAGGATCAGTCCCATCAGACCTACGCCATACGCCACCAGTGCCCGCGCTGTCATGTCAACTGAATGCGGATCAAATTTCCCGTAGTGAAAAAGCGTTGTGGTGATCGGTTCGGATAAGACCATCAGTGCAACGGCTGCCGGCATGGCCAGTAAAAACGTCAGGCGCAAGCCCCAATCTAGCAAAGCCGAATACTCTTTCTGGTCGCCGCAGGCATGGGCTTTGGACAAACTGGGCAGCAAAATCGTACCCAGTGCAACGCCCAGCAATCCGGTAGGAAGCTCCATCAAGCGGTCTGCGTAGGAGAGCCACGAGACGCTGCCGTCGGCCAGATGGGAGGCAATATTGGTATTGATGATGAGGCTGATCTGGGCGACCGATACGGCAAAGGTCGCCGGCAGCATTTGCTTGAGCACGCGCCGCACGCCCGCGTCGCGCAGGGCGGAAAAAGGGTTCAGGCCAATGCGCGGCAACATGCCGATCTTGCGTAATGCTGGTATCTGAAACGTCAGTTGCACCAAGCCACCGATAAATACAGCGATGGCAAGTGCATAGACAGGTTGGGCGATGTGCGGTGCCAGAAACAGCGAGGCAGCGATAAACGTCAGATTTAATAGAACTGGGGTGAATGCCGGCACGCGAAACTCGCGCCAAGTATTGAGAATGCCGCCGGACAGAGCGACGAGTGACATGAACAAAATATACGGAAACATTATTCGGGTCATGACCACCGACAGGTGCATCGCAGAAGGGTCGCCGGCAAAGCCGCTGGCAATCAGCAAAACAATCGTGGGGGCGGCAACGATGCCCAAGAGTGAGGTTGCAAGCAAGACCCAGGCAAGGACAGTGGCCACATGATTGATCATCGAGCGCGTCGCGTCGTCACCTTGCTGATTCTTATACTCGGCCAGAATGGGCACGAATGCCTGCGAAAAAGCGCCCTCAGCAAACAGGCGACGTAATAAATTGGGGATGCGAAATGCGACAAAAAACGCATCGGTGTAGATGGATGCGCCGAAGGTGCGGGCAATCAATACCTCGCGGACGAGGCCGGTAATCCGGGACAGCATCGTCATACCAGAGACGGTGGCAAGCGTTTTGTGCAAGTTCATGGCGGCTGATTATAGTCGCAGGCGGGCAAGGGTTTCATGGGCGTAGTTTTTAGTTTGATAAAAATTGGCCGGACGCGGCCCTAATGGCCTTTACAAGGTCTTATTTGCTGCGAAGCCAAAAACCGGATATACTCCGCGTTTTCCCAAATTCCGTCCCCGGGCAGTGTGCCCGGCAGGGCCATCCACCATCAGGAAACAGTAATGGCAAATACCGCACAAGCGCGCAAGCGCGCACGCCAGGCAGTCAAGCTGAACGCGCACAATTCCAGTCAGCGTTCGACCCTGCGTACCGCAATCAAATCGGTTCGTAAAGCCATCGATGCCGGTGATAAAGCTGCTGCAGCGCTGGTGTTCCAGTCATCGATCTCGATCATCGATCGTATCGCGGACAAGAAAATTATCCACAAAAACAAAGCAGCTCGTCATAAGAGCCGTCTGTCTGCTGCTCTCAAAGCGCTCGCTTGATTGCTTGACGCTGAATGCCTGCGCGGCTTCGGCTGATGTTGCAGGCAAAGTTAGATTGAAACCCGCCGAAGGCAAGCCCGGCGGGTTTTTTCATTTTGGCAGCCCGGACACCTTGTTACCGGCTTTGATGTTTTTGCTCTTAAACCACCCCTGATTCATTTCCAACGCATAGCGCGCCGGTTTTTTTGCGCAGTGCGCCTCCAGTGTTTGGGGCTGCATGTCCTCAATATTGATGATGCCGCCGCTCTCATCAATGAACGCTACAGACAAAGGCAGCGGCGTATTTTTCATCCACATGCAGACCTCTCTGGCGCTGCTGAAGCGGAATACCATCCCCTCGTTTTGCCCCATTTTTTCCCGGAACATCAGGCCTTGTGCGCGCTCTTCGTCGGCGATGGCGAGTTCGGCCTGAATCAGATGAATCCCGATGTTGATCGTGGCTATTGGTAGCCGCTGCTGAGCGCTCGCCATTGGGCTGATCGGCGCCGTAGACAGCAATGACATCAATACCAATGCGCGTAAACCTGGTTTTTTCATGCTTGAGCTGCTCAGTATGGAAAGGCGATAGTGTAAATCGACGCTAGACGATAAGGGGAGATTAATTATTATTTTGCTAATCAGCTGGTCTCACTTCGCGCCACTCACCGGGAAGCAAGGGGTGGGAAGCCAATGAAAACGGCCCGATCGCAGATCGGATTAGCCTAAGCGTCGGTAAACCTACGGCCGCGGTCATCCTGCGCACCTGCCGGTTTTTGCCTTCAGTTAGCGTGATCGCCAGCCAGCTGGTTGGGACATGCTGGCGATGGCGTATCGGCGGATCACGCGGCCAAAGCCAGGCCGGCGCTTCAATCTGCACCGCGCGGCAGGGTAGGGTGGTGAAGTCGCCCAAATCGATGGGCGCACGCAATTTGGACAGGGTCGAGGCATCGACGCTGCCTTCAACTTGTGCCAAATACGTTTTTTCTTTGCCCTGATCCGGATGGCTGATCGTGTGTTGCAGCAAGCCATCGTCGGTGAGCAGCATCAGGCCTTCGCTGTCGGCATCAAGCCGGCCGGCCGGATAGACGCCGGGTAGGCCGATAAAATCCGCCAATGAAGCCCGTTCGGGGTGAGCCGAAAACTGGCTCATGACCTGAAATGGCTTGTTAAAAAGAATGAGTGGCATGCGGGGCTTCAGCAGATAGGCAGATCAAGCAAAAAACGGAGCGATTGTAAGCCCGCTAGCGCCCTTGCTTGCTGATTTTATGTTTTTGGCCGGCATTTTTTGTGGCACGCAGTAAAATTCTGATGCATAATGTGAAATCGGTCTTATGTCTTATATAAGACTTAGGCAATTCTTCGCTTCAAATGTGCTTTGCCGTTCACGAGACGCAAACTACAATTCTGTCTAGCCGCTAATCTTCGGAGATCATGATGTACCAACATATCAAAGTACCTGCTACGGGCGAGAAAATCTCCGTCAATGCCGATTTCTCTCTCAACGTTCCCGACAATCCTATCCTGCCCTATATCGAGGGTGATGGAACCGGCGTTGACATTAGTCCTGTCATGATCAAGGTGATAGATGCGGCCGTGGCCAAAGCCTACGGCGGCAAGCGCAAGATCAGCTGGATGGAAATCTACGCTGGCGAAAAATCGACCAAGGTGTACGGCCCCGACGTGTGGCTACCAGAGGAAACACTGAAAGTATTGAAAGATTACGTGGTGTCCATCAAGGGCCCGCTGACGACCCCAGTGGGCGGTGGTATCCGTTCGCTCAACGTCGCACTGCGTCAGGAGCTTGATCTGTATGTTTGTCTGCGTCCGGTGCGTTATTTCAAAGGCGTACCTTCGCCGCTGCGTGAGCCTGAAAAGACCGATATGGTCATTTTCCGTGAAAACTCCGAAGACATTTATGCGGGTATCGAATGGCAAGAAGGTACCGACGGTGCAAAGAAAGTCATCGATTTCCTGATCAAGGAGATGGGTGTCAAGAAAATCCGCTTCCCGCAAACTTCCGGAATCGGTATCAAGCCCGTCTCGCGTGAAGGTACCGAGCGCCTGGTGCGCAAAGCCATCCAGTACGCGATTGATAATGACAAGCCGTCCGTGACGATCGTTCACAAAGGCAACATCATGAAATACACCGAAGGCGGTTTCCGCGATTGGGCGTATGCACTGGCACAAAAAGAATTTGGCGCGACGCTGATTGATGGCGGCCCATGGTGCACGTTTAAAAATCCTAAAACCGGCAAAGACATCATCGTCAAAGATTCAATTGCCGATGCTTTCCTGCAACAAATTTTGCTGCGTCCGAATGAGTACAGCGTCATTGCAACACTCAATCTGAACGGTGACTACATCTCCGACGCGCTGGCAGCGCAAGTTGGCGGGATTGGTATTGCGCCTGGCGCTAATCTGTCTGACACGGTTGCCATGTTCGAAGCCACCCACGGTACTGCACCAAAGTACGCCGGTAAAGATTATGTAAACCCCGGTTCTTTGATTTTGTCGGCAGAAATGATGCTACGTCACATGGGTTGGTTTGAAGCGGCAGATTTGATCATCAGTTCGATGGAAAAATCCATTACCTCAAAGCGTGTTACCTATGACTTCGCCCGGTTGATGGAAGGTGCGACCCAAATGTCTTGTTCTGGATTTGGCGACGTGATGATTGAGCACATGTAATTAATAGTCGCTAATCAATAAAAAGAAAAGCCGGGTTAACCCGGCTTTTCTTTTTATTCGGATAGATTTTTTTCATGCAATATAGTGAAACTGACTATTCCTGTTTAAATGAACTATCCGGATTCCAGCGGGTCAATAATCATGTTGGCTAATAAAAAACCCCCGGTTGTAACGGGGGTTTTGAAGCGGGTCCTAATGTGTAATCAGGCGTTGTTGATGTTGGAAGCTTGCTTGCCTTTGGGGCCTTGCGTTACCTCGAACGATACTTTTTGCCCTTCTTTGAGGGTTTTGAAGCCATTCATTTGAATCGCGGAGAAGTGGGCGAATAAATCTTCGCCACCGTCGTCCGGTGTGATGAAGCCAAAGCCTTTGGCATCGTTAAACCATTTGACTGTACCAGTTGCCATAAAAGCGTCTTTCCAATATGAAACAATCACACGAGCCCTAAAAGCAAGAAGCCTCGCGTAACGCTGCCCCCTCTTATATTGCCCCCTCCTGATCAATCCGTGCCTACCCGCACATATTGATAAATAACATTGTTTGCGTAAAAAATAGAAAAGTCAAGTTAATTGCCAAAAGTGCTAGACTTAGCCTGTAATGACCGCAGAATGAGGAATAATCGGCGCCGCAGAGCGGTGCCGTCTGCGCTCTGTCACGAAAGCGCGTAATATCGAGCTCAAAGCCGGATGATGCTGATTTTCTCCGTTACGCATGATGATGAACGCATTAAAATAGACGTATGGCAACTAAGGATGAGAATGGCACTGTCCTTGTTCGCAAGGAGCAGAAGCAGGCGGTTAAACCGCCACCGATGTATCAGGTCTTGTTATTGAATGATGATTACACCCCGATGGAATTTGTGGTGGCCATTATTCAGGAGTATTTCAGCAAAGATCGTGAAACTGCGACGCAAATTATGCTCAAAGTACATCGTGATGGAAAAGGAATGTGTGGCATATATCCCAAAGATATTGCCAGCACGAAAGTTGAACTCGTCTTAACCCACGCCCGAAAAGCGGGACACCCTTTGCAGTGCGTGATGGAGGAAGCATGATTGCCCAGGAACTCGAAGTTAGTTTGCACATGGCTTTTGTCGAAGCGCGACAAGCGCGCCATGAGTTCATCACGGTTGAGCATTTGCTGCTAGCCCTGCTTGATAATCCGTCGGCGGCCGAAGTCTTAAGGGCTTGCGCGGTCAACATCGATGACCTCCGCAAAACCTTGACCAATTTTATTAGCGACAATACACCTACGGTGCCAGGCACCAGTGAAGTCGACACGCAGCCCACGCTGGGCTTCCAGCGTGTGATTCAGCGCGCGATCATGCATGTGCAGTCGGCTTCCAATGGCAAAAAAGAAGTCACCGGCGCCAATGTGCTCGTGGCAATATTCGGCGAAAAAGATTCGCATGCGGTTTACTATTTGCATCAGCAGGGCGTCACGCGTCTGGATGTTGTCAACTTTATCTCTCACGGCGTGCGCAAAGATCAACAGTCGGAGCCGCAAAAGGCCTCCGAGGGTGGTGATGAAACACAGGCCGAAGCACCGCATAAAGAAAGCGCGCTTGACCAGTTCACGCAAAATCTCAATAAACTTGCGGCTGAAGGCAAAATCGATCCTCTGATCGGGCGCGAGTCCGAAGTGGAGCGCGTGATTCAAACCCTGTGCCGTCGCCGCAAAAATAATCCCCTGCTCGTCGGCGAAGCCGGTGTTGGCAAGACCGCTATCGCGGAAGGTCTGGCCTGGCGTGTCACGCAAGGCGATGTACCGGAAATTTTACAAAACGCCGTAGTCTATTCGCTTGATATGGGCGCGCTGCTGGCCGGAACAAAATATCGCGGTGACTTTGAGCAGCGGCTGAAGGCCGTGCTCAAGCAGCTCAAAGATAACCCTAACGGCATTCTTTTCATTGATGAGATCCACACCATCATCGGGGCCGGATCGGCGTCCGGTGGCACATTAGATGCGTCCAATTTGTTGAAGCCTGCGCTCTCGAGTGGTCAGCTCAAATGCATCGGCGCGACCACATTCAATGAATTCCGTGGCGTATTCGAAAAAGACCATGCGCTATCGCGTCGCTTTCAAAAAATCGATGTCAATGAGCCGACGGTCGAGCAGACGATACAGATCCTCCGTGGTCTGAAATCCCGCTTTGAAGAACATCATGGCGTGAAATATTCGGCGTCCGCGCTGACCTCGGCAGCGGAACTCGCCGCACGGTTCATCAACGACCGTCATCTGCCCGATAAGGCCATTGATGTGATCGATGAAGCGGGTGCTGCGCAGCGTATTCTGCCGAAATCCAAACAAAAGAAAACCATCGGCAAATCCGAGATTGAAGACATTATCTCCAAGATCGCGCGCATCCCGCCGCAGTCGATTAATCAAGACGACCGCAGCAAGCTGCAAACGATTGAGCGCGACCTGAAAAACGTGGTATTCGGTCAGGAGCCAGCCATCGAAGCGTTGGCCTCGGCCATCAAGATGGCGCGTGCGGGTTTGGGCAAAACCGACAAACCGATCGGCTCGTTTTTGTTCTCTGGCCCGACCGGGGTGGGTAAGACCGAAGTCGCCAAGCAGCTCGCCTTCATTATGGGCATTGAGCTGATTCGCTTTGACATGTCGGAATACATGGAGCGTCATGCGGTGAGTCGCCTTATTGGTGCGCCGCCGGGTTATGTGGGGTTTGATCAAGGTGGTTTACTGACCGAGGCCATCACCAAGAAGCCGCACGCGGTGTTGCTGCTCGACGAAATCGAAAAAGCGCATCCCGATATTTTTAATATTCTGCTGCAGGTGATGGATCATGGCACGCTGACCGACAACAACGGTCGCAAGGCTGATTTCCGTAACGTGATTATCATCATGACCACCAATGCCGGCGCCGAGAGTTTGCAGAAGCGCTCAATTGGTTTTACCGACGGCAAGCAGGCCGGTGATGAGTTGATCGATATAAAGCGCATGTTTACGCCGGAGTTCCGGAATCGTCTCGACTCGATCATCAGCTTCAAGGCGCTCGACGAAGAAATCATTCTGCGCGTGGTCGATAAATTCCTCATGCAGCTTGAAGAGCAGTTACATGAGAAAAAAGTTGAGGCAGTCTTTACTGATAATCTGCGCCGCTTTTTGGCCAAGAAAGGTTTTGACCCTTTGATGGGTGCACGTCCGATGTCGCGATTGATTCAAGACATGATCCGCAAGGCGCTCGCCGACGAACTCTTGTTCGGCAAGCTTGTCTCGGGTGGTCGCGTGACGGTGGATCTCGACGAAAAAGAAGCGATCAAGCTGGAGTTCTTTGAAGGTGATGCACCACCGCCAGCAGCACCACCGCAAGAAGCAGCGGAAGTCGAATAAGCGTTGTACAACAAAAAAATCTCCGCAGGCTGATCAGCTTGCGGAGATTTTTTTGTCTGCACACAATAGAGCAAGCGCTAAGGTAGCACCGCTTTTTTCGCTATTTGTTTTTGTCTAATCTCTGCCACTGTCTGCGTCATGAGCGCCACGCGTTGCGGACTCAACGGATGTAAAGCCGTATAACCATTCGCGACCGACTGCGGGTTCACCGCGGCCAATCCTTGTAGCGTCGTAATGGCAGTACCCGGGTCGTAGCCTGCCCGTGCCAACAAATAGAGTGCCAGTCTATCGGCCTCTTCGTCCATCTTTGGAGCCAACGTTTTAATGCCGCTGCTGCCCGCCAGAGCGGACAAATCAGGTTTGAAACTCTGCAGCTGGTCGATCACTGCAGCGACGGTGCCTGACATCTGTAATGCTTGTGGGTGTTGCAAAATATTGTGGGCCATCTCTCTGGCGATGAGGACCGCAATGGCGGTATCGGTCGTTAAGAAATCGAGCATGCCGCGCGTGAGCAGAATGCGCCTGCCATCGCTATAGGCGTTCACATAATCGACATGACCAAGCTCAATGGCAAAGGCGCACGCCATGGTCGTGGGTACGTCAATTGTGAGCGGCTGTCCGTCTCGCAAGACACGAACTGACAACCTCGACGCACCGCTGACGACGCCTGCAAGCAGGCGTGCCGCTTCGGTCTCGGCATTTTTTCCTTGCGGTAGTGTTACATCCTGCACACTCAACAATACATCACCAGCTTTTATGCCCGCGCGCATTGCGCCACCGCCTTCGAGCACACTCATCACCTGTAGTCGATCGTCCAAGCTCAATAAGTCTTTTGCCGCGTCGACCATGTCAGCCGAATAAGACATACGATTCTTTGCGGTAAAACCCAGCAGCGCGCGGGAGTTGGTCCGACAGAGCAGTGCATTCTTGACCAGCAGAGGGGCGGCAATGCGGTACAGACGCTCCTGCCTCGCAACGTGGGACGCGAGCATCGCCAAGGCGGGATTACGGGTTGTTGCTGCAGGTGTCCGTGCAGGTGGCTGCGCCGGTGGTGGGGAAGCTGGTTGCGAAGGAAGGGTCGTGCAAGATGCCAGAGCCAGACCAGCAAGAATGCTGCAAAGCGAGTCACGTAGCAGCCCAAAAAACTGCTGCGCTTGATCTATCACGCGTGCGGGTAGCGCCGAGACGACCTTTTTGCTCACAAGCCCTCTACCTATTTTTTACCTGTGCTGCCAAAGCCGCCTTCGCCGCGCACGCTGGCATCAAACGAATCGACGACATTGAATGCTACCTGAAGCACCGGCACGATCACCAACTGAGCCAGTCGCTCCATTGGATTGAGCACAAAGGCGGTGCTGCCCCGGTTCCAGGTCGACACCATGAGTTCGCCTTGATAGTCCGAGTCGATCAGGCCAACCAGATTGCCCAGAACGATCCCGTGTTTGTGGCCCAATCCACTGCGCGGCAAAATCATCGCGGCATAACCGGGGTCGGCAATGTGAATCGCCAGACCGGTTGGAATTAAATGCGTGCTACCAGGCTCGATCGTGACGGGCTCCGCAATGCAGGCACGCAAATCAAGCCCGGCGCTGCCCGAGGTGGCGTACGCCGGAAGTTGTTCTTTCATACGCGGGTCGAGAACTTTGATGTCGATGGTTTTCATGGGAGCTGGGATTAATGGACTAAAAGGAATGGGTCAGAGCCGGCGTGCAATCTCGGCCACGAGTTGGCGGGCCAATGTGTCTTTATCTGCGCGGGGCAGGGGCTGGTGCCCTGCCTGATCAAACAACACCAACTCATTGTCATCTTTCCCGAAAGTCTGGTGGCCGATGTTGCCGACCAAGAGCGGGATCCCCTTTTTTTCGCGCTTAACCCGGCCATACTCGAGCAGATTGTCGGATTCAGCGGCAAAGCCGACGCAATACGGCGCCTGCGGCAGGGCCGCGACAGTGGCGAGGATATCGGGGTTTTGTTCAAATTTCAGATCCGGCAACGCGCCTTGTTGTTTCTTGATTTTTTGCGCACTCACTGCGGCGACCCGCCAGTCTGCCACTGCGGCAACCGCAATAAATATATGTTGCCCATCAACCTGCGCCATTACCGCGTCATACATCTCTCGCGCCGTCATCACAGGCAACTGCTTGACGCCCGCAGGCACGGTCAGAGCGGTCGGGCCCGACACGAGTGTGACGACAGCGCCAGCGGCGCGTGCCGCACGCGCCAGCGCATAGCCCATCTTGCCTGAGGAAAGATTGGTAATGCCACGTACCGGATCAATGGGCTCAAAGGTCGGGCCTGCCGTGATCAGCACCCGTTTTCCCGCTAATAGTTTGGGCTGAAAAAACGCCGTCATCTCTTCGAGCAGCTGCTCCGGCTCCAGCATGCGGCCCAAGCCTATCTCACCGCAGGCCTGCTCACCGGCGGCCGGCCCCAACAGCGTAATGCCATCTTGCGCCAACTGCGCGACATTGCGTTGTGTTGCCGGGTTTTGCCACATCTCTACGTTCATGGCCGGGGCGACCAACAAAGCCACCGTGGAAGGACGTGCGAGACACAAGGTTGAAAGCAAATCATCGGCCGCACCATGTACCAGCTTACGCATAAAATCCGCGGAGCAAGGCGCAATCAAGATCGCGTCAGCGTCACGACTCAGGTCGATATGCGCCATATTATTGGCAACGCGACTATCCCATTGATCGGTAAATACCGGCCTGCCAGACAAAGCCTGCATCGTCACCGGTGTAATGAAATGTCGCGCCGCGTCCGTCATCACCACCTGCACCGTAGCACCTGCCTTGATTAGTGCACGCGCCAGCTCGGCGGCCTTGTAGCAGGCAACGCCGCCGGTGAGTCCGAGTACGATCCGTTTGCCAAAAAGATCCATCACCACCTCTAACGATTAACCCGGCGAAATTCATCAAGGATGAACAGACCGGCACCGATCGTAATGGCACTATCGGCGACATTGAATGCCGGCCAGTGCCAGCCATAAAAATAGACATCCAGAAAATCGATCACATGACCGTAGGCCAGACGATCAATCAGATTGCCGATCGCGCCACCCAGTATCAAGGCCAGCGCCCAGCAAAATAGTCGCTGCGAAGGATTGCGCTTCAACATCCAGATAATCAGCAGCGAAGCGGCCAGCGAAATGCCAGCAAACAGATAACGCTGCCAACCTTGCTGATCCGCCAGAAAGCTGAATGCGGCGCCTTTGTTATAAACCATCACCAGATTAAAAAACGAGGTGACCGGCTCAGACTGACCAAATTCGAGCAAACGGCTCATCGTAATTTTGGAAATCTGATCAAACAGCACCACGATCAGTGCAATACCTAACCACAGCGTGACACTGGCACTGCCTGACGACCCTGCATTTTTCCTTGCCATCTTGATCCTTGGTGTTGTTCGTCGCGAGAAGGGTCGATCAGGCTACCCGACGTGGTTCGCCCTGACCAAACAGATTGGCCACACAGCGTCCGCATAGTCCCGTATGCGCGGCGTGCGCACCGACATCGGCACGATAATGCCAGCAGCGCTCGCATTTTTCGTGGGCCGATGGCGTCACCAGTACCGCTTCCTCTTCGACCGTATCAACGCGTTCAAGTTGGGCCGCCGAAGTGATCAATATAAATTTCAGATCGTCGCCCAGTGTATTGAGCAGCGCATATTTTTCGCCGGTTGCACGCAGCCTGACTTCGGCCTGCAAGGATGAGCCAATTGCACCTGATACCCGTACATCTTCCAGCTGCTTTTGCACATCGGCCCGGATCGCGCGCAAGGTCGTAAATTTTTCCAGCAGCACGTCGGTCGCCTCCACCGCAGGCAGTGTGTAAAACGACTGCGTAAAAATCGTCTCACCTGCTTTTGTGTAGTCATCAGGATGAACAAATACGGCAAAGGCTTCTTCGGCCGTGAACGAAAGCACTGGTGCCATCAAGGGTAACAAGGCCTGCGTGATATGCCAGATTGCCGTCTGCGCCGAGCGTCTCGCGGGCGAGGCAATTCCGCTGGTGTAAAGCCGATCTTTCAAGATGTCGAGATAAAAACCGCCGAGATCTTCGGAGCAATACATCTGCAGCTTGGCCACCACTGGGTGAAATTCGTAGTCATTGAAATGCTGGCGCAGTTCGAGCTGCAATTGCGCGATACGGGCAAGCGCGTAGCGATCGATTTCCAGCATATCGACCACAGGCACCACGTCTGTCAGTGGATTAAAGTCCGAGGTGTTGGCGAGTAAAAATCGCAGCGTATTACGGATACGCCGATAGCTCTCCACCACGCGTTTTAAAATCTCGTCAGAAATTGACAGCTCGCCTGAATAGTCGGTCGATGCCACCCAAAGCCGCAAAATATCGGCGCCGAGCGTGTCGGACACTTTTTGCGGCGCCACCACATTACCTTTGGACTTGGACATTTTTTTGCCCTCGCCGTCAACCACAAAACCATGCGTCAGCAAGGCCTTGTAAGGAGCGCAGCCATTGAGCATGGCCGAGGTCAGTAGCGACGAATGAAACCAACCACGATGCTGATCCGATCCTTCTAAATACAGGTCTGCCGGAAAATGCGACTCCACCTTGTGCGAGCCACGCAACACTGTCTGATGCGTGGTGCCGGAATCAAACCAGACATCCAGCGTGTCTTTGTTTTTTTCATAGAGAGCGGCATCAGCGCCGAGGAACGCCGGCAGGTCCAGCGTGTGCCAGGCTTCGATACCGTGCTGCTCAACTAATTGGGCAACTTTTTCCAGCAGCGCTGGCGTGTCGGGATGCAGCTCGCCCGTTTCTTTGTGCACAAAGAATGCCATCGGCACGCCCCATTGACGCTGGCGTGACAGCGTCCAATCGGGACGGTTTGCAATCATACCGTGCAGGCGCGCCTTGCCCCAGGACGGAAAAAATTGCGTCGCCTCAATCGCTGCCAATGCCGTCTCACGCAGGTTCGTGCCGCCGTCCTTTGGCGTGCGATCCATGCTGGCAAACCACTGCGATGTTGCGCGATAAATAATCGGCGTCTTATGCCGCCAGCAGTGCATGTAGCTGTGGTCAAACATCACCAGCTTGAACAACGCGCCGGTCGCCTCAAGCGCGCTACAGATTGGCTTGGAGGCATCCCAGATGGTCATCCCGCCAAACAGCGGCAAGGTCGACGCAAAGTGACCGTCGCCCATTACCGGGCTCAGGATCGCGTCATCTTTCATCCCATGCGCCTTGCAGGACGCGTAATCTTCGATGCCATAGGCAGGTGCCGAGTGGACGATACCGGTACCGCTGTCGGCTGTCACATACTCGCCTAGATACACTGGCGAGAGGCGGTCATAGGCGGCGTCGGCGATCGCTAACGGATGGTGAAATTGAAGCAAGGACAAAGCTTCGCCACGGCAGGTAGCGATTACCTGGCCTTCAAGACCGTAGCGGGTCAGGCAGGAAGACACCAGATCTTCGGCCAAAATCAGCAGAATTTTTTCATCATTGCGCACCGTTTCCACCAACGCATAGCTGAATTCGGGATGCACATTCAACGCCTGGTTCGACGGAATCGTCCACGGTGTCGTGGTCCAGATCACCGCATAACCTTTGTCCGTGGGCAGGCTAGCCAGACCGAACGCCTGCGCCACGCGGCCCGGTTCAGCAAAGGCAAAGCCGACATCAATGGCCGGGTCGCGCTTGTCCTGATACTCGACTTCCGCCTCGGCTAAGGCCGAGCCGCAATCGAAACACCAGTTCACCGGCTTGAGACCACGATAGACAAAACCCTTTTCAAGGATGCTGCCGAGTGCCCTAATTTCATCGGCCTCGTTGCCAAAATTCATGGTCAGATAAGGATTGTCCCAATCGCCGAGCACGCCAAGCCGGATGAAGTCCTTCTTTTGGCGTTCCACTTGTTCGCTTGCATAGGCGCGTGATTTGCTGAGCACTTCAGCGGTGGGTAAATGCTTGCCAAACTGTTTTTCAATCTGGATCTCGATTGGCATGCCGTGGCAGTCCCATCCCGGCACATACTGCGCATCAAAACCATCCAGCTGACGGGTTTTGACGATCATGTCTTTCAAAATTTTATTGACCGCGTGGCCAATGTGAATATCACCATTGGCATAGGGCGGGCCATCATGCAAAATAAATTTGGGTCGACCGACGCTCACTTGCCGAATACGTTGATACAGATTTTTTTCCTGCCACTGCGCTACCCACTGCGGCTCGCGTTTGGCCATATCGCCGCGCATCGGAAAAGGAGTCTCGGTCATGTTGACCGGATATTTGCTATCGGCCTTGCTGGCTGCTTTTTTGTCGGACATTGGCTTCGTATTCAAAATAAAAAGGGAGATCAGTCATCGCTCTGTTATCAGGGTGATGACGGGGAGTCAACTCAGCTTGGAACTGGCGACAAGCACAGAGTGTTGTTGCTGGAAAAATTGTTGTGCGGCCTTTGCGTCGGCATGGATCGCTTGCGTCAGGGTGGTGAGATCAATGTATTTTTCTTCGTCGCGTAATTTATGCAAAAATTCGACGCGAACCAGTTTGCCGTAGCACTGCGCATCATAATCAAAAAGATGTACTTCAAGCAGCACCCGGCCATTGTCTTCGACCGTCGGCCGCACACCCATACTGGCCACTGCAGGTAGAGGTCCCTCGGCCAGTCCATGTACCTGCACCACAAAGATGCCCGACAAGGCATTACGCTTGTGCGCGATGCGCAGATTAATGGTTGGAAAGCCGATCGTGCGACCGATTTTTTTACCGTGCAGTACGCGTCCCGTGATCGCATAGGGCTGCCCCAGCAGTGCAGCCGCACCGGCAAAATCACCCGCTTGCAGCGCGCTTCGAACCGCAGAAGAAGAAATCCGTTCGCCCTCCTGCATCACCGTAGGTAGCGCGACCACCTCGAAGCCGAGCGCGCGTCCCGCTTCGGCAAGCAGAGCAAAGTTACCTGCGCGTTTGGCACCAAAACAAAAATCATCGCCGACAATGAGCCATTTGACCTGCAGGCCATCGACCAAGACCTCCTTGATGAAAGCCTGAGGCGAGAGTGCAGCAAAGCGGGCATTGAAATGTTCAACGATCACGCGGTCTACACCGGCCGCAGCGAGCGATTGTAATTTGTCCCGCAGATTGGCGATGCGCGCCGGGGCGCGGCTCAAGTCGCCCGCCATCTGCGCGAAAAATTCACGCGGGTGAGGCTCAAAGGTCATCACGGCCGTGTCGATACCAAGTCGTTTTGCGGCCTCGCGTGCAGGATCGAGCAGCGCCCGATGGCCGCGATGTAGGCCATCAAAATTGCCGATCGTAAGCGCGCAGGGGCGGCGCGCATCGGCATGGGGAAGTCCGCGAAATACCTTCATTAGTCTGGAATTAGCTCAGAGCAGTAGCAAAGCCGTCGATTATAGTTGTTTTCGGCTGCTTTTTCGGATCAGACAGCGCGCTTTGCCCGACGATTAGCCCGTCTGAGCGCCCCATGAACAGGGCGTTAGTTCGAGCCCCAGTGCGCCTGCACGATGGCGAGCGCTGCCAGACCGGCAGTCTCGGTGCGTAATATGCGCTCGCCCATCGTCAGGCAGAGCGCGCCGTGGGCAAGGGCAGCGCTTTCTTCGACATCCGAAAACCCGCCCTCTGGTCCAATCAAAATCGTCAGCGCCTGTGGTGGATGATGGCGTGCCCAGTCAGACAGCGACGTGCTGCCGCGCGGCGAGAGCAGCACGCGCCGGTGCAGGTCTTGTTGACGGATCCACTGACCAAAGTCGGCCGGTTCAGCCAGATGCGGCAGCCGATTGCGGCCGCACTGCTCGGCGGCCGCGGCCATGATGCCCTGCCAGTGCGTCATTTTTTTTTCGGTGCGCTCAGGGGAAAGCCTCACCACCGAGCGCGCGGCCGCCAGCGGCTGTATCGCCGTCGCACCCAGTTCAACCGCTTTTTCAACAATCCAGTCCATCTTGCTGCCCTCAGGCAGCGCTTGCGCCAGCGTCAGTGCGTGGGCCGGTTCGGCTTCGCGTGCAGAGAAAATCTTTAGCTCGACCTGCACGTGTTTTTTTTCAATGCCAACTAAGGTGGCGGCGTATTCGCCACCCCTGCCATTGAACACCGTGATGACGTCATTGACTGACAAGCGCAGCACCTGTACGTGGCGCGCTACCGCATCCGGCAGAGGCATCATTAGCCCGACATGCAAAGGTACATCACAAAAAAAACGGGGCATGGCGAGCTCGATTCATAAAATGAAGACAGGTCTTGATAGTGCTTTGCTAATTGTAAGCGCGCTATAGACGGTCTGGTAAAATGTGCGGCTTTTCCGCAGGCAGGAACGGTCCTAGACTGCGCACCGCATTCAATTTTACCAACATGAATTCAACTCTCTTGAGCAGCAAAATGGCCAACGCAATCCGTGCGCTGGCAATGGACGCCGTACAGAAGGCAAATTCCGGCCATCCCGGTATGCCGATGGGCATGGCAGAGATCGCTGTAGCGCTTTGGGCACGGCACCTGCGCCACAATCCGGCTGATCCCAAATGGATCGATCGTGACCGCTTTGTGGTCTCCAACGGGCATGGCTCCATGCTGCTTTATGCGCTCTTGCATCTGTCGGGCTATGCGTTGTCGATGGACGAAATTAAAAATTTCCGGCAGCTGCATTCGAAAACCCCGGGTCATCCGGAAGTCGATGTCACGCCCGGTGTCGAGACGACCACCGGTCCGCTGGGTCAGGGCATCACCAATGCAGTTGGCATGGCCTTGGCAGAGTCTTTGCTGGCTGCTGAGTTTAATAAGCCCGGGCACACGATCGTCGACCATCACACCTATGTGTTTCTGGGCGACGGCTGCCTGATGGAAGGCATCAGTCATGAGGCTTGCTCGCTGGCTGGCACACTGCGGCTGTCCAAACTCATCGCGCTCTATGACGATAACGGTATTTCCATTGACGGCAAAGTAGATGGCTGGTTCCGTGACGATACTCCTAAGCGTTTTGATGCCTATGGCTGGAACGTGATCCCCAATGTCGATGGTCACAATGTCGATGCCATTGATGCTGCCATAGCCGCGGCAAAAAAATCCGATCGCCCCACCCTGATCTGCTGCAAGACCGTCATCGGCAAGGGCTCACCAAACATGCAAGGCAGCGATAAAGTACACGGCGCTGCGCTGGGTGATGCCGAGATCGCTGCGACGCGCGCCGCGATCGATTGGCCGTATGCACCGTTTGAAATGCCTGCGGATGTCTACGCCGCTTGGGATGCCAAAGCCAACGGTACAAAGCTGCAGTCGAGCTGGCAAACAAAATTCACGTCCTACCGCGAACAGTTCCCAGCCGAGGCCGCAGAACTGCAACGCCGTATGCAAGGCACCTTGCCGGCGCAATTCGATCAGACCGTGGCCGCCTACATTGCGGCCTGTGTCGAGAAAAAAGAAACGATCGCGTCACGCAAGGCCAGCCAGAATGCGATTCAGGCGCTGGCGCCGATTCTGCCCGAATTTTTAGGCGGCTCGGCCGACTTGACCGGGTCCAATCTCACCAACTGGAAAGAATGCGTGGCCGTGCGAGCCGATCAGCCTGGCAATCACATCAACTATGGTGTGCGCGAATTTGGCATGAGCGCAATCATGAACGGCATCGCGCTGCATGGCGGCTACATTCCTTTTGGCGCAACCTTTCTGACCTTCTCCGATTACAGTCGCAACGCCTTGCGCATGGCAGCCCTGATGAAGATCCGCTCGATCTTCGTGTTCACTCATGATTCGATCGGTCTGGGTGAAGACGGCCCGACGCATCAGTCAGTCGAGCATATTTCGAGCATGCGTCTGATTCCCCATCTCGATAACTGGCGTCCTTGCGACACCGTTGAATCCGCGGTCGCGTGGGAGCAAGCTGTGCGTCGTCAAAACGGTCCGAGTACCTTGATTTTTTCCCGCCAAAATTTACCTTACATGGCGCGCAGTGCTGCCCAACTCGCTGATATCCGTCGTGGTGGCTATGTAATCAAAGACGTTGCCGACCCGCAGGCAATTCTCATCGCCACCGGCTCTGAGATGGAGCTGGCCATGAAGTCTGCGCAAGAGCTGGAGTCGCAAGGCGTGCGTGTGCGTGTGGTCTCCATGCCCAGTACCGACGTATTTGATCGACAGGATGCCGCCTATAAGGCCAGCGTCTTGCTCAAGGGCGTGCCGCGCGTCGCTGTTGAGGCCGGCGTCAGCGATTTCTGGTTTAAGTATGTGGGCCTCGATGGCGCCGTGATCGGCATGGACAGCTTTGGCGAGTCCGCACCTGCTGGTGCACTGTTTACCCATTTTGGATTCACCACCGAGAAGGTCGTGGCCGCGGTCAAATCAGTGTTGCACTAATCGGGCACCATTCAACTTATTCAATTTTATTTAATCAGCACCTATCTTCCGGGAGACCAGCATGACGATCAAAGTTGCCATCAATGGCTATGGCCGCATCGGCCGCAATATATTGCGCGCCCACTACGAAGGCGGTAAAAAAAATGATATCCAGATCGTTGCCATCAACGATCTCGGCAATGCGGAATCCAATGCGCACCTGACCCGCTACGATACCGCCCACGGAAAATTCCCTGGCACCGTCGTCGTCGAAGGCGACAACATGATCGTCAACGGCGACAAAATCCGAGTCTTTGCGCAGCGCAATCCGGCCGATATTCCATGGGGCGAGCTTGGCGTTGATGTCGTGCTCGAATGTACGGGCTTTTTCACTACCAAAGAAAAAGCATCGGCCCATCTGAAAGGCGGCGCCAAGAAAGTCATCATCTCAGCACCAGGCGGCAAAGATGTCGATGCCACCGTGGTGTTTGGCGTTAATCAGGGCGTGCTCAAAGCATCGGACACCGTCATTTCCAATGCATCCTGCACCACGAATTGTCTGGCGCCATTGGTCAAGCCCCTCAACGACACCATCGGCCTTATCAACGGACTGATGACAACCGTTCACGCTTACACCAATGACCAAGTACTCACCGATGTCATGCACGAAGATCTGCGCCGCGCTCGTTCAGCAACGCAGTCGATGATTCCTACCAAAACCGGCGCCGCGACGGCTGTCGGTCTGGTACTCCCTGAGCTCAACGGCAAGCTCGATGGCTACGCGATCCGGGTGCCAACGATTAACGTCTCCATTGTTGATTTGTCGTTCATCGCTGCCCGTGACACCACTGCCGACGAAGTCAATGCAATCATGAAAGCAGCTGCTGACGGCCCGTTGAAGGGGATCCTGACCTACAACACCGAGCCGCTTGTGTCGGTTGATTTTAATCATAATCCCGCATCCAGCAACTTTGATTCGACACTGACCAAAGTCTCAGGTCGTTTGGTCAAAGTCTCATCGTGGTACGACAATGAATGGGGTTTTTCAAACCGCATGCTCGACACCACGATGGCGTTGATGACGGCAAAATAAGCCGCGTGTTGCACTGGTTAAAAAATCCCCGCTGACTAAGCGGGGATTTTTTATAGGTACGCCGGTTTATCGTGCCTTAATCTTTTTCATAGCGCGGCGACCGAGGGCCATGCAGCAGGCCACCGGGCTTCGCGGTCAGAAGTCGCGCACTCGTTATACGGGCAATCGGATAGCCTTTGTCACCGATGCTATTGGCGATTTGTTTGATCAGGCCCGAAATGAGCATGCCGAGCACGCTGCCGCTGTTGTTCATGTCGTTCTCGGCACTTGATGCGCTAGCCTTGCCTTCCCATAGAAGCTGACCACTGCGCGTATCAATCAGCCGGGCGTTTGCGCTGACTGTCACCGAGCTATCGAGCAATTGATATTGCGCCCCATACTGATCAACCGTAATGTAGAGCGCTGCATCTGCCCCAAAAATCTCGGCAATTTTGCCAATCGGCGCCTGATGCATTTCGCCCGCATTCGGCAAGCCATTTTCCTTGAAGGTCTGATCAACCAAGGCAACCGGGAAAACATAGTAGCCCGACTCTGCCAGAGGTGTCGTCACCGTCGCCATGAAGCTATAGGTAGCCCGAATATCAGGGGAATTATTTAAAGGTGGCAGGACTAAAATCGAACGAGGCTTACTTTGTTTTAGGGCCGCATAATCATAGCTTTTTGGGGCGGCACAACCGGTCAGCAAGACAGCGACAATAAGCAGACAAATTCTGAAAAAATACAATCGCATGGAGAAATTCCGTTATGGTTTGATGCGGGCAATCAATCGATCCATGTAGACCGTTGATTCAGGAAAAAGCGCTTTTTCGGTCTGTAGCGATTGCAAAGCCTGATCGGGTTTACCCACCTGAAAATACAGAAATCCCAAATGCGCGTGATAGCCGGGAGGCACTGATTTGTTTGCCGCCCGCGCTTTTTGATAGTCTGCCTCCAGTTGGGTAATCTGCGCTTCAGGCGGCACTCTGCCGTTGTCGGCATAAAGCGCATAAACCTGATTTTCGTAACTGCCCCATTGATAGAGGCTTTGCTGCTGGTCGGCACAACCGGTCAAGACAAAAAAGCTGGCGCATAGCGCGACAAAATAAGCTGGCTTGGTCATCACGGTTTCCATGCGCCTTTTTCCATGCCTTCAACGAGGCGGTTCACCGCTTCACGGACGGCCAGATCGAGCACCTTGCCATTGAGCGTAGAGTCATATCCCGATGTGCCACCGAAGCCAATGATTTCGCGGTTGGACAGCGCATATTCGCCGGCCCCTTGCACGGAATAAATTACCTCCGAACTCAGTGCGTTCACGACATTGAGCGTCACCTTCGAATACGCGATTTGCTTCTTGCCTCGTCCCAAAATGCCGAACAGTTGTTGATCACCGGTCTCCTTGCGACCAAATTCCGTCACATCGCCCGTCACCACAAATTGCGCACCCTTGAGCGACTGCGTTTCACCGCGCAGACGCGCTTCTTCCTTGATTTCGTCCATATTGCTGCGGTCAAGCACGGTAAACCGATTGGACTGCTGCAAATGCGAGATCAGGATGGTCTTCGATTGCGCGCCAAGCCGGTCAACACCATCCGAAAATAAGCCACGTAAAAAAGTGGTTCGGTTGTCGAATTTACCAACAACCAAGCTGCTTTTCGGGCCGCTATAGCTGGTGTTGGCTGAATTGACTTGCGTCGGGGCGATGGCCACCGAACTTTCAGTCGCGCAGCCAGCGAGACCAAATAAAAAGCTCAATAAGAGCAGGGGGCGCGTGAGCGCACGCAGAGATTGAGTCATCGAACTACCTTGAAAGAAGAAGAGAGATTGGAGAAATGCTTAGAGACAAATAATGCACAACCTAAACATGTTGTTATTATTGAAATAATAGAGCTGCTTGTCAATTCGATTTTTGTACTATAGCTGGGTAATACGCCTTGTAGTTGCGCGCATGGTCCGAATTAACGCGTACCTGTTTGATGATCGAATACTTCTTGCCATAAGCGGCGCACCGCCGTCGAAGCGTCAGCCACTTGCGTGATCGCCACCCGAGCCCGATCCTCGCCTTTGAGGCGAATTTGATGCTGCATTTTACGGAAAGTGCGATACGCGTCGGCCACTGAATTCGCTAAGGCAGCGTCGATCAATTGCAGATCGCCGGCTAATTTTAAGAGTGCAATATTGCCAATATCGTCCGTCATTTCAGGGCGGGTTGCGGCGTGTTGCAGCACCAGATACTGGACAATGAATTCGATGTCGATCATGCCACCGGCGTCATGCTTGAGGTCAAATAAACCCGAAGGATTGGGGTGTGCATCCTGCATTTTTTTGCGCATCGCCAGAATTTCATTTTTCAGCGCCATTACCTCACGCGGCTGTCTGAGCACTGCTTCGCGCAAGACTTCAAAGCGGGCGCCAATGCTGGCATCACCAGCACAAAAGCGCGCGCGCGTTAACGCCTGATGCTCCCAAATCCAGGCCGACTGCCGCTGGTATTTATCAAACGCGGAAAAAGACGAAACCAAGAGACCACTGGCACCGTCCGGGCGTAGTGCCACATCAATGTCAAACAAAATTCCGGCTGGCGTGTGGGTGGTCATCCAGGTAATAAACCGCTGCGCGAGTCGGGCGTAGAGCGCCGGCGCTTCCGGATCTTCATCATCGTACAAAAAAATCACATCCAGATCGGAGGCGTATCCTAACTCTTTGCCACCCAGCTTGCCATAGGCAATGACGGCAAATTTAGGTATCTCGCGATGGCGGGTGGCGATCGTTTTCCAGACCGCATCGAGTGTTGCTGCGACCAGCACATCGGCTAGTGCTGAGAGATGGTCTGCCAGCCGTTCGACGGTCAGGACGCCATCAAGATCTTGGGCTAGCAAGCGAAACAGTTGGGCGTGATGCAGCTCGCGCAACACATCCATCTGTCGCTCGGTGTCGCCGGTAAAGGCCGCTAGCTGGCGTTGGCATTCCATCGCAAAGGATGGCCAATCCGGCGCCAGATGCAAGCTCGCATCGTCGAGCAATTCGTCCAATAGCACCGGGTGCCGAGTCAGGTATTTAGCCGCCCAATCGCTGGCAGCAATCATACGTACCACGCGCAACAGCGCATGCGGATATTCGGTCAATAGCGCCAGATAGGCCGAGCGCCGCGCAATCGCCTCGAAAAAATCGACCAGCCGGTTGAGTGTAGTACCGCAGGACTCGCTGCTCTGCCGCGCCACTAGCGGGAGCGCCGCACGGACCAGCGCGTGGAGCTGGTTGCGGCTGGATTCGGGTAGTGACTGCAGGCGGGACGAATTCCAGCTTGCCAGCAGCCGTTTCGCCGAGGCGTCGGCATCGTCAAACCCGAGCGAAGTCAGATACGCTGACAGCGCCTCTGCGCTCACCTCTTCGAGCACCAAAGCGGGCAGCCTCATGCCGGCTTCGTCGGTGGCGTCGGTATTGGTCTGCTTGTCGACAAAAATCGCATCGAATTGCGCGGCCACCCAAGTGCGGTGAGCATCGATGGCCTGCATGAGCGTCGCGACATCGGCATAACCCATCATCTTGGCAATGATCAGTTGATCTTCAACTGAGGCCGGCAATACATGGGTTTGCGCATCATCCAAATATTGCAAACGGTGCTCGAGATTGCGTAAAAACGTGTACGAATCGAGCAATCTGGCGACCACGGATGCGGCGAGTAGTTTTCTGTCAGCCAGTGTGTGTAGCGTTTGTCGCGTAGAGCGGTCACGCAGATCGGGATCGCGACCGCCGCGGATGAGTTGAAATACTTGCGCTAAAAATTCGATCTCGCGAATGCCGCCCCGGCCGAGTTTGACATTGATATGACGCTCAGGGTGACGGGTCTCTTGCCGAATCACTTCGGTTCGTATTTGTGCGTGCATATTGCGCAGCGCGTTGATCGAACCGAAATCAAGATAGCGGCGATAAATAAAAGGCCGCACGATTGCCTCAAGCGTAGTGATATCGGCCGCATTGCCGGTCAGTGCGCGGGCCTTGACCCATGCATAGCGCTCCCACTCGCGACCTTGCACCATCAGGTACTCTTCGAGCATCGCAAAGCTCGCGGCCAGCGGACCGGAACCGCCATTGGGTCGCAACGCCATATCGACCCGAAAACTAAAACCTTCCCCGGTAATCTCCGCAATATCGGCAATAAGTTTTTTGCCCAGGCGCGCAAAAAATTCATGATTGGATAATTGTCGCTGGCCGTCCGCAGTGAGGTTGGTTTCGCCGTCTTCCGGATAAACAAAGATCAGATCAATGTCGGAGGAGACATTGAGCTCGCCGCCGCCGAGCTTACCCATTCCAATGACGATCATCTGCTGCGGCGTGCCGGTTTCTTCACCCGTCGGCGTGCCATACAGCGCGCAGAGTTCATCGTGACGTGCAGCCAGATGCGTGCGGACGACAAATTCGGCAAAGCCTGAAATACTCGACAGGACCTCGGCCAGATCGGCGTGTCCCAGCAGGTCGCGCGTGGCCAGCGCCGAGACTAGCAGATTGCGCACACGGCGCATGGCCGCAGGCAGTGTTGGTACCTTGGCTAGCTGGGATTGCAGGAGCTGGTCAAAACGCACGTCGGCAAGCGATAATCCGGCAAGCTGCTCGAGTTCAGCTGCGCGTGCAGGATCGGCGTTAAGCCAGCGGCTAACAAAGCGGGATGCGTGCATACTGGATGGATTGGTATTTGCGCTCATGGACTCAGTGGATTTCTTGCTTTAAAAATCAGCATGCTGCCCGCTGCCGTCGGGCTGCATGCGAAGATGATAATCATAATGACGGAGACATACGTACGCCGGTCGTTATTGGATCAGGCACGGTGAAGATCATAAAACCCTTAATGTCGAGTCAAGTAAACACGTCAAATCGTATCAGACAGACTTTCCGCTTTGGCTGGCGCCTTCTCGCTGCCAGCTATACGCACGTCAATCGTCTGACCCATCATGCGCTGGGTTGGGTCTTGATGGCCGTCTTGGTCGGGTATTTTTTATTTTGCGGCGTATTTTTGTCGCTGCGCTATGTCGTCCTGCCCAACATCGACCACTACAAGCCCGAAGTGGAAAAAGTGGCCAGTTATTTTGTGGCCCGCCCCGTCACAATCAAAACCATTCATGCGAGCTGGCGTGGCTTGCATCCGAGTCTGCGCCTCAATGATGTCGTCATCCATAATCAGCAAGGCGATCCGGCGCTCGTCTTGCCTGAGGTCTCGGCCACCTTATCCTGGTGGTCAGTGCTTGCGGGGGAATTGAGTCTTTATACGCTGGAAGTCTCGCGTCCCGATCTTGAAATCGAGCGCGATGAGCAAGGCCATATTTTCATTGCTGGTCTTCTACTTGATACTGATAAACCATCCAATGGGCGTGGGCTCGACTGGCTGTTGTCGCAGCGCGAAATCGTCATTCGCAACGGTTGGGTGCGGTGGTTGGACAAGCAACGCGGCGCACCACCAATGGTTTTGACCAACGTTGATTTTCTGCTGCAAAACAAATGGCGTAGTCATCGGGTGGCGCTCAAGGCGACGCCGCCGGTCGAGCTCGCCGCACCGATTGATCTGCGCGCGGCATTCACGCATCCTGCTTTCGCCAGCCGGCGCTCCGACTTTACGCAATGGTCCGGCGAGCTCTACGCAGATTGGCGCAATACCAATCTCGAGAGCTGGAAACAGTATGTCGATTATCCGTTTGAACTGTCGGGTGGTCGTGGTGCAATACGTGCCTGGATTAATTTCGATCGTGGCGTCGTTCATGACTTTGCCGCTGATCTGGGATTATCCGATCTGACGGTGCGGCTTGAACCGCAATTAAGTCCGCTCAAGCTCGTTGAAGTCAGCGGCCGGATTGCGGGCGGTGAAGTCGCCGCCGGCCTTAAACAGCAATTGTTGTCGTTTGGTGACCATGGCCATACGCTTGAGCTGAGCAATTTTTCGTTACGCACCGATCAGGGAACGGTGCTGCCGTCCACAACAGTCAGCAGCACCTTCACAGCGGCCAAGCAGGGGCGGCTCGAGCAGCATGAACTAAAAATCAGCGCACTTGACCTCGACACGCTGGCGCAACTAGCGCGTCACCTGCCACTCTCAAACCAAGAAAGGCAGATGTTGGCAGACTTTGCACCGAAAGGCGCGGTCAAGGATTTCTCTGCGCAATGGGAAGGGAGTACACCTGGCGCCGGCAATTATCGTCTGCGTGGCAAGTTTGCTGACCTTGCTCTCCAGCCGCAGCCTGCACGAGCTGCGGCTGCGGGTAATCCTGCGCAATCGGCATTGCCCGGTTTTGAAGGTTTATCTGGTCAGGTCGATTTGAACCAGCAAGGCGGCAATGTCGAATTAAACAGCGCGCAGTCGACGCTCTATCTTGCTGATTATTTTCCTGATCCTGTGTTGCCCTTTGATGCTTTGGCTGTGCGTGCGAGTTGGTCTTTACGCGAACACAATCACCTCACCGTCAAAATCGGCAGCATGCAATTCTCACAAAGTGGGTTAAAAGGTTCGCTGGAAGGCACGCATGTGTTGCCGCTTCCTTTTACGCCTGACAAATTGGGCGAGCTTGATCTCAACGTGCACGTGCCTTCCGTCGAATTGAGCAAAGTGGCGCGTTTCTTACCCAGCGTGACTCCGGCGCTCACCCGTGATTGGGTCGCCGGTGCGTTGATTGATGGGCGTGCACACGACGTGCATATTCTTGTCAAAGGTGATTTGGATAAATTTCCATTCCAGCCCAAGCACAGCACCGACCGGCCGACTGGCTTGTTCAAGATTACTGCCAAGATCGAAAACGGCAAACTTAGCCCGGCGTTTGATCAGCTCGCGCAAGACAAGCGCACGCCCTTGTGGCCAAAGATTGAAGACATCCGCGGCGACATCATCTTGGACAGAACGCTGTTGCATATTCACGCTGATAGCGCAAAGACCAACGGCTTGGGACTTGCCGCTGTCGAGGCCATCGTGCCGGACTACTGGTCGGCCAACAGCGTGCTCGACGTAAGCGGTAGCGCAAACGGTGCGCTGCAATCGATGGTGGCGTATGCCAATGCCACCCCGGTTGCAGGCTGGACCGAGGGCTTTACCGAGCAGGTACGCGCGACCGGCAATGCGAAGCTCAATTTAAAAATGCAGCTGCCGCTTGGTCCGGTCGGTCAACCCACGGTGCAGGGTACGTTGCGCTTGATGAGTAATGACGTCCAGCTCACAGCCGAGATGCCGATGTTGCAGCAGGCAGTAGGTGAGTTAAGTTTCTCAGAAAAAGGCTTTCAGCTCACCGGGGTGCAAGGTAACTTCCTGGGTGGACCGGTGCAGCTGGGCGGTGGCACGCAGCGCGATGTTGGCACCCTCATCAAATTGGATGGCTTGGCGACTTCCGATGGTGTGGCGCGTAGCTTGCCGAGCCAGACAGTGCGTCGATTGGCAAAAAAACTCAGTGGCAGCGCACGCTACAGCGCAAGCTTACGCATAAAAAACCAGCGTCCCGAGCTGAACATTGAAAGCTCGCTCGCCGGTCTGGCGATGGACTTGCCGGCACCCTTGAACAAAACAGCAAATGAGACGATGCCATTGCGGTTTTCTCTGGCACCGATCAACGTCTATGATCCCTTTATGCATACCGAGGAAATTCGCATTGCCTTAGGTAAAACGATTGCCGCGCGCTATATCCGGCAACGATCGGTGAACAAAAATATGCCCTGGAAGATGGTTCGCGGCGGCATCGGTGTCAACCAACCCGTGCCGCAGCCGGATAGCGGTCTGTCGATTAATTTGAATCTGCCTTCCCTGAACGTTGATAGCTGGCGCAGCACGGTGGCAAGCGTGCTCAACGAGCCCGGCGCAGCCGACAATGCCACCGAGGCTGGTGCGACAGACTTGTCGGTCTATGTCACGCCAGATGCGCTTGGTGTGCGGGCCAGTAAATTGATCGTGGCCGACAAATCGCTTGCCAATGCGCTGCTCGGCGCCACGCGGCAGCGCGGTAGCTGGCAGGTCAATATTCATTCTGATCAAGTGGTCGGTCATGCGACTTGGAACGATCCGTCCTCCGAGCGTGGTGCCGGCAAAATTACGGCGCGCTTAGTGTCACTGATCATTCCGGATTCAGCTGCCTCCGACATGACGGATTTGTTGAGTGGAAAATCGGCTTCGACCCAATTGCCCGGGCTCGATATCGTTGCTGACCAAGTTGAGCTCAAAGGCATCAAGCTCGGCCGCGTAGAGCTCTCTGCCAGTAATGCCGGCATGGATCTCGGCAGAGAATGGCGCATCAGCCGGCTGGTCGTCACTAACCCTGACGGTATCTTGCGTGCCAATGGAAAGTGGTCGGTTTTTGGTGGCAATAGCCAGTCCGGATTAACCTATGAGCTTGAGATTGCCGACGCCGGGCGCATGCTCGACCGGTTTGGTTTTGCACGGCTGTTAAAGGGCGGTAAGGGTCGCATGGATGGTGAGCTAACCTGGAAGGGCGCACCTTACGCCTTTGATATCCCGACCCTCTCCGGCACGCTCAACCTTAGGCTCGCTTCGGGGCAATTTCTCAAAGGAGAACCGGGCGTAGCCAAGCTGCTTGGCGTGATGAGTCTGCAATCCTTGCCGCGTAGGCTGGTGCTCGATTTTCGTGACCTGTTTTCCGAAGGCTTTGCGTTTGACAGCATCGTCAGTGCAGCGGAAATTCGGCGCGGCGTCATCAAGACCGACAGCTTCAAAATGCGCGGTGTCAATGCGGTGGTGCTGATGGACGGTACCGTTGACTTGACCGACGAAACTCAAAACCTCAACCTGGTCGTGATACCCGAACTCAATGCAGGTGGCGCGTCGGTCGTCTACGGTCTGGCAGTCAACCCCGTTGTCGGATTGGGCAGTTTTTTGGCGCAGCTGTTTCTGCGCAACCCGCTCTCGCAGGCGCTGACCCAGGAATACCAGGTGACCGGACCCTGGGCCGATCCGGCGGTGAAAAAACTGCCGACCCGCCGTAAGGAAATCGAGCCGGCAGACGCGACCCCTCGTAATTAGCCGCACGCTGTTCCGGACACGCCACACCACTGCAGGAGTACACATGCAAAACACGCCCGACACAACGCGGATGACGCCGATCGCTGCCGTACAAATGGTCTCCACAACGGACCCGCTGATCAACATGCAACGCGCCGCGCAGCGTATCGGCGAAGCGGCCGATGCTGGTGCCCGCATGGTGCTTTTACCTGAGTACTGGTCGGTACTCGGGCGGCATGAGACGGACAAACTTGCCCATGCCGAAGACCCTGGTGTGGGCCCCTTACAAGACTTCATGGCAGACGCTGCGCGCAAGCACAACATCTGGCTCATCGGCGGCACGATACCGCTCAAATCGAGCGAACCCGGCAAGGTGCGCAACACCTTGCTCACTTTTGGCCCCGATGGCGTGTTGGCCGCCCGTTACGACAAAATTCATCTGTTTGGTTTTGAGCGCGGCGAAGAATCCTTTGATGAATCACGCACCATCGCACCCGGCAGCGAGGTCGTGGTGCTGGACTCCCCGCTTGGACGGGTTGGCCTGTCGGTCTGCTACGACCTGCGTTTTCCCGAGCTGTACCGCGCCATGGGTGAATGCAGCCTATTGGTCGTGCCGTCTGCGTTCACCTACACCACCGGTCGTGCGCACTGGGAAATTTTGCTGCGCGCCCGCGCCATTGAAAACCAGTGCTACGTACTGGCCGCGGCGCAAGGCGGTCAGCATGAAAATGGTCGCCGCACCTGGGGACACAGCATGCTGATTGACCCTTGGGGTGAGATCGTGGCGCAGCATGCCGAAGGCGAGGCCATCGTGATGGGCAGGTTCGATCCGGACCAACTACAAAGCGTGCGGGCAAGCTTGCCTGCTTTAAAACATAAAAAGCTGTAAATCCGGCCAGTTTCAAGCGGGAAGCAGCGCAATCCAGTATCATTTTGAGTCTTGAAGCCAAGCCCGGCGCACCCTCATCTCCCGAACCTATGAAGCCATTCGAACCCAATCTGCAAACCCAGAGCACCGCCCGCGAGATCCTTTTGACGCCGTATGGCTTAGACGAAGGCCATCTGCAAAAGGTACTGGGCTCGATCTTCACCCATCGGGTTGATTACGCCGACCTGTATTTCCAGTTCACGCGCAGTGAGAGCTGGAGTCTCGAAGAAGGCATCGTCAAGACCGGCAGCTTCTCCATTGATCAGGGCGTGGGCATACGTGCCGTCTCGGGTGACAAAACCGCGTTTTCTTATTCCGATGAAATCTCCGAGCGCGCGCTGCTCGAAGCCGCTGCCGCAACCCGCACGATCGCCCGGCAAGGTGCCGGCAAGGTCAAGGTTGCCGCTCAAATCACGCCCGGTGGTGCGCGGGCGCTTTACCTGCCGCAAGACCCGTTGGCGTCGTTGGACGCCACCGCCAAGGTCAAGCTGGTTGAAAAAATCGAGCGTATTGCGCGCGCTAAAGACCCGCGCGTGGTGCAAGTCATGGCAGGTCTGTCGGGTGAATACGATGTGGTGCTGGTGGTGCGTAGCGATGGTGTCATTGCGGCCGACATTCGGCCTTTAGTCAGGCTCTCGCTCACCGTCATCGCCGAACAAAATGGTCGCCGTGAAGTTGGTAGTGCGGGTGGTGGTGGTCGTTACGATTACCGCTATTTCACCGAAGCGCTGCTGGAAAAATATGCGAGTGACGCGGTGGCCTCAGCCCTTGTTAATCTCGAAGCACGACCCGCACCAGCGGGTCCCATGACGGTCGTACTCGGACCAGGCTGGCCCGGTATTTTGCTGCATGAAGCGATCGGTCATGGCCTTGAAGGTGATTTCAACCGCAAAGGCTCAAGTGCCTTCTCCGGTCGTATTGGCGAGCGTGTAGCGGCCAAAGGTGTCACGGTGGTGGACGACGGCACGATTGCCGACCGTCGGGGTTCACTCAACATAGACGACGAAGGTAATCCCACCCAGTGCACCACCCTGATCGAAGACGGCATCCTACGCGGCTACATTCAGGACACGCTCAATGCACGTCTGATGAAGATGCCCGTCACCGGTAACGCGCGGCGTGAATCCTTTGCGCACTTACCGATGCCGCGCATGACCAACACCTACATGCTCGCCGGGGATCGTGATCCGGCAGAGATATTGGCGTCGGTCAAAAACGGTCTCTATGCCAGCAATTTTGGTGGCGGTCAGGTCGACATCACGAATGGCAAATTCGTTTTCTCGGCCAGCGAAGCGTGGATGATTGAAGACGGCAAACTTGCCTATCCGGTCAAAGGCGCGACCTTGGTCGGTAATGGCCCGGAGGTATTGAATCGCGTCTCCATGATCGGTAACGATTTGAAGCTCGACCCCGGTGTTGGCGTATGCGGTAAAGAGGGGCAGAGTGTGCCGGTGGGAGTGGGTCAGCCAACCTTGCGCATTGAGGGTATGACAGTGGGCGGCACAGCGTAGTTATCAATTCACTATGGCGATCCGCGGGCGTGGCTTGCCAAACCCGCTGATTTATAGCACCATCGCATTTTCGCCTTTCACCAAATACACAAAATCATGGCTTGCCTGCGATTTTATTTTTATACGCACTTTAGCTATTCCAGCCTCACGGCGGTGGAGAAGCGGTAAGTTCACGTAAAAGTAAATTCAACGAGACAAACCGATATTCTTAAAAACCGCCAGGGATGGCGGTTTTTTATTTTTTACGCAAACTGTTCCTGGAGAAGCCATGCCCCGCACCGATGACCTGAGGATTCGAGAATTGAAGGAACTGACACCGCCGTCGCATTTGATTCGCGAATTTCCATGCTCTGAGCATATCTCGAGCGTGACCGCCAATGCGCGTACGGCCTTGCATCGCATTTTGCACGGACAGGATGACCGCATGATGGTCGTGATCGGCCCGTGCTCCATCCATGACACCAAGGCGGCGATGGAGTACGCGGGTCGCTTGGCAAAAGAGCGCGTCCGTTTTGCGGGTGATCTCGAAATCGTCATGCGCGTCTATTTCGAAAAGCCCCGCACCACGGTGGGCTGGAAAGGCTTGATCAACGATCCCTTCCTCGACAATAGCTTTCGGATCAATGATGGGCTGCGCATTGCGCGTGAGCTGCTCATGAATATTAATGAGCTCGGTCTGCCTGCCGGCACCGAATTCCTTGACGTGATCAGTCCACAGTACATTGCCGACCTGATCAGCTGGGGCGCAATCGGTGCGCGCACAACCGAGTCGCAAGTTCATCGCGAATTGGCCTCGGGTCTGTCGTGCCCGGTCGGTTTCAAGAACGGCACCGATGGCAACATCAAGATCGCCGTGGACGCGATCAAGGCTGCCTCGCAGCCGCATCACTTCCTGTCGGTCACCAAGGGTGGTCACTCGGCGATTGTGTCGACCAACGGCAATGAAGATTGCCACGTCATCCTGCGCGGCGGCAAAGCCCCGAACTATGATGCAGCCAGCGTGGAAGCGGCGAGCAAGGATGTCGCCGCTGCCGGTCTGGCCGCACGCATCATGATCGATGCGTCGCATGCCAACAGCTCGAAGAAGCCCGAGAATCAAGTACCGGTCTGCGCCGACATCGCCAACCAGGTTGCGGCCGGTGATGACCGTATCGTAGGCGTGATGGTGGAATCGCATCTGGTTGGCGGCCGTCAGGATCTGGTCGTTGGCAAAGAGCTGACCTATGGCCAGTCGGTCACGGATGGTTGCATTGATTGGGAAAGCAGCTTGCAAGTGCTCGAAGGTCTGGCTGCAGCGGTTCGGCAGCGGCGCCTGAAGAAGAGCGCTGAAGCGTAAATTTCTTTCAAGCTTCAAACCAAAAAACGCAGCGAGTCTGCGTTTTTTCTTGCCCAAAATTCTAAAGCTCGAGAATCCTAAAGCAGACATCGGAACTTTTTGTGTGAAATCAGTGCGCTTGCACCTACTTAAAATGTTCAGTATATTGAACATTAATACATGGAGGCTACAATGAATATCCTCGATTTAGGACCATTGATTCGAACGCGCAGAGAGATGCTCGGACTTAGTCAGTTGCATCTTGCGAAACTATCTGGCTTGTCTCGAACCACAATAAACTGTCTTGAAAAAGGTGCTGTAGCTGATTTAGGTTTTAGCAAGGTAATGGTGCTGATGGAGATTGTAGGGTTACGGCTTGAGGCCAATCAACCAATCAGGTCAGGCAAAAAAGCGCTCGTCATGGCCAGCAGAACAGCGAGTGTCAGTTATCGGGAAAAATTGACCCCGAAGGAATTGAGCATTGCTTTGGCAACGGGATCAATCCCACCCAATAGAGTCGCGCATATGGCAACGCTGCTCGATGAAGCGCCGGCTAGCGTGCTGGTCTCGGCAATCGAAGAGGCTGCGCTAGAAAGCAGTGTGCCGCCCAAGAAAATTTGGGGGCATATGAACCGGTGGGCAAAGGATTTTCATTCGCCAAGACGAGTATGGTCTTAATCCATGAGTAAACCCCAACCTAAAAAACTACCAGATGGTCCGTGGACTGTTTTGCTTGATCATGCGTACAAGCTGATTGACGATTTTGAAAAACACGGCGGTCTTGCCAATCCTTTTTGGACGCTGGGGGGCGGAACAGTCTTGATGCTTCGTTACGAGCAAAGACAGAGTAAAGATATTGATATATTCGTGCCGGATCCTCAATATTTTGGCTACGTTACGCCGAGGCTCAGTGATGCAGCAGCGGATATTTCTCATGACTATGTCGAAGCTGCTGGCTACGTAAAGCTAATACGGCGCGAAGGGGAAATTGATTTTTTGGCAGCGCCCAACTTGACGAAGAATCCATTTGAAATCTGGACTTTGCGCGGGAGAGCGGTGCGCGTTGAAACGGCTGCCGAGATTATCGCTAAAAAATTATGGCATCGAGGTGATATGGCAACAGCGCGGGATTTATTTGACCTTGCACTGGTTATTGAAAAAGACCCAGACGAGCTCAGACTGGCTGCACAATTTTTGATTCGTCATAGAGAAGAATTCATTGCGCAGATCACACAGAGAAAAGCATTATTTCAAATTCAATTTGAAGCAATCGATAAGCTGAAATATCAGCCTGAATTTGAAGATGCTTTTTCTTCAGCTAAGGATTTCCTACTGAGCTTGTGATGAAACATTCTGCGTATTTAACTCAGAATCAATTTTGCGCCCTGCAAGGGGAGCGCAGCGAAACCCACTAATAATTAATCGCGGAAGTTATTGAATTCCAGCGGCAAGTCCGTCACTTCTTTGCGCAGCAGCGCCATCGTCGCCTGCAGATCGTCGCGCTTGGCGCCGGTCACGCGCAACGCGTCACCCTGAATGCTGGCTTGCACCTTGGTTTTACTGTCCTTGATGATGCGCTGGATTTTCTTCGCCGCTTCGGTCTCGATACCGTTCTTGATCTTGATGACTTGCTTGACCTTGTCGCCGCCGATTTTCTCGATCTTGCCAAGATCGAGAAAGCGTACATCCACATTGCGCTTGCTCATTTTTGTCGTTAACACGTCACGAACCTGGCTAAGCTGGAATTCGCTGTCGGCAAACGCGGTCAGCTCACGCTCTTTCTGTTCTACGCGGGCGTCACTGCCCTTGAAGTCAAAGCGGGTCGTGATTTCCTTGTTGCTCTGCTCGACCGCGTTTTTAACTTCAACCTGATTGGCTTCGGATACAACGTCAAATGATGGCATGGTGCTTATCCTTCTTATTACGGTTAAGCCTCGCATTTTAGCGGAAAAAAAGTGTGCCAACCCCCTGTAGGTATAATCCTGCACCTATGACTGCACCGCTTGCCATTGCGAACGACCTATCGCTACGCGCCTTTAACACCTTTGGCGTGGAGGCGCGTGCACGTGCCTATTTGCCGGTCTCTTCCATTGAAACATTGGCAGCAGTGCGTGCCGATGCGGTTCTTGCGGCCATGCCACGCCTGATTCTGGGGGGCGGCAGCAATCTGTTGTTGACGCAGGATGTGGACGCGCTGGTGCTGCATATGTGCAGCCGTGGCATCAAAGTGACCGGCGAGGATGATGATCATATTTTTGTCTGTACACAGGCGGGTGAGAGCTGGCATGGTTTTGTGCAATGGACACTCGAGCAAGGCCTTGGCGGATTGGAAAACCTGTCGCTGATACCGGGTAGCGTCGGTGCCGCACCGATCCAGAATATCGGCGCCTATGGCAGCGAGATGGCGGAATGCTTTCATTCGCTGCAGGCGTTTGATTTTGAAACGGGGGAACTGCTTACTCTTTCACGTGCCGATTGCGCATTTGGCTATCGCGACAGCATTTTTAAACATAGCCTGCGCGACCGTGCGGTGATTGTCGATGTGACCTTCGCCTTGCCTAAACAATGGAAGCCAAATCTGCGCTACGCTGAACTGGCACAGGAAGTCGCCGCGATCAGTGATCCGTCTGCAATGGATATCAGCGCGGCCGTCATCGCGATCCGTTCGCGCAAATTGCCGGATCCATCTGTGACCGGTAACGCCGGCAGCTTCTTCAAAAATCCGGTGGTCACAGCCGTGCAGCGTGATGCACTGGTGCAGAAGTATCCGCAACTAGTCAGCTACCCGCAGGCCGATGGCAGTGTCAAGCTGGCAGCCGGTTGGCTCATTGATCAATGCGGCTGGAAAGGTCGCTCGCTCGGCGCGGCAGGCGTGCATGAGCGGCAGGCGCTGGTGCTGGTGAATCGCGGTGGTGCGAGTGGGCAGGATATTTTGCAACTGGCAGAGCGCATCAAGGAAGATGTCGCTCTGCGCTTTGGCGTTAAACTCGAGATTGAGCCAGTGCTGATTTGATATAACGCCTGATCATGAATGATGTTCTTCAGGCGATATCGACAGGCGCATCTTCAAGGTCTTCAAAACCGCGAGCAGGGTTTTGAGTGTCGGGTTACCATCGGCAGAGAGTGAGCGGTAAAGTGATTCGCGGCTGATGCCCGCTTCTGCCGCGACAGCCGCAAATCCACCGTAAGCTTCTACGATTGCCCGGATTGCAAGCAGACCAGTTGCGCGATCATGCGGATCATCCAGTGATTCCATGGCTACTTTTAAATATGCCACAGCCAATTCGCGATCTGCGCGAAGCTCTTCGATTTCCCGCTCATCATGCGAGACCACACCAACCAGTTTTTTCATTGCTGTCTTTCCTTCCATTCTGTCCACATCGCTTTGGCTAAGCGTATGTCAGACTCTTGAGATCGTTTATCTCCGCCGCACAACAAGAGAATGATGGCTTCACCATATCGACCACAATACACTCGATAGCCAGCACCAATGTGTATGCGCAGCTCCAATACCCCATTCCCAACAGGTTTGCAGTCTCCAAAGTTGCCAGCATTGAGCGCTTTTAGTCGCATTCGTATGCGTGCCAGAGCTAGTTTATCGGTGAGCGAAGTAATCCACTCACTTACTGGTTCAAGCCCGACCGAAGTCTTATAACGGACAATTTCAGGCATGCGTATAGTTGTAGCTTAAAAGCTACCAGATAGTTAGTCAAGGGATTCTGTGACACAGCCACTGAGCTAGAACAAGCTTGCTGCTGATATGCGCGCTGAAGGTAACAGCGGAAGATGGGGGAGTGAAGCGATATGCGCGGGATGCATGGGCTGCATGCCTCCCGCGAATTAAAGAATGACTAAAGGCGTATCAACCGAAGTGACAAACGTAATCCAGCGTTTCAATAGTTTCGATATCAAAGCTTGAATTGCCCGGCACGTTGAAGCTCTGGCCGCCTTCGTAGGTTTTCCATTCATCTTCGCCCTTGATGCGAATGCGGCATTTGCCTGCATTCAGCTCCATGATTTCCGGCGCACCGGTGTTGAAGACCAGCGTTGATGGAAAGATGACGCCGACGGATTTTTTTGTGCCATCGGCGAAGACGATGTTGTGCGACACGCATTTGCCATCGAAATACAGATTGGCTTTTTTGATGACGGAGACGTTGTCGAATTGTGTGGTCATGTGATGTCCTGGAAAGTCAAATTCGGAGGTCATCCCAGCGAAGGCTGGGATCCAGTGTCTTTCTTAGTGCACCTTGAAAGCCACTGGGCCCCAGCCTTCGCTAGGGCGACCTTAGTTTTTTTACTGGCCGCGTTTGATACGCGCATTGGCCGCAATGCGCATGCGCAGGGCGTTGAGCTTGATGAAGCCGCCGGCATCAGCCTGATTGTAAGCGCCGCCATCTTCATCAAAGGTCGCAATGTTCATATCAAATAGCGAATCTGTTTTTGAATCGCGTGAGACCACGATCACATTGCCCTTATAGAGCTTGACCCGTACCCAGCCATTGACGCTATGCTGAGTATGATCAATCAGCGTCTGAATCGCGACGCGCTCCGGTGCCCACCAGTAGCCGTTGTAAATCATCGATGCATAACGCGGCATCAGATCGTCTTTCAAATGCGCGACTTCGCGGTCCAGTGTAATGGACTCGATCGCACGGTGCGCGCGCAACATAATGGTGCCGCCCGGGGTTTCATAGCAACCGCGCGATTTCATGCCGACGTAACGGTTTTCGACCAAATCCAGACGGCCAATACCATGCTTGCCACCCAAACGATTTAGCTCGGCCAGCACCGTTGCCGGCGACATGCGCTTGCCATTGAGTGCCACGATGTCGCCGCGTTCGTATTCGATATCAAGATATTCGGCGGCGTCGGGTGCGGCTTCGGGGCTGACGGTCCAGCGCCACATCGCTTCTTCGGCTTCGGCACTGGGATTTTCTAGATGACGGCCTTCAAAGCTGATGTGCAGCAGGTTGGCATCCATGGAGTAGGGCGCGCCACCATTTTTGTGTTTCATGTCGATTTCGATGCCCGCATCAGCGGCGTATTGCAACAGCTTTTCGCGTGACAGCAAATCCCATTCGCGCCACGGTGCAATGATCTTCACGTTTGGCATCAAGGCATAGGCACCGAGTTCAAAACGTACCTGATCATTCCCTTTGCCGGTTGCGCCATGCGAGATCGCATCGGCACCGGTTTCGCGGGCAATTTCGATCAGGCGCTTGGCAATCAGCGGCCGCGCAATGGAGGTGCCGAGCAAATATTCACCTTCGTAGACGGTGTTGGCGCGGAACATCGGGAAGACGAAATCGCGCACAAATTCTTCACGCACATCATCGATAAAAATATTTTCCGGCTTGATGCCGAATTTGATGGCCTTCGTGCGTGCCGGCTCCAACTCTTCGCCCTGACCGAGATCGGCGGTGAAGGTAACGATCTCGCAGTGATAATGGTCTTGCAGCCATTTGAGAATGACTGAGGTGTCCAGGCCGCCCGAATAGGCGAGGACAACTTTATTGATGTCGCTCATGCTCTTGCTTTCCTTTAGGTCTTCAGTGAGGTCTTTGGTGAGGTCTTTGTTGATGTCTTCAGTACGTCTACAGCTTACCCAGCACCAGATATTCGAGCAGGGCTTTTTGAACGTGCAAGCGGTTTTCCGCTTCGTCCCATACGACCGACTGCGGGCCGTCAATCACCTCTGCCGAGACTTCTTCGCCGCGGTGGGCTGGCAGACAGTGCATGAACAGCGCATCGGGCTGGGCCCGTTGCATCTTGGCCGCGTCGACGATCCAGCCATCGAAGGCTTTGAGGCGTGCTGCGTTTTCTTGTTCGTAACCCATGCTGGTCCACACGTCCGTGGTCACCAAATGCGCACCGGCACACGCCGCCGCCGGATCGGAAAATACCGTATAGCGCAGGTTATCGCGTGAGATCAGTGCAGGGTTGAGTGCGTAGCCAACCGGTGTCGAGACGTTTACGTGAAAGCCGAATACTTCGGCTGCCTGCAGCCACGAGTACAGCATATTGTTGGCGTCGCCAATCCAGGCCACTGTCTTGCCGGCGATTGAGCCACGGTGCTCAATGAAGGTAAAGACATCCGCAAACACTTGGCATGGATGATATTCATTGGTCAGGCCATTAATGACCGGCACGCGCGAGTTGGCAGCGAAGCGCTCAATGATCTCCTGACCGAACGTGCGGATCATGATCACGTCGCACATGCGGGACATCACTTGCGCAGCATCTTCGACCGGCTCACCTCGACCGAGCTGACTGTCGCGCGTGTTGAGGTAAATGGCCGCCCCGCCGAGTTGATGCATGCCGGCTTCAAATGAAAGCCGGGTGCGGGTCGAATTTTTTTCGAACACCATCACCAACGTGCGATCTAGCAGCGGATGATGCGGCTCGTAGTTTTTGAATTTGCGTTTGATGACTTTGGTGCGCTCGATCAGGTACGTGTACTCATCGAGAGTGAGGTCAGCAAACTGCAGGAAGTGTTTGATTGCCATAAATAAAAAACGGCGGCCAGTTGCGCGCCTGCCGCCGAATGATGTAACCCGTTGGATTATAAAGGATTTGCTGGCCCGATAACAGTCCCGGCGGCAGCCTAATACAAGGTCTGCGACGCCTCGTGCAAGAGCTGACGGTATAAATCATGCCGCGCGCGGGCAATATGACCCTCTGCCATACCCTGCAAGATAGCGCAGCCGGGTTCATTCAAATGATGGCAGTTATAAAAACGGCATGTGCCGAGGTGCGCAGCAAATTCCGGAAAGGCGCGTTCGAGCATACCTTCGGAGAGCTGGTAGAGTCCAAATTCCTGAAAACCCGGCGAGTCAATAATGCTGGTTTGCGCGTCAATCGCGTAGAGGCGGGTGAAAGTGGTGGTGTGCTTGCCGGTATCGAGTGCGGCCGAAATTTCGCGCACCGCGATGGCCGCGTCGGGTACCAGCAAATTGACCAGCGACGATTTGCCCATCCCCGACTGCCCAATCAGGATCGTCGACTGATGCGCCAGCAGAGGCGTCAAGGTAGCAATGGTCGCAGCAGGGTCTTTGGTGGCGGTGACTTCATGAACCGGATAGCCCAGTCCGGCGTACAAGGCCAGCCGTTTGCGGGTGGCCGCAAGATTGTCTGTGACGTCGATTTTGTTAAGAATAAGGTGGGCTTTGACCCCGGCTGATTCGGCGGCGACCAAGGCGCGCGACACCAGGTCTTCGGTAAAACCGGGCTCGGTGGCAACGACAATAAAAAGTTGGGTCACATTCGCTGCGAGCAGCTTGGATTTGTACTGATCAGATCGGTACAGCAGCGCGCTACGCGGCAGAATTTCTTCGATCACGCCCTGATCTGCCGACGTCAGCGCAAAGCGCACACGGTCACCGACGGCGACATCACTTTTTTTGCCACGGGTGACGCATTGCAGAAAACGGCCGTCTGCTTGCGCCAGATAGTGCCGGCCGTGGGCGGCAACGATCAGTCCAGATTGGTCGGCCATGTCTCAGGAAAAGCCATGCTGAAACACCGCATCGATTTTGGCAGCACAAATAAAATCATTGTCCGACAAACCGCCCTTGCCGGCATTGACTGAATGGGTGTCGTACTTCACGGTACAACGCTGATAGGTGAGGATGAGTTCGGGATGATGATCTTCCTGATGAATGACAGAAGCGATCGCATTCACGAAAGCGATGTTCTGATGGTAGTCCTTCAGGCCAAAGCAGCGTACCAGCTTGCCGTGCTCAAGGGACCAGTCTGGCAAAGCCGCCAGTGCAGCGCTGATATCAGCCTCCGATGCCGCCTCGGACAAGTGGCGGCAGGCGCGCTGCAGAAGATCGGTCCGTGTCACCATCCTTTATCGCGCCAGCAGACGCGCCACCCGTAGACTGGCCGGGGGATGAGAATCATAAAAAGCCGAGTGTAAGGGATCCGGTGTCAGCGTCGACGCATTATCTTCATAGAGTTTGACGAGCGCGGAGATCAAGTCTTGCGAGCTGCTGTGCTCTGCCGCAAAAGCATCGGCTTCAAACTCATGCTTACGCGAACTCAGTGAGGTCAGTGGTGAAAGAAGGAAGGTAAAGACCGGCAGCGCAAACATGAACAGGATCAGCGCCATGGCATCATTGCTGGCGTCCATCATTGGCGTGACACCGAGCCCCTGATAGAACCACATTTGCGTTTTCAAAAAGCCCAGCAAGGCCAGAAAAACTAAAGACAGCGCAAACATCACCGCAATACGCTTGATCACATGGTGCAGTTTGAAATGTCCTAGCTCATGTGCGAGAACTGCTTCGATTTCGTTGGGCGCCAATCGCGAGAGCAGGGTGTCAAAAAACACGATGCGCTTGGCCGCACCAAAGCCGGAAAAATAGGCATTGCCATGGGCGCTGCGACGCGAGCCGTCCATCACGAATAAACCCTTGCTGGCAAAGCCCACTCGTTTCATCAGACCTTCAATGCGGGCTCGCAGACTCTCATCTTGCAGCGGCGTAAATTTATTGAACAGCGGCGCGACCACGCTCTGATAAAACCCCAGCATCAGCACCTGAAAGCCGCACCACAGCACCCAGGCATAAAGCCACCACAGCTCGCCTGCTTTGTCCATCAGGGTGAGCGTGACCCAGATTAATGGCAGGCCAATGACGGCGCCTACCAGTGTATTTTTCAGCATGTCGGAAAAAAATAAGCCGCGGCTCATCTTGTTGAAACCGAAGTGTTGTTCCAGCGTGAACTGCTTGTAATAATCAAACGGCAAATCAATCACGCTTGAGATCAGGACCACCGCTGCCAATAAACTGATCTGATAGCCGATGCCGGGGCCGGCGAGGGAGACTAGGTGTACCGAGAGCCATTGCAAGCCGCCGAGCAAGGTAAAGCCGACCAGCACAACGGCATTCACGACCAGCATGACCAGTTTTAATTTGGTCTTGGCGATGGTGTAGTCGGCTGCTTTTTGGTGGGCCGCAAGCGGGATTTTTTGGGCGAATTGTTCAGGAACGGCGTCGCGGTGGGTGGCGACATGGCGCAGTTGTCGCCCGCTCAGCCAGAGTTTGACGCTCAGTGTGGCCAGCAAAAATGCGGCGAACAAAAAGGAAAAGGTTTGTGAATCCATGCTGTGCCTATGAGAAAATGGCGCTTTTGCAGCCACAGAAAGTGGCTTGCGCTCCAAGGAAATCAATTATGTCACAAGCCATCGAAGCGCATCCGACCCTGCTGCCAGTCATCCGGCCCAATGAATTCAACCTGGTCTGGATTGATATGGAGATGACGGGTCTGGATCCCGACAATGACCGTATTATCGAAGTCGCCGCCGTGGTCACAGACCCCGAGCTTAATATCCTTGCTGAAGGGCCGGTCTTTGTGATCCACCAGAGCGATGCGCTGCTCGATGGGATGGACGCGTGGAACAAGGGCACCCATGGCAGATCGGGCTTGATTGAGCGCGTCAAGGCATCCGTGGTGACAGAGGCCGAAGCCGAGTTGGCGTTGATTGCGTTTTTAAAGCGCTACGTACCAAGTGGTAAATCACCGATGTGCGGCAACTCCATTTGCCAAGATCGCCGCTTCATGGCGCGCGGCATGCCCAAACTGGAAGCGTTTTTTCATTATCGCAATCTTGATGTATCGACCTTGAAAGAATTATGTAAGCGCTGGAAGCCCGAGCTGGCGGCGGGATTTAAAAAACATCAAATGCATACGGCCTTGGCCGACATCCTTGAGTCAATCGAAGAACTTAAGTATTACCGCGAGCATTTTATTAAAGCTTAATCGCACGGCTTCATTTCCCCTCCTTACCCCGAATGCCACTAAATCCCAATTTTCATCGGGATGAAGGCAGTGGATGGGATGACGTTGGTCGTGGGGCGGACACCCAAAAACCCAAGCGTCGCCCCAGCGCAGGCTGAGGCGACGCATCGTGCAGCACCGGCCGTCAGTGTTTCTTGGCAGCCTTCCAAAAACGATCGATCTGCGCAATCGATGCTTCAATTGCAACGGCGAGCTTATGACACTTGAGCGGATCGGCCACCAGCGGTAATTCGTCTTCTTCAATCTCTTCGGCGCCGAGTAAATAAATCGGTCGCAATAAGCCCGCTTGCGGTGAATCCCATAGTGGCTGCCAGGCTTCTTCGCACAGACTCAAGCCTTCCATAAATCCCCAGGCCCAGGCTTCTGCGTCAAGCACCTGCTTGCCCTGCCATTCGTGCTCGCAAAACAGCGGCTCGAAATCATTCGGTGCAACTTCGAGGGTAATGACGATCTCTTTCAGCACCCGCTCAATGAGGCCGCTCACCCGCGCCGCTTCGGCGGCCGAACTAAACACCGGCGCATCTTCAGGATCCGGCCCCCACACGAGGGGCAGCCACTCGTCGATCCCGACCGCCTCGGGACCCGCTGCAATCGCCGTCAGGTAGCCATGCAGCGCGTCCATCGTCATGGCTTCGTCGCCGCAGCGATCGGAAAGGAGAAACTGATCGAGTTCTTCGAACTCTTTGTCGGACAATAATTGGTCGGGGGACATGAGGCAGACTTTGCATGAAAAGGAATCGGACAGTGTAACCGCATCGTCAGTCAACGCGCATACAATGAACGCCATGACCGATTCTGCACCTTACTCTCCCCCTGACTCCTTCGCCGGACTAGAGCCCGGCATCGTCCTTGATGCGCTCGATAGCGTTGGTTTGCACGGCGATAGCCGCTTGCTGGCACTAAACAGTTATGAAAATCGTGTGTATCAGATTGGTATGGAGCAGGGTCCTGCTGTCGTGGTCAAGTTTTACCGGCCCCTGCGCTGGAGTGATGCGGCAATTTTGGAAGAGCACCAATTCGTCAACGAATTAGTCGAGCACGAAATACCGGTGGTGCCGCCGATGACGATTGCAGCGAGCACCTTGCAGCAGTATGAGGGTTATCGTTTCGCCGTTTTCCCGCGTCAGGGCGGGCGTGCCCCTGAGCTTGATCGTGCCGGCACACTCGAGTGGCTGGGTCGGCTGATGGGCCGCATTCATGCCGTCGGTCATCGGCGCGCTTATGGTGCACGTCCTGCCATCGACATGCAAACCTTTGGCACAGAGCCACGTGCCTGGTTGCTGGCGAACGATTTCATCCCGCCCGAATTACAAGAGAGCTGGCAGAGCGTCACGACGCAAGCCCTGCAAGGCGTGGCGCATTGTTATGCACGTGCCGGTGATGTGACGATGCTGCGTTTGCATGGTGACTGCCATGTCGGCAATGTGTTGTGGACCGATGAGGGGCCGCATTTTGTTGATTTTGACGATAGCCGCAGCGGTCCGGCACTGCAAGACCTGTGGATGCTGCTCTCAGGTGAGCGTGGTGACATGACCCGCCAACTGGGTGATCTGCTTGCAGGCTATGAAGATTTTTTTGAGTTCGATCCGCGTCAACTGCATCTGCTTGAAGCGCTGCGTACCTTGCGGCTGCTGCACTACTCGGCCTGGCTGGCGATGCGCTGGCATGACCCTGCCTTTCCGCTAGCTTTCCCCTGGTTTAATACCGTGCGTTATTGGCAAGACCGCATCCTTGAGCTACGCGAACAGATCGCACTGATGGATGAGCCGCCACTCTGGCAGCTTTGATGCAGGTCAAGTTTTTTGTGCTCCCCTTTTGCTACAGTCAGGCTCCGCTGATTGCATTATGTTCAAGAAGGGGCTGCCATGTTTCACAAAATCCTTGTACCTACCGATGGCTCGCCAGTGTCCGAAAAGGCTGCCAAGGCCGCGATTGAATTTGCCGCTGCCTGCGGTGCCTCGGTGGTGGGCTTGTCGGTCGCGCAGCTCTATCCATTTATGCTCATGCCCGAAGCCGGCGCGATGGTGGATTTGTCGATGTACGAAGATGCCCAAGATCAGGCGGCACAACAGCATGTGAGCCAACTCGCCGACTTCGCCAAGGCCGCTAATGTGCCTATTGAGCCCATTGCCAAGCGTGCGGTACATCCCTACGAAGAAATCATCGCCACCGCTACCGCCACACAATGCGACCTGATCTGGATGGCGTCGCATGGCCGGCGCGGTATCGACAAGCTTTTGCTGGGTAGCGAGACCCAGCGCGTACTCGCGCGCAGCACGATACCGGTCATGGTGTATCGCGCTGCCGGGTGAGGCGCTAATGTGTCATCAGCACCGGCACCGTCATCGACGAGAGCATCGTGCGCGTCACACCACCAAGAATAATTTCCCGGAAACGCGAATGACCGTAGGCGCCCATGACGATCAAGTCTGATCCCAAATCGGCCGCCAGCGATAGCAGCGCTTCGCCGGTGTCGATACTGATCGTGCGGCTAATCACCGTCACCTTCACCCCATGACGGGCGAGATACAGCGCCACGTCGGCGCCCGGCTGCGGGCCATGCGAATCAGGTTGATCGTCGGCGTTAAAGACCACCAGTTCAGTTTGATGCGCGTGCTTGAGCAAAGGCAGTGCAGCGGTGATGGCACGGGTGGCCGTCATGCTCGCGTCCCAGGCGATCAATGGACGCCGGCAGACTTGCGAAACGTTGCCTGCATACGGCACCACCAGCACCGGGCGCGCGCAGTGCATCACCACATATTCGGGAAAGTCTGGCATCAGACCGGGCACGGCTTCCGACGGATCAATCTGTCCCAGCACCACCAGATCACAGTAGCGCGACTGCAGCGCGATGCCACCGCCGGCATCGTCATCCACCAGGCGCGATTCAAACGTGCTCACGCCGGCGCGTGTGGTGGTTTGCTCGAAGCTTGTAAGTGCATCACGCGCATACTGGCGCAAGAAGGCAAGATGATGTGTCAGCGCGGGGTCATGCGGATTAATCGCGTGGCTCTCGACGACATAACGCGAAATACCCGTCATCGCTGCACCAGTCAGATGCGCATCGAATTCCAGTGCCATCGCGGCACCGAGTTGAATACGTTTGGCGGCGTGACGGGACTGATCAACATGCACCAGAATACTTTTATAAGACATCGTGTGATCCTTACGAGCAGGTTGAAAGAATACTGAGCTCAAGCGTAAGCGCGATGGTCGCGACAGTCCAGACACAAGGGCGCGGGTAATCGACAATTTTTTTAGTAAATTTGATGCAGATCAATCGTGACTAGCCGCCATCACGGCTTGATAAAAACTACCTCCTCTTTGAAAGAGTATTGGATGAGCATCCGCAATCTGCATGATCTGTTTGCACCCAAGTCCGTCGTCCTGATTGGCGCGAGTGATCGGCCGCATAGCGTGGGTGCCACGGTACTGCGCAACTTAATTGGTGGGCGCAGTAGCGCTGAACTGGCTGGTCGCGTCATGGCAATCAACCCCCATCACAGCGCGCTGATGGGGCTGCCTGTTTATCCTGACGTCGATAGCTTGCCGCTTGTGCCGCAGCTTGCCGTCATTGCGACGCCACCGGCGACTGTGCCCGGGCTCATTGCTGCGCTGGCTGCCAAAGGCACGCGCGCGGCGATCGTACTGACCGCCGGCATGAGCGCAGACCGTGGCGACGGCAAGAGCTACAGGCAGGCGATGCTGGAGGCTGCACGGCCGCATTTGTTGCGCCTGCTCGGCCCCAATTGTGTGGGCTTACTGGTACCCGGTGTAGAGCTCAATGCCAGCTTCGCGCCCAGTGCTGCCTTACCCGGCAAGATTGCGTTCGTCTCGCAATCTGGTGCACTGGTAACGGCAGTGCTTGATTGGGCCAATTCGCGTGGCATTGGTTTCTCGCATTTCATTTCACTTGGTGACGCCGACGATGTCGATTTTGGTGACGTACTCGACTATCTTGCCAGCGATCCGCGCACCACCGCGATCTTGTTGTACATCGAAGATATACGGCAAGCCCGCAAATTTATGTCCGCCGCACGCGCTGCCGGACGCAGTAAGCCGGTGCTGGTGGTCAAAGCCGGCCGGGCGCCGGAGGGCGCGCGTGCGGCAGCGTCGCATACGGGCGCCATGGCCGGTTCGGACGCGGTATATGACGCCGCGATTCGGCGAGCCGGCATGCTGCGTGTATTCAGCACCGAGGCCTTGTTCGATGCCGTTGAGACGCTCGCGCATGCACGCTCTTTGCGGAGTGACGAGCTGATCATTCTCACCAACGGTGGCGGCCCCGGTGTCATGGCAACCGACGCACTCATCACCAGTGGCGGCAAGCTCGCGACGTTGCTGCCGGCCACGCTAGCGGCGCTCAATGCTGTGCTGCCTGCCAATTGGTCGCAGGGCAATCCGGTCGACATCATCGGTGATGCGCCGGTTGAGCGCTACCAGCAGGCCCTGGAGATTTTGCTGGAACACCAGCCCTCGAGCACGATTTTATTTATTCATGCGCCTACCGCAATCGTTCCTAGCAACGCCATTGCCACTGCGCTGGTGCCGCTGGTGCAGCAGTCGCAGCGGCAGCTGCTTGCCTGTTGGATGGGCGGGTCCGCCGTGGCAGAGGCGCGGCACCTATTTTCGCAAGCCGGTATCCCCGAATTTGGCACACCCGAGCAAGCGGTGGCGGCATTCATGCAGCTAGTCGAGTACCGGCGCAATCAGCAGTTGCTGATGCAAGCGCCGCCGGTCGATCCGCTTGAACACAAGATGGACGTGGCTGCCGCCCGCGCCATCATCGCGCAAGTGTTGGCGTCTGGTCGGTCCATGCTGACCGAGCCGGAAGCCAAAGACCTGCTCGTGGCAGCCGGCGTGGCCGTGGTCGACACGCGGGTCGCGCATTCGCCGCAAGAGGCGGTAAGCTTGGCCGCACAAATTGGTTTTCCGGTGGCCGTCAAACTGCTGTCGCCCGACGTCAGTCACAAGACCGATGTGGGCGGAGTGGCGCTTGATTTGCTCGATGCCGAAGCGGTCCTGCTTGCGGCGCAGACCATGCAACAGCGTCTGGCGAGTTTGCAACCTGACGCGCGTTTGCAAGGGTTTTCGGTGCAGGCGATGGCGCGTCGGCCTGATGCGCAAGAGTTGATTGTAGGTGTCACTACCGATCCGATATTTGGTCCGGTGATTTTGTTCGGGCAGGGCGGTATCGCTGTTGAAGTCATGCAGGACCATGCGTTGGCGCTGCCGCCGCTGAATGCCGCACTGGCTTTGGACTTGATTAGTCGTACACGCGTGGCCCGTCTGCTGGCAGGTTATCGCAACAAGCCCGCTGCCAATCTGGATGCCGTGTGCCGTTTGTTGATTCAGGTGGGGCAACTGGTGGCGGAAGTGCCCGAGATCATCGAGCTTGATATGAATCCGGTCCTCGCCGACGCGAGTGGCGTGATCGTATTGGATGCCCGTGTCAAGGTTACGGCGCCGGCGCTCCGTCATCCGCATGATCGGCTCGCGATTCGGCCTTATCCCCACGAGCTCGAGCAAACGATTAATTGGATGGGCGCGTCGCTGCTGTTGCGCCCGATACGGCCGGAAGACGGACCAGAGCATCAGCGATTTTTTGATGCGTTGGATCCGATTGATGTTCGCTTCCGTGCTTTTATCCGGATGCGCGAACTGCAGCCCGCGCAATTGGTGCGCCTGACCCAGATTGATTATGACCGCGAGATGGCGTTCATCGCGGTCAGAAAGCGCGCCGACGGCAGCGATGAAACTCTAGGTGTGGTGCGGGCAGTGGCAGACCCCGACAACAGGGATGCCGAGTTTGCCATCATCGTCCGCTCCGATCTTAAAGGCCTGGGGCTGGGGCAGCTCTTGATGCAAAAGTTGGTAGATTATTTCCGCAGGCGGGGCACCGCCCGTCTGGTCGGCGAGGCGTTGCCGGAAAATCATGCACTGCTTGAGCTGGCGCGCGGTTTTGATTTCCATACAGCCTTCGATTCGGAGCAGAGAACGGTGGAACTGACGTTGACGCTGTAAAGCGGGCGGCTGAAATTTTTGTCTTCCAGCGGCAGGCGTCATGCGCCCGACCTTTTTGCCTTGTACTGCATTGGGGCGGACGATTTTGACTTAAGTCAAGGACGTAGCTTGGCCGCATCCGTAGACTCCGAATCGCCCGAGCGTTGCGCCATCCGAGAGCGCCGCCGGTCAGGAGTCAAGCAAGATGAGCGACATAACGGCGCTGGGCGCAGCGACCCACACAGTGGAATTCGACGCTGAACTGATTGGCAAGTTGAGCCAGTCCGGCCCGCGTTACACCTCCTACCCAACTGCAGATCGATTCTCAGATTCTTATCATTACCGCGACTATCTGCAAGCCGTAGCCACGGCGCGCGCGCGCGGTGGGCGTCATCCTTTTTCACTTTACGTCCACATCCCCTTTTGCGACACCGTTTGCTACTACTGCGCCTGCAACAAAATTGTCACCAAAAACCGCGAAAAAGCGGTGGTCTATCTGGATTATCTGAAATCTGAAATGGCGATCCAGGGCAAGCTGTTCGCTGGTGCGAATCAGGTCGAGCAATTGCATTTTGGTGGCGGTACGCCCACCTATCTTTCCGACGAACAGATGGATGATTTGTTGGCGCAATTGCGGCATTATTTTCAGTTTTCTGCGGATGAAGTTGGTGAATATTCGATTGAGGTCGACCCGCGTACTGTCACACCCGAGCGCGTATGGCGTTTGCGTGCGCAGGGTTTTAATCGCATTAGTCTGGGCGTGCAGGATTTTGATCCTGCCGTACAAAAAGCAGTCAACCGCATCCAGCCGGAAGAAACAACAGTGGCCGTCATCGACGCCGCGCGTGTCGCCCAATTCCGCTCAATCAGCATCGATCTAATTTATGGTCTACCCAAGCAAACCATCGCTAGCATGACCCGCACGCTGGAGCAGGTGGTCGCAGCCAATCCTGATCGCATCGCGGTGTATCACTACGCGCATTTGCCGCATTTATTCAAGCCACAGCGTCGCATCCTCGACGCCGACATGCCCTCGACCGAGGTCAAGCTTGCCATGCTTGCGCTGTGCATTCGTCAGCTCAATGAAGCCGGTTATGTTTATATCGGCATGGACCACTTCGCCAAGCCCACCGACGATCTCGCTATTGCCCAGCGCCAGGGCCGTTTGCATCGTAATTTTCAAGGATACTCGACCCAATCTGAACTTGACTTGCTATCCTTTGGCGTGTCTGCGATTGGCTCGCTGGCGGGTACCTATAGCCAGAACGTCAAAACACTCGATGCGTATTATGCGCACCTTGACCGTGGCGAGCTGCCCATTGCACGCGGTATCAAACTAAGCGTCGACGACCTGATGCGCCGCTTCATCATCCAGATGTTGATGTGTAATTTCGAACTCTCGCTGCGCTCGCTGGAGCAGGCCTATCCGATTACTTTTACGACCTATTTCGCCACCGAAATGGAGACACTGCACGAGCTGGCCGGACTGGGCTTACTCACCATCGACGACGACTGGATCAGCGTCAGCCACAAAGGCCGGCTATTGATCCGTAATATTTGCATGGTCTTTGACCGCCGGCTGCGCGATGCAAAGGCTTTACAATCAGAACCACTGCGGTATTCCAAAACGATCTAATGACGATGAGCCGGCCCTTTGACTAGTCTTGCTCTTCTGCCGATCTTCTTGATTGGCTTATTTGGTGGTGTCCATTGTGTGGGCATGTGCGGCGGCATTGTCGGTGCATTTTCGATCGCAACGCCGGCGCGTCGGCCGTTTCCTGTTCCCGTCGCCACCCAATCGGGCTTACTCAGTGCCACCGTGGACGGCAGCTTGCGCGTGCTGGCCTTCAACGCCGGTCGCATTGGCAGCTACATGATTGCCGGTGCGCTGGCTGGTGGCCTAGTCGGTAGCGTCGCCACACTGACCCAGATGACCAGTTGGCAAACGATGGGATATTGGGCTGCGAACCTGATGCTGATTGCACTAGGCGCGTCGATGATGCAGCTCTGGCATGGGCTGGCGCATCTGGAATCGGTCGGGCAGCTGCTCTGGCGTCGACTGCAACCCTTGATCAAACATCTGCTGCCGGTCGAAACGATTGTGCAGGCCGCTGCGCTCGGCGGGCTCTGGGGCTGGGTACCTTGCGGCATGGTGTACAGCGTATTAATGACGGCCATGCTGACCGGTTCGGCCCGTGACGGTGCCCTGGTCATGGGTGCATTTGGTCTGGGTACCTTGCCACTCTTGGTCAGCATGGGTTTACTCGGGTCAAGTCTGCAGCCCTTCTTGCGCAAGCCCCCTGTGCGCCTTTTGGCCGGCGCGCTGGTGTTAGCGTTTGGTCTGCTCGGTTTGATACGGGCAGCAACCGGCATCTCGCATGGTTGGCTTGATGCGGTGTGCATCACGCCGGCGGCTATGCGATGAGCGCATTACCCAACTTGGCAGCAGGCGACTGTTTTCATTGCGGCTTGCCGGTGCCCACTGGAAGTAAGTGGTCCGTCACCATTGATGAACTCGCGCAGGCGATGTGCTGTCCGGGCTGCACCGCAGTGGCACAAAGCATCGTCGACAATCATCTCGAGAGCTATTACCGCGACCGCAGCAGTGTTTCACCTAACATCGGGGCGTTGGTGCCGGAATCGCTCCGACTTTATGACACGCCCGAGCTTGCCGCCACATTTGCCAGCGGCTCTGCTGATCAGTCTGAAGTAACGCTGTCGGTTGAAGGCCTACGCTGCGCGGCCTGCGTGTGGCTGATCGAAAAACGGCTCTGGCAAGTACCAGGCTTGTCGGGCGCGCATCTCAATGTCGCCACCGAAAAACTCCACGTATCGTGGAACCCCGCGCAGTGCAAACCCAGCGATATTTTGCAGGCCGTCCGCGAAGTCGGCTACGTTGCCTATCCGTTTGATCCGGTGCAGCATGGCGAGCAATTGCGTAAGGGTACCCGCACCTTGTTTCGCCAGCTTTTCATCGCGGGTCTGTCGATGATGCAAGTGATGATGTATGCGGTGCCGGCGTATCTCGCCCAGGACGGCACGATGGAGCCGGACATGGCGCAGCTGATGCGCTGGGCCAGTTTGATGCTCACACTGCCCGCGGTGGTTTATTCGGCGCGTCCGTTTTTCAGCGGCGCCTGGCGTGATATCCGGCGCGGCACGGCCGGCATGGATGTGCCAGTAGCCTTGGGTATTGGTGCCGGTTTTCTGGGCAGCGTGGTGGCCACCGTGCAAGGTCATGGTGAGGTGTATTTTGATTCCGTCACCATGTTTATTTTTCTGCTGCTAGGCAGCCGTTATCTGGAACTGCTCGCGCGACGTAAGGCAGCCGGTGCGCTGGAGACCCTGCAGCATGCCCTGCCGGCATCGGCTACGCTGCTGGCAAATTATCCTGCCAGCCGTGAAGCGACACTCGTGATAGCGGCCCAATTGCAAAGCGGTGACGTGATTCAAATCAAGCCCGGCGAAGCGATCGCTGCCGACGGCATGATCATTGAAGGCGACACCAGTGTCGACCTGTCGCTGTTGACGGGTGAGAGTCTGCCGCAGACCAGGCGTTGCGGTGCTGCACTCGCCGGTGGCGCTATTAACGCCAGCCAGACGATCCTGATGCGCGTCGATAAACCCGTGCGTGAAAGCACATTGGCGGCGCTGATTCGCTTGATTGAGCGTGCCGGTCAGAGCAAGCCCGGTATTGCACAGTGGGCTGATCAGGTCGCTGCCTGGTTTGTGGGCGCCTTGCTCTTGTTGTCACTGGCCGTGTTCCTATTCTGGAGTTGGACCGATGCGCCGCGTGCGTGGCCGATTGCCATTGCGGTGCTCGTGGTGTCTTGTCCTTGCGCGTTATCGCTGGCGACACCCTCGGCGTTGGCCGCAGCAACTGATCGCCTGCTGCGACAAGGCGTACTGATCGTGCAGCCGCATAGTCTAGAGACACTGCACCGCGCCACCCATATCGTGTTCGACAAAACCGGCACACTCACCTTAGGCCAGCCGCAACTGCGGGGTGTAACGCCCTTGGGTGAATGCAGTGCCGCAGAGAGTCTGGCTTTAGCCGCAGCATTGGCCTCTGCCAGTGCGCATCCTTTGTCCCGCGCGCTACTCACAGCAGCGGCATCTTCTGAGGTGCCGCTGCCGCTCGCGCAGCAGCTTGAAAGCTTCAACGGCGAAGGGCTGCAGGGGACAGTCAATGGTCGGCAGATTCGCTTGGGCAGCGCTGCGTTTGTCGCCTCCTTGACCGCGTGCGCGCCGCCGCAGGTTGAATCGAGTGGTGTCTCGGTCGTTTACCTCGGCGATGCAGCGGGCTGGCTGGCGCGTTTTGAATTGGCTGATGCGCTGAAGCCGGACGCGTTGGCGTTGATGCAGTATTTTAAATCGCAGGGCAAGCGCGTGATCTTGTTGTCGGGTGATACGCAGGTCATTGTCAGCGACGTGGCGCACAGTTTGCAGATGGATGAAGCACATGGCGGGGTACTGCCGGCGCAAAAAATGGATTTCGTTGCTGCCTTGCAGAAGCAGGGGGCCGTAGTGGCGATGGTGGGCGACGGCATCAATGACGCTGCCGTGTTGCGGGCAGCCGATGTCTCCTTTGCGATGGGCTCGGGCGCAGCGCTGGCACAGTCGCATGCTGATGCGGTGTTATTGTCAGGACGGCTGCGCGACTTGTTGGATGCCGCAAGAACCGCATCCCGCACGATGTCCGTCATCCGTCAAAATCTGCTCTGGGCAAGCGTATACAATCTGCTCGCTATTCCGGCCGCAGCACTAGGATTGTTAAGCCCTTGGATGGCTGGGCTTGGTATGTCAGCGAGTTCGGCTTTGGTCGTATTGAATGCACTGCGGCTGGCGCACACGCCTGCAAAAAAGATAACAATAAAATAATGGAAGCTCTCTACCTGCTCATCCCGCTCTCTGTTGCGGTCGTATTCGTAGCGATTTGGGTATTTTTTCGGGCGGCCGATAGCGGCCAGTTTGACGATTTGGTCGGGCCCGGCATGCGCATTTTGCAAGATGATGACAGCGTGCAGGATGCGCCAACTGCATCTGCATCGCAAAAGCCCAGCGATTAGAGGCCTCCTTCCGGTCTAATTTGACTCAGGTCAAGGAAATTTGCACTTCTGCAACGTAACCTCACTCCCATCATTGTCGTAATAGGGGGAGTTTTCGTGGATACAGCACTCAACTACAACTACAAGGTCGTCAAGCAATTCGCGATTGCGACCGTAGTGTGGGGCGTGGTGGGCATGTTGGTGGGGGTGATCATCGCCGCCCAACTAGCCTGGCCGGCGCTTAATTTTGATACAGCCTGGCTGACTTACGGTCGACTCCGGCCTTTGCACACCAATGCCGTCATCTTTGCCTTTGGTGGTTCGGCGCTGTTTGCGACCTCCTACTATGTGGTGCAGCGCACCTGTCAGGTAAGGTTATTTTCGGATGCCTTAGCCTCCCTGACCTTCTGGGGCTGGCAGCTCGTCATCGTTGCCGCTGCCATCACGCTGCCACTCGGTTTCACATCGGGCAAGGAATACGCCGAACTCGAATGGCCGATCGATTTATTAATAGCGGTCGTCTGGGTCTCGTATGCGGTGGTGTTCTTTGGCACCCTCATCAAGCGCAAGACCTCGCACATTTATGTCGCCAACTGGTTCTTTGGTGCGTTTATCTTGACGGTCGCCATTCTGCATATCGTCAACTCGGCGGCGATGCCCGCCACGCTGACCAAGTCCTACTCCGCCTACACCGGCGTGCAGGATGCAATGATTCAGTGGTGGTACGGCCATAACGCGGTGGGATTTTTCCTCACTGCGGGCTTTCTGGGCATGATGTATTACTTCATTCCGAAACAAGCCGAGCGACCTGTGTTTTCGTATCGCTTGTCGATTGTCCATTTTTGGGCGCTGATCTTCACCTATATGTGGGCTGGCCCGCATCACCTGCATTACACCGCCTTGCCAGATTGGGCGCAGTCAGTCGGCATGGTGTTCTCGCTGATTTTGCTGGCACCGAGCTGGGGCGGCATGATCAACGGCATCATGACCTTGTCGGGTGCGTGGCACAAATTACGCAGTGACCCGATTCTGAAATTTCTGGTCGTCTCACTGTCCTTCTATGGCATGTCGACCTTCGAAGGTCCGATGATGTCGATCAAAACCGTCAATGCGCTGTCGCACTATACCGACTGGACGGTGGGTCACGTTCACTCAGGAGCGCTGGGCTGGGTAGGCTTTATCACCATGGGTTCAATCTATTACCTGATTCCCCGCCTGTCGGGCAAAAAAGCGATGTGGAGCACGCAGCTGATCGAATGGCATTTTTGGGTGGCGACCATTGGCGTGGTCTTGTACATCGCCTCGATGTGGATCGCTGGTGTGATGCAAGGTTTGATGTGGCGCGCAGTCAATAGTGACGGCACGCTGACCTATACCTTTGTTGAGGGTGTCAAGGCAACCTATCCGTACTACGTGGTGCGTGTCACCGGTGGTGCACTGTATTTGATTGGCATGCTGATGATGGCATTGAACGTCTTCAAGACGGTGCAGGGCGGCGGTGTCGTGGACGCCCGCATCGCCGCACCATCACCAGCGCACGCATAATTCAAGGAGCATTGGATGAAGTTTACTCATGAGTCGATAGAAAAAAAGCCGTGGTTGCTGATCGTGCTGGTGCTGCTGGTTGTCAGCATCGGCGGGCTAGTTGAGATCGTGCCACTGTTTTTCCAGAAGTCCACCACCGAGCCGGTGGCGGGTCTGCAGCCTTATAGTCCATTACGGCTGGCCGGGCGTGATATCTATGTGCGCGAAGGCTGCTACAACTGTCATTCGCAAATGATCCGGCCGTTCCGTGCCGAGACCGAGCGCTATGGTCATTACTCGGTCGCTGGTGAGTTTGTCTACGATCGTCCGTTTCAGTGGGGTTCCAAGCGCACCGGTCCTGATCTGGCCCGCGTGGGCGGACGTTATAGCGACGACTGGCACCGTGCCCATCTTAGTAACCCCCGCGATCTCGTGCCCGAGTCCAACATGCCTGGCTATCCATGGCTGGCAAGCACGGCATTGGACGCTAATGCGATCGTGCCGAATCTGAAGGCTTTACAGCGCCTCGGTGACCCCTATACCGACGCCGACATCGCGGCCGCACCAGCCCAACTCGCCGGCAAAACCGAGCAGGATGCGTTAATCGCTTACCTGCAAGGCTTAGGCATCCAGATCAAGGCGAGGAGATAGTCATGGCCCTCATCGATTTTGTCTCCGACATGCGTAGCGTGGTGACGCTCATCAGCATGGCCACTTTTATCGGCATCGTCTTATGGGCCTACAGCGCCAAGCGAAAAGATGATTTTGATGAAGCGGCCAGACTGCCCTTTGCCGATGAAGAAGACTTGAATAAAACAGAAGGAGAGCCGCGTCATGGCTGATTTCACCAGTGGTTTTTGGAGTATTTACATCACCGTGCTGACGGTACTGGGCATCGCCGGTTGTGCGCTACTCTTGTGGTCACAATCAACCATCAAAACTAAACTCTCCAAAGAGGGTCAGGTAGAGACCACCGGGCATACTTGGGACGAAGGCTTGCAAGAGCTGAACAATCCGATGCCGCGTTGGTGGATGTGGCTTTTTTATATCACCATCGTGTTCGGCGTTATTTATCTGGCGCTCTATCCGGGTTTGGGTTCGTATGCCGGCAAGCTCGGCTGGAGCTCGGCACAGGAGTATCAAGATGAGCTCAAGATTGCTGATGCCGAATATGGTCCGTTATTTGAGAAATTTCAGAAGACCGATATCAAGTTGCTGGCAGCCGATCCCCAAGCGCGCGCCATCGGCGAACGCCTATACCTGACTTATTGCTCGCAATGTCATGGCTCCGATGCGCGTGGTAACAAAGGTTATCCAAACCTCACCGACAGCGACTGGCTGCATGGTGGTACGCCCGAGGCCATCAAGACAACGTTGCTCAAAGGGCGTAACGGCATGATGCCGCCAATGGGTGCGGTGGTGGGTGGTGATAAAGAAATTGACCAGCTTGCGCACTACGTGCAGTCTTTATCCGGCTCGACTGCTGATCCAATTAAAGCGACATTCGGCAAAGAAAAATTTGCTGCCTGCGCGGCCTGCCATGGCGCTGACGGCAAAGGTAATCAGGCGCTTGGTGCGCCTAATCTCAGCGACAAAATCTGGCTCTATGGCGGCAGCACGGCCACCATCATGGAAACCATACGCGGTGGTCGTAACAACGTCATGCCGGCCTTCGACGCCTTTCTTGGCGATGCTAAAGTACATCTGTTGGCCGCGTATGTCTGGGGTCTGTCGAATGCACCCGCAGTCACGGCGGAGAGTAAATAGGACGTCTGATGGAGAATGATTCACCGCAGGTTGCGATCGTCAAGATGTATGCCGCGCGCGAGGAAATTTATCCCCGCGAGATAAAGGGCCGCTACGCCAGCGTGCGGTGGCTCTTTGTCTGGCTCACGCAACTCGTGTTTTATGGCCTGCCGTGGCTGCAGTGGAACGGCAGGCAGGCTGTGTTGTTTGATTTAGCAGCACGCAAATTTTATATCTTCGGCATTGTGCTGTGGCCGCAGGATTTTATTTATCTTGCGGCGCTTCTGATTATTTCGGCTTATTCGCTATTTTTATTCACAGCGATTTTTGGTCGGGTCTGGTGTGGCTTTGCCTGTCCGCAAACGGTCTATACCGAAATCTTCATGTGGATAGAGCGTCAGATCGAAGGCTCGCGCAGCGCACGCATGCGGCTTGATCGTCAGCCTACCTCGGTAGAAAAACTGACGCGCAAAACGGCCAAACATTTGGTCTGGGGTGCGGTGGCGTTATGGACCGGTTTTACCTTCGTCGGCTATTTCACGCCCATGCCCGTTCTGTCAGCCGAAGTCATGGCCATGACGCTGGGGCCGTGGGAATTATTTTGGGTCTTGTTCTATTCGTTTGCGACCTATGGCAACGCGGGCTGGATGCGCGAGCAGGTCTGTAAATACATGTGTCCTTATGCGCGCTTTCAGAGCGCCATGTTTGACAAAGACAGTCTGATCGTCACCTACGACAGCGCACGCGGTGAGCCTCGTGGCGCACGTCTGAAAGCCGATGCAGACAGTGCCAAGGGCTTGGGTGACTGCATCGATTGTTCCATGTGCGTGCAGGTCTGCCCCACCGGCATCGATATACGCAAAGGGTTGCAATATGAATGTATAGGATGCGCAGCCTGTGTGGATGCTTGCAATGGCGTAATGGATAAAGTTGGTTTGCCACGCGGTCTGGTACGATTTTCAACTGACCATGCGATGACAAACCGTTGGTCATCAAAACAAATACTGCGGCACGCGCTGCGCCCGCGCGTGATGATTTACAGCACGGCGCTGCTGGTCATTGTGTCCGTATTTTTTGGCACGCTTTTCAATCGCACACCATTAAAAATGGATGTGATTCGCGACCGCGGTGCGATGGGCCGCGAAGTCGACAACGGCATGATCGAAAACGTCTATCGCTTGCAAATCATGAACACCGATGAGGCGCCGCATCGTTATCGTTTGCAGGTCTCTGGTATTGACAGTATTCATCTCGAAACGCCTGCCGATGTATCCTTGGGCAGCACCGAATCTCGTGCGGTTCCCATCAGAGTACGCATCGCAGAAGGGCAGGGTCAGAAGGGCTCAAACAAGATCTGGTTCAGCTTGCAGGCGCTGGACAATGACGATGTACAAGTAAAAGAAAAAGCGGTATTTTTTGTGCCGCGTTAACAAGGATTGCAAAGATTACAAGGATTGCCATGCCAGTTGTATCGACTATTCCTACCCGTTCCGCGCCTTGGTATCGTCACCGCTGGCCGTGGTTATTGATGGCCGGACCAGTTACGGTCATCATCGCTGGCCTGGTGACGGCATGGGTAGCATTTACCGGGGCCGACGCGTTGGTGGTGGATGATTATTACAAGCAGGGTAAAGCGATCAATCAAGATCTGCGGCGTGACCGGATGGCTGAAACGCTGGGCTTGCAACTGACGCTACGTTACGACGCAGCGAATGACAAATTGATTGGTCAGCTCAGTGGCGCGCAGGCGGCCGTGCCTTTGGTGCTGCAACTGATTCATCCGACCATGCCGGGCAAAGATCAACGGTATACGCTCGCCCCCGACAGCAAAGGGGTATTTGAATTGGCGCTGCCCTTACTGGAGCGTGCGCACTGGCAGATACAGCTGGAAGATACCAAGGCGCAGTGGCGCTTGCATGGCCACTGGGATTGGCCGCAACAAAAAAAGATAAGTATCCAGCCTGGCGTGAGCGGGGAACAGGATGCAACATGAAGGGGGAGAGTGATGCTCAGACTGGCGATGTTGATTTTATGGCCGTCATTTTTGGTGGCGATCATGGCCGAGGGATTTTTTTTCTCGCTATTTGATCCGGTTGATTTGCTGCTCGTGGGGGGGCATGTTGATCTGCCGCCGATTGCGGCCTACACCATTGGCTTTTTTTTCTTTTGGAGCTTCTGTTCTCTGGCCGCGATGCTGAGCTGCTATTTACTTCGGACCGAAGATGGGCAGCCGCCGTTTTAAGCGACGCTGTCAAAGAGGCGCTGTTAGTTGCAGGTCTGGGTGCCGGCAGCCATGGCTTTGAGTCGTATCGAATCGAGCATTTCAATTTCGCGATTGGTGACCCGCAGCAAGCCTTCTTTTTTAAATCGTGACAGTAGTCGGCTGATACTCTCGATCGTCAGGCCTAGGTAGTTACCGATTTCTTCGCGCGACATCCTCAACTGAAACATACTGGACGAATAGCCGCGTGCCGCATAGCGCGAAGATAAATTCACCAGAAACGCTGCAAAGCGCTGCTCCGCGCGCATATTCCCCAATAACAGCATCACGTTTTGTTCGCGCGTAATTTCCTGGCTCATCATCCGGTGAAAATGATGCAGCAGCGTCGGTATCGTGCCAAATAATTCTTCGAGTCGCGGAAACGGTATCTCACAGACCTCGCTGTCTTCGAGCGCGACCGCATCGCAATGATGGCGGTCGGTGCTGATGGCATCCATGCCCAATAATTCGCCCGCCATCTGAAATCCGGTGATGTGCTGGTCGCCAGAGGCGCTGATCTGTGCCGTCTTGAAATGGCCCAGCCGTATCGCATACAGATTCGTGAAGGGATCATCCATCCGGTAGAGCAAACTATCTTTGGGTATTTTGCGGCGGCGCCCGATAATCTGATCCAGCTTTTGCATATCTGATTCGCCTAGCCCCATCGGCAGGCAAAGCTGATGCATGCTGCACGCCGAGCAGCTCGCGCGCAATGCATCGACATTGATTGAGGTGATCGGGATAGTGGAAGTCGCCGGGGCGGGTGCGTGCATGGATAATAACCAAATATAAATTTATGTCCGAATTTAACCGATTTAACGTATCGCGGGCAATTAATGCGCGCAATGTTGAGGTAAGGATTCGATTCTGGTTGGTGATTATTTATTTGACACGATGTGACGGGCCTCGAATCTGATGCGCATTGCGCCCGCACTAGCCTGAAAAAGACCAGGCTCGTCAGATCAATCGTCGTTCATCGCTGCCAAGCCGGCCCCATCTCACCTAGTCCACCACTTCATACGGCAAGCCCACATAATTCTCCGCAATCGTCGTGCGTCCTGCTTCAGAGCGGGTGTAATAATCCAGCTCCGCTTCTTGAATGCGCTGATTAAACGGGTCGTCAGAAAACTTGTGCAAAATGGACGTCATCCACCAAGAAAAACGCTCCGCCTTCCAGATCCGGCGCAGGCAAATTTCGGAATATTTTGCCAGCAGATCGATCCGGCCTTCTTTATAGCGTTTGCGCAAAATGTGATAAAGCGTATACACATCACTCGCGGCCAGATTGAGACCTTTGGCGCCGGTCGGTGGCACGATATGCGCCGCGTCGCCCACCAAATACAGGCAGCCGAATTGCATTGGTTCGGCCACAAAGCTGCGGAGCGGCGCGATACTTTTTTCAATTGAATTACCCGTTACCAGATTGTTGGCAGTCTGCTCCGGTAAACGCGAGCGTAATTCATCCCAGAAGCGCTGATCCGACCACGCCTCGACTTTTTCATCCAGACTGCACTGCACGTAATAGCGCGACAACATCGCCGAGCGCATGCTGCACAGTGCAAAGCCACGCGGGTGATTGGCATAAATCAGCTCATGGGACACCGGCGGTGTGCGCGAGAGCACGCCAAGCCAGCCAAACGGATACACCCGTTCAAATAATTTAATCGCATCAGCCGGCACCGACTTGCGGGCAACTCCATGAAAGCCATCGCAGCCGGCAATGTAGTCGCAGGCAACGGTATGCAGCTTGCCGTCCTTTTTAAACGTGACCGTCGGCGCATCGCCATAAAAATCATGCGGCGTCACGTCATCAGCGTCATAAATCGTCAGTGCGCCGGACTGCGCACGGGCGTCCATCAGATCGCGGGTCACTTCTGTCTGGCCGTATACCATCACCGTCTTGCCGCCGGTGAGACCTTTCAAATCGATACGCTCCTCGCGCCCCAAAAAGGACAACGCAAACCCGTCATGCACCTGGCCCTCACGATCCATGCGGTCCCCGAGTTGGGCTTCACGTAATAAAGTGGTCGTACCCTGTTCCAGCACGCCGGCACGGATGCGGCCGAGTACATAATCGGGTGACTTCGCTTCAATGATGATGTTGTCAATGCCCTGCAATTCCAGCAAGCGACCGAGCAACAGCCCGGACGGGCCGGCGCCAATAATGGCAACCTGAGTTTTCATGTTGTGGTCTCCCGAGCGCGCATGCGCGCTGCGCTGATGTTGGTAAGCGCCCGATGATCGACCTAAAAAGTCGGCGAGGGAATAGACTTTAAAAATAAAAACTTGTACATTCCGAGGATTATTCAGAAAACAGTTCGCTTCCATGGTCACTGACACTGCGCGCCGCGCCGACGTCCCCGTTTACCAGCTATATGGTGAAGAGCAGCAATGGCTGACGCCAGATCTGGTGCATTGTGAGTCGATTGCGGCCCGCAGCCGCTTGCACAATTGGGAGATTGAGCCACATCGGCATTACGGTTTGTTTCAGCTGCTGTGGCTGGAGCAGGGTGCCGCAAGCCTGCAACTCGACGGTCAGCCGGGGCAGCTTGTTGCCGGCTGTGTGTTGCTGGTGCCGCAGCATTGCGTCCACGGATTTCGGTTTTCAACCGACGCGCAAGGGCAGGTCATCACCATTGCGTATCCTTTTTTTGAGCGGCTCGAATGCGGGCTCGGCCAGACGCTGGCGGCCTTCCCGGCGCCACTAATTTGTGATCTGGCAGAGCGTAGCGGGCAGCCCCTGATCGAGGCCATGCTGAGTGCAATCGATCAGGAATATCGGGGTAATGCGCCGCATCGCCGCAGCGCCCTCGAATCGCTGCTCACGACGCTACTGGTCTGGCTAACCCGGCACAGCCAAAAAACCGCCGCCGTTTTGCCGGACGAGCCGCATCGTGCACGCCGGCACCTGGCGGTATTCACCGACGCCATTGAGCTGGACTTTGCTCGTCACCACCGGCTTGCACACTATGCTCGCAAAGTCGGTATCAGCGCCGCTCATCTCAATGCCCTGTGCCGTCAGCTCGCGCATCGTTCTGCGCTGGAGCTGATCCATGCGCGCATGCTGCTCGAAGCGCGCCGCAATCTGGTCTATACCTCGATGACGATACAGTCCGTCGGTGAGGCTTTAGGGTTTACCGACCCGGCTTATTTCACGCGGTTTTTTAAGCGCCAGACAGGCTTGTCGCCCAAAGCATTCCGCTTGCGGGCACGCGCATTAGTTGAGGAAGAATAACAATATGGGCAATGCCGGAGCCTGCCTGGGGGTACAGGTCCGGTCTGCTGTGACTAGGTAATGCCCGTGTATTAAGGCAGCAGAACCGAGAGTTCCGAGGCTGCGTTTAACAAAGCTGGCAGGAAGGTTTTTTCAAGTTGAAAGCGGGTGACGCGCGTGGACTGCGCGCCGACATTCAGCGCCGCGACGGTGGTGCCAGAGGCGCCGCGCACCGGCACGGCAATGGAGCACAGTCCGATCTCCAGCTCTTCTTCGACCACTGCATAGCCGCTCTGACGCACATCAATCAGAATGGCGCGCAAACCGCTCTCGGAGATGATGGTGCGGTCAGTAAAGGCCCGCAGCGTGGCCTTTTCAAAATACGCATCAAGCTCTGCGTCCGACATCGCGGCGAGCATCACCCGGCCGAGCGAGGTGCAGTAGGCTGGCAGGCGGCTGCCGGCATTCAGTGCCACCGACATCACCCTGGATGTCGCCGAACGCGAAATGTACAGCACTTCAAGTTCATCCAGCACAGCCAGCGAGCAAGACTCATTGAGCGTGCGACTGACATGATTGAGGCAAGGTTGGGCCGAAATGGTTAGGGGCGTCGACGACAGGTAGGAATAGCCGAGCGTCAGAATTTTTGGTTTGAGATAAAAATTATTTGCTTCTGAATCCGCATAGCCAAGTTGTTTCAGTGTGTAGAGACATCGTCTGACGGCAGCCCGTGGAATGCCGGTCTTGTGGCTGATCTGGGCAATCGTCATCGCCCGGCGCTGATCGCTGAAGGCTTTCACCACCGCCAGCCCGCGTGCCAGCGAAGTCATAAAGCTTGGATCGGTTAAGGCATCGATTTCTTCGGCAATCGTCAGCGGTCGCGCCAACGCAGCACTGTCCGGCGTGTCCTCTGCCGAAAATTGTTCAGGTGCTGGCCGGTCGGTGTCAGTCAGGGCGGCTAAAGGGGACGAGATGTTTTGCATGGTCATGTCGCTCAGGTGAGGGGTCGATCGAACAAGCTGGTGGACTGCCGGCTTGCCTCAAATAAAGGGCTCGCGTGACAGAGGAGTGTTAACGTAGCGGAACCTCGTTCCGTTTTGGCAATTCTTGCGCTGGCATTCGGCATCCCGGTCCGGTCTGTTTCCCGGAACGCCTTTCGTGTCGCTTAATGGAGACATCCAGCAGAGACGCCGGGCAACATTGGCCGAAGACACAACACGACAAGCTACAACATGGACCAACCAGCTCTGAACCTCAAATGTTCGACGACCGAACACAATTTGCGCCCCCTGTCTTGGCAGTGCGTCTTTCCGCCGATACACTCCATGGCTGTTCTATTAGCAGCTTATTGTGCGTTTATCGAACATTTGTTCGAAATGAACTTTACGGTAGCCCGTCTTTGTTTGCAAGCTTTCAAGAGGCAAAATTGTGGTCGATAAAATCTGTGATTCTCTCGCTGAGGCCTTAGCGGGCATTCACGACGGGGCAACCGTCATGATTGGTGGCTTTGGCAATGCCGGTTTGCCGGCCGAATTGATTGATGCCCTGATTGCCCAAGGCGCAACCGGACTGACCATCGTGAACAACAACGCCGGCAATGGCGACATTGGCTTGGCCGCTCTGATGGCGGCGGGTCGGGTGCGCAAGCTGATCTGCTCATTTCCGCGCCAGATTGATTCGCATGTTTTTGACGGGCTCTACCGCGCCGGCAAAATCGAGCTTGAGCTGACTCCGCAGGGCAATCTGGCCGAACGCATTCGCGCCGCTGGCGCCGGCATCGGTGGATTCTTTACCCGCACGGGCTACGGAACCTTGCTCGCCGCAGGCAAAGAAACGCGCGAGATCAATGGTCAGCACTATGTGCTGGAGTCGCCGATTCACGCCGATTTTGCCTTGATCAAGGCGCACAAGGGCGACCGCTGGGGCAACCTCGTTTATCGAAAAGCCGCGCGCAATTTTGGTCCCATCATGGCGATGGCGGCAAACTGTACGATTGCGCAAGTGAGCCAAGTCGTACCGCTGGGCGAGCTTGATCCGGAAGTGATCGTGACCCCCGGTATTTTTGTTCAGCGTGTGGTGCAGATTGCAAAGGCCAGCCAATGAAACGTTTTACCCGTGATGAAATCGCCCAGCGTGTTGCGCGTGATATCCCCGAAGGTGCCTATGTCAACCTCGGCATCGGCTTACCGACTTTGGTCGCCAACCATCTTGATCCGGCGCGCGATATTTTTCTGCATAGCGAGAATGGCTTGCTCGGGATGGGTCCGGCGCCGGCTCCCGGTGAGGAAGACGAAGACCTTATTAACGCTGGCAAGCAGCCGGTCACTTTGCTGACCGGCGGCGCCTATTTTCATCATGGCGATTCGTTTGCGATGATGCGCGGCGGGCACCTGGATATTTGTGTCCTCGGCGCTTTTCAGGTGGCGCAAAACGGTGACCTGGCCAACTGGCACACCGGCGCGCCGGACGCCATCCCTGCAGTGGGTGGCGCGATGGATCTGGCCGTTGGCGCCCGCAGCGTTTTCGTGATGATGGAACACCAGACCAAGACCGGCGAGAGCAAAATTGTCGAGCAATGCACCTACCCGCTCACAGGCATCGGCTGCGTCAGCCGCATTTATACTGATCTGGCTGTGATCGATGTGACGCCGCAAGGTTTGCGGGTGCGCGAGATGGCCGAGGGTCTTTCGCTAGATGCGCTGCAAACTCTCACCGGTGTAGCGCTGCTGCCTATTTAATTATTTTTTCAACGAGACCTGATTATGAATGACGCTTTTATTTGCGATGCAATCCGCACGCCCATCGGCCGTTTTGGCGGTGCCCTAAAAACGATGCGCGCCGATGATCTCGGTGCGATTCCGTTGCGCGCACTCATGGAGCGCAATGCCGGTGTGGATTGGTCGGCTGTATCTGAAGTTATTTATGGTTGCGCCAATCAGGCCGGCGAAGACAACCGCAATGTCGCGCGCATGGCCTTGCTGCTAGCAGGCTTGCCGCAAGAAGTCGGGGGTGGCACCGTCAACCGTCTATGTGGCTCTGGCATGGACGCGGTGGGCACCGTGGCCCGCGCCATCAAAGCCGGTGAGGCTGGGCTCATGATTGCGGGTGGGGTCGAGTCCATGACCCGGGCGCCATTCGTCATGGGCAAGGCGGATAGTGCGTTCTCACGCAATGCGCAATTGTTCGACACCACGATAGGCTGGCGTTTTATTAACCCGCTGATGAAAGCACAATACGGGGTCGATGCCATGCCCGAGACCGCCGAGAACGTCGCCGCGGATTATCAGATCAGCCGTGCTGATCAGGATTTGTTTGCCGTGGCGAGCCAAAACAAGGCCGCCGCTGCGCAAGCCGCCGGCATCCTCGCGCAAGAGATTGTGCCCGTCGTGATCCCGCAAAAAAAAGGCGATGCGGTCACGGTGTCAGACGATGAACATCCACGCGCCACCAGCGTGGAAGCGCTGGCTAAATTAAAAGGCGTCGTGCGTCCGGACGGCAGCGTGACCGCTGGCAATGCGTCCGGTGTTAATGATGGTGCCTGTGCACTGCTGATTGCCAACAGCGCGATGGCTGGCAAATGCGGCCTGACCCCCAAAGCGCGAATCGTTGGCATGGCCACCGCTGGCGTTGCGCCCCGCATCATGGGCATCGGTCCTGCGCCCGCCACCCAAAAATTATTGCAGCAAACCGGGCTCACCTTAGATCAGATGGATGTGATCGAACTCAACGAAGCATTTGCTGCCCAAGGCTTGGCCGTCATGCGCTTACTTGGCATTGATGACAATGACCCGCGCGTCAACCCAAACGGTGGTGCCATTGCACTCGGTCATCCGCTGGGCATGAGCGGCGCCCGTCTCGTCACGACAGCCATGTATCAATTGCATCGTACCGGCGGGCGCTATGCGCTGTGTACCATGTGTATCGGTGTCGGGCAGGGCATTGCCTTGATCATTGAACGTGTCTGATCTTCACTTATAAAGTCGCCATGTCCGACCTTCAGCCCTTCCGCGCACCCGCCCCAGGCAACCAGCCCGACTATCTGGTGCCCGCCTACACCTCGACGTTGAAGCGTTCACCGAGTCAGCCTTTGATTTTGCTGCCGCAGTCTCTGTCTGAAATGACTGGCCCGGTATTCGGGCACGACCGGATCAAGGACGCTGATCGTGACTTGACCCGACAGCATCCCGGTGAGCCCCTCGGTGAGCGCATCGTTGTTGCCGGTCGCGTCATCGATGAAGACGGTAGGCCTGTGCCGCATACCTTAGTCGAAGTGTGGCAAGCCAATGCAGCCGGTCGCTACCAGCACAAGCGCGACACGCACGATGCACCGCTCGACCCCAACTTTACCGGCACCGGTCGCACCATGACCGATGCCCACGGAAATTATCGTTTTCTAACGATTCGCCCAGGTGCTTATCCGTGGCGCAATCATCCGAACGCGTGGCGTCCGGCGCATATTCATTTTTCTTTATTTGGGCATGCGTTTGCAACGCGACTCGTGACGCAAATGTATTTTCCCGGCGATCCATTACTGGCGCTCGATCCGATCTACAACAGTGTCCCCGATGACACAGCGCGACAACGCATGATTTCGCAATTCGAGCTCGACTTAACCACGCCAGACTATGCGCTTGGCTTTCGCTTTGATATCGTGCTGCGCGGCCGCCATGCCACGCCGATGGAGAAATAATATGCGCCAACCGATGACGCCATCCCAAACTGTCGGCCCCTATCTGCACATCGGACTCGATTGGCTCAACACCACCGAGCTCGCCGTCCCCGGCGTTGCAGGTCAGCGTATTGCATTGCACGGGCAACTGGTGGATGCCGATGGCGTGCCGGTGCCAGATGGTCTGATTGAAATCTGGCAGGCCAATGCAGACGGTCACTATGCGCATCCCGACGATCACGGTGCGGGTTCGCTGGACGCTCGCTTCACCGGTTTTGGTCGCTGCCCGACTGATGCAGAGGGCCGCTTTCATTTTTCCACTATCAAGCCTGGTAGTGTGCCGACTGCCAGCGGCCTTGCGCAATCGCCGCACATCATGGTGCATATTTTTGCGCGCGGTTTATTGAAGCAGCTCGTCACCCGCGTCTATTTTGCGGGTGATGATCAGGCAAGCGATCCTGTGCTGCAGCAGGTACCAGCGGCACGTCGCCACACCTTGATTGCAGTGCCTGCTGTCGATCAGCCCGATAGGTATTCCTGGCAGATTGTGCTGCAAGGCGGCAGTAACGAAACCGTTTTCTTTGCACTTTAAGCCTAGCTGATTGCCACCATGACCGCCTCCCGACTCACTGCTGCGATGTTTTCTACTGAAGGCATGGAGCGGATTTTTTCCGGCCAAAACACGGTGCAGCGCATGCTCGATTTTGAAGCCGCGCTGGCCCGGGCCGAAGCAGTCGAAGACATCGTCCCGCCTCGTGCGGCAGCGGTCATTGCTGCTTGTTGCGATCTTGCGCACATAGATCTTGATGCGCTGACACAGGCTGCTGCGCAAGCTGGCAATCTGGCTATTCCTTTAATCAAACAACTCACCGCAACGGTTGCCGCGCGTGACCCAGAGGCTGCCAATTATGTGCATTGGGGTGCGACGAGTCAGGACGTCATTGATACGGGCATGGTGCTGCAATTAAGAGAGGCGATCGATCTCATCGTGGTCGATCTGGCCGTCTTCGCCGACACACTTGCTGCGCTGGCGCTGCATCATCGCAGCACACCGGTGATTGGCCGCACCTGGATGCAGCATGCCTTGCCGGTCACCTTCGGTCTTAAAGTGGCGGGTTGGCTTGATGCGGTATTGCGTCATCAGGCGCGGCTGGCGCAATTGCGTGCGCGCTTGTTTGTGCTGCAATTTGGTGGTGCTGCCGGTACGCTCGCCAGTCTTGGTAATCGGGGTTTGACGGTAGCAGCGGCACTGGCACGCGAACTGGATCTGAGCTTGCCTGATGCACCGTGGCACACCCAGCGAGATCGCATGGCCGAAGTCGCCACCGTGCTGGGTTTATTGACGGGCACCTTGGGCAAAATTGCACGCGACATTGCGCTGCATAGTCAGACCGATGTCGGCGAATTGGCCGAGCCCGTGGCCCAGGGTCGCGGTGGATCTTCCACCATGCCGCATAAGCGTAATCCGGTGGGCTGCGCAGCCGCGCTGACTGCGGCGTTGCGGGTGCCGGCACTGGTCTCCACCATGCTCTCTGGCATGGTGCAAGAACACGAACGCGCACTCGGTGGCTGGCAAGCCGAATGGGACACCTTGCCCGAGATTGTCAGTCTGTGCGGTGGGGCGCTGGTGCAGTTGGGACAGGTCGTCAGTGGCCTCTCGGTCGATGCCGCGCGCATGCGCGCCAACATCGATAGCACCGGTGGACTGGTCATGGCCGAAGCCGTTGCCATGGCGCTGGCCGAACACATCGGCCGGCCCGCTGCCCATCTGATTCTGGAGCAGGCCTGCGCGCACGCAGTGGCCAATCAACAGGCGCTTTTGTCCGTACTGACGGCAGATACACGCGTCACAGCGCAACTTACTGTTGCAGAGATTGAACAATTATTTCAGCCCTTGGTCTATACCGGCGAAGCGCTCGCCTTTGTTGATCGCGTACTGGCGGCGCATGGGCATCGCAAGGCCGGATTTCCCCATTCAGAGGAGTAAGCATGCCCTTCATCGATACCGGCAAAGGCCGGTTACATTACCTGCTAGAAGGCCCCGTGGACGCGCCCGTGCTGGTGCTGTCGAATTCTCTCGGCACCACCATGGACATGTGGTTGCCCCAATTACCCGCGTTGCTGGAGCATTTTCAGGTCTTGCGTTATGACACGCGCGGCCACGGTCAGAGCGAGGTCACGCCGGGGCCGTACAGCATGGCGCAACTCGGTGGTGATGTCGTGGCTTTGCTGGATGGATTGCGTATTGCGCGCGCGCATTTCTGTGGTTTGTCGATGGGCGGCATGACCGGCATCTGGCTCGGCATTCATGCGCCCACCCGCGTTGACAGGCTGGTGTTGTGCAACACCAGCGCAGCCATTGGCGTACCCGAAGTGTGGAATACGCGGATCGACAAAGTACGCAAGGAAGGGATGGAGTCGATTATTGAGGGCGTGTTACAGCGCTGGTTTACGGCAGATTTTTTGTCGCATGCGCCGGCGCAGGTTGAGCGCGTCAAGGCGATGTTGCGCGCGACTTCGGCTGAGGGTTACGTGGCCAATTGTGCCGCAGTGCGCGACATGGACCAGCGTAGCGGATTAGCCCAGATCGCCGCGCCTACTTTGGTCATTGGGGGCAAGCATGATCTGGCCACACCGCCTGAGCATGGCGAGCTGATTGCCCGTGCTGTACCGGGTGCGCGTTATGTCGAGCTCAATGCAGCGCATTTGTCTAATTGGGAAATGGCGCAGGGTTTTACGCAGCACGTGCTGGATTTTTTACTGCAGCCAACAGCGGGTGCCTGAGATGAATGACAGCGAGCGTTTTGATCAAGGGATGGCGGTACGCCGTGCCGTGTTGGGAGAGGCACATGTCGATCGTGCGCAGGCCAATCTCAACGAATTTAACAGTGAATTTCAAAACCTGATCACGCGTTATGCGTGGGGTGAGATATGGACCCGTCCCGGATTGCCACGTCATACCCGTAGCCTGATGACCATCTGCATGATGGTCGCGCTTGGCCGCGAAGAGGAGCTGAAGCTGCATTTAAAAGCCGCCGCCAATAATGACGTGACCCGTGACGAGATCAAGGAAGCGCTGCTGCAGAGTGCGATTTATTGTGGCGTGCCGGCGGCGAACTCGGCATTTGCGCTGGCCTTGAAGGTGTTTGCTGAGATTGATGGCGTGGCATAGCGTGTGAGGGGTGGCGGGCGCAGGTGAGGCGACGCCAAAAACAGTCAAACAGCCGCCGCACAGCGCCTGTGCTACCGCGCAGCCTGCCAGGCAATGCTTACACCCCGTTTGTATATAATGATTGACACTCCGCGGCATTTTCGCCCGCTCCTCAGGATGACTAATGCCGGTTTTTTTCCTTATTGTTGCTGGGCTGGCCGTGCTTGCCGTCGTGGTCTTGGCCTTGAGCTGGAATCGTGCGCCCGCTGGTGCTGCACAAGACCCTGAATGGCAAGTCATGCTCGCGCGTCGGCGCGAAATCGAAGAAGATCCGCAATTAAGTGCCACGACCCGCGCAAGCCTGCGTGAAGAATGGTTGCGCACCGCAGACGCGTCACTCGCATTAGCCGACCGCGATAATCAACGCACCCCTTCCCGCGCCGTTTTGTCTGTTTTGGTCAGCGTGGTACTTGGGCTGGCTATCGCTGTCTATGCCGTGTTTGGTCGCTGGGAACCTGCCGCGCTGCAGTCGCCCACAACCGATGCTGCGGCTTCAAAAGAGACCATCGATGCCCAGCAATTCAATGCTGCCATGGCAGAGCGTATCGTCCGCCTTCAAGCACGCCTGAAAACCAATCCCAAAGACCTCGAAGGCTGGTTGCTACTGGCGCGTTCGTATTTCTTTACTCAAAATTATGCAGCATCCGCCGAGGCACTGGAGCGCGCCCTCAAGCTGGCACCGCGCGATCCCTCGGTCCTCGCTGATCTCGCTGATTCACTCGGCGCGGCGAGTGCCACGCACACGCTGGCAGGGCGTCCGATTGCGCTAATCAAGCAGGCGCTCGCCATCAATCCGCGTCATCCCAAAGCCCTCGCGCTGGCCGCTACCCACGCGATGGAAACCCGCCAGGCCGCCGCCGCCGTGGCGTACTGGCAGCGGCTGCGTGCCGTGCTACCTGCGGGTGGTGAAGACCGCGCTCGGGTGGATGCCGTGTTGCTCAGTCTTGGTGTGTCAGTGCCAGCCGACAAGCCAGAGAGCGCCAAAGCAGCACAGACACCCGCCATCACCGGCAGCCTGACTTTCTCACCTGCCCTGACGCGCTTAGCGCAAGAAGGCAAGCTACCGGCTCAGGCTGTTCTCTTTATCTTTGCCCGCAGCGCCAACAGCAAAGGTGGTCCGCCAGTGGCAGTCTTGCGGGTGCCATTAGCCCAAGCGATGCAGCAAAAACCTTTTCCTTTCCGTCTCGACGACAGCCTTGCAATGAACCCTGCCAACAAACTCTCCGAGGCCGGATTAGTCGACGTCGAAGCACGCATCGCCCTTGGCGGTAGCGTCCAAAAACAGGACGGCGATCTGCGCGCCGTCATCAAAGACATCAAGCCGGGTAGCGCTGGGCTGAGTCTGCAACTAGAGGCCGCACCATGATCGCCGAACTCGGGCAATTTGCACTCGCACTGGCTCTGGCCATTGCCTTAGTCAGCGCCGTATTCGGCTTCTGGCATATTCGCCGTCAGACACTTGGCAGTGCGTATCTTGCGCGTGCGCTAGCGGGTTCGACGTGGATCACGTTTGCGCTCACCGCGGCTGCATTCGGTGCGCTGATCTGGTGTTTTATCACCAGCGATTTTTCGGTGCGCAATGTCGCTGAAAATTCCAATAGCCAGCTGCCACTGGCCTATCGCTTTGCCGCATCGTGGGGTTCACACGAAGGCTCGCTCTTGTTGTGGGTGTTGATGCTCGCCGGATGGAGCGCGGTCGTCGCCAGCCGCTCCTTTCATCTGGCGGCCGGTTTTCGGGTACGCGTGTTAGCCACCTTGCTACTGTTGCAGGTTGCGTTTGTATCCCTCTTGATAGCCAGCTCCAATCCGTTCTTGCGGCTGTTACCTGCCGCACTAGAAGGGCGCGATCTCAATCCGCTCTTGCAAGATCCAGTGATGGTCATCCATCCACCGATGCTCTACATGGGCTACGTTGGTTTTGCGGTGAGCTTCGCGTTTGCCGTGGCAGCCTTGCTGGAAGGACGCCTTGATCCGATCTGGGCGCGCTGGTCGCGGCCGTGGGCCAATGCCGCCTGGGTCTTTCTTACCATTGGTATTTTGCTCGGTAGCTGGTGGGCTTATACCGAACTGGGTTGGGGTGGTTGGTGGTTCTGGGATCCGGTTGAAAACGCTTCCCTGCTGCCATGGCTGGCAGGCACGGCGCTGATTCATTCGCTTGCGGTAACGGACAAACGCGACGCCTTAAAAAGCTGGACCGTGCTGCTCTCATTACTTGCCTTTGCGTTCTCGTTGCTGGGTACGTTTCTGGTGCGCTCAGGCGTACTCACCTCGGTGCATGCGTTTGCCACTGATCCCACCCGTGGCATCCTGATTTTGTCCTTGCTCACTGCCGTCGTTGGTATTGCCTTTGTGCTGTACGCGTGGCGTACACGCGAACTCGGCATGGGGGGCAGCTTTAGTCTGGTCTCGCGCGAGTCACTACTACTGGTTAACAATCTGTTGCTGGCTTGTTCGCTTGCAGCGGTGATGCTCGGTACCTTGTACCCCTTAATTGTTGAGGCTTTTGGTGGCGAAAAAATGTCAGTCGGCCCGCCCTATTTTGAAGCCGTAATCGCACCTTTGTTGTTACCTGCGGCCTGGTTCATGGCAGGCGCTCCGTGGAGCACCTGGAAGACCACCGCAGCAGAGACCATCTTGCGTCCTTTGTTGTGGCCGCTGCTGGTTGCCGTTAGCGTAGCAATCGGTTTTATCGTTTTGTACGGCAAGGGCGGCGTGATGATGGCGCTCGGGATCATCTCTGCCGTGCTGCTCGCTGGTGCCACGCTCAAGCATGTCATGCAGCGAATCGATGGCCATCGTGTATCCGTTTCCCGGCTGCGCGCGCTGGGCGCATCGTACTGGGGCATGGTGGTGGCGCATTTGGGTGTAGCGGTATTTATTGCCGGCGTCACACTGGTAAAAACCTACGAGAGCCAACAAGACTTGGTCATGCGCGCCGGACAGACCGAATCTGTCGGCACGGGTAGTCTGCGTTTCGATGGTGTGCGCATGCTGCCGGGTCAAAATTATGGTGCGTGGCAAGGCATGTTCGTGCTCAACGAAGGTGGTCGCGAGCAAGCCTTACTACCGGAAAAACGTCGCTACTCTGTCAGCGGCCAGATTATGAGCGAAGCAGCAATCGATACAGGTTTTTTGGGTGATGTCTATTTGTCGCTTGGCGAGCCGATGGCCGTCGAAGGCGATGCGCCACAGGCCTGGTCAGCGCGCATCTATTTCAAGCCCTTCATCAGCTGGATCTGGATCGGCTGTTTATTCATGGCGCTGGGTGGAGCGTTGGCATTATTGGATCGTCGCTATCGTCGCAAGGTGGCAGGATGAGGCGTTCGTTTTTGCTGGTTTTACCCATTGCTGTCCTGATTGCGCTGGCAGTCTTGCTGGCGCGTGGTTTGCAATCCGATCCGCGCAAACTCGATTCCGTCCTGATCGGTAAACCCGCGCCGCACATCGTCTTGCCGACGCTCGATGGCCGCCAATTCGATAGCGAAAAGTTAGTCGGTCAGGTGTGGCTGCTGAATGTCTTTGCGTCCTGGTGTAGTGCCTGCGTGATTGAACATCCACAACTAGTGCAGCTTGCTGAACAGGCGCGCTTGCCCATGGTTGGTTTGGCCTACAAAGACAAAACGCCCGACACCGCCGCCTGGCTCAAGGAGCACGGGAATCCTTACGCACAGGTCGCGCTCGATAGTGACGGCCGTACCGGCATAAACTACGGCGTCTATGGGGTGCCAGAGACCTTTGTCATCGACGCACAAGGCATTGTCAGAGTACGTCATGCGGGCCCGATCGACGCGACATTTTTTGCGCAGCAGGTCGCACCCTTGCTGGCCAAAGCCGCTACGCCATGAACCCCACGCCTGAACAACTCGAACGCTTGCAGCAGCTCTCGACCGAGCTACGCTGTCTGGTGTGCCAAAACCAGAGCATCGCCGAATCCAACGCTGGTCTGGCAGTCGATTTGCGGCAGCAGGCATTAGAGCAAATTCAGGCGGGCAAAAGCGATGCAGCGATTCGTAGTTATATGGTCGAGCGGTATGGCGAATTTATTTTGTACAAGCCCGCCTACTCGGGCACCAATGCCGTCTTGTGGGGTGGGCCGTTTTTGCTGCTAGTCCTGGTGGCGGTGGTGATCGTGCGTGGGTGGCGCCGCAGACAGCGCGAGCAGAGCCAGACTGAGGTGAGTGGTACCGCTGCCGCAGCCGATCTGCTGCGGCAGGCGCAACTCGAAGAACGATACCAGCGCGAAAGAGAAAAATAAAACGCAAAAAAAGGTGGTTCAATCTACCGAGATAGGTGCTGAAACCAACGTACATTATTCAATGCTAAGTATTGGCAGCCAGTTCGATCCCGCATCGGCCTCATAAAAATCCTGCGGCTTCAAGGGCCGCTGGCGCTGCTCAACCGGCAATATATCGGGCGCAATAAAAGGTGCCATATCAACTTCAAATAGCGTGCCGCGGATGCCTTCCGGGGTCCAACGCAGTTTGTAATACAGACCGTTGAAGGGATTGACGTGCAGATCTTTTGCTTTGGTCCGCATGAACATCAGCGCATATTCCAGCGGCAGCAAATCATCCGGGCTAATCAGCGCGGCTTCGTTTTTGACCGGAAACCAGCACAGCCTTTGTTTCTCGCCCGTCAGGCAGAGAAACGGTCGCATGGCGAGAAAAAAATCTTCCATGTTTTCCGCCATCTCAATCTGAAACGCCGTCTTGCCATTCCCGCCGTCTGAAAAAACAATCGCGCCGATGCGGTGACGTTCGCCCGCAGCGTTCGACAAAATAATCTGCCGCGTACCCTCGAGCGAGGCGGCCCAGGCGTTCGTGCCGGCCAGACTGGCCAAGACCAGCAAAACCCCCCAGATCCTTCTTCTCATGATGTCGCTCCTTTGAAAGCCCGGCCGTGGTCTGATATTGTTCATGCTTTGTCGTAATAATACTGTAGCTAAGCCAAGCGCAGCTTTCGCCTAATAGGAAAGAAGATGAAGACTTTGCAGGAAAAACCGCTTCACATCGCCGTAATGGGGGCGGGTGCTGTTGGCTGTTATTTCGGTGGCATGCTCGCGCGAGCCGGCCATACCGTCACCCTGATCGGGCGACCGGCGCATGTCGAAGCGATGCAGCGTGACGGCTTATTGCTCGATACGCAAACATTTAAAGAACACGTCCGCGTCAATGCCAGCACCGAAGTCAGTGCCATTCAAGGCGCGCAAATCGTGCTATTTTGCGTCAAGTCCACCGACACCGTCAGCGCCGCCACGGCGATGGCGCCGTACCTAAATCCACAATCGGTCATCATCAGTTTGCAAAACGGCGTAGAAAACGCCGCCGTATTGCAAGGGATCCTGCCGCAAGAAGTCATTTCTGCCGTGGTCTATGTCGCCACCGAGATGGCCGGGCCGGGCCACCTGCGCCATCATGGCCGCGGGGAACTCGTCATTGGCGCCTCTGCCAGCAGCGTGGCCATTGCTGCGGCCTTTGGTGAGGCGGCCATTCCGGTTCAGGTCTCGGATAATATCGCCGGTGCGCTGTGGTCCAAGCTCATTATTAATTGCGCGTACAACGCCTTGTCGGCGATTGGGCAACTACCTTACGGTCGGCTGGTACAGGCGGAGGGCGTCGCCACTGTGATGTCCGACGCGGTGCAAGAATGTCTGGTTGTGGCGCACGCCGATGGCGTGATCGTACCGGCCGATTGTGCTGAGATGGTGCCGCGGATTGCGTTGGGCATGGCAGATCAGTATTCATCGACTGCGCAAGATCTGGCGCGCCGTAAGCCCAACGAAATCGATTACCTCAACGGCTATGTATGCCGGCGTGGTCTGGCGCTCGGCATACCGACGCCAGTCAATCATGCACTGACCACGATCGTCAAACTCGTAGCACAACGATAGTTTTTAAAAACAAAACAGGAGATAAGATGAACAAAGAAGAGTTTGCCAGTGAGTTGTCCCGGGAGGGATTCAAAGAAGTCGTGACCGTCACCCGCGAAGCCGACGGTTTCATGGATCTGCATACTCATCCGTTTGAAGCCAAGGCGCTGATTCTGGACGGTGAGCTGAAGATTTGGGTCGACGATGCCGAGATTTTTTGCAAAGCAGGCGACACCTTTCATTTGCTTGCAGAGACAGCGCATTCGGAGCGCTATGGGCCGGCCGGGGTGACTTTCTTAGTAGGGCGGAAGTAAGGGCAGGTTGCGATGTTTGGCTATGCAGCAGTGCACGCGGCAGTGCATGCACTAGCTGACCACTAAAGTCAAAAATCAGCCTCAAGCTGAAAACTCTTCAAACGCCTTCAGTGCGTGGGTGGCGTACATCATTGATGGTCCGCCACCCATATACACCGATGTTGCCAGCACTTCTTCCAGCTCAGCCCGGCTCGCACCTAGCTTCACCAGCGCCTGCACATGAAAGCCGATGCAGTCATCGCAGCGCGTGGCAACCGAAATGCCAAGCGCCACCAACTCACGCGTTTTTTTATCTAGCGCACCCTCCTTAGTGCCGGCTGCGGCAAGCTGTCCGAAGGCCTGCATCAAATCCGGTTGCGTCTGTCGCAGGCCTTGCATCTTGCTTGCGACGGCTCGGGTCAGTTCTTTGTAATCCGGGATGGCGCTCATATTATTTTTTTCCGAATTTTCCGACTTTGTAATTGGCCAGCGCTTCGTCTGCATAAGGCGAATGGGCGCGGCCTGCATTTTTGGTGTTGTAAGCCTTCGTGGCTTCTTTGCCGCACAGGTCTTCAATCGCGCCCGGTCCGCCCGGATGCTGAACGATATAGTCGCTCATGTTGTAGACACCGCCACGAATAACCAGCCAACAGTCGTCCGGTTTGGCGTGCTTGGCTAACTCAGCCGGCGAGATCGTTTTTAGTGGTGCGTCCGCCATCGCCGAATCAGCGCTCACCCACAACAATGTCGTGGTAGCCAGCATGCCCACGGCAAGCCAAAAAAATAAAGTACTAGCGATAAAAATTTTGCGTGTCATCGGAAGTCGAACCTTTCAGAGTGAATGTGATGAAGTGGAATACCCTTTTCCTGAAGGGCGTGTAAAACGGTTTGCATTAACCCGGGCGGACCACATAAATAACTCGTCACACCTTGCAAGGCGCGAGCTGGTGGCAACAGCGCATTGATGTCCGGTAGCTCATTGCCTGTTGCACGGAGATCCAACGTCAAGAGCGGTTGGCATGTCGCGCGTGCGCGCAATTCATCCAGATAGGCGGCGTCGTGTACGTTGGGATACAGATAAAGCAGGTGTGTCGGTACCGTCAGGGTTTGTGTTCTGAGTGCGGCTAAAAAAGGCGTAATGCCAATGCCGCCCGCCACCCATAGCTGTGGCGTCGTCGCCTGGTCTGCGAGAAAGCCATCGAAACCACCTTGCACCGTGGCGCGCACGCCGGGTACGAGATCTTGTAAAGCCCGCGTTGCGTCGCCGAGCGCTTTGACGCTGATACAAAACTCGCCCGCTTGTCCCACGCCGCTCACCGTAAACGGATGCGCTTCGTGGCTTCCTTCGGCAGCGCTACCCCACGCAAAAGCCACAAACACCAGCTGACCCGCCTGTACCGGCGGGATGACTGGTGTGCTTGAAGGGGTCAGCATAATTTCGACCAGATCAGTGGCCACAGGCAAGACTGATTTAACGTAATAGGCTTGCGCGGCTGAGCCCGCATCAATGCGCACCAGTCGCCACAAAAACAATCCACCGGCAAGCGCAATGACGAGCAGTGCGAATGGATTATTTTTTAAAAGCAAAACATGCACGCCGCCCAGCACGACCGCCACGCCAAGTGCGCTGTGCAGGCCACGCCAAAGCCGATACGGTAGTCGATAAATAAACGTGGCCGACAAACCCGTCATGAGCAACAGCAAGCTCACCCAGCCGACGCGAATCGCCGGATTGTCGGGCACTGGCGTAATCGCCAGCCAGCCGAGTGCCGGTGCCTGTTGCCAGCCATCTGCTGCCAGCAACAAAGGATGCAGTAATAGCAGCAGATAAGCGGCCAATCCGGCGCGGTGATGCCAGAGCGTCATGTGCGCCACGCCCCCGAGCCAATGACTCAGGCGCACCTCGCGCACCATCAGCAGCAAGCTGCCCAGTAATAATCCGCAGCCAGCCCAGCCCGATAAGCTCGCCGCGGCGCCCCAAGAGGTCAGATTGTCGGGGACAAACCAAATCACCGGCGCGAGCGCACAAAACGCCAGCAGCGCTGGTACCGAGACAGAGGGGCGAGCATCCATTGCGTCGTTTGACTGAGCAGCCGGCTAGGTTTGAAACTTGCGCTTAATGAATAGCCGGATCGCCTTTCAACCTATCGACACGGACAAAATATTTTCGTGCATAGGCCAGTAATTGCGCATCGCTGGGATGATCAACCGTTTCGACGGCGACGATTTTTGCGGCGATTTGGGGATCGTGTTTGCTGGCATGCCGGAATAATTCCAGTTTGGCCGAGCCGGGTCCGACAATTAATATTTCAGCCACTGTGGATACTGCTTCGATCACTGCATGTAAATAAGATTGTCCGGTGGCAGTGTGACCGGCACCTGGCGGTCCGGCTTTGTGATGCAGATGGGGATGCGTGGAGCTTGTTTTGATGACGTTATTTTCGCTGGCATCCGCGTCAAAATGAATGACATGGGCTTCGCGATGGTCGATCCAGATAACCGCGTGACTGACTTGCTGACTAAGTGACATACATCCTCCTGTTTAAGAAGGCAGTATTTCTCTTTCATATTTTTGACGCTTTGCGCTAAGTCAAAAATTTCCGGAGCAGCAGAGAAACCGCTCCAGTTTCTCTGCTGATCAGGAAAGGGTGAGGCGACGATTAGCCGATCAGATCCACGCGACCAGTCAGATCCATGATGCCCGTGATCACGCTCAGTTTTGGATGGCGCTTGTTGACGGCGGCACGGAACTGCGCGAGTGATTCACCGTGTGAGCCGGTTTCGACTTCTTTCTCGGTGACGCCTTCAGGGCCGAAGGCAAGTTTAGCCGCGCCGCAATCGCGGTGCGAGAGGGCGACCACACGCTTGATGTGATGCAGGCTCACCGTAATATCGAGGTTGTCCCAGAAGGTCTTGTGCCAGGCCGCAAATTTAGGATGCACAGCACCGAGCGGGCCACCGGCCATCACAAAATGGCTGTAATTGTCACCCAGCTTCTCGCGGTCAACACCTTGCAGCAGGCCCATGTACTGCCAGCTCAGCGTGGTAAAACGCGGATCGATACAGTTAATCAGCATCGCTTCGTAATTACCACTAGCGGCCATCGAGCGGCCTGGCACAAAGCCCATCATGCCGCCTGCCAGTACTGCAGCGCCGGTCGTCAGAAACTGACGGCGGGATTGCAGTGACGGGAGGGTCAGGCTGCAGCAGGGGCATCCCTCTGCGTGCAGCGCGTTGTCTGAAGCAGTCATAATTTTTTCGGACACGATAAACTCCTTTGAATATCAATTTACTATTTTTATTAATCTGACCGGCACTAAGCCGGAATTTGCCATGGCGATTCCGAGCTTCCGAATCTGACGATTGACGCCTTTATTGAATATCAAAACGAAATCGTTTTCGGCAACATGCAGAAAAAGATTTGAGATTCATCTGCATTATCGGGATTTGTGCCGCAAATCTTTAGCCAGGGTCGATTATATTCTTTGCAAATACGTTTATTTCGCAATAAATCATCAAGAACCAATCAAGCTGTGGCTGTTGGTGTCGATACCAAACAAGCTAAGGCTCTCTGATCGTCGCCTATTGATTATTATTTACTATTCAATATCGAATAATTTTCCCGCCATGCGGGCAGTTTCTGGAAAAGGAACACTGTTTATGAAAAAACATCACGCCGAATTGCTCACCGCCTTGCTTATCGCTGCCCACCCGATGGCATTTGCAGACAGCAAAGCGCCTGCTCATGCCGAGGCGGCAGATCATGCAAAAGACGCCCATGCCGAGCCGGCAGGGGCGGGCAAGAGCGCACCTGCTGCCGCTGCTGTCACTGCGCCCGTTGCGGCACCCGGGGATCACGGCGGTGCGGGTAAGCCTGCAGACGCTGCAGCGCCTGCGGGCGCAGAAGAGCCCGCCAAGCCAGTCGTAAAAAAGAAAGCCAAACTCGCCAAAAAGCCAGCGCCAGCACCTGCGGCCACAGCCGCTACCGGCCATGGTGACGCACATGGTGACGCCCACGCCGCGCCCAAGCCAAGCGCCGCGGCGAGCGCAGGCGACAAGCGTGTTCATGTAAAAGATCGAGCCGCCTTGAGTACTGCCGTCGCTGCGGCGCATGCCAACGATCATGCAGCGGCGCCCGCTGCGGCTGCTGCATCAGTGGCAGGCCATGATGCGCATGCGGATAGCAAACAAGACGCCGCTGCGCCAGCGCATGCGAACAATCATGCGGACAGCCATGCAACGCCGCCGGCAGCTGCCCCTGTTGATGTGCGCAAGGTTGAGGTTGCAGCGCCCGCTGCGCATGCTGCACATGCTGCGCCGGTGGCGCATGCGGCGCCCAACGCCACCAACGCCACCAACGCCACCAACGCGCATGACAGTCATGCAGTCCAGGCCGCTGCAGAATGTCTCATGCCGCTCAAAGTCGAAGTTGCGGCATTATTTGATCGTTGGAACGCCGCATTAAAAACGGGCAATCCCAAAAAAGTCGTCGCCAACTACGCGCCTGCATCGCTATTGTTACCGACGGTATCAAACAAGCCCCGTTTTACTGCGGCAGAAAAAGAAGATTACTTCGTTCATTTTCTTGAGCGCAAACCGGAAGGAAAAATCGACGATCGCATGATCGAAGTCGATTGCAACAGCGCCACCGATGCTGGCTTGTACACCTTCAAATTTGCTGACGGTGCAATCGTCAAAGCCCGCTATTCGTTTTCGTATAAAAAAGTCGGGGAAGAATGGTTAATCTCCAGCCATCACTCCTCAGCGATGCCCGAAAAAGATGACGCGTCGGTCGCGCAAGCCCAAACGCACACCACAAGCCACGCCAGCGCCAAGCCAACCAGCAAAGCCGCAGAACGCAGCGAGCAGGGCACCCGCGCCGAAGGATGGGTGCGCTTCCCCTAATCTATCGGGGGTCAGGTCTTGCAAAACCACGTGGCCGCACAAATGGCCGACGATGTGGTTTTGCAAGACCTGACCCCCGCATTTTTTTTAAGCTATGTTGGTGCGAATTCGCGCAGTGCTTGTGCGTAATCGGCCTGCGTGTCCATCTCTACCCACTTCAGACCACTGATGTCGACGGTGCTGAATCGGGCGCCTGCTTCGATGATTTGGTCATATGCCACTTCGTAGTAGTACTTCCAATTAGCTTCGGATGCCATCATGCGCTCGAGCGCATCGAACAGCGTCGTTGCTGTCGCCGCACTAATTTTTTCAATGCCAATTGATTCGCCTATCGCCTGCGCAACGGATACCCGGTTGCCGATCCGGCTGATGTCGCCGTTAGGGTGGCAAATGACCTTAATGACTTCTTCATTGACTGCTGTGTGGTCAACGCATACAACGCTGGCGCTGTCGTCCGTAGCAAGCAATTTTTGGATAATCGCCTCGTCAAAGATGACATCTCCATCTAGTTTGATAAAACTTTGTCCATCAAGATAGGGTCGCGCCAGCATCAGCGAATAACCAGTGTTGGTCACCAGGTAGTGTTCGTTACGCACGAAGCGCACAGGCAGTGTTGGGAAATTTTCCTGTACATAGGATTCGATGATCTCTTGCATGTGCCCGCAGATGATGATGAATGAATCAACGCCGTTTTTGAGCAGCTTTGTGAGCATGTGTTGCAGGATCGTGGCATCCCCCACCGGTAAGAGTGATTTGGGTTTATCCAAAGTGAGGGGATGCAAACGACTCCCTATCCCCGCGAGCAAAATAACGGCTTTCATCTGTTTGACTGTTCCATTTTTTAAATATTATTTGCGCATCGGATAAGTTAACGTCTCCGATTGCGTGGCCACTTGTCGGCCGCGTTGAATTAATCTGACAAGAGCAATAAGGATCTGCCCAATACCGAACAGCCACAGCCAGCAATCCGGCCTTTGCATGCCCACCGCAATCGCACCAAACGTCACGTGTTCCGCTTCGTCGAGCGCAAACATGGTGCGATGACGACACCACAACCACTTGATTTGTTGAGCCCAATTTTTGGGTGCGCAGCGTTCAGCTTCCAGTGCCGCATAAAGCGCATGCCGGCGCGCACGTGACTTATCGAGATAGGCCGGGTCCTGATTGATCGCGCTAAACATGGTTTCGAGTTTGATGTAATAGCGGAACAAAAATCCGAAACACGATAGCAAGCCAAGAAACACATACCCTACCTCGCCAGTCATCTGCCATGCGGCCGCTGCAAAGGCGGCGTTGATGATGCCGATCTTGAGTACGTCGAGTGTCTTGTCGAGATAGTCACCCACGGTGGACGTTTTGCCCGTGTAGCGGGCCAGTTGTCCATCCAGACAATCAAGCACATACGACAGCGGCAGCAAAACTGCCGCTAGCCACGCCCAACTGCCGCCCCAGACAATCAGGCAAGCCGCAGCCAGATACAAAAAAAAGGACGCCAGCGTCACCTGATTCGGTGTCAGAAATCGAAGTTGACTCGCTGGCACCAGCAGCTTATTAGCCCAGCGCGGATACCAGAGATCGCCCCAATTGCTAAAATAGTTTGGCTCCATTACTGCCGCTGGGTCGCGTTGTGGGAGCGATTCAGGCGAGGTCATGCAGGGCCTCATGGTAGTCGTTATCCAACTCTTGTATCGCCGGTTCTGGTGCGCGCAATTCTGTCATCAGCTTGTCAAGTTGATGCAACGCGTAGAGCGTGTCTTCTTTCTTCAGTGCGCCGATGTGTCCGATCTGAAACAGCTTATCCTTGAGCGGTCCCTTGCCGTTGTAAATGACAATGCCTTTCTCTTTGAGTCGCGCAGCCAGCGTCGCAAAATGTAAAAACACTGGCAGAGTCACGCAGGTAATCACTTGTGATGTTGCGCCTTCATAAGAGGCATAGCTCAATCCAAGTCGCGTCAGTTCGTAGCGCGTCAATCGTGCGCGTGCACCGATCTCACGCTGAAAAGCGACCAGTCCTTTTTTCGTGAGTTCACTCAGCGCCGCGTGCAAGGCCACGAAGACATGTACGGCCGGCGTATTTGGCGTTTGCCCAAACGTGCGCATAAAATAAAAATGCTTGTACAAATCCAGATAATGATTGCCCGTAGAAGAGGGCGCGAGCAAATCAAGTACCGTAGTTTTGACAATTAAGATGCCAACGCCCGGCATACCCGAGAGCGCTTTGCCGGATGCGCCCACGAGAATATCAATATCCCACTCGCATGCCCGTAGCGTCTCTGCACCGATGCTGCTGACCGCATCCACCGATACCAGCGCGCCATATTGATGCGCCAACGCAGCAATCGCGGCAACCGGATTCAGCATGCCGGTACTGGTTTCATGATGCACCACCAACACCAGCTTATAGAGACGCATTTGTAGCGCTTGCTCAAGTTGGGTGAGATCGATTTTTTCCTGCCAGTTAAAGCGCAGATGATCCACCGTCTCGCTGTGCGTGCGGGCTATTTCTAGTAGGCGTTCACCAAATTCGCCATTGCTAATGACTAAGATTGGGCCCAGTGCCGCCAAGCCAGCAATGATCGTTTCGTTGGCCGCTGTGCCGGAGCCAGTTACAAAGGCAATCTCATAGCTGTTGTTGGCGCCGGCCACCGGCAGCAGCATCGCTGCCGACTGACGCAAGATATCTGAAAACTCTTTTTCTCGATGGCCGATATTGGTGCCGACGACAGCCGCCTGCACCGCTTTCGATAGCATCACCGGGCCCGGGCAGAGCAAAATTGTTCGCAACGACGGTTGGCTTGCAGCGTTCATTTGAGTCGCCTTGTTTGAATGAATGACAGGCGTTAGCGCACGGATGCGCTGCTGGGTAGACCACCTTGGATTGGCATCGTGTCTAGTAACGATGCGAAGTAAGACCTAAGAACAGACCTAAGACAATACGACGGCCGTTATCGCCGTTAATGCAGGAGAGAGCCGACCCGTCTGCTGTTTGAGCGTGTGATGATGCGTCGCATAGAGTCCCCCGGAAATGATTTTAATAATTTACTATTTTTATTTTGCATCGATTCAAGGTACTGTGAATGACCCATGTTGGTCAATCATTGCGACAACATGAATATGACAACATTGGACCCACTCTGCATGAGTACTATTGCGCAAGTCCTTGTTTTATAGGGCTACGGTCGACATTACCCAGAGCAGATTAAATTCGTCATCGAGTGCATCGCCTGGCTCTGGCTATACTGCATGCATGCACGCACCAAAAACCATTTTCGAATTGGCATTAACGGAAAAGCCGGCCGTACTTTACAGCCACGGCCAGTTATTCCGGCAAGGCGAACGCGTCACACAAGACCCATCCAAGGCGATGCGTTTTTTCAGGGCGGCGGCCATTCAGAGCCATGCCTATGCGCCTTATGAGTTGGGTATGATGCACCTGCACGGGGAGGCAGGTGTGCGTGACAAACTGCGCGCTTTAGTCTGGTTTACGCTTGCTTCTCAGCGCGAAGAGCCGCGCGCAGCCAGTCAACTCGAGCGGCTCCATGCAAGTGTGTCGGCACCTGAGCTGAAAACTGTGCCGGGACATCTTGAGCACATCGAGCGTGCTAAAAAATTATTCCGGCAAGCCAAATTCATGCACAGCGCCGCTGCGCAAAATGCGTTGGGTGAATTTTGTGCAGCTGGTGCCGGCCTCGATCAAGACTACATTGAAGCATCGGAGTGGTTCACTCTGGCCGCTGCGCAGTACCATCCGCAGGCGCAGTTCAATCTCGGGTATTTGTTTGCCAATGGGCTTGGGGTCACCCAAAAAACCGCTGAAGCCTTGCGGCTCTATCGGCTCGCCGTCGGGCAGGGTAATGCGCGCGCGCAAGCGCATTTGGCGCAGATGCATGAGCAAGGTAAAGACGTCGCGCAAAATTACACTGAGGCGATCCGGCTGTACCGGCTCGCTGCCAATCAGGGGGATGAAAGCGCGCAGCTAGCGCTCGCTTACTTGCTCAAAAAATCCGCCGACTTGCCGCCTACAGATCGGCGGGAGCATCACGCGCCGTTCGAGCCCATCCACATCAACCGACAAAACCGGCGGGCCCCCCACCTGGTCGAGGCTTGTCATTACTTTCGGATGGCGGCCGACCAAGGTAATCCGGAGGCCCAATGTCAGCTTGGCTTAATGGTGGCGCAGGGCTTAGGTGTCGAGCAAAATTTTGACGAGGCGGTACGTTGGTATGGCTTGTCCGCCGCCCAAGGTAACGCGCAGGCGCAATTTAATCTGGCTTACTTTTATGCCCATGGCGAAGGTGTCGAGCAAGACAAGCTGCTGGCTTATATGTGGACCAGCATTAGTGATAAATCCGGTTATTTATATGCCAAACAAAATCTACCGCTGATTGCCGCCACCCTGACTGAGCACGATATCGACATGGCCGAATGGAAGGCGGATAGTTTTATTTTTAATAACACTTGAGTTTAGGCTGTTGCGGTCGATTAGTTGAGACGAGCTAGATTTTGGGCTTGATCGAGTAAGCCAGTTTCACGGAGAAGACATCATGCAGCGCTTAGTAAACTATGTTGGTCTGTTTTTGCTCACATTGGCGATCCTTGCGCCTGCTCACGCCGCGGGCATCAAGACTAATAATCCCGAATTTGTTGTTAAAGAAGTCTTTTGCATCGATTATGACGTCAGCGGGGTGCTGGTTAATAAAAGCACTGAGCCATTTGCTGGCGTATTGCACATTGCGGTCAAGGACGAGGAGGGTGATATCGTTGGCCGTAACAAGGTGAGGCTACGGGTTACCCCTGAAAACGGTGCGCGCTTTTCTTTTTACTATATTAATACGCTAAATTGCTTAAAACATAAGTTTGATTTTAGGATTGAATAGAGCGGGGCGCTAATGGCGTTTCTGCATTTAAAACGAGTCCGGATTATTCGATGAAATATCTCCATACCATGGTGCGGGTTGCTGACCTCGACGCCTCCTTGCACTTTTATCGTGATGCGCTGGGCTTAGAAGTGCTGCGTACGCGGGAAGTGCCAGCCGGGCGTTTCACGCTCGTTTTTTTGGCCGCGCCCGGCGACCAGACGGCGCAGGTCGAGCTGACCTATAACTGGGATCCCGAGGTTTTAAGCGGTGGTCGAAATTTTGGTCATCTGGCTTATGCCGTCGACGACATTTATGCGACCTGCGCGCGCCTGCAGGCGCATGGCGTAACGATTTTGCGGCCGCCCCGCGATGGTTATATGGCTTTCGTTCGTTCGCCAGACAACATTTCGATCGAATTGTTGCAGCGCGGCGAACCACTGCCACCGCTTGAGCCCTGGGCGTCGATGGCAAACGTCGGCACATGGTGAGCGGCGCGTTGAATTAATTATCAATCGCGCAAAATAAAATACACTTTGTCAGTCCGATTTTATCGTGCATGCAAACTATTTTTTTCATCGTTAAGAGGCCCTGCTGCTTAAAAAAAACGCGGTGCGCGTCCAGTCAAAAGCAGCCTGCCAAGTAAGACGATTGCATTAGCCCCGAATACGATCGACTATTTATATCAATTATCACCTTATTACTTAACTGAATAAAAACATAAAAATATTAATTAAAAGGCATTTAATAAATCAATAATTTACGGATTTATTAAAAAAATCAGAGATTTGCACTTTATGCACCCGCACAATGCTTGCGTGGTCATGGTCTGCACTATATATTTGAGTCCATTTTGCATATTAGCTACGATGCCGTTTTGGCGCGCCCATTTGCCCTAGTGAGTTGAATCTATGTCGACAACAATAACGAGTTCCACCAGCACCGCAGTCATCCAGGCAATCGGGACTGCAGATATTGCCGAACTCACGACGGCACAAATAGTGGCGCTCACCACGCTGCAAACGGCTGCATTAACCACCGCGCAAATCCAAGCATTAACCGCCGACAGTGTGGCGGCGTTTGAAACGGCAGATATCAACGCGTTAAAGACGGCGCAAATAGCGAGTTTGACCACAGAACAGGTTGCCGCACTCACCACCAAACAAATCGCCGCCATAACCACAGCCGGTGTGCGGGCATTGACCACGTCCGATGTCGAGGCTCTTACCACAGCGCAGGTCGTTGCCCTGACGACAGCACAAGTCGCTGCCTTAACAACAGCGCAGGTCGTCGCCTTGGGTACGGCAAGTGCAGCAGCGATGCAAACAGCCGACATCGGCGCGCTCACCAGCGCCCAGGTAGTGAGCCTGACCACAGCGCAAGTCGCAAATCTGACCACCGCACAAGTCGCCGCGCTCAGCACCGCAGCGCTGCGTGGAATGGAAACGGCCGATGTCGCCGCCCTGACCACCGACCAGATCGTTGGATTAAAAACCGCGCAAATCGCGGTCTTAACCTCTACTCAGGCTGCAGCCTTGACGACAGAGCAAGTCGTCAGCTTAAAGACATCCCAACTCACCGCACTGACGACAGCGGCCGTGGCCGGGTTCGTAACCGCTGATATCGCCGCGCTGACCACCGCACAGACCGCCGCATTGAGCGCCACCCAAGTCGCCGCCTTGACCACCGCGCAAACCCTTGCGCTGACCACGAGCCAGCTAGTCAGTTTGACCACCGCGCAAACCGCCGCCTTGACGACGGCCCAAGTCGCTGCGCTGACGACCGCGAGTATTGTTGCTATTGAGATAACTGACGTCCGTGCGCTCACTACAGCCCAAGCTGCGGCCTTAACGACCGCGCAAGTGGCGGCCCTCACCACAGCGCAGATTGCCGCGCTGTCCACCGCTGCTGTCGCTGCGATGGAAACGGCGGACGTACTCGCGCTGACCACTGCACAAGTACCAACTTTGACCACCGCTCAAGTCGCTGGTTTGAAGACTGCGCAGATCGTTGCGATGACGACCGCGCAGATCGTTGGGTTGACGACCGCCCAAGTCGCCGCGCTCAGTACCGCCAGCGTGCGCGCGCTTGAAACTACCGATGTGGCTAACCTGACCACTGCCCAAGTCGTTAGTTTGACGTCAACGCAAGTTGCCGCCCTATCCACGGCGCAAGTGTTGGCAATTACCACCGCCAATTTAGCGGCAATGGATTCGGCAGATATTCGCGCCTTGACCACGGCGCAAGTAGTGGCGCTGACCACCGCGCAAGTGGCCGCCTTAACGACATCCCAGGTGTCTGCCTTAACGACGGCAGGAGTCGTCGCACTTGAGACCGCCGATTTGGCCGCATTAGGTACTGCCCAAGTCGTGGCGCTCACCACGGCCCAAGTCGCCGCTCTGACTACGGCGCAAGTCGTCGCACTTGGCGCCACAAATATCGCGGCAGTCCAGGCCACCGACATCGCCGCCTTGACCACTGCCCAAGTGGTCGGTTTGACGACCGCCCAAGTCGCTGCCCTCACCACCGCGCAAATCGTCGCGCTCAGCACCGCGAGCATTCGCGCCATGGAGACAGCGGACGTCGCTGCCCTGACCACTGCGCAGACTGCGGTATTGACCACAGCACAATCCGGGGCTCTCACCACGGCGCAGATGGCCACACTGACCGGCGCGCGGATTGCCGGTCTGACTACGTCCCAAGTTGCAGCACTGAGCACCACCAGTGTGCGTGCGCTTGGCACCGCTGACGTCGCTGCGTTGACTACGGCGCAAACGCTCGCCTTGACCACGGCGCAAGTCGCTGCGCTGGGCACCGCGCAGGTCGCCGCGCTCACCACAGCGAGCGTTGTAGCGCTAGAGACAGCCGATATCCGCAGTCTGACAACTGCACAGGTCGTGTCGTTCACCACCCAGCAAGCCGCCGCCCTCACCACGACGCAAGTTGTTGCACTCAGCACCGCCAGTGTGGCGGCGCTGGAGACAGCCGATCTGGCTGCCTTGACTACGGCGCAGCTAGTCAGTCTGAGCACCGCGCAAACAGCCGTACTGACCACTACCCAAGTGGTTGGTTTGACCACGGCGCAAGTCGCGTCCCTCAAAACATCCCAGATTGCGACCTTGAGCACAGCCGGTATGCGTGCAATGGAAACGACCGATCTGGCCGCGCTCACCACGGCGCAAATCGCCGCATTAACCGCGGCCCAAACTGCTGCCTTGAGCACCGCTCAGGGCGCTGCCTTGACCACGGCGCAAGTCGTCGCTATGACCACGGCACAGGTGGCGGGTCTCACCACCGCGCAGATCGCCGCGTTGGCTACCGCAAGCATTGCCGTGATCGAATCCGCAGATATTCGTTCGCTGACGACTTCCCAGGTGCTGGCCATGACCACCGCCCAAGTCGCCGCCTTGACCACAGGCCAAATCGCGGCACTGAGCGTGACCGGTGTTGCCGCGCTTGAGACAGCCGATGTCGCTGCCCTGAGCACGGCACAGACAGCTGCATTGACCACGGCCCAGGCAGCAAGTTTGACCACAGCGCAAGTGGTGGCCATGAGCACGGCCCAAGTTGCGGCCCTCACCACGGCCCAAGTTGCGTCCCTCACCTCGGCCGGTATCAAAGCCTTGGAAGTTGCGGATGTCGCCGTACTCACCGCAGCCCAAGTAATTGGCATGACCGCCTCGCAGTTCGCTGTGATGAGCACCGCCCAGATAGCGGCGTTAGTTACCGATAGTATTGCCGCGCTGCAGACTGCAGACATCAGTGCACTATCCACCGCGCAAATCGTCGGACTGACGGCAGCACAAATCGCTGCAATGACCACCGCACAGGTGGCCGTATTAACAACCGCCGGATTGCGTGCGCTCGAGACCGCCGATGTCGCTGCGTTGACGACTACGCAATTACGCGCCTTAACAACCGAACAAACCGGATCGTTCTCCACCGCGCAAATCGTTGCCTTGACCGCCGCCCAAACGGCAGGCCTGACCACCGCGCAAACCGCGGCGCTCAGCACGACAAGCATCGCCGCACTCGAAACTGCCGATGTTGCCGGCTTGACGACCGCACAGGTCGCAGCCCTGACGGCAGCCCAAGCGGCAGCCTTAACCACCGCGCACAGCGCCGCCCTGACGACAGCGCAAGTCGTTAGCCTGACCACCGCGCAAGTCGCTGCGCTTACCACCGCGCAAGTCGCCGCACTCAGCACCACCAGCGTCGCCGCGATCGAAACCGCTGATATTCGGGCTTTCACTACCGCGCAAATCATTGGCATGACCACGGCCCAGGTAGTCGCGCTGATGACTGCCCAGGTGGCTGCATTGAGTGCCGCAAGCGTGGCGGCCTTGCAGACTGCCGATATTGCTGCGCTGACCACTGCGCAAACTGCGGCATTGACTACCGCCCATTCAGCGGCATTAACCTCAGCACAAACGGTAGCGCTGACCACAGCCCAAGTTGCTGGCCTGTCCACTGCCCAAATTGCGTCCCTGACCGCAACTAACGCGCGCGCAATGGAAACTGCTGACGTCGCCGCGCTGACGACCGCACAAGTGCCGGCGCTGACCACCGCGCACATCGCGGCGATGAGTACCGCGCAAACGAATGCACTGACCACAGCACAAATCGTTGCCCTGACGTTCGCGCAAATAGCGGCCATGACTACGGGACAAGTGAGCGCACTTGGTACCGCAAGCCTGATCGCGATTGAAACAGCAGATATTCGTGCGTTGAAAGTAACGCAGGTAGCGAGTCTGACGACCGCGCAAGTCGCCGCGCTGACGACCGCGCAAATTGCCGCACTCAGCGTCACGGCAGTGGCTGCGATCGAGACAGCGGATCTCCTTGCCTTGACCACTGCACAAGTAGTTAGCCTGACTACGGCACAAGTGGCCGCATTCTCCACCGCCCAGATAGCCGCCTTGGCAACCGCCAGTTTGGTCGCGATCGAGACGACGGATATCGCTGCGCTCACCACGACGCAACTGATCGCCTTGACCTCGGCGCAAGCCGCCGCCCTGACCACGAATCAATTGGTTTCGCTGAGTACGGCCAGCGTGGGCTCGCTCGAGACCGCCGATCTGGCGGCCATGTCTACCGCGCAGATCGTCGCCCTGACCACGGCACAAACCGCTAGCTTGAAATCGGCGCAAGCCGCTGCCTTGACCACGGCCCAGTTGGCCGGTATGACCACGGCGCAGGTGGCTGCATTCAGCACAGCCAGCGTCAGTGCGCTGACCACAGCCGACATGACAGCCTTGACCACCGCGCAGATGGTGGGATTGACGACTGCTCAAGTGGCGGCTTTGACCACGGCACAAGTCGCGGCAATGTCGACCCAAAATTTGGTCGCAATTGAAACGGCAGACGTTCGTGCCCTGATCAGCGCGCAAGTCGTCAGTCTCACCACCGATCAAATCGTGGCTTTGAAAACCGCGCAAATCGCGGCGCTCAGCACGGCAAGTATCGCGGGCATGCAAACGACCGATGTTGCCGCATTAACCACTGCGCAAGTCGCCGCGCTCACGACCGCACAAACCGTTGCGTTTACCACGGCAGCGGTCATTGCCCTTGGTACGGACAGCATTGCCGCAATCAGCACCGCCGACATACTGGCCCTGACCACGGCACAGGTGGTGAGTCTGACGACCGAGCAGGTTTCAAGCCTCAAGACCGCGCAAATTGCGGCCTTGAGCACAGCCGCTGTGGCCGCCATGCAGACCGTTGATGTTGCGTCATTAACGACTGCGCAAGCCGCTGCACTGACTACAGCGCAGACTGCCGCACTGACTTCAAATCAACTCATTAGCTTCACCACCGAGCAGGTAGCAGGCCTGACCACGGCACAAGTCGCCGCCTTGAGTGCGGCGAATGTGCGTGCGATGCAAACCGCGGACATCGCCGCGTTGACCACCGCGCAAATCGCTGGTTTGACCTCGGCCCAAGTTGCCGTCCTCACCACAGCCCAAGTGCTGGGGTTAAGCACAGACAGCATTGCTGCCATCGAGACCGCCGATATCCTGGCGCTCAACACTGCGCAAGTGGTGAGTTTGACCACCGACCAAGTCGCGTCCCTGACCACAGCGCAAATCGCTGCGATCAGCACGACCAGTTTGCGTGCGCTGCAAACTGCCGACATCGCCGCAATGACCACGGCGCAGCTGGCCGGTTTAACCACAGCACAGTTAGCCGCGTTGACGACTGCCCAGATCACTGCGCTGAGTTCGGACAGCATTGTCGGGCTCGAGACGGCAGATATCCGCGCCCTCACCACAGCGCAAGTGGCCGTATTGACCACGGGCCAGGTGGCCGCCTTGTCCACGGCCCAAGTTGCGGCATTTAGCACGGCAAGCATCGCCGCCATGTCGGCAGTCGATGTAGCCGCCTTCACAGTGGATCAAATCGCTGCACTGACGACAGCACAAGCGGTGGCATTGACCACAGCGCAATTGGTGGCACTTACCACCGAACAGGTGCCAGTGCTCACCACTGCGCAAGTCGCTGCATTCAGCACCGCGAGTGTGGCGGCCATGCAGACGGCGGATGTGGCTGTGATGACTACAGCGCAGTTGGTTAGTTTGACGACGGCACAAATTGCCGCGATGACGACGGCGCAAATCGCAGCCGTTAGCGTCGACAATATCGTCGCCATCGAAACTGCCGACGTTCGCGCCATGACCACGTCCCAAGTGGTCGGATTGACCACAGCGCAAGTCGCAGCCCTCACCACCGCGCAAGTTGCTGCCTTCAGCACAGTAGGCATCGCGGCCATGCAGACCACTGATGTGGCTTCTCTCACAGTGGACCAAATCCCTGTCCTGACCACAGCGCAAGCAGTGGCATTGACCACCGCGCAATTGGTGGCGCTCACCACCGATCAAGTGCCGGTGCTCACCACCGCGCAAGTCGCTGCCTTGAGCACCGCCAGTGTCGCGGCGCTGCAGACCGCCGATGTCGCTGTGATGACCACAGCGCAGCTAGTCAGTTTGACCACGGCGCAAATCGCCGCGATGACGACAGCACAAATCGCCGCCGTCAGCGTCGACAATATCGTCGCCATCGAGACTGCCGACATCCGTGCGATGACCACGGCCCAGGTGGTCGGATTGACCACAGCGCAGGTCGCTGCCCTCACCACCGCGCAAGTTGCCGCCTTCAGCACAGCAGGCATCGCGGCCATGCAGACCACTGATGTGGCTTCTCTCACCGTGGATCAAATCGCTGTCCTGACCACAGCACAAGCAGTGGCATTGACCACCGCCCAATTGGTGGCGCTCACCACCGAGCAGGTGCCATTACTCAGCACTGCGCAAGTTGCTGCATTGCGCACGGCGAGTGTGGCGGCCATGCAGACGGCGGATGTGGCTGTGATGACGACAGCGCAGTTGGTTAGTTTGACGACCGCGCAAATCGCCGCGATGACGACGGCACAAATCGCTGCTGTTAGTGTTGACAATATTGTCGCAATCGAGACCGCCGACATCCGTGCTATGACCACGGGCCAAGTGGTCGGATTGACCACAGCGCAAGTCGCTGCTCTCACCACAGCGCAAGTCGCCGCCTTCAGTACAGCGGGCATTGCTGCCATGCAGACGGATGATGTCGCTTCCCTCACGGTAGATCAAATCGCTGCTCTGACCACTGCACAAGCGGTGGCATTGACCACAGCGCAGTTGGTTGCGCTCACCACCGAACAGGTGCCGGGATTCATCACTGCACAAGTCGCTGTATTGAGCACGGCTAGTGTGGCGGCGCTGCAGACGGCGGATGTGGCGGCCATGACGACGCAGCAAGTTGCTGCGCTGAGCACGGCACAAGTAACTGCCCTAGTCACGGCGCAGGTTGCAGGCATGGGCACTGAAAATATTGCTGCAATCGAGACTGCGGACATCCGCGCCTTGACTACGGCCCAAATCGTTGCGTTGACGACCAATCAAATCACTGCCTTGGAGACGGCGCAGGTAGCGGCAATTAGCACAGCAAGCTTACGAGCGATGGAGACGGCTGATCTGGCGGTCTTGACGACTGCACAAATAATCGGCTTGACGACAACGCAGACCAACGTATTGACGACCGCCCAAATTGAAAGCCTGACGACCGAGCAGATCGATGCGTTGACGACATCGCAAATTGCCGCCTTCGGCACGGCGAGCGTAAGGGCGCTGCAGACAATTGATGTCGCCGCGTTGAACACCGAGCAGATCGTGGCCTTTACAACCGCGCAAGTGGCTGCCCTGTCTACCGCGCAGATTGTGTCGATTGCGACTGCCAATATTGCGGCGATGCAGACAGCCGATATCAATGCACTTACTACAGCGCAAATTGTCGCGCTGACGACCAAGCAGATCACTGCTCTGGAGACAGCGCAGGTAGCGGCAATTAGTACAGCGAGCGTGCGGGCGATGGAGACGGCTGACCTGGTGGCATTGACGACAGATCAGCTTGCCGGATTGCGCACAGTCCAAATCTCAGTATTGACGACGGCGCAAGCCGAGGCTTTGACTGATGCACAAGTTGCTGCGTTGACGACTGCGCAGTTTGATGCGTTTAGTGCCATCAGTTTGAATGCGATTGGTACTTCGAGCATTGCTAGTTTGACGACGGCAGCGATTGCGGCCCTGTCAACAGCTCAAATGACTGCACTGACGACCGCGCAGCTAGCCGGTTTGGGTACTGAAAACATTACGGCAATTCAGACAGCCGATATCGCGGTTCTGACCACAGCGCAGATTGTCAGTTTGACGACTGCCCAAGTTGCCGCATTATTGACTGCGCAATTGAGTGCTTTGAATACAACCAGCATTAGGGCAATAGAGACGGCTGATGTGGCCGCGCTGACGACAGAGCAATTGACGAGTCTGACGACGACGCAGACCGCCGCCCTGACTACTGCGCAAATCGTTGGCCTGACCACTACGCAGGCAAGTTCCCTCACAACCCT
>CAMBFZ010000003.1 GCA_945866125.1 Bordetella parapertussis
ATCATCATCGCGCACCGGCTCTCTGCGGTGCGCCATGCAGACCGGATTCTGGTGATGGAAAAAGGCCGGCTGGTTGAACAAGGCGCCCACGATGAACTCATCACCCGCGCCGACGGTTTGTATGCACGGCTACACAGGATGCAACAAGCATGATAGGCCGATTCACACTCTGGATTGGTACCGTTTGCGAATTGGGAGCGTATCAATGGCGCACCTGGCGTCAGACCTGGGCCATCCGGCGCGAACTCGACGGCAGCCCCTACCGACGTGAAGAAGCCGCCTTTCTGGCCAGTGCCATCGCGTTGGAAAAATCCCCCGCCTCACCGGCACCGCGGGTCACCATGTGGCTGCTGATTGTGTTTTCAGTCATTACGGTGCTGTGGGCGGCGTTTGGCCAGATCGATATCGTGGCCACCGCTCCGGGCAAAATCATCGTCAATGGTCACAGCAAAACCATCCAGTCGCTGGAGACCGCCAGCGTCAAATCGATTCGTGTGCACGAAGGCGATAGCGTCCGAGCGGGCGATGTCTTGCTGGAGCTTGACACCGCCGCACCCGAAGCTGATGTGATGCGGCTGCAAGGCGATCTGCGTGCGGCACGATTAAAAGCCGATCGGGCACGCGCGCTACTCAGCGCGCAGCAAAGCGGCGTGCTGCAGGTGCCGCAATCTACAACGACACTGACATCGGTATCACCATCCACCGCAGAGTCTGCCTCCCAGCGGCAAGCACAAGGCATGTTTATCGAGTATCAGGCTCGGCTGGAACGCATTGATGCTGACATTGCGCGACGGCGTGCCGAGCTCACCTCTGGCGAAGAGCTGGCCAACAAACTTGAGCAGACGCTGCCACTGGCTCGCAGCCGTGCGCAAAATTTAAAAGATCTCAGCGAACCCGGCTATGTATCGCGCCATACGTGGATGGACAAAGAGCAGCAAAAAATAGAAATGGAAGGAGATTTGAACACCCAGCGCAGCCGGATCAAAGAAACCCAGGCGGGGCTACGCGAAGCGCAGGCGCAACGCGCAATGGTGGCCGCTGAAATGCGTCGGCAGATGCTGGATCAGCTCAGCGAAGGCGAGCAGCAGGCGCAGGCGATTGGGCAAGAACTGAGCAAAGCGCAGTCACGCCAGCGGCTCATGCAAGTGCGCGCGCCCATTGATGGCACCGTGCAGCAGTTAGCCGTCAATACCATCGGTGGCGTAGTCACGCCGGCGCAAGCGCTGATGCTGCTGGTGCCTAACCAACTGCGCTTGGAAGTCGATGCGCGACTGGATAATAAAGACATCGGATTTGTCAAAGCCGGACAAACCGTCGAGGTCAAGATCGACACCTTTCCGTACACGCGCTACGGCGTGCTGCGCGCCACCGTACTTCATGTGTCGCACGACGCCGTGGGTGACGAAAAACAAGGGCTCACTTATCTGGCGCGCATCCAGCTCGAACAAAGCCAGATTCAGGTCGATGAAAAAATGGTCCCGCTGGTGCCCGGCATGGCAGTCGCGGCCGAAATCAAGACCGGTCGCCGCCGCGTGCTGGATTATTTTCTGAGCCCCCTGCTGCAATACCAACACGAAAGCTTCCGAGAACGCTAAGTTGGCTAGGCATCGTGCGCCTGCATCACAAAGCGATAATCCATTGTCCAATACGGCAGCGTCATCTGCCGCCCGTCCGGCGCGGTGCCGGCGGGGTGTGGTGCAAATTGGCTCACCAGTGAAGGCCGCACGCCAAAGACCACATCCGACTCCAGATAGCGGTCACCCTCGCGAAAAATATGGGTCACCAGCGGATGATGGCCCTCGGCTTCCAGCAAAAAATGCACATGCGCCGGGCGCCACGGATGCCGCCCGGTTGCCAGCAGCATCTGCCCTACCGGGCCATCGGTAGGCACCGGATACGCTTCGGGCAGCACGCTCCAAAACGCAAAGCAGCCATCGGCATCGGCTTGAATCAGTCCCCGCGCCCGTCGCTGATGGTCAAGCTCGCCGCGCTGCACATCGTATAAACCTTCCGCATCGGCCTGCCATACGTCGACCCGCGCGTGCGGCACCGGCTGCCCCTTCGTCGACATCACCTGACCCCGCACATACAAAGGCTCGCCCGGCGCGCCATTGGCCAAGTCGCTGCCGGTGGCCATAGCCGGTGCGTCCGGTGTATGAAACGGCCCCAGCACCGTGGCCTCGGTGGCGCCCTGGGCCGCACCGTCGTGCAACGCCACCAGCAGCATCGACAGTCCCAGCGTGTCGGAGAGCAAAATGAATTCCTGGCGCACGTCATCACACTTCTGGCCGGTCGCCGTCAAAAACTGGATGCCCGCCATCCACTCGTCCTGCGTCAGTTGCGTTTCTTGCGCGAAGGCGTGCAAATGCTTCACCAACGACTGCAAAATTGTTTTTGTGCGCGGGTCACTACATTGCGCAAAACTTGCAATCGCGGCGGCGGTAATGGCTTCGCGTGAAAACGTCATTTATTGCCTCGGTTTTAAAAAACGATGTGTGGGAAAAAGCGAGAGACCAAACCGGCGATGCAGCGCACCCCACAGTCCGTCGCGAAAAAAAAGTGTCACCAAAATCGCCAGCGCACCCAGACCGATCAGATACCAGCTGCCATAGTCGCTGAAAAATTTATTCAACAACCAAAACAGCAGCGCGCCCACGATCGGTCCTTCGATACGACCGATGCCGCCAATGACGACCATGAAAATCGCAAACGCGGTCCAGTTGACCGAGAACGCCGCGTCCGGCGAGATACGCAGGTTACTGACAAAATACAGCGCACCAGCCAAGCCCGCACCGGTCGCCGCAATCACATACACCGCCAGCTTCATGCGGCCTACATCAATACCCTGCGACGCGGCAGCGACTTCATTGTCGCGAATGGCTAGCAAAGCCAGTCCCCGCTTGGAGCGCAGAAATAAATAAACACCCGCAATCGTGGCCACCACGCAGGCCAGTGCAATCCAATACGTCGTGCTCTCGCGGGTGGCTTTGTCGATGCCGCGCAAGGCTGTCAAAGACGTGCCCGAGCCGCCACCGACCCAATGCAGATTAGCAAATGACAGACGGAAAACCTCTGCGATTACCCATGTGCCAATCGCAAAATAACCGCCCTGCAAACGAAACGCCAAAAACGACACCGGCCACGCAATCAATGCCGTCGCTGCCGCCGCCAGCCCAATGGCCACGAAAGGATTGACGCCCGCCTCGTTGCCAAGAATAAGCATCACGTAACCGCCAAACCCAAAAAAAGCCTGCTGACCAATACTGACCATGCCGCCATAACCAGCCAGCAGATTCCACATCATGGCAAACACAAAGTAGCAGGCAATCTCCACGACTTCGCGCATCGTGCTGGATTCCCCCCACCACGGCAGCGAGACCGCAACGCCCAGCACCAGCACCGTGAGCGCAGGCAGGACGGTGGTAAAGCGGTTACTGCGGATGACCTCGAATGGCTGATTCATCGCTTGTGTTCCATCACAAAAAAGGCGCCCCTAAAAATAAAGATCAAGAGGCATAGCACAGTAGCCTCGGACTCAGCCGCGGGTCTTGGGAAACAAGCCCTGCGGTCGCACCACCAGCACCAACAAAAACATCAAATGCCCAAACCAGATGCCCCACCCTGGATCAAGCCGAAACCCAATCTGTTGCGTCACACCCAGCAGCAGCGCCCCCAGCAGCGTGCCCCAAAACGAGCCCATGCCGCCGATGATGACGGACTCAAAAGCAAACAGCAGCAACAGCGGTCCGTCTGACGGCGCCACCGTCGTGCGCAGCGCCTGCAGTGTGCCGGCCAAGGCAATCAGTACAAACGCAATACCGGTCGCTTTGGCATACACATGCTGGGGCTTTAAGCCCATCAGTTGCGCCGCTTCGCGATCATCCGATACAGCGCGAAACGACCGACCCAGCGTTGTATACGAAAACAAAGCCTGCAACAGCGCCGTCGCAGTAACGGCCACGCCAAAGGTCAGCAAGGGCAAGCTGCCCACGGTGACGGATCCAAGCGAAAAACTCGCCAGCGCCAGCGGCCCCGCATCCAATGAACGCGGATCAGCCGAGTAGAGTTCAAGCAGCAGATTTTGAATAATGATCGCCAGACCAAACGTCACCACCAAGGACGGCAGCGCATCCCGCCCCAGGGTGCCGTTCAACACAAGTCGCTGCAGCGCATAGCCAAACACAAACGCCAGCGGCGCAATCAACACAAACGCAAGTCCCGGCGAGAGCCCGGTGGCGCCCACCAGACTGATGGCAAAAAATCCGCCAAGTATGATGAAATCTCCCTGCGCAGTGTTAGTGAGCCGCATGACCCCAAACATCAACGACTGCCCCAGCGCAAAAAGCGCATACAGCCCGCCCAGAAGCAGCCCCTGCAATAAAATTTCAGTCATGACCGTCATAGCCCGAAATACGCTTTCGTAATCTGCTCACGGGTCAACGCGTCGGACGCGCCTTCAAGTGACACCCGGCCCTCTTGCAAGCACACCACCCGCGACGACACCTGCATGGCCAGCTGCACATCCTGCTCCACAATCAGCAAGGCCATGCCATCGGCCTGCATCGCCGGTAGCGATGCATAGATTTCACGGATCACCACCGGCGCCAGACCCAGCGAAATTTCGTCGCATAACAGCAGCCGCGGATTACTCATCAACGCGCGCCCGATCGCGACCATCTGCTGCTGCCCGCCCGATAACGACGTGCTGGGCATGCGGCGTTTTTCCTGCAAAACAGGAAATAAATTAAACACCCGCCCCAAATCCCACGGACCACGGCGACCAGAGACCGCGCCCATCATCAGGTTTTCTTCTACCGACAAACTCGGAAACATCCGACGACCTTCCGGTACCAGCGCAATACCCCGCCGCACAATGTCGGCGGCATGCAGACCGGCCAGTGACTCGCCATCAAAATGGACGCTGCCACTGCGCGCGGGCAGCAGCCCCGTCACTGTTTTTAAAAAACTGGATTTGCCCGCGCCATTGGCGCCGATCAGGGCCAGCACTTCACCGGCCGCTATTGCGAGATCAACCCCGAACAAAGCCTGCGCGTCGCCATAGGACGCCGTGACCTGGTGCGCTTGTAGCAGCATCTCAGGCTTCCAATCCCATATACACGCGTCGCACTTCGGGGTCTTGCATCACTTGCGCCGGGTTTCCCTCGCACAGCGTTTTACCAAAATTAATCACCAGTAGCCGATCCGCCAACGAGAGCAGCGCGTGCACCACGTGTTCGATCCAAATCATCGTGATCCCGCTTTCTTTGATCCGTTTTAATTCCGCCACCAGTTCCAGGGCTTCGTGCTCGGTCAGGCCGCCGGCGATTTCGTCGAGCAGCAACAGCCTTGGCTGCGTAGCCAGCGCACGCGCCAGTTCGAGTCGTTTGCGGTTGAGTAAAGTCAGACTACCTGCGGGGGTGTTAGCGAAGCGCTGCAAGCCGGTCTGTTGCAGCACGTCCCAGCCAATCTCCCACGCTTTTTTTTCTGTCACCTGCGCGCCAAAGCATGCCGCCGTGACCAGATTTTCAAACACGCTCATCGCGCCGAACGGCTGCGGTACCTGATACGAGCGACCGATACCGTCGCGACAACGTTGAAATGGTGGCGCCGACGTGATCGGACGACCATCAAATTCAACCGCACCGGCGTCGACCTGCAGATCACCTGAAATAAGATTGAACAGCGTGGTTTTCCCGGCCCCATTGGGGCCGAGAATCCCGAGTACCTCGCCTTGCGTCACCGACAGCGATACATCATCCGTGACCTTCAGAGCGCCAAAAGATTTACTGACGCCTTTCAAAGCGAGCAATGCCATCGCGCTGCGCTCAGTTCATCAAACGCAGCTTGCCGCCGACAGGAATCGCCGGGGCCGCCTGATTATTCACAATCACCAGCTCGTAATTATGTTTTTTGCCCTTGTTCCACTGACCCAGCACCAGCGGTGTCTTGCTCACATTTTTGAACGGACCCTGACCACCCCATTTGACATCGCCCACGACTGTCTTCATCGAGGTCGCCGCAATCGCGTCACGAATATCAGCCGCCTTGACAGACTTGGCACGCTTCAATGCATCGACGGCCACTTCAAACAAACCATGCGCAAAGCCGATCGGCTGCGTCCATTGCTTGCCCGTTGAGGCTTCATAAGCCGCGGCTAATTCTTTTGCCGACTGCTTGGTCAGGCTAGACGCAAACGGATGCGACGGGCTCCACCAGACTTCGGTCGTCAAACCATCACCCAGATCGCCCAGTGCTTCGATCGCACCCGGGAACAGCAATGCCTTGCCTAGCGTAATGACTTTCGGCTTGAAGCCCTGCTGCCGTGCCTGCGTCAGGAAAGTTTTAGCGTCCGGTGGAATCACCACACCGGTCACGATCTCAACATTGTCTTTCTTAAAGGCGGCAATCTGCGCTGAGAAATCTTGCGTGCCGTTCTGGAAACGACCCGGATCCGTCAGGCCATAGCCCATGGCTGACAAGGGCTTGGGAAAGCCGCGTTCTTTGTCGCCCCACGCATTACCATCACCGTCGTTAGGGAACAGGCCACCGACTTTTTTATTGGTCTTGACGCTGTTCCAGCCGTTGGTGAAATTACCGATCACGTCTTCTAGGCCCCAGAAGATGTGATACGTAAAGTTAAAGCCTTTGGCCGGATCGCCTTTGCGACCAAAGAACCAAGGCTGCCATGGCGCGACGCTCGACACGCAAGGCAACTCATTTAATTCACACACATCGCTAACCGGGTTGGCGGTCTCTGGCGTGCCAGCGGTCAGGATCAAGGCCACCTTATCTTTCAGGATCAGGTCGCTGGCCACTTCGCCGGCGCGGTTAGGATTGGACTGACTGTCCTTGAGGATAATCTCCACCGCATATTTTTTACCACCAACCGACAAGCCGTCTTTAAAGGCCGCCTTCATTTGCTCGATCACCCATTTGTCGGCTTCACCAAAGGGGGCTAACGGTCCGGTTTGGGGTGACACATAACCGATCTTGATGGTGTCGGCCGCAAAGGCCACACCGGTGGTGGTGATCAGTGCCGCCGCGGCAGCACCTTGCATAAAATGTCTTCTTGAAATAGTCATGGTGTTAGTGTCTCCTTTTGTTTTAACGACTGTTTTAACGGCTGTCTTCACTACTTTTTTTAACTGCTGTTTGTACTGCTGTTTGTACTGCTGTTTGCACTGCTGTTTGCAATGCTGTTTTAACTACGGACTACTTAGTTTAGGTGTCAGATGATGCCGGCGCTTGTCCTTCCCATGCCCGTTGCAACAGCGCGCGTAGCGCCGCGGCACTCTCTGGCCCAATCGCCCGTGGATTCCAGTACGGGTTTTGCACTGCCAGCTGCACGACCTTGTCGAGGTCGTCGGCCCGCATGCCCAGTTCACGCAGCGACACTGGTGCACCATGCCGCCTAGCCAGATCGTAGAGTCCCTGCGCTGCCGGCGCGCCACCGAGCGCGCGGCTCATTCTTTGCATCGCGGCCGGTGCGGCGGCAGCGTTAAACGCAATCGCATGCGGCAAGATCACCGTGTGCACTTCAGCATGCGGCAAATTAAATGTGCCACCCAACGTGTGGCACAGCTTGTGATGCAAGGCCATCCCCACATTACCGAGCACCGTGCCGCACAGCCAGGCGCCATACAGCGCGTCGCTGCGCGCGTCGATCCCAGCGGGTTCGCGATACAGGGCAGGAATCGCCTGCGCCAGTGCCCGTATACCCTCTTCTGCCATCAGGTCCATCACGGGATTAGTGTCTTGCGCATACAAACCCTCGGCCGCATGCGCAATCGCGTTCATGGCGCTGGTGACTGACAGACCCAGCGGCAAAGACAGCGTCAGCGTCGGGTCATAAATGACGGTGCGGGGCAAGACCCGCGGGTCACGGCCGGTTTTTTTCAGACCCGCTTCGGTGATCCCATAAATCGGCGTCATCTCGCTGCCGGCATAGGTGGTCGGTATCGCCACAATCGGCAAACCCGACTGTAACGCAATCGCCTTGCCCAGCCCGGTAGCAGAGCCACCACCCACCGCAACGGCACAGTCTGCGCCCAGCCGCTGCGCATGCGCCACCGCCGCCGCAGCGGTCTCGGCGGGCACATGCATGACGGCTTGCGGATAGATACCAACAGCCCGCGCACCGAGTAACTGGGCGATCTGTTCGGCCACCTCTTGCTGCTGCGGCGAGCACAACACTAGCGCGCGCTGCGCACCAAGCCGCACAAGCTCACGCTCAAGATGCTGCAGGCTGCCTGCGCCAAAAATCACGCGCGCAGGCTGACCGGTATAGATGAACTCACGCATCGGTGTTTATTTGGCAGGACGCGGATAGTGCGGCACAATCTGCGCATCGATGTTGACCCAGACACTCTTGGCCTGCGTGTATTCACGCATCACATCAAAGCCCATCTCGCGTCCATATCCGGACTGTCCGACCCCGCCAAATGGCGAACCCGGATTCACCCGCTTGTAGCAATTGATCCAGACCATGCCACTCTTGATCTCGCGTGCCATCAGATGGGCGCGCTGCAGATTGCGCGTCCATAGCCCGGCACCCAAGCCGTATTCGGTGCTGTTGGCAATCGCCAGCGCTTCCTCATCGGTCTTAAAGGTCAGCACCGTCACGAAGGGGCCAAATACCTCTTCTTGCGCGATGCGGTCTTCGGTGGACCGCGCCCGCACGATGGTGGGCTCGATGTAGCAGCCCGACGCTAACGCACCACCCGGCGCCTTGCCGCCGGTCAGCACCTCGCCGCCCTGCTCGCGCGCGATGTCAACATAGGACAGCACGCGGTCGCGATGCAGCGCGCTGGTGAGCGGGCCCATCTCGGTATCGGGATCAAGCGGATTACCGAGACGGATCGACTTGGCCAAGGCGGTAAATTTTTCCAGGAATTCTTCGGCGATGGATTCATGCAGCACCAGCCGCGCACCAGCGATGCAAGCCTGCCCCTGATTATGAAAAATCGCCCACGCCGCGCCATTGATCGCAGCTGGTAAAAACGCATCCTCAAACACAATGTTGGCACCCTTGCCACCGAGCTCAAGCTGCACTTTTTTCAGGTTGCCGGCCGAGGCCTGCACGATGCGCCGACCGGTCGCCGTCGATCCGGTAAAAGCGATCTTGGCAATATCTTGATGCTCGGCGATGTACTGCCCCGCGACACTGCCCAAACCGGGCACCATGTTGACCACACCGTCGGGCATGCCGGCCTCCCGCATCAGCTCGGCAATCCGCAACGATGACAGCGGCGTAATCTCTGCCGGCTTCATTACCACGCAGTTGCCAGCGGCGAGTGCCGGTGCCATTTTCCAGCTGGTGAACATTAACGGAAAATTCCATGGCACCACCTGCCCCACGACCCCTAGTGCTTCGCGGCTGACGTAGTTTAAAAAGCCTGCTTCGACGGGCACCACATCGCCCTGAAATTTATCCGCCATGCCCCCAAAATATCGGTAGGTGACTGCGGTGCGCGGCACATCCAGGATCCGTGAGTCGCGGATCGGATGGCCGGTGTCGAGCGACTCCAGCAGCGCGAGCTGTTCGGCATTGGCTTCGATCAGATCAGCGAGCTTTAACAAAATGCGACCGCGGTCCATTGCCGCCATACGCGACCATTTGGGAAAGGCGCGCTGCGCGGCCAGAATCGCTTTGTCGATATCGGCCTGACCCGCCATCGCCACCTGTGCGATTTCGCTATTGTCATGCGGGTTCAGTGTGGCCATGGTCGCGCCTGATTCAGCGTCGACAAATTTGCCATCGATAAAAAGCTTGGTGTGAATCACACCCTGCAAGGCAGCAGGAATGCTCGCCTTGGCGTTTTCTTGGTTCATGCGGGCTCCCGGAGACGGGCTTTGTTGCCCGTCCCGATTTGGTCGTGAAAAATTTAGAACTGCACCGGTACTTCAGGCGATTCACCGTTCTGGATTTCATACACCAGACTTGGCGAGCCGTTTTCCCATACCAGCAGCATGGAGCGTTTTGGGCTGTAACCCTGATGACGGCAGTAAGCAGGCATGGCAGCCATATCGCCGGCTTTCATGATCACGCGTGCCAGCGGCTTACCGGTATTTTTATCGGCGCAATCCCAATGAATTTCGTCGCACATCTGAAAAAACCATTCAACCCGGTCGTTGGCGTGCAAGATCGGCAAAATATGTTCTTCCGTCGTCGGGCACATGTAACTGTATTTGACGACCGATGTAAACGACGGATTCCACGTCACCTGCGAACGGGACAAAAATGCAAACAGATTAAACGCATGGACCTCATTTTCAAAGCCCGGCTCCGGATGCAGCTCGGGCTGGTCTTGCGGCACATCGGCAAAGGCGCGATTGACGGGCGCACCGCGCGCATCAGTGCGCAAATTAAGGTCACCCTTCAAGCCCACACAACGGGTGGCGAGTTCGCGTTCACGCGTAATAGCGGCGCGGCTATTGCCGTTTTTGCGTCCATACGGTGTGCCGGTTTCCTGCGGCGCTGAGAACGGGTCGAAGCCGGCATTGGTCCAGTCGTCGAGCATGGCCTCAAAGGTGGCTTTGATTTGCTCGGTGGGGAAGTTTTCCAGCAGATCGACGCCCGCTGCTTTCATGGTGCCGTTGTACGAGCCGGCATACATGTCGACTGATTTGTAATGATTGAAGGTGCCAAAGACGGCATCAAAATTGACGCCGCCATAAAAAAATCCCCAGGCACAATCGCGCATCAGCGCGCGTAGAAAACTTCCAATGTCCATGGTGTGCGAGAGCGGACGGCCGTCGCGGGTATGCCAGCTGATATGCGCGAAATATTCATCGCGACGAAAACTAAAAGAGCCCAGCGTATAGGCTTTGTAGCCCATGACAGCGTCGGGTGCGGTAGCGATCACTTTGGCCAGATCGGCGGGTGCGTTCATGTGGTGTCTCCTGATTTTTTTTGGCGAGGGCTTACGCGGTCTGGCAGATGTCGGCCCACTTCTCGACCGACAAATCACCCTTGCAGGTTTGCATCACCAGCACTCCCGGCGTGGCGCTCTTGAATTGATAAGCGGTGTTTTTGGGCAGCATGCCCTGATGGCCACGCTTCAATTTCATCCAACCCATTTTTGCACCCTGGGGTGTGCCGGCAACCAGCACCGCACCGTTCTTCTCGCTGTCCTTGACGATTTGCGCGGCATCGAGTTTGATCAGATGCACCTCGATTTCACCGTCCATCACCAGCGCAAACTCATCATGCGCGCAGGTGAACCAGGGTGATACGCCCTCGGCGCGCAAGGTTTCAAGTACGTAGATTTGGTTTTGCCCGAACACGATTTTTTCGTAGGGCGCGGCATTGTTCGCGATTTCAAAGCAATTCGAAAAAGCATAGTGCTTCACGTCGTCATCAATCGCCTGCACGCCGCCTTTTTCGTAAGATTGCAAGGATGCGAATTTGGTCTCGTAAGTGACTGTCATACGGGTCTCCTGTCATTATGTTTTTTGTATTGTTCTGCCAGCTACCGTGGCGGTAACCTGTGGGGGCAGTGTAAGGAGGCAGTGCGCGGTTTACTAGAGGGTAAACGGCGACTTGTCTGTTCGCAAATCACGAACAATGAGGCGCGTCAGAAGCTTACGAGGAAGGCCGGCTTAGCCCGTGCTAAACCAGTTGCGCTGGTTCTTGGCTGAGCCAGCCTTTGTCGATCAAGACCTGATCCCACACCGGCGTGCCAGCAAAGTGCTCCATTAGATGCTGAATGAATAACTGCAGTTTGACGCCGCGGCGGGAGGTGTGCGGATAAATGGCCGAGAGCCAAAATGAAGACAGCTGCCAATCTGTCAGCAGCGGTACCAACTCGCCCGAGACCAGATAGCGCGAGGCGACCAGGGTCGGGATGCACACCACGCCGGCGCCGGCGCAACCATACTCGGCTAGCAGATGCACGCTGTTGGTCAACATCGGTGGCTTGAGGTGCAGCGAGATGACTTCATGCCCGCGAAAAAAATCCCAACGATCACGGGTCTGATAGCCCGAGTAAAGACCGAGCCGGTGTTCATGCAAATTACGCGGATTGTCGGGCGCCCCGTACTGCGCGAGATAGGCCGGTGAGGCACAGAACACGCGCCGTACCGGAAACATCTTGCGCGCGATGAGCTCTTCGGAGGCGGGCGAAAAAATTTGCAGTGTGCAGTCGAAGCCTTCCTTGACCGGATCAATCACCGTGTCGGACACAAACAAGTCAACCTTAATGGCCGGATGCAGTTGCTGAAATGCTTGCAGTTGCGCAGCCAGATGCCCAAGCACAAAGCCCGGTAAAGCGTGAATGCGCAGCTTGCCCTCAGGCGAGTGCTGGGTCTTGCGCATATCGTCGAGCAAGGCATTGGAGCGGCCGAGCAGTTCGGCGCAGTCTTTGACATAGGCCACACCCAATTCGGTTAGCTTGACCGAGCGCGTGGTGCGATGAAGCAGCGGTGCACCCACGTATTCTTCGAGCTGCTGCACCCGCGCCGTCACCACGGATTTTGCCACCCGCAGTTGCTGCGCAGCGGCGGCAAAACTGCCGGCGTCGGCCACGGCGACGAAAGCTTCGAGAGTGAGTAGGCGGTCCATGAGAGTGTGAATCGGCAGCGCAGAGGTCAACGCACCGATTCGCTGTGCGACAAATTTTAATTCTTTGGATTATTGCATAACGCCCCCCCGCGACCGGCGCAATGCCTGCGTTCGCGCCAGTAGTCCGGCATAAAGCGACCTCTAACGATATTTTCTTGTTAATATTCGGCAGCAGTTTTACCCAAACTTAATACGGTCACCCATGAGCTTCCTACGTTTTGTTCTGCCTTTTTTGATCGGCGTCGCCCTGATGTCGCCGGCCGCCGCTTCCGACGCAATGCAAAGACTCGACCTGACTAGTCATTGGGTGGGTCCGTTGTCATTGGTACTTTTTTTTGCTGCCTATTTATTGGTGATGGCCGAGGAGTTTACGCACCTGCGCAAGTCCAAACCGGCGATGCTTGCGGCCGGGATTATCTGGGCGCTCATTGGCTGGGCCTACGTAGACCAGGGCATTCCCCATGCTGCCGAAATCGCGGTGCGTCATAACCTTCTCGAGTACGCAGAACTCATGCTGTTTCTGATGGTCGCCATGACTTACATCAATGCGATGGACGAGCGGTATGTGTTTGAGGCACTGCGCTCGTGGCTAGTGCGCAAAGGCTTTAGTTTGCGCACGCTATTTTGGGTAACGGGCGGTTTGGCATTTCTAATCTCCCCGCTCGCCGACAATATGACCACAGCGCTACTGATGGCGGCGGTCGTCACCGCAGTCGCGGGCACGAATCACCCTTTCATTTTGCTAGGCTGCATCAATATCGTTATTGCTGCCAACGCGGGCGGTGCATTTAGTCCGTTTGGCGACATCACGACGCTCATGGTTTGGCAAAAAAACATCCAGGCTACTAACGGTCCCATCACCTTCTGGACCTTCTTCGTACTCTTTATTCCTGCCGTGATCAATTGGCTGGTGCCGGCCATCGCGATGCATTTTGCCGTCCCGAAGGGCCGCCCAGCTGGGGGTGCCGGACATGTCCGCATGAAGCGAGGGGGGCTGGTCGTGGTAATCCTGTTTCTGGTAACGATTGTGATGGCCGTTGGTTTCCATAATTTTCTACAACTACCGCCTGTGCTTGGGATGTTAACCGGCATGTCGCTTCTCAAACTATTCTCTTTCCATCTCAAGCGTACTGGCGAAGTGCACCGTGAGCATCACCATGAGTTTGCCGTCGGACAGGAGCCCATGAATCTTGACAGCGGCGTTCCATTCGACATTTTTCGCAGCGTCGCTCGGGTCGAGTGGGACACGCTATTTTTCTTTTATGGCGTCGTGCTATGCGTGGGAGGCCTCGGCTTTATTGGCTACCTCAGCATGCTGTCAGAAACCATGTATCTCGGCTGGGGCGCAACTGCTGCCAATATCGCCATTGGCGTCATCTCTGCAGTGATTGACAACATTCCTGTGATGTTTGCGGTGCTCACAATGATGCCGGACATGTCGATTGGTCAGTGGATGCTTGTGACACTGACTGCCGGTGTCGGTGGGTCGCTGCTGTCGATTGGCTCGGCCGCGGGCGTGGCACTGATGGGGCAGGCGCGCGATATCTATACCTTCTTTGGCCATCTGAAATGGCTGCCGGCAATCGCAGCCGGCTATGTCGCCAGCATCCTGGCACATCGTTATTTGAACGCCGCGCTGTTTTAGCAACCACAGGCCCGCTGCATCCGACCGTCGCCCCGACAAAAATCGGGGCGTGCCGGCGTCCGGTTTAGCGCAAATTAAACGACGCAATCCCCACGGCATCGATCTCTTTTTGTTCGCGTTTTTTAATCAGCTCGGCACGGTTGCGCGCCTCGCGAGTGACCATGGATTCCATTTTGGCGTGCTCGCGTTGCGCATCGGCCCAGGCCTTCTTGGCGGCTTCCAGTGCGCCTCGCGCCGCATCAAGCTGGTCAAACACGCGCTGACCCAAGCCCTGTAAATGTTCAAGAAACTGACGATAGGCGATATTGTCGGCAATCATGTGCGCCTCTTTTTGGGCGCTGGCATAGCGTGCAATGTAGTCATCGCGCAGTTTGTCGATATGCGCCAAACTGCCCTCGAGCTGCGCCACGCGCGCGCGCGCCTGTATCACCGCAGCCTGCGCGTCATTGGCGGCCGTATTGGCCCGGCCTGATAAAACGGTCCAGCAGTTTTGCATGCGTTATCCGTTATCGCTTAGCGTTATGGGTCGGTTGCATCAAGCGCCCAGCAAGGCTTTGATTTCTTTGCGGGTCGTCGCAAAGTCTGTGCTGGTGTGCATGTCTTGTCGTAAAAACTGCTCGAGCTGCTGACGTAATTGAATCGCCTCATCAATCTCAGCGTTCGAACCGGCTTCATAAGCCCCCACCGAAATCAAATCCTGATTTTGCTGATACAAAGACCAGAGCCGACGAAAACGATTCGCCATTTTCAGGTCAGTCGGATCAAGCAGGTTTTGCATCACCCGCGAGATTGAGCCATTCAAATCGATCGCCGGATAATGCGCCGCATCAGCCAGCTTGCGCGACAACATCACCTGACCATCCAGCGAGGCCCGTGCAATATCCACAATCGGATCTTGCGCATCATCGCCCTCCGCCAGCACCGTATAGATTGCCGTAATCGAGCCATAACCGTGGCGCCCTACCCCGGTTCGTTCAATCAGATTTGGCAGCAACGCAAACACCGAAGGCGGATAGCCCTTCGCCGTCGGTGGCTCACCAATCGCCAACCCAATCTCGCGCTGTGCATGGGCGACACGCGTTAGGCTGTCCATCAGCATCAATACATTTTTGCCCTGATCACGAAAATATTCCGCAATCACATGCGTCAAATGCGTGGCCTTGAGTCGCAACACTGGCGACACATTGGCAGGTGCCGCCACCACTACCGACTTGGCACGACCTTCGGGGCCCAGCACTTCATTAATAAATGCCTGGACCTCGCGACCACGCTCGCCGATCAAGCCAATCACCACCACATCGGCTTTGGTAAAACGCGTGAGCATGCCTAACAAAATACTTTTTCCCACGCCAGAGCCGGCGATCAAGCCAATCCGCTGACCGCGTCCCATCGTGAGCAAACCATTAATCGCCTTGACACCGACATCAAGTACCTGATTGATCGGGCCGCGTTCCATCGGATTAATCGGCAGGCCCAATAAAGCCAGAGTATCCGGGCAGTCCGGTGGCGGCATGCCATCGAGCGGCTCACCGCGCGCGTCAATCACACGCCCCAGCAAAGCCGAACCCAGACGCGCCTCGGAAGAATTACTGACTACCCGCACCGTCGCACCCGGGGCAATCCCCACCGGATCAGTAAAGGGCATCAGATACAGCGTTTGATCATTAAAACCCACCACTTCAGCGGCGAGCTTATGGTCACCGCTACCGTCGATTTCGCAATAGGCACCAAGCGGCGCCATGATGCCGCGCGCCTCAAGCGTCATGCCAACCAAACGCACCAGGGTGCCGGTATGACAGGCCGGTGGCGTACGAGTCTGCGCAATAAGACGATCAGCGACCGAGCCGTAATCAGGCATGGTCACCGTCGCCCTGGGCCTCGACTGCATCAGCCATCATCTCAACCGTGGAGTCGGAAGGTGTTGGCGCAGCGACGTCTTTTGCAGTGACGTCCTGCACCGTCTGGCGCGGCCCACTGCCGCTCTCAAGCCGGGCCGACAAGCTTGTTCCCGGCCCATTACGCCAACCTGCAGCCGGTGGCTGGGCCAGTGACTTGCCCAAGCCTTCGATACGACGTTCAATCAGATCTTCCACCACGCTCCCATCGAGCGAGACGCGCACGCTGCCACGCTTTAAGGCGGTGTTGGAACGCAGGGTCATGCTGTCGCCCAATTGCGCCACTAAGGGGCGATAGAGTTCGAGATCGTCAGGATTTAACTGGACCATCACAACTTTCTCACCAGAGCCCGCCATCTCGCGCAAAGCGTTGTCAACCAAACGAGAGATCGCCAGACCAGATTGTGTCAACTCGCCGCGTACCAATTGCTCGGCCAGATGCAGGGCGAGTTTGTGCAAGGGCTCAAACAAAGCGTCGCTGTCATTGGCGAGTTCTTGCACACCAGCGTTTAATTTTTGTAGTGCCTCGATCTGGGTATCGTGTTCTTTTTTGAGTTCGCTTTGCGCCTGCGCATAGCCGGCATCAAACCCTTCCTCGCGGGCGGCGGCGCGCGCTTCTTCGCGAGCCGCGTCCAGCAGCGCTGTCATGGCTTCGCTGGAGAGGTCTGGCGTGGCTGCCACTTCTTCCGGCTCCGCTTGCGCGTCTGCCAGGGCTTCTACTGCTATTTCAAGTTCAGTGTCAGTGTCAACTGTGGCCGCGTCGTCGATCTCATCGATCTCATTCATCGCCTCTTGCGCAGAGGCGGCAATGACATCGTCCTGCTCTGTCTCCGTCTCTATTTCTGTGTCTGTCTCTATCCCTGTGTCCGCATCTGCGTCGGCCTGCAACTCAGCATCCATCTCAGCGTGCACCACCTCCCTATTTTCATCAGCATGCTGTGCATCGGTGTCCGCCTCATCCTGCCCGGCGTCGGCCATGATGGTGGTTTGTTCTTCCTCTGCCTGTGTGAGATCGGTATCAGTGGTGGGCTTAGGTGCCGCCGCCGTTGTCTCACCTGCGAGCGACCCGGTTGCATGTGCCCTAAAGCTGGTTTGGGGCCCAAGACCGGTTTGCGCATTGAATTGAAACGCACTTGGTGCGCGTTCTCCTTTGTCGCCGATTGCGCTTGCGACAAAGCTTTTGGCGCTGCGACCATCGGCGGTGGCCGAAAAAGTCTCGGCCTCTTTGCGCATGAGATTTTGCATCGCAAAAGGATTGTTGACCGTATCGAACATCAGATTCGGCAACCACTCTTTGTCCGGCTTGGCGCTGCTTAGTTCAGACAAAATCGGCTCCGCCTGCTGACAGGATCAAGTCACCTGATTCAGACAACTTACGGGCAGCACGCATGACTTTCTTTTGCGCGTCTTCGACCTCGGTCATCCGCAACGGACCCTTGGCTTCCATATCGTCGACGAACATGCCACGCGCACGACTGGACATATTGCCGAGGAATTTTTCCTTGACCTCGTCGCTGGCGCCTTTGAGTGCAATCATGAGCAGATCCGGCTCAACGGTCCGCATCAGCGCCTGGATACCGCGGTTATCGACAGCAGCCAGATTATCGAAGCTGAACATATTGTCTTGAATCTGCAATGCCAGTTCTTCATCAAGCTGACCAACGCCTTGCAAAATGGTCGACTCCAGCTCAACCTTGACGAAATTCATAATACGGGCAGCCGAGGTTACGCCACCAAAATTCGAAGAGGCCGACGAGGTGCTGTTCGAAAACTGCTTTTTCATAATGGTCTCAAGCTCTTCCATCGCGGAAGGCTGCACCGTATCCAGACTGGCTACGCGCTGAATGACTTCAGGGCGCGAATCGGGCGGCAGATAGCTCAGCACATCCGCTGCGACATCGGATTCAAGTACCGACAAAATAATTGCGGTCACCTGCGGATGTTCACCGCGAATCATTTCAGCAATTGCGCGGGCATCCATCCACTGCAAAATCTCGAGTCCGCGCGTTGCACGGTTGGGCATAATGCGCGACAGAACGGAGGCTGCCTTGTCAGGACCAAGCGCGCGTTTCAGCACCGTCTCGACATAGTCGGTTGCCCCCAGCGACATGCTGGTCTGCTTTTTAAGCGTATCAACAAACTGATCCAGCACCGTGTTGATGGCCTCTTGCGACAGCTCAGACACCGACACCATTGCCGCACCGAGTTCCTGTACTTCTTTGGGATCGAGGTAGCTGATGATGTTGGAGGCCAGGTCTTCGCCTAGCAGCAACATCAATACAGCTGCGCGCTGGGTGTTACTCAGTGACGCGAGCTCTTGTCTGAGTGCCTCCGAAATGGGGGGCGGACCGGACTTGGTTCGCTCAGGCTCTGCAGGCTTGGCCGTTTCCGGTGCCGCTGCCTTGTCTTTCTCTTTTTTCTCTGCCATGGTCGACCTCGGTTACTTCGCTTTCAACATATTTTTTACCATCAGTACCACGCGGCTCTGCTCTTTTTCGGTCAGCAGCCGCACCAGTACGACTTTATCATCGTAGCTCTTGGCGCCGGACAGCATTTCCTCCGGCAAGGTGTCTTTTTTCTTGGGCTTGAATTTCTTCTTCAAGTCCTCCAGGCTTTCTGGAGCGGACTCGACTTTGTTTTGTTCTGCCATGCTGTTTCCTATTTGTGTTGTCGTGCTGTTGGTTGCGGGACGAATAACTGACGTTATGATTTGACCATGTTTTTCAAGACCATCGCGACGCGGCCTGATTCTTGTGAAACCAGCATGCGAATCAACGCAACCTTGTCATCATAACTGTTCGCCGTGTCGAGCATGTCGGCAGAGAAGGTTGGCTTCTTCGGTTTCATGCTCTGCATGCGCGCTTTGAGTTCTTCCAGTGTCTCGCCTTCTTCAATTTCGATCTCATCTTCCGCCAGCTCTTCTTCCTCTTCGGCAGCAGCAGCAGCGGCAGCGGCTTCGGCGGCGGCGGCTTCAGCGGCCAGTGCGGCGGCAGCGGCATCAGCGGCGGCTTTGGCTTCTTCAGCAGCTTTCGCTTCTTCTGCGGCCTTGGCATCGGCAGCGGCCTTGGCTTCGTCAATCGTAGGCGGCAGCGGCGGCATGATCTGGTTAATCGTCGGACCTTTCACCATCGGACGCACCACCGCCACTAAGAACACAATGATGACCAAGGCAGCGATACCGATTTTAATAAAATTCTGAATGTCTCCGTTGGCATACCAAGGCAATGGCATCGGCGGCTCAAGCGTCTCGAAACGAGCTGGTGCCACCGTCACGACGTCGCCGCGGGCTTCGTTGTAGCCCACCGCACTTCGCACCAGATTGAGCATACGATCCAATTCCTGTGCGGTGTATGGCACGGTGGTCGGTGCGCCTGGTGCAGGCTTGGAGCCATCAGCCGGTGGCGGTGCAGGACGCTCGGCAACAACCACGGCCACACTTAAGCGCTCAATCGTGCCTTGCGGGTTGGTGACATGGCGCACCGCACGATCCATCTCAAAGTTACGGGTCGATTTGGTGGTGACCATCTCGTTGTTGACCGGTGCCTTCTCGTTGGTGTTGGTATCTGTTGTCAAGGTCGCATCAGGCGGCGGCGTGTTGGTCAGTGCACCAGGAATACCTTCTGGTGCGAGCTTGATCTTGCGCTCAGTGGTTAATGCTTCTGAACGCGGCTTGACGCCCTTGTCTTTGTTATCAAAATCTTCGGTTGTGGTTTCGACAATGCTGAAGTCCATTGTCAGATTCACCTGCGAATGGACACTTGCCGTACCCACCACTGGGCCCAATAATTCTGTGACGCGGTTGCGATAAGTTTCTTCGGTGCGCTGCTTGTGGGTCATCTGCGCAACCGTCAATCCCATTGCTGCACTGACCGGATCTTCATCCGTCATCAGGTTGCCGGTGTCGTCGACCACTGACACGTTTTGCGGGGTCAGGTAAGGCACGCTAGACGACACCAGATTGACAATCGCTTTCACCTGCGGTGTGGATACACCACGACCCGTGTGCGGCGTGACGACGACCGAGGCTTTCGGGGTAGCGCGCTCACGCACAAAAACGCTCTGCTTGGGCAGGGCGAGATGCACACGGGCGGCTTTGATCGTGGAGATCTGCATGATGCTGCGGGCCAGCTCTTGCTCGATTGCGGTGTTGTACTGCACTTGCTCCATAAACTGGCTGGTGGTCATGGAGGAATGGTCTTTCAGCGATTCCATGCCGATCGGCTGGCCTTCTTTCGGAATGCCTTGTCCGGCCAGGAAAATCCGCGCTTCGTGATAACGGGATTCAGGCACCGTAATCTGACCACTGCCGGTATCGACCTTTGGTTTAAAGTCCCCCGCTTTGAGCGCCTCGATCGCGGCCTGCTTATCGTTCTCGGTCATGCCGGGCATGATGGCGCGGTAAGGCGTACTTTGCGACGACTGAAACAGTGCTACGGCGAGCAGCAAAATCAGCAGTCCTAAAATCGGTGGCAAAGCGCGCCGTATCGCAGGCTGCTTGGCAAAAAATTCTTCGAGTTTTGAGCGAACCGCCATCGCACCCGAGCTGACACCGGCGATCGCGCCGGGCAAATGCGTGCCGGAGTTTGCGCCTGCATTGTTTGATGCCATCGGCAAGCCTGCTGAGCCGCCATCGCCAGCGGTCATGCTGGTACCGGGTGGCTGCTGGGGAGGCAAATTCGCTGCATTCATTAGTGCTTCGGCCATGATCTACTCTCTATGTCGTTGGCTTGTCGGTGGACTTATACCGGCATGTTCAAGATGTCTTCGTACGCTTTTAAAACTTTGTTTCGCACTTGCAGGGTGGCTTCAAATGCGATGGAGGATTTTTGCATCGCCAGCACCACGTCCGTGAGCGGCACGTCTTCGCCCTTATCAAAGGCGGTGCGCAGCTCACTGGCGTATTGCTGAATATCGTTGGTCTTGACCACAGCACCTTTGAGCGCCTCGCCGAAGGTCGGCTTGCCGATTTCGGGTGTAGGCGGCGTCAATACCGGCGCAATTGTCTTGCCAGCTGCATCCGCCTGATGGCTGCGCAAGGTGGCTAACATCGACTGGATGTTGGCGTGGCTGGTGACTTTGTCGATCATGATCGGGGCTCTTTGTCTTTACGCGTTGTGCGGGTTAGCCTGTGGCCAGCATCGGCGCACTGCGCTCTCGAATTTGCGCCATTTTGTAGCGCAAGGAACGCGGGCTAATGCCCAGTTTTTTGGCCGCTTCAGAGCGGTTCGTGGTCGATTGCAACGCGGCCATGATCACCTGATACTCGCTGCTTTTGACAGCACTGGAGAGATCGATCCGGTCCGCATCCGACGCTGCTGTAGTCGCCGGAGCGGTAGGCTGTGGCAGCGGCGCAGAGGACACTTGCGTCGCATTAGCGGTATGCGGCGTCCAGTCGTCAAACATCAAATCAGATTCGGTGATGGTGTCGCCGTTGCACAAGACCAGCGCGCGTTGCACGATGTTTTCGAGCTCACGCACATTACCCGGCCAGGGGTATTGCAGCAGCAATTCAATGGCAGCCGGTGCAACTTGCATTGGGCGCTCGCCCGTGTTGTAGGTCGCGAGAAATTGCGCAACCAGGGGCAGGATGTCGCCCGGACGCTCGCACAGTGGTGGCACGCGTAGCTTGAAGGCGCTGATGCGGAAATAGAGGTCTTCGCGGAATTCGCGGTTGTCGATGGCTTCGCGCAGGTCTTTGTTGGTGGCAGCAACAAGACGCACATCAAGCTCAATGGCCGAGGTCGCGCCAAGACGGGTCACTTTGCGTTCTTGCAGCACGCGCAGCAGTTTGGTCTGCAGGTGATACGGCATCTCGGCAATTTCATCCAGAAAAATGGTGCCACCGTTGGCTTGTTCAAATAAGCCACGGTGTTCTTTGAGTGCACCGGTGAAGGCGCCCTTCTCGTGGCCGAACAACAAGTCTTCAATCAGATTTTCAGGCAGCGCGGCGCAATTCATCGCCACGAAGGGACCGTTGCAGCGTGGCGAAGCATCATGCAGCACACGCGCTAAAACTTCTTTACCGGCACCGGTTGGGCCGACCACCAAAGCAGAGACCTGGGTGAGCGCCACGCGCTTGGCGAGCTCAAGCAAATGCTGGCTGGCGGGGTCGACAAAAATAAAGGTGCGGGCGCTTTTTGGCGTCACTGTGGTTTTGGTGGGTGCCAAGTCGAGCGCCGTGCGCCAGCATTCGGCAGACCAGTCGTCGGCGGCCAGCACATGGTAGGCACCACGGCGCATTGCTTCGACGCCCAGTGCAAGCTCATTGCGCTCAACCCGACACAGGACCGGCACGGCATGACCGAAAGCCTTGGTTAATTTTTTGACTTCTTCGAGCAAGCTGATGTCGCCCATGAGCCGGATGACAACCAGGCGCGCTTTGGCCAAGCCTTGTTTGAGGTCGTCCAATGTCGCGACCGGTAAAAGCTGTAGCCCCGCTTGCGCGAGTTGCTCACGTTCGATCGCGCCCACCCCACTCTGAGGGTCGAGCCACAATGCTGCGGATGAGTTTTGATGTTGAGCCGTCACGTTGGGTGCCTTTTATTCCAATGAACAATTTCATTAAAGCAAGGCTCGTGCCAAGTGTTTTACCCAGGAAACATGCGGGTTTTGACGGGGGTGCGTGACTGGCCGACAGGGGTCACGACGACAGACGGACGGAATTTTGACAGGGCGCGGACGGCTACGGCACCCACTTTTGGCGGGGCTGGTTTAGTGCGGCAGCGGGATAATTGTTTTCAAATTTGCCATCAAAGTCAGCGTAAAACACTGAGGTCGCCACAACAACCCCGCGTGCACGGATGCCCGCAGGGTCACAATGCCATTGCCTCGGCTTGCAGGATTCAGTGCGGTGCGCGGTCATGCCTACTCCGGACAATCGCGGTAACTACTTTGCAGGCAGATGCCAGCTTGCTGGACCGCCTCGGCGAGTTCGGCACTGCGTATTTTCTTAGCGGCCTGGGCCAGCAACATTGGCGCCTGCTGTTCGCCATTTAATCGGGCCAGCTCAGCCCAGACCGCGGCTTTGGCCGGCTCGCTGCGCCAACCCTCGCCGGTAAGATAGATCAGGGATGCCATCAGCTGCGCACCGGCATGTCCTTTTTTAGCTGCTTTCAGATACCACGACAGCGCCAAAGCGCCATCTTTTGTACTCACGTAGCCTTCGCGTTGATATTCGCCGACCATGTACTGGGCATCGGTAAAGCCGGCCTGCGCGGACTTCAAATACCATTGAAAGGCAGCGGGATAATCACGGCTAACCCCGCGTCCGAGGTGTAAAAAAGTCGCCAAGTTGTACTGCGCATCTGGCAGGCCAGCATCGGCAGCACGGGTATACCAACTTAGTGCATCAGGGTAGCTTCGTTCCAGGCCGAGTCCGTGTTCATACAGATAAGCCAGATTATTTTGTGCACGTGCATCGCCCTGCGTGGCGAGTTTGCGCAGTGCGCGCTGCGCAGTGGCATAGTGGCCACGCTCGATGGCTTTCATTGCTACCGTCACATCAGCTTGTGCGGGCAATGCCCAGCTCAGGATCAACAGCAACGCTGCGGCAAAAAAATGGGAAATCAGATTCATACCAGTCTGCCGCGGGAAGTCGTGTTGTCGGCCGATGCGCCAGGCGTCTCCAGCTTGCTGGCGAAACCGCGGCAACGCGTGCCATCGGCGCGCAGCACTTCTAAGGCGGGCGTGATGCGGCTTTTAAAGCCCATCAGCCGGCAGGTATAAGGTAATTTAGGATCCCAGCTGATCGCAAAGTGCCGACACTGCCAACAATTAGGCACACGATCTTGCTCAGTTTGGGAAGGAGGATGCATGATAAACGTCGTTATTTTTTCAGGTTTTGCCAAATACGAAACAGTACTGCTCCCACGACGCCACCGAGTATGGCACCACCGAGCAAGCCTTGGAAATATTCACCAAAACTCGTATCGGACGGCAAATAATCGGCCACCGGCAAAACAAACAGCAACACAACCAACATGGCGATGAACAGAGCGATTCGGATCAATCTCATGATCAGACGTCGGCGTTGGTCTTCATCGTTCATTGCTAGGCCCCTCATACGTTAGGTCATGACCCTTGACGTCACGTCGGCATTACGTCTGCGTTACGTCGTTGGTGGCCTATTTTGTCACAGCATGGGGCATGTGAAAATCTAGCTTTCTATTTTTACGATCCATTTGCAGGATTTAAATTTCCGTTATTAACTATCGTTCTTCCATTCAGCTCTGTCAGAAAATCGTCTAGCCCTGCAGCAGCTTCAAGACCGTCTGTTGACTAGTGTTGGCCTGGGCCAGCACAGCGGTGGCGGCTTGCTGCATGATCTGCGTCTTGGCCAACTCGGTACTCGCTGCAGCATAGTCCGCATCTTGAATCTGGCTGCGCGAGGCCGACAGATTGGTCGATACGTTACTGAGGTTGCTGATCGTGTGCTCAAGACGGTTCATCACGGCACCCATCGTGGCGCGTGTTGCATTGATCTTGTCCATCGAATCGTCAAGCAAAGTCAACACCGATGAAGCGCCTTCGCGGGTATTGATACGGACGGTACGATTTTCAACATTTTTGTCAATGTCACCAGTGATATCACCGGTGATAGAGCCATTTTTGCCGAAGTCAGCGAGATCGATTGTGATGTACTGATTCGCCGAAGGTCCAACCTGGAAGGCCAGACGGCCGACTTTAGGCGGATCCATGTCTGAGCTGGAGCGGCCACCAAAACTGCCCTCCTGGAATCCCAGCGCCATGAAGTTACCGTCCGTGCTGAACCCTTTATCACCAACAGAGATCGTGAAAGGTTCACCTGTGGCTTTGAGCTTGTCTAACTGATCCGATGGCGGCGCGCCAATCGGCGAAGGAATCCGTGGCAGCAGCGCTGGATCGGAAATCATCCGAACCGTACTGTAGAGTGTTTTTGCCTCAGTCGATGTCGCCGACGCGTCCACAATACCGGTAATGTCGTTATCGCCTACGCTGTTGGCCGTCACCGTTGCCAGAGTGAGTGTCGCGCCCTCGACCGAAACTGACGCACCACTGAGAGTAAAGGGCGATCCTGCAATCGATGACGTAATCTCAAGATCGCTGCCATCGACAGCGACGGTAATATTTTTAAGCGTACCCGCCGTAATGGCCGCATTGATCGCGGTCTCCAGCTCGGTCGCTAATTCGTCCGCCGTCGTCGCGGCACCCGCCGTGGTAATCGTCTGACCGTTAATGACGATGGTAGCGGTGTCTCCCGCCGCAGGTGCGGTACCGACCGACACACGCGATACCTGGGCTACCGATCCGCCTTTTTCAAGGCCGAAGTTTGCCGCGGTCAAATTCTCTTGGTTTGAGTCAAACCAGATGGAGACATTACGGCCGTCCGATTCAAGCGTAACGCCGCTGCCATTGTCTGCCGCAGTAATGCCGTGCTGTCCGGTGCGCGCATTGATCGCCGCAACCACTTTCTCGCGACGTGCAGTACCCGTCTCATCCTGCAAGAACGTGACCGGAACAGTGGTGCCGTTGACAAAGAGGTTATAGATGGTGCCACTTGCATCCGTGGTCGGTAAGGACGTAACGGTTGACAATCCCTTGCTAATGACCGGGTTGGCTAAGGCACGTACACCCGTCTCGCTGCTCGACGCATTAATCGCCGCGGCAATCGCAATCGCACTGGCACTCGGGTCGCTGCTGGATGCCACGCTGCTCGATTTGGTATCGTCTGCCGCCGTTGTTGCACGAATTTTTATCCCGTTGATGACCAGATCGTCGACATTCAAGGGTTTGTACAAAGCCTGCTGATTTTCTTCGACGGTCACTGCCGTAACGGTACCGGCATCACTCGTAAACGAATTCGAAAACGTAAACGGCGTACCTGGTGTGGATGCAGTAAATAGCATTTCGCCGACGGTACGGCCTGCCGAAGCAGTCACACCCAAGGTGTCATCCGCATTAACCAGCGCAATCAGTGCGTCACGCGTACCTTGCGCCGTTGTGGCACCAGTCGTTTCAAAGGTCGTGCCATTGACCGTCACTGAATACGTATCAGCCGCATCGATGGTGCCCCCAAAGGTGAGCGATTCAACCTGCGCAACAGAGGCCGCAACAGCGTCTCTGGTACCGGTGTTAACGACGGATTGATTTTTAGTAAAGTTGCCTTCAATCAGACCGGCACGTTCAATCTCGCCTGTGGTCGCTGATGAAATCACAATCGGTGCGGCGATCTTAGATTCGAGCGAATACGTACTACTCTGCACACCTTCACGCAAACCGATCCGCTTGCCAAAGGTATCGGCGCTACCGCTTGTCTCGAAGGTCACTTCGATGTTGCGGCCGTCGTTAGCGACGAGCGTAATACCTTTCGAGTCGTAGCCCGTGTCGATTGCTTTGACACCGGTACGGGTTGAAATAACATTGATCGCGTCCACCACTTGTTGGCGGGTAGCGCGCGTATTGTTGAGGACAGTAGTGATGTCAGCCGACGCATAGCCATTAATAAAGACCACGCCAGTAGCAACCGATGTCGCGCTCATTTCCTGACCAGCCAGGACGTTTTGATTGACCTTGGCAAAGACCCCCGTACCTGAACGTAGTGTTGAGTACTCCTGGGTCGTATCTACCACAGCGGTCAGACCGGACGTGCCAGGCGTGACGACCAGACTAGCAACATCGCCTTCTGATTTGGGGAAATCGATGCTGATGGTCGAGCTACCCGAAGCGTAGCTCACTACACGGTCTGTGCTGCTGTTGAATGCCGAGTTGGCGCGCAGCGCAGTGACGATTTTTGCCGCGGCCAGTGCTGACGTGCTCTCGGCACTAGTGAGTTGAATGCTGACCCCGCCAACCGTAATGGTACCGGCAACTGGCGTGCCTGATAGGGTAATGCTTTGCGATTCACCCACCGTCACGCCCGTTGAGGCGGCCATGCGGTTAATCGCCGCTGCTTTAGCGATAGCACTACCGGCAGCGTTATTGACCGGAGAATAAGGATCATCGGTTGCGTAGGATGCGCCGATATCGATGCCATTAATGCGTAAGTCACCAGCACGCAGCGCTTGTATGCTGCCTTCAACGGCAACCGACATACCGACGGCACGCCCGGTAATATCCTGGGCGCTTCCGTCAGAATTCTCGAATGTATAGATCAAGTCTTCGCTGATGACGGCGCTGTTATTGCCCGTATCGCTATCGAATGTGACGGTGCCACCTGTTAGGTCGACAGTCCCGGTCAGCGTGATGGTTTCGCTGGCCGCATTCAAAAACGACGCCGTCACCTCGCCCGCATCATCGACGCTGAAAGACAAAGCACCGCTCTGCAGAAATGTGCCGCCGCTAGAAAAAGCCTCAGACGAAGTCGTAATCGCATCCCGTACCCAAGCGACTGCAGCCGTCACACCCGTGGCACCCACATCCACAGAAATATCGTCAACATCACCATCGCTGGCGGCATACGTAATGGTCAACTCACCTGCGTTCTGAGTAATTGTTCTACCGGAGGTTGAATCAAAACTCGAATCGGCTTCGAGCGCTGTTTTGACTGCCAGTGCGTAGGCCGTGACATCAGCGATGTCGTCATCTGTAATCGTAATGTCGACACCACCGACGGTAATAATGCCCGTGTTGGGTGTGTCGGTAAAAGTCAGCGTCTGGCGCTCACCTGCGTCGTCGCCGGAGGGCGTCATCACCGTGTTTGGATTGATGAACACGTCACCAAACTGGCTGACTGCCGTGGTTTTAAAAACCGGCATCTCGCCTACTCGCTCACCGGCGGTACCGTCTAGGACAGGAAAACCATTCCATTGGGTCGATTCGGCGATATGCACGATCTCAGCCTTGAGCTGTTGAAACTCGAGATCGAGGTAGCTGCGTTGCGCGTTGTCGTTCGTATCATTGACTGCCTGGATCGCGAGTTCGCGCATCCGTTGCATCATGTCCGTGATTTCGTTAGTCGCGCCCTCAGCGGTTTGAATCAGCGTAATGGCGTCACCCGCATTGCGGACCGCCTGGTTCAGGCTGCGTATCTGATGCGTCATGCGGGTGGCGATCGCCAACCCCGCGGCATCGTCGGCGGCGGTGTTGATCCGCTTACCGGTCGATAACTGCTCCATGGCCTTGGACTGGGCCCGCTCTGTACCTTTGAGCGCTGATTGCGAAAACAGCGCTTTCACGTTGGTGTTGATGACTGCCATGCTCGATTCTCCTTCTGGCTTTCTTTTGCATCCTGCTTATTTTTTAGGGAAAATTCCCGTGATGCTCTAGGTCATGCAAAAGTTATGCCAGATAATAAAGTCTTTTAAAAACAAGGGCTTTTGACTTGTATTGCCTGTGAAATCTCCCCGGCAACGGGGGTGCGGCAAAGATTGTCGGGATTCCGGCAGGTTCTTGCCACGCTAAAGTTTTGCATTCTGGTGCCGATTAATGAGTAGTAGAGACAGCACCCAAGCCCAAGGTAGCGGCCAGTGCGTCGTACTCTTTAAGCAGCTCAGGATGATCCGGGAACCGGGCCAGGCCTTCACGTGCCGCATCAAAAGCAGCTGCCAGCTCAAGGTCGCAGCGCAGCGAACGGATCAGCATGGCGTGCGTAAAAACGGTGGCTTGCCCGCCCTGCATTTCCATCAGCTGACGCAGCAGATCGACGGCTTGCGGCCAGTCTTCGCGCATGACAGCCAGCAAACTGGTAATGGCGACGATATCTTCACTATCAGGATGCAGCGCCAAACCGGCGTCACCCAAGGCATACGCTAAGGCATCGCGGTCTTCCGCCATTAAGGTTTGAATCGCCAAACGAATTTCCGACGGAGAAAAGCGTGACACCTGCATGGCGGACAGCATTTGACCGCGTTCAGCGTAAGAAATGAGTTCTTGGGCGAGATTAGGCATAGTAAGGCTCCTGTTGTAATAACTTTGCTGGTTAATGGAGACATTTCCGACAGGGCAAATGTCTCAGGCAAGGCTACATCAGCAAAAAAGGTGCCAGCTAGATATACCAAGGTTTAAGGAGAAATACGGCCTGCGCGCTGTCGACGGTGATCAGAGTGGCGCAATCAAAACACGGGGAATTCGCTGCCGATACCTTGTCGCAACTCGGGATGGCTAGACAGGCGGCAAAGCCGATGGCAGGAATTGGCCGGCCTACCTAAAATGGGCCCCACAGCGCTTGTCTCTTGCGCAAGTTCAGACCAGCTCGACGAGATCCGAATAGCTCGCTAAAAGGCGGTCTGCAGTAAGCAGCCTGAGCGGTTCGGACAGGGCCTGGGCAATCAACATACGATCGAACGGATCTTTGTGGATTGGCGGCAAACCGGACAAGGTCGCGGCATGCCGCATTCCCACGGCCAAACTTTGAAAACCGTTGCTTTGAATCTGATTGATTAACAACGCAATATCCACAGAAAGTTTACCCAAATCACATTTGATCGCCGCCTCCCAAATAGAGACGGCGCTCACATAAACCTCGTCGGCATCCGTGATCATCCGAATCGCATCGCGCGACAACTCGGGTGCGCCATCGAGCCACCATAAATAGACGCGTGTATCGAGCAAGATGCGCATCAGTTACCTTCAAATGCCTGCTGCAAGTCATGCGGCAAGGGCGCATCAAAATCTTTTGCGATCCGGATCAAACCTTTCAAGGAGCCTGGTTTGCGAATCGGCGGCTTTGCCGCAATGGGAATCAGCCTGGCAACTGGCTTGCCGGCCCTCGAAATAATGACTTCCTCCCCCTGCAACGCGCTTTCAATAAGACGGGAAAGTTGTGACTTGGCTTCGTGAATATTAACGGGCTGCATAGACCCCTCTGGCTTAAGGTTACGTGCGTTGAAGGAGGCAAGTGAGTGAAATGCATTACGTCAATTTAACTGACTTTGCTAACTTAGCTAAGTTTAGCTAAGTTAGCAAAGTAGCGCAACACCACCTGCCCGTCAGCCGCACCAATGGCACGGCGCTTGCAACAGCGAGAAGGAAAAGCCAGCTAATGATGGATAGCAGACAGCTTGCCCGATATTTAACGCACGCAGCGATGAAAAACGGCAAGGATCACGTCGCCCAACCTAATTTCTTATCAGAAAGTAATTGGCACATATCCTGCTTATTTGTCTGCACAGAAACGAAAGGTGTCGACTAATGGACAAACAAGCTGGCAATAAAGAGTTAGATATTTGTGATCGCTCCATCCTCATTACAGGCGGAACCGGCTCGTTCGGGCGCGCGTTTGTGCGGGACGTGCTGACACACTGCCCACGCGTTAAGCGGTTGGTGGTCTTTAGCCGTGACGAGCTCAAGCAGTTCGAGATGCAGCAGGAATTTCCCGAATCCGACTACCCTGCCCTGCGTTTTTTCATTGGCGATGTGCGCGACCAAAATCGTTTGCGACGTGCGCTCGAAGGCATTGACACCGTGGTCCACGCAGCCGCGCTTAAACAGGTGCCAGCAGCCGAGTACAACCCGTTTGAGTTCATTCAAACCAATATCATGGGTGCCCAAAACCTGATTGAAGCCTGCATGGACACCAAGGTTGAGCGTGTCGTCGCCCTTTCTACCGACAAGGCCGCGGCCCCGATCAACCTCTATGGCGCCACCAAACTTTGCAGCGACAAGCTTTTTGTGGCGGCCAATAACTTCCGGGGTGGCCGTAATTTGCGCTTTTCCGTTGTCCGTTATGGCAACGTGATGGGCTCGCGTGGATCGGTGATTCCCTTCTTTATGAACAAGGCCAAAACAGGCGTCTTACCTATTACCGACCCCAACATGACGCGATTTAATATCTCGTTAAATGAAGGCGTGGAAATGGTGTTTTGGGCGCTGCAGCATGCATCGGGCAGCGAGATTTTTGTGCCTAAAATTCCGTCGTACCGTATTTCAGATGTGGCGCAAGCAGTGGGGCCAAACTGCGAACATCCGATTGTGGGCGCGCGTCCCGGTGAAAAAATTCACGAAGAAATGATCACGACAAGCGACAGTTTGAACACGGTGGACCTTGGTCCCTACTACGCGATCTTGCCCAATAATGGCAAAAATACCGTCGAAAAATATCGGCAGGAACGATCAGCCCGTTTAGTGGACGACGGCTTTTCTTACAACTCAGGATCGAATCCGGACTTTTTAAGTGTGGAGCAAATCCGAAAGTTAATTCGCGACCAAATTGATCCTGCATTTGTGCCGGTATAACCAGCGGCTCAGCATTAATTTGTTTTTAAATTTGTAATTACGTATGTCGGCGCAATAAAAAATTTCACAAAATGGGCTCAAGTTTTTTCTGACCAAGTCGATGTTCATTTGAAAGTTTAAATTTAGCCATGGCCACCTCCTCCGTCAGTTCCACTACCAGCACGACTTCGGCTGCAGATCTCGCCGCGGCTAATAAGGCCAATGCGCAAAAGATTATGACGTCGCTTGGCGCAGGATCGGGCGTGGACGTGACCTCTTTGGCGCAGAGTCTGGTCAATGCCGAGGGCATCCCAAAGCAGAATGCCATCAATGCCAAAATAACCAAAAATGACAACAAGGTCAGTGGCTTATCGGCAGTGATGTTCATGATGTCGGAGCTTAAAACCAAGCTGTCGGCTTTAAAAGATCGCAATAGCTTCAATACAGTCAGCGCCACCAACACCAATACCAGCGCGCTGAATGTCACCGCATCCAATACAGCATCTGTTGGCACCCATCAGATTACGGTTAACGCGCTCTCGCAGTCACAGCGCACGATCAGCACTGGCTTTGCGACCGCAGCGACGTCACTGAATGGCGGCAATCCTTTTGCTGTGACCATCGAAAACGGCAATACGGCAGGCGTTTCCGTAGGAACCCCTTGGTCTTCAACTATCAATAGCGCGGCAATTAATGATCCGACATTCGGAACAGCAGCGTCGGTGAATGATTTTAAAACCTTTTCAATCGACGTTGATGGAAAAGTATTCAGCATTACGCCTGCGCCAGCGACTGCCACGTTGAACGATCTGGCCGCCAATTTACAAGCCCAGTTGCGGGCTCAGGACGGGTCTGACGACCTGAGCGTGACGGTCTCAAGCGGCAAAAATATCGAAATCACCTCGGCCACTACCTCCCGGGTGTTGAGCAGTCCCTCGCTCTCAAAGTCAACCACCATCAATCTGAGCACCGGCGCCTCGGGCGGCACCACCAGTGGCACGACAATCACTGACGTGAATTTCGGGACCACGCCAACGGTCAGCGATTTCAGTGCGTTCAATATCACGATTGACGGGAAGTCCCGCTCCATTATTCCCGCACCCAATGAGCCAACGCTAGACGCCTTAGCGAGCAACATACAAAGTCAGCTGAGAATCCTGGATGGCTCAGACGATATGAGTGTGACCGTGACTGGCTCGACATTAAGTTTTAGCTCAGCCAGCAGCTTGGCGCTTACCAACATTGCGCTGACTGAAAAAACCTATGACGACACACCAGCAGGTCTGGTGGCGGCAATCAACTCAGCCAATCGCGGTTATAAAGCGCAGCTGATTAATGACGGCGGCACCAGTCCGTATAAAGTCATGATCACCGGGGACGCAGCAGGATCGACCGAAAGCTTCAGCTTAAGCAGTACCAGCACAAGCGCACTTGGTTTTACCGACGTCACAAGCGCATCGGACGCCAGCCTCACGGTCAACGGCGTCAGCTATACGCGTCAAACAAATACCATTTCCGACATCGTTACAGGTGTCACGTTGGACTTAAAGGCGACCTCGACCACCGCGGCGAGCGTGATGGTGTCCAGAGATACCAGCGTGATCCAGACAAAACTGGACGAGCTGGTGGTTGCTTATAATGATTTTAATAACATTCTTACGGAAACAGCGAATCCGGACTCCACACTGGATACCTATGGCGGCACGCTCGTTGGCAACAACACGTTGCGGATCGTGCGTCAGCAAATGCGCAATATTTTGTTAGGCACGTCCAGCACCGGTAGTGGCGCAATGACAAGCCTTGGCCAATTAGGTTTGAGTCTTGACCAAAAAGGCGTGATGTCACTCGATGCAACCAAAGTGAAGTCTGCTTTGCAGAATAATTTTGATGAAGTCACCAAAATGTTCACCGGCGGTTATAACAACCTCAGCACCTACAGTACGCTCCCGGCTGGTATTGCAGGCGATGCGGTACGCAAGTTAAGCAATTTGCTGAGTAATACAGGACCATTGGTTACCCAGACCGAGAATGCCAATACGCAAAATGACAAATACCGGGAAACCTTAGCCAAACTTCAGGTGCGGCTCGATGCTATTCTGGCCCGCTACACCAAACAATTTGCGGCAATGGACAGCTTGGTAGGCAGCGTCAATACACAAAAAACCAGTCTTAAATCGACATTTGAAGGCATGATGGCGAGCTACACTAATAATTAATACGGATTGGGCCCTGACACGCCCTCCTATTTTTAACATCGCCTTTTTCGCTTTCTGCATCGCCTCCCTCCCCGGCCGAAATATTTTTCGGCAAAGCCCTAAAGTTCTCTGTCTTCACGACGACATCCTTTCCGTAGAAATCCATTTATGGTGCTGACCATTTTGGTCATCACTACTCACGGGATTCAGAAAGGCAGGGTACTTATATGGTCATGGAAATTCAACCACGCGTGGTGACATCCTCAGATTCGGGGTCGTTCGCACGCGCTACGCCAGCTGCGCAAAGCGCCAAACAGGCGCCGGCACCGACCTTAAAACTGACGCAGTCAGTCGAGGTGAAGGTTGACAATGAAAAAATGAAGAAAAATCTGGATCAGGCTATTAATCAATTAAATGAGGTCATGCGGGATGGCGGACGCAACATTACCTTTTCGATGGACGAAGACCGCGGCACGCCGATCATTCTGGTGAAAAAGCAAGATACCGGTGAAGTGATTCGGCAGATTCCTAACGAAGTCGTCATTAAGGTTGGACATAGCCTGGATGCGATCAAAGGAATACTTTTAAACAAGCAAATTTGAATAATTGCTAAAGCTTTGAATTATCTCGCCGATTCATAACACATCAAGAAAAGGTTCTTGAGTAATTCAGGTTAATCTATTTTTAGGAGATCACCATGTCAGTCATTAATACCAATGTTAAAGCACTCGTTTCACAAGAATCGATCCGCGCTAGCGGCCTCAAACTGAGCTCGGCTATGGAGCGCTTGTCGACCGGTTCGAAAATCAATTCAGCAAAAGATGACGCAGCAGGCCTGGCGATTTCCAATCGCATGACCTCACAAATCCGCGGCATGGAAAAAGCCATACAAAATACAAACGACGCGATCTCGATGACGCAAACGGCTGAAGGCGCACTGACAAACGTTAGCGACATTCTGCAACGTATGCGTGAACTCGCCGTGCAATCCTCAAGTGGCACTGTAAACGATACGGACCGTTCAACCTTGCAACTGGAAGTCGCCCAGCTCAAAACGCAAATCGATGATATCGCCAACAGAACCAACTTTAACAGCATCAAACTGCTGGATGGCTCTGCGAAAAACGTCACTATTCAGGCTGGCACGAACGCAGGCGACACGATGGCGATGAGCTTTGATTCAATCAAAACTAAAGACATCGGTATTGGCTCGCGCGCATCCTTAACCTCGACTGGCGGCGCCTACACGGCCACAACGAAATTTGACGCGTTCTCTGCCAGCGCCTTATATCTGAACGGTGTGGCAGTGGGCGCTTCGCTTGCTACCGATGACAGCTCGTCCCCTAGCACTGCCGCCGCTGCCAGCGCCATTGCCAAGGCCGCCGCCATCAATCGCGTATCGGAATTGAGCGGTGTGTATGCCAAAGCGGGACCAACAACCGTCTCCGGCCAGGCTATGGCCACTGCTGTGTCGGTCGCGGGTTTCATCACGATTAACGGTGTCAACACTGATACGTTCTCCACCAGCGGCGAAGACACATCGCTGACACGGAAACTTGCCGTTAGTGCAATCAATGCAAAATCCGCCATCACCGGCGTGGTGGCAACCGATACGGAATCCGATGACACCGGTATTACCTTGGCTGCCGCTGACGGCCGCAACATCGTTCTGGATTCGACAACTGGCGGTCACACCGCGGCAAACGTCGGTCTCGCTGCAGACAGCACCAATGTCGGTACCTTCTCGCTTTACACACTAGATGGTAAAGATATCAATGTCAGCTTCAAAGAAGGCGATCAAGACGTCGAAGCATTCAGTGGCCTGCGCAACGGCACCTATAATTCAGACACAGCGATCTATACGTCTTACAAGAGAACCAATCCAGCTGCTGCAACCGCGCCAACTTCAGTCGCGCAAGGTTTGATGAATGCAAACAGCATGATCATCAATGGTGTAGCGATTGGTCAGGCACTGAATACAGACGACACCGCATCGATCAGCACCGCTCTCTCGTCGGTTCGTTCTGCCAGCGCCATTGCAATTGCTGCGGCCATCAACCGCAAGACCGATCAAACCGGCGTGACCGCCCTTGCTGCACCTAACGTGCTCCGTGGCGAAGGCTTTACGGCAGCAGACTCCAGTGCCACACTGTATTTGAACGGTGTCACTATCGAAGTCAACACCACTACCCGTGATGGCGTCATTGACTCGATCAACCAGTACGCCGGCCAAACTGGCGTGACCGCCAAAGCCTGGGGCGACGGCGTTGAATACACCGCCGCAGACGGTCGCAACATCACGATAGGTACGTCCGCAGGTGCAGCTGCAGTCGGCTTGACAGACATTGCCATCGGCACCACCAGCGCCTTGTCGGCAGATGCGATCACTTTCTACTCGCAAGTGACGCTCAGCTCGGACAATGCGTTTGAAGTCCAAGCTGGCAGCAACGGTGTGCTCAACTTGGAAAATCTGGGATTCCGCCAAGGTACTTTTGGTGGCACCGACAACGGCCTGAAAATTAATCAGCTCGATGTATCGACTGCCGCAGGTTCGACCCAGGCACTCGTGGCGATTGATGCAGCACTCAACACGGTTAGTTCGGCGCAGGCAAAATCCGGCGCCTACAACAACCGCCTCGATTACATCATTAACAATCTGTCGGAGAGTTCGCAAAACATGCAAGCCTCACGTAGCCGCATCATGGACACGGACTACGCAACAGAAACCACTAACCTGGCCAAGCAACAAATCATCCAGCAGGCAGCAACGGCGATGTTGGCCCAAGCGAACCAGCAGTCACAGTCAGTTCTTTCCTTGTTGAAATAATTTGACGGTATCGCTACACTGAAGAGCGGGGTAACTCGCTTCTTCGACCAAAGAGAGGGGCGACCCTCTCTTTTTTTTGGGCTTATGAAAAAACAAAGCAAGGTATTAAAAAAAGCCGAACAGGCAATCGCAAGCGGACGGCTGGGGCAAGCGATTGACTACCTGAACGAACTTTTGCAGCAGGAGCCGGACAATATGTCCTATCTGATGCTGCGTGGTGAGGCGCATTTGCGTGTGGAAAATTATGAGGCAGGACTAATTGACTACGCAAAAGTCGTGGAAGCGGATAATAAAAATGTCATAGCGCTGGTTAATTTTGCCGCTGCGCTGATTCGCTGCAATAAACAGAATGACGCCAAAGAGATACTCGAATATACCCTGGATCTTGCGCCAGATAACTTTGATGCGCACATTAATTTGTGCAATATCTACCAATCCCTTGGCAAGCCGGAAGAATCCTTAAAAATAGCATTCAAAGCCATTGAACTAAGACCCGGATCTTGCATCGCCCATAATAATTTTGGCACGGCTCTGGGTGATCTTGGTTTAGTCGCAGAATCGCGAGAGGCCTTTATTACGGCCAATATGCTGGATCCCTCGTTTGTTCCCACCATTATCAATTTAGCCCAAATTGAAATCAAACAGGAAAACTACCGCGAGGGCATTCGACTTTACGAAAATGCCTTAACGCTTAAAAATATTACAAGCAATCAGTCTGAATTAATAAAATATTACTTGTCTTATTCTTATCTTTATTATGGTGAACTGGCTAAGGGCTGGGACCATTATGAATACGGTTTTGGCCCGCTCCTGCCCACTGCCGCACTGCGATCATTACGAAAATTTCGCCAGCCAAAATGGAATGGCGAAGAAATAAAAGGACGTAAATTACTCATTTGGCGCGAGCAAGGGCTGGGGGATGAAATTGAATTTTCGACCTGTCTTCATGATCTTATTAGCTTAGGGATAGACGTCATCCTTGAAACAGATCCGCGCTTAATCAGCATATTCCGGCGCACGTTTCCCTCATTCACAGTCAGACCGGAAATGATCGATGGTGATCGATTTTCAGCTTTAAATGACTTTGATTATCAATGCTCGATTGCCTCGTTACCCCGGCTGTTTCGGAGGGATATCAAAGATTTTGACAAACAGCACCCACCTTGGGTGGTCGATGCGGCGCGCGCAAAAGATCTTGAAGCGAGGCTGGCGCCCTACAAAGACAAGCTACTCATTGGAATCTGCTGGCGAAGCGGCATATTTTCCATTCAACGTAACTTGAACTACACGCACTTATCGGACTGGAAAGAATTGCTCACCAAAGAAAATATTCAATTTGTAAATTTGCAGTATGGCGACTGCGAAGCCGAACTGATAGAAGTCGAACAGGCCTTGGGTGTTTCCATCCTCAGATGGCCTGATATCGACTTGAAAAACGATTTGGAAAGCGTGATCGCATTAATCCAGCAACTCGATTGCGTCACCACGGTCGGCACCGCTGTCAGCTCGCTGGCTGCTGCCAGCGGAGTAAGGACATTTTTATTATCAAAAAAGGTATGGCTGATGCTCGGCGAAGAAAGTCGTTATCCTTGGTTTGATTGCGTCATTCCTCTGATCGCCGAACCGGGTATGCATGTAGCAGAGAAAATAAAATTAATACCTGAATTATTGCAATCAAACTAAATTGATGAATAATAATAGCTAATGATCAACGGAACTGTATATCAAGTTTTTTCCATTAAAAACCATGTTGTATCATCGTTTGTATGATACATGTCGCGTTGATAATTAAATCCGTAATCAATTAATTTTAAATTAAATCGATCAATCATTTCTCCGGCAAAATCGCGCTTAAATAATCTATCGTCATTACCACGATAAGAAATGCTGACCGGAGACGGATTATAATATTCACAAACCAGTATGTAGCGGTTCGACAGTCTGTACAAATTATCATAGACCGCTTCTAACCTATCTGGGTTAATGTGGATTAACACACCTTTTGTGAAAGTGAGATCGAATTGCTCACCACTGTCGAGTTGATTCAGGATCGTATCATTCACAATTTCTGCGATATTTAGCGTATTTGCCACAGCTGCTGCCTGCGCATTGATTTCATAGCCACGCATATGGTAGTTTTTGTTAATTCTGTTTAATGCCGCCAAATTAAGTCCTATGTTGCAACCAAACTCAGCAATTGAGCCGACGGTCGGTGCATTCTTTAAGATTTTCGAAAACAAATTGATATTGGAAGAAATTAAGGATTCGCCCTGATTACGTTCCAGATAGCCGCTGGAAAACTCCCCGGCCCAGAAATTTTCCTGATCAGTTAAAAAAGTCATTATCAAATTCCGTTCATTAAAAAATAATTCTTTGATTAATTAATATGGCACACAAGTTTTATAATCTCTGCCATAAAATCTCGTTCAAGTACTGTAACGATTCAACCTGATTAAACAGATCCGGCGAGCCGGCGATGGCCGGATTATTTCCCAGCAAATAGGTATAAATGCCTGCGCCGGTTGCAGACTGCACACCTTGAATCGAATCTTCCACCGCACAGCAATATCCAGACTTTCCAGACAGTTTTTCCAGGGCCCGCTCATACGGTTCTGGATGGGGTTTCCCATGCCTCACATCATCGCCCGCAACGATAAAGTTCACGTAATCACTTAACTTGCAATGCGCAAGCCATGACTGCGTGCGGGTTCGAGAATTCGAGGTAACAATGCCTATTTCGCAATTATTTATTCTTGCAGTTTGCAGAATGCGTTGAGCACCGGCAACTGGGTGGGCTGATAAATAGTGCTTGTCGACGATTTTGGTGTAGTCCAAATACAATTTCTCATCTGTCTCGCTGAGACCATGATTCGCCTTAAGCGCCTGGACGATAAGCTTCAACGGCGGACCATTAAGGCTCTGAAACTCCAGATCAGACGGGCTTATGCCATACGAAGTAAGAAAATCGTCATACGCCTGACGCAGAACTCCCAAGCTCTCAACGAGGGTTCCATCCAGATCAAATAAAATGGCGCTTGGATTATTCACATTGAATCTAATAATAGGATGCGCTTATCAAAAAGTCTGTGTCTCACGCTTTTCTAATATATTTATAAAGCCGATTTTGACCATATTGACCTACACCGCCATCATGACTATTGGATAACATCATATTCAATTCCGTCGCAGCCGCAACCATCGGGTGATCGTAATCAACTTTTCCACCATTGACCATCGGAACGAGAACATAAAGAACCAAGTCGTGCAAACTAATGAAATCCTCAATCCCGACTTGCTCTAGGTTGATGCCATCTAAATACGGCAGTAAAGTTTTTTCATCAAAGAAGTGATTAAAATCAGCGGGGCTACGTGGCGGGAGTCCTACCGCTTGTCTGGCAAAATTCTGGCGATCAAACGTCGCTTGTGAATTTTCAATCATCAGCAAATGGCCGCCAATTTTCAGTCGCTTTGACAGCGACTGTATTGCTTGCTGCTGGAGTTCGTCTGACGTCAAATTTATCAGGCACCGGTCGGTGAAAATAATATCGAACGAATTTTCAGGTAAGTGAATATCAAGAATATTCCCTTCCTCGAAAATCAGCTGCGGATCCGACAGACCTTGCTGATGCTTTAACTCGTTTGCGGCTTGAACCATCGCGGGAATATAATCGATCCCAACAAAGGCAGCCGTCGGAAATAATTTGGCCAGGCTCAGGCAGTTTTGTCCATTGCCACAGCCAAACTCAAGCACCCTTACCTTTTCGTCTGAACCCTTTACAATCGAGGAAATCGCCCGATGCAAGGCATCAATTTCGAGCGCTTTCGCTGTGCTCGTTTTGGTGGTCGCTCTCAGATTGGTGCCGTATTGGGTCGCCCAATCCTGCCAATGAGCACGGACTTCCTCAAGGTTCTTTTTTTTCATTTTCTTTGCGCCCTTCTGACGACGTTTTCATTGAACGATTTGGCAATAGATGCGATCGACGGTCACTTCCAAGCTTCCTGTTTTTATTTAAACTTAATGAGTTCTAACTATGCTTTCGATTGCAAAATTCGGACTTACTTCAACAATAAAAATCTCTGAAGATTTATTTTTTATTCCACCAGAGATTAATAAAAAAATTAATTCAATATGGGACATTGAAAGTAAGAAACGCGATGGATTTATTTTTAATAAAAAAATTCTTTCTGCCGTAACTATTACTGATCGTTGTATTTATGCAAAAATAACAGAGTACCGGAATTTTATCGCTCAAAAAATATGCCCAGAACTATTTGAAACTCTTCAAGTGAAGCCTATCGCCGTCTCCGGCATATTAAAATGTCCGGATGGATTATTATTTGGTCTGCGGGCCAGCTCGCTTACACAAGATCCCGGTCTCTGGGAATTGCTACCAAGCGGTGGTATTGATCCAGAATCTTCAATAGACACCTTCCCTGATGTTGACCACATCGCACAGTTATTAATTGAACTTCAAGAAGAAGTTGGATTAACTGCGAATAATATTTCACATATTTCACCATTATATTTTGTTAACGATAGTAAATCCCATGTGATTGATATTGTCAGCCTGTTAGAGTGCCCTCTGACATTCATAGAAATTAATAAAATTTATTCTTCCCACAAACAACAAGAGGTCGACGACATCAAATTAGTCGCCGCTGACGATCTAGCGTATTTCATCGAATCCCAAGGAGACCAAATTTCAGAAATTTCCAAACTAATCATTAAAGAGTTGTTAAGCAACAAAGTCTGATTGTTAATTTACTCACACTATTCGCGCAGTTTCCGACAGCCAATTTCCCGTACCAAGCAAATAAGCAGGATTTATGCCACGCCTCATTGGCTGGCCTGATATTTGCGTATTCGTCGTTCACTCTATCGAACCGTCGAAAAGTCGTCACCCTTATGGACACCAACACCCTCCTACCCTACGGGCGCCAATCGCTATCCGAAGCGGATCTGCAGGCGGTCATGGACGTGCTGCGCTCTGATTTTTTGACACAGGGTCCGGTCACACCCCAGTTTGAACAAGCGGTGGCAACTTATTGCCAGGCTCGGCATGGCGTAGCCGTGAACAGCGCCACCGCTGGACTGCACTTGGCTTGCCTCGCGTTGGATCTGGGTCCCGGGGACACCTTGTGGACGAGCCCGATCACCTTTGTGGCCTCGGCCAATTGCGCGCTGTATTGCGGCGCGCAAGTGGATTTTGTGGATATCGATGCTGTCAGCTACAACATGTGCCCGCTCGCACTGGAAAAAAAACTGCAGCACGCCCAAGCCAGCGGCACCCTACCCAAAATCGTGGTGCCCGTACACTTGAGCGGCCTGCCCTGCGATATGGCCGCCATTCATGCGCTATCCATCCGCTATGGTTTTCGGATCATTGAAGACGCGTCACATGCAATCGGCGCACGCTACGGGCAAGCGCCGGTGGGCAATTGTCAGTACAGCGACATCACGGTATTCAGCTTTCATCCGGTCAAGATCATCACCACCGGCGAAGGCGGTATGGCGATGACGAACGATCCCGAGTTGGCAAGACGAATGGCCCGCCTGCGCTCCCACGGCATCACCCGAGACGCCGACGAGATGACGCAGGAAAGCGAAGGCGCGTGGTATTACCAGCAACTGGAGTTAGGTTTTAATTACAGGTTGACTGAAATACAGGCCGCCCTCGGCCTCAGCCAGCTTCAACAACTCGAATCATTTATTGAACGTCGGCGGCAACTGGCACAGCGCTACAACGCACTGCTGGCCGACTTGCCGCTGCAACTCCCGCATACGAACGACAGCACAAAAAGTGCGCTGCATTTATACGTGGTGCGACTCAAGCTACCCGCCGGTAAGCCCTCGCGTAAAGAAGTATTTGCGCAGTTACGCGACGCCGGCATCCTGGTTAACGTGCATTACATCCCGGTTTATGCGCAGCCGTTTTATGCAAAATACGGCTACGATCGCGCTGCCTATCCCCAGAGTGAAAAGTACTATCAGGAAGCGATCAGCTTGCCGCTTTATCCTGATTTGAGTTTTACGCAGCAAGACCGCGTGATCGCGGCGTTAGCCAAGGCGATACAACGATGAGACTGGCGATTATTCCGGCACGCGGCGGCAGTAAGCGTATACCGCGAAAAAATATCAAACTATTTGGTGGCAAGCCCATGATCGCCTGGTCTATTGAGGCGGCCATGCGCAGTGGCTGCTTCGACCGCATCATCGTCTCAACCGATGATGCCGAGATCGCCGATTTTGCCGTTGCGCTGGGCGCAGAGGCGCCCTTCATGCGGCCTGCTGCTCTTTCAGACGACCACACACCAACCATTCCCGTGATCGCGCACGCGATTGCATGGCAACAGGAACACGGCGAGACGCCTTCTGAGGCCTGCTGCATCTATGCGACTGCACCTTTTATTACCGCAGATGATCTGCAGCGCGGCCTCGATATTTTGCAAAACAATCAATGTGACTATGCATTTTCAGTGACAAGCTATGCGTTCCCTATTCAACGCGCCATTCGAATTAATGATCGTGAGCGGGTCGAGATGTTCCAGCCCGCGCATTTCAATACGCGCTCGCAAGATCTGGAAGAAGCGTTTCATGACGCCGGCCAGTTTTACTGGGGCAAGGCGCAGGCCTGGTTAGAAAACAAACCCATTTTTTCATCCGATTCGGCGCCGGTCATGCTGCCGCGCCATCGTGTTCAGGATATTGATACCCCCGAAGACTGGCAGCGCGCCCAGTGGATGTTTGAAATACACCGACAACACGACATCTGAGAGATCCATGTCCAATCCGCACACGATCAACATTCATGGCCGCCCTATCGGTATCGCGCACCCGCCCTACGTGATCGCCGAGCTGTCGGCGAATCATAACGGGCAGTTTGACAATGCCATCAAACTAATCGATGTTGCCCTTGCAGCGGGTGCCGATGCGGTCAAACTGCAAACCTACCGAGCCGATACGATCACGATCGATTGTGATCGGGCAGATTTTTTAATTGAAGACGGCTTATGGGCCGGGCAGACTTTGTTTGATCTGTATCGCAAAGCATCGATGCCCTGGGAATGGCACGCCCCATTATTTGAACACGCACGTCAAGCCGGCATCACCATTTTTAGTAGCCCCTTTGACACTACTGCCGTTGATTTACTGGAAGATCTGAACGCGCCGGCTTACAAGATTGCGTCATTCGAGGCGATTGATTTACCTTTGATCCGCTATGTCGCCCGCACCGGCAAGCCGATGATTATTTCAACCGGCATGGCAGACGCAGAAGAAATTCAGGAAGCGATTGATGCCGCTCTCAGTGCAGGTTGCACGGCGCTGGCTATTTTGCATTGTGTCAGCGGCTACCCGGCGCCTGCGGCTGACTACAATTTACGTACCCTACAAGACATGATCCAACGCTATGGCTTGGTGACGGGGTTGTCTGACCATACCATCGACAACACTACCGCAGTCACCAGCGTCGCCTTGGGCGCGTCAATCATAGAAAAGCATTTCACGCTAGACCGCAACGGCGGAGGACCGGATGACAGTTTTTCTTTAGAGCCGGCTGACCTGACCGACTTATGCCACAAGGTGAAGACCGCCTGGACCGCATTAGGCCAGGTCGACTATGGCAGAAAATCCAGCGAAATTGGCAATGTCAAATTTAGACGTTCCTTATATTTTGTCAAAGATATGAAGGCCGGCGACGTCATCACGCCGCACGCTGTAAAAAGTATTCGTCCCGGTTTTGGTATCGCGCCCAAGCATCTGGAGACAATTATGCAGCGCACCCTCAAAGCAGACGTGAGCCGCGGCACACCGGTCAGTTTTGATTTGTTGGTGTCATAAATTTTTATGCCCACAACGCCCTACAAAGTTTTAATCATCGGCTGCGGCAATATTGCCGGTGGCTTTGATGTGCGCCATCCAGGCGACGCGCCGCCCTTTGGTCACGCCAAGGCCTATCTTCAACATGGTGGATTCTCGCTTGTGGCGTGTGTCGATCCTGACGCAAACAAGCGTGCCGCGTTTCAGGAACAATGGGGAATTACGCAAGGTGCGAACACACTGGCAGACTTGCAGCCTGCGCCTGGGTGGTTTGATGTGATTAGCATTTGCTCTCCTACCAGCGTGCATGCGGCTGATCTTGAGGCTGCCCTAGCACTGAAGCCACGATTAATTTTTTGCGAAAAACCTGTCACGCCTTCCCTTGCGCAGACCAGCCATTGGGTACAACGCTGCGAAGCGCAACAGGTCGCGTTGGCGGTCAATCATAGTCGGCGCTGGGCGCCGGATATTCGGCGCTTGCGAGAACAAATAACCAGCGGACACTGGGGTGCCATTCGCGCCGTGACAGGGTTCTATAACAAAGGCGTACTCAATAATGGCAGTCACATGATCGACCTGCTGCACTACCTGTTCGGCAGTTTGACGCTGGACGCCGTGGGTCAGCCAGTCAATGATTTTTTTGCCGATGACCCGAGTGTGCCCGCGACACTGCACAGTGCGCAGGGTGTGCCCATCAGTCTTAATGTTGCCCATGCCAGTGACTATGCATTGTTTGAATTACAGATCGTAGCTGAAAAAGGTCTCATCGCGATGGAAGACGGCGGCGCTAACTGGCGTGTTCGTCACGTGGTGGATAGCCCGCTGTTTGAGGGCTACAAATCACTCGATACTGGAACCCATATTGCGGGGCAAGTTACCCTGGCCATGCGGTATGCCATCGCGGATATTTTTTCAGCATTAAGCCAACATACCGCATTGGCAAGCACCGGCAGTTCGGCCATGCAAGCGCAGCAGCTTTGCGAACAAATCAGATTCCGGGCACTGCCTCAGCAGGCCTCTCACTCTCACCATCAGCAGGTAACGTCATGACCGAGCAACTTGCCTTATTGGGCGGCCCCAAAACAATCGATCGGACGTTCAAACGTTATAACCCGATCGGACAGGAAGAAGTTCAAGCCGCAAAAGCGGTCATTGAAAGCGGCGTCTTGTCGCAGTTTATCGGTGTGTGGCATGAGGATTTTTTCGGTGGCCCCAAGGTCAAGGAATTTGAAAAGCAATGTGCTGACTACTTTGGTGTCAAGCACGCTATTACGGTCAATTCCTGGACCAGCGGGCTGATCGCTGCGGTAGGCGCGATTGGTATCGAGCCGGGCGATGAAATTATCGTCACTCCCTGGACCATGTGCGCCAGTGCGGCGGCGATCCTGCACTGGAATGCGATTCCCGTATTTGCCGATATTGATCCGGATACCTTCTGTATTGACCCGGCATCGGTCGAAGCCAACATCACGCCGCACACCAAGGCGATCATGGCCGTCGACATTTTTGGACAATCGTCAGATATGGAAGCGCTAATGGCAATCGCGCAGCGTCATGGCTTGAAGGTCATCGCCGACACCGCGCAAGCACCCGGTGCGCTCTACCAGGGCAAGTATGCCGGCACGCTCGCCGACGTCGGCGGCTACAGCCTGAATTATCACAAACATATTCACACCGGTGAGGGTGGCATCCTGGTCACCAATGATGATGCGCTGGCAGAGCGACTACAACTGATCCGTAACCATGCCGAAGCCGTCGTTGGCGATAAAGGCGTCACGAATCTGAGCAATATGGTGGGCTACAATTTCAGGCTTGGTGAAATTGAATGTGCCATCGGAATTGAACAATTAAAAAAGCTGCACGGCTATGTCGATCGGCGCCAGCAAGTGGCCGCCAGACTGAATGCGGGGCTGGCAGGTCTTGCCGGCATCAAGACACCTACCGTGATGGCAGGCTCTACCCATGCTTACTATGTTTATGCGATGGTGCTGGACGTTGATGGTCTGGGCGTGCCGCGTGCAAAAATTATCGATGCCCTGCGTGCTGAAGGCGTTAGTGGCTTGGGAGCCGGGTACCAAAACATTCACTTACTGCCGGTGTTTCAAAAGAAAATCGCCTTTGGTTCAAAGGGTTTTCCCTGGACCGCCGATATTTGCCATCGCGACGTCAGCTACGCAAAAGGTATTTGCCCGGTTGCCGAAGAATTGCACGAAAAAACCTATATGGGCTTTGCAATGTGCGTCAATGACTTAAGCGATGACGATGTCGATCTGATCGTCGCGGCCTTCCACAAGGTCTGGTCGTATCTTGCCGTGCTCCGCACTGCCTGATCTGCCTGCTCGCCATGTCGAATCCAGCAGACCTGTCGCCCGTTGCGCCTGTGTATACCTTCCGGGCAGCGGCAAGCGCGCAGGCATGGGACGCGTTAGTGACTGAATCAAGGCAGGGGACAATTTTTTCTGATTCTCGCTTTTTGCAGGCACTGGATGCTCCGTACACCTGCTACGAGGTGCTGTCAAAAAGCGGGGAGCGCATGGCCGGCATTGCCATCATCGAGCAAGCCGATGGCATGCACCCGACACCCTTCCCTTTTACGCCGCATCAAGGCATTTTGTTTAGCCAAACAGTCTGTGCCCAAGCGCACCAGAAGCGACTAACTACCGAATTCAGGTTGACTGAGTTTTTGATTGAGCAACTAGCCCAACGCTATGGCAACGTGAGTATGGCGCTCTCGCCGGCGTTCACCGACGTCCGTCCTTTTGCGTGGCACAACTATGGCGCATCAAGTTTGCCGCAGTTTGCCATTCGACCGCGCTATACCGCCCATCTTGCGCTCACGGATTTTCAATTAGATGATTACTTACAGTCGATTCGGGCAGTACGCCGACAGGAGTTTCATAAGTCCACCGCGCACATTGCAAAGTCTGATGATATTGCGTGTTTCATGAAGCTGTATGCTGATACTTTTTTCCGTCAGGGCCTGATTCAAAGCGAGGCAACACTCGCTCTCGTTGAGCGCATCTGCACATCCGCACTCCATCATCAATACGGGCGCTTGTCGATTGCCGTTGTTGATGGTCAGGTCGCGTCCATGTCTTTATTTGTTTTTGATCAGCGCGACGCCTATTATTTATTTGGCGCCAATGATCCAGCATGGCGGCATACTGGCGCGTCGACCAAGCTGATGATTGACAATATCCGCCACTTCGCTGAGCGCGGCATGCGCATGCTGGATTTTGTCGGCGTTAATTCACCCCAGCGAGGCGATTTCAAATTAAGTTTTAATCCCGAGCTGGTGCCGTATTTTGAAGTACATCTTGATGGCAGCACGACACGCGCATGATGCCCATAAGACCGCTTGCGTCGTCATTGGTTACGCAGATCAGCGATCTGCCCGCGCCCTTGGTGGTCGTCTGCCATGATGCGGGTGCTGCCAATCTTATTTTTTCCTGGTTACACCACTGGCTTGAACCTGCCCAGGATCACAAGCTTGACTGGCGATTTGTACTCGACGGTCCCGCCAGACAAATCTGGCTTGCCAATCCGACGCCGCATGGTCAACTTTTCCCTGATTTGCCGACAGCGCTCACAGGTGCGCATGCGCTACTAAGCGGCACCGGTTGGGCCAGTCATCTGGAACATCAGGCTCGTGTGCACGCGCGCAGCATGGGCGTGCCGTCCATCGCCGTGATTGATCACTGGGTTAACTATCAGGCGCGTTTCATTCGCGAGGGTGTGACAGCGCTACCGGATCAGATCTGGGTGGCGGATTCCTACGCTGCAGAAATCGCGATCGCGTGTTTTCCGGCGATTGATGTCCTCACTTATCCTAATCACTATCTGGCGCGCCTGGCGCAAGAGATTACGCCACTCAGCCAAGCCGGAGACAATCTCTTGTACGTCTTGGAGCCCCTGCGTCAAGATTGGGGACGCGGCATTGCGGGTGAAATTCAGGCACTGGATTTTTTTATATCAAAATTAAATCACCTGACTGACCACCTACCTCACACAATCCGCTTGCGCCCTCACCCGTCGGATCCGGCCGGAAAATACGACGCGTGGATCGCAAACCATGCGTCACACTCTGTGCAATTGGATCAGAGTGACTCACTGGCCCAAGCCATCAGTCAAGCGAAGTGGGTAGTGGGTGCCGAGACGTTTGCAATGGTGGTGGCGCTTGCGGCTGGGCGCAAGGTGTACTCCAGCTTGCCGCCATGGACTGATCGATGCAGGCTGCCTTTTAAAGACATCGTGCATCTGCGCGATGTGAGGTGATGTGATGTAATTTGAAACCGGACGAACGCGCTGCGTCAGTGCCGGCTCAGAGATACTCTCTATTTAATATAGTCAAACAAACTCAACTGCGAAATCTTCGCAAAGCTGCTCTGCGCGGCTTCCAGCGCCAGCATGTCTTTATTCATTTTGGTAATCGCCTCGGTGTAGTCCAAATCTTCCATCTGCGATAAAGTCGTCTTCATGCGCAGCAGATTTTCTTCGCCGACGCCCAGCTGCGAATCCAACACGTTCAGGCCTGAGCCAACGACTGCCAGGCTTTCCGATATCCCATTTTGCAAGGCATCGATTTCGCCTACACCACGTTGCAAGACCGTGATGTTATTAGTATTGAGCGCCGTAACAATATCATCGACAACGTTAAAAAATCCTACGCCGTACTGAGAGCCGTCAGTCGCGGTGCGGATGACTTTGGAAAATGCCTGCGTGCCCGAGCGATTGTCGCCGACCTGACGCTGATCTCCTACCCCAACCTCGCTGATCGTCTGGTCGCCCTGATAAGCGAATTTTCCGGAACTATCGACAGCAAACGCTGGTGATTTAACCCGGGTTCCTGCAAAAATATAATTACCATTTACGTCTTGCGTATTGGCCATCGACGCCAACTGATCGCGCAGGCCTTTCACTTCGACAGCGATCATTTTCCGGTCTACGGGGCCATAAGTATCATTGGCCGCTTGCACAGTCAGCTCTTTAAGTCGGAACAAGACGTCGCTGGCACCTTGCATGGCCGTTTCCTGCTGTGCAAATTTATTGCGGGTGGTGCCAATCGTCTCTACGTAACTGTTTTGCCGATCAATGACGGACTTCAGACGCGTGATAGCGGCAGATTTGTCTGCGGCATCGCTAGGTTTTAAAACCTGTTTCCCGATCGTCATTTGCTCTTGTGTTCTGGCGAGCCGATCTTGTGTCACACCCATCTGTGCGGTCGCACGATCAAACATCAAATTCGTCGAGATCTGCATAATTACATCCTTTATCTTTTACCGAACCTGCAAAATCGCGTCGAATAAGGTACCGGCGACCTGCATCGCTTTGGCCGAAGCCTGGTACGCCTGCTGGAAGCGAATCAAATCAGCGGCCTCGGTATCAAGCGACACCCCAGAGACCTTATCGCGCGCTTCAATGGCCTGATTGTTGACCACCTCCAGCGCCTTTTGCGCGATCGTCGCCTGGTTAGAAAAATTACCTACCTTGCCGACTTCGGTTTCATACGCTTGTGCCAGCGTGCTGCCGTTCGGCCCACCGACCATCGCCTTTTTTTCCAGCGCGATCAGCTTCAACATATTTTGGTTATTGCCGGCGCCATCCTGATTGCCATCAATGGCAAATTTGTCTCCGGCCGCCGGGGCGTTGTTAAGCATCAGCTTTAGACCCTGATATACAATGCCGGCCTTCGCGTCATAATCACGCTCTGCCAATACAGTGGCCACGCCCGTGCTTGGGTTTTTCCAGGTAATTTGGTAGTGCGTGGCACTGGTGAAGGTGACGTCAAATTCTTGCTCACGCAAACTACGAATACGTGCGCTATCCAGTGAAGCCGGGGCTGCCATGCTGGCATCAAAGCTACCTGCTATCGTTGCGCTGCCCTCGCCCGTGACAAACACGAGCAAATCTTCGGTGGTGGCACCATCAATATAAACACTTGTGCGAAGACCCATTTTAGCGAGCTCGGCTGGATTGCCGGCGGTACCAAAGCCAACACGCAGCTCTTCGGTACTCAATAAATTCAGGCTGCCTTTATAGGTACCGTTACCCAAGTCAAAGACGTTACGCGACGTGCTGGAACCCAGCACAATGTCGGCGCCGCTCTGATTGGACAGCACAATGGCGCCGTAGGAATCGAATTTGGCCGAGACCGTCGAATAGGTGCCGTCCGTTACGCCGAGCGCGTTATCTTCGCCGGCAGGACCGATCGTAATATCGCCATCAATATCATGGCTCAGGACAATGGCGCCCGAATCCGGATCATAGGAGGCGCTGACGCCCGTTGGACTGTCGCCCGTATTGGCGGCATTAATTTGATCCGCCAAGTCATAGGCGTCGTTAAAGACGCCATCCAAACCAGAGCCCGTAATGGTGACACCATTAATCTCCAGGCTCTTGTTCAAATTGAGCGCGCTGGCGGTAGTGCTGACGGTACCCGTTGCGGCGTTATTGATCGCGTCGAGCAAGTCTTGCGCGTCACTAAAAATTCCATCGTCGCCGGTGCCTGAAATCGTGACCCCATTGATACTGAGGGTGTTGATCGCCAGATTGTCTTTGAATTGATCGGCGCCGATACGGATTTCGTTTAGCCCCGTGACGGTCACAGCAGGATCTAGTTCACTGCCCACGGTATTGAGCCAGGTGACGAAATCAGAGGCCTGCAAATTGCGACCCAAGTCCAGTTCACCAAGCGACACGCCATTGAGCGTAATCGCATTAGCGGGAATGCTTTCGACGCCAGACGGCATCGTATTGCCCATGATCTGCGCATTGATCGTGACTTTGGGCATCACAGAGGTGTAATAGGTACCGAGCGGCTTGCCCAGTTGCTCGATGTCGCCCAACACACCCGCAGTACCATAGCCAATCGTGACGTCGCCATCACCGGAAAAACTCAGCACACCTTTATAGGAAGTAGTCGTATCAAGCGCACCATCGGCATCCATCGTGCTAATGTGAATGTCGTTGCCACCGTAGCCAGTTGCGTTCGTCAGCACCAAAGCGCCATCGACTTCCGACGCAACGACATTGGTGTCGCGCCCGAGGTTGTCGTTGATATAGCTGACTAACTCAGCAAGCGTCGTGCGGGTTGCGTCCGCTGGCACTTCCACGCCATTGATATACATCCCTTCCGTCACATCGGCAACCGCATAGGTTGCCGTGGTGGTCGCGTTGATGGCGATAGTCGGATCCATGCCGTCAGCGGCACGGTTCATCCACAGCGCAATATCACTAGCTTGAATCGTGCGCGCCGGTGCCGTCGGCAGTAAACCTGGTAAGGTCTTGCCATTTAAAGTCAGACGATCAGCTGGGATGGATGCCAGATCATTCGGAATTTCTACGCCACTAAGCTCGATACGCTCGCGCACCGAAGGCAGCACGTTGTGGTCCACAGTGAATTGCGTGTCTTCGCCGTACTGCACAATCGGCTTGGCCATCAAACCATAAAAAGTCTCAATCTGTTTGTAGCCTGTCTCACCAGATTGATTTAGATACGTATCTGAATAAGTTGAGCCAGCGATAAAACCGTTGGCTGTCGTCATCAAGGCACGCACGGCTGCATCATCGTCCAGCGGCGCGCCAACCAGCTGCCGGCCATCGCGCGTGAATACGTGCATCTGCTGCCCAGCCGAGGCGTTGTCAAGATAAAGCGACCAGTTATCGCTGCCCTGCGGTAGCTGCCCAATTAGCATTGCGGTGGGCACATTGACGCCCGCCGATGGGTCAGGGTTATTTTTTATAACGTCAAATAATGCCGGCACTTTCGCCGGATCGGCATAGCTTGCGGCATAGCTCAGCGTGGCATCCACGCCGGAGATATTGTTGTCGTTTTCAATCACCCGAAACAGTGCACCCGCAGCCACATAAGATTGGTCTGTCAACGCCATACGGATGCCGGCGGCTGCGCGACTGATGCTGGTTTCTTCGCCGCTGACTGCGTTAGTGTGGATGACAGGATCGATGACGAACAGGTCTTTGCCCGTGTTACCGTTGGCGTCAATGCCATCGCGATGCACGGCGTTGACTTCGTCGACCACGGTGGTTGCCAAAAAATCGAGCTGACTAACCGTCGGCTGCAGCACCTGCTCCCGAAAGGAAAGCAAGCCACCGAGCGCACCGCTCGATACCCCTGCGACCGTTTGCGGCTCTAAACCATACGGGTCGGCGATGATGGCGACACGACCCAAATCGGTTTCATCAAATCGCGCACCCAGTTCAATCGATTTTTGTCCGGATACGATCACCCCGCTAGTCGGCGTAGCGCCGATACTGATTTTGACGCTGCCGTTGATGGCCGTTGTTACGTTAATTTTTACTAGTTTGGAAAGCTGGGTCAGCAGCAAATCACGCTGGTCAAGCAGTTGGGCCGGCTGGGAGTCAACCTTGGTCTCACCACCGAGTTGTTTGTTGACAGTGGCAAGTTGGCCTGCGAGCGTATTAATCTCAGCCAGTTTGCTGTTGATGGTGTCGCGGGTTTCGGTATCCACGCCATCAAGCTGCCCGGATAATTCCTGAAAGCGCCCAGCCAGGCCATCGGCATCGCGCAAAAACTGACCACGCAAAATAGTGGAAGCAGGATCTGTCGACAAGTTACGCGCCGACGAAAAAAACTTGTCCAGTGCCGTGGGCAAACCAACCGTGTCGCTCCCCATAATATCCACGATACGATTGGCATAATTTACCATCGGCTCTTGGGTATTGAGGTCGCTCGTGCTGTTGCGTAAATTGGTTTCTAAAAACTGATCATAGGCGCGACGGATGCCGTCAAAGCGCACACCAGTGCCAAGATAGACGGTACCGGAACTACTCGGCGTATTCTCGACGAGCTTGGTTTCCTGGCGCACGTAGCCATCGGTGCCGACGTTGGCAATGTTATTACTGACCGTTCCTAATGCCCGCTGATACGCAGCGACGGCGTTACTGCTGACGCTGAGAATGTCACTCATTGATCAGCTCCGTTGGGCGTGGCGGTACTGACGAGCGGATTGGCTCTGATCGGTTTGATACTGAATTTGTCTGGTCGTACCAGTGGCACGCCGTCTTGTTCTTGTGGCAGCGGACGCACCACAGCCGGCGGGTTTAACAACATGCCTTCGTTTTTTGTTGCCATGCCACCGCCTGGCGCGTTGGCCGCTTCCGTGGCCGCGTTGGCGAGGTCAATGTGCTTGACGAGCATGTCAGCCACGCCGAGCGTATTGCGCTTGGCCAGCTGGATCGATAATTCTTTGTCGTACATCTGTTCAAACTGCTCGCCCACATCCGAGCTCATCAGGTCACTTTTTTCAGTAGCCTCACGCATGGATTTGAGCATCATCTGAATAAACATGGCCTCGAACTGCGTCGCCGTCTGACGGGTCGCCGTATCGGTCTTTTGCTTAGCCTGCCCACGCAGGTTGCCAAGACCGGCGAAGTCAAGATAAGACTGCGGGCTGCCCGAGAGCTCGTCCATTTAGATCACCACCAACTCGGCGCGCAGGCTGCCAGAGCTCTTCAAGGCTTCGAGGATGGCAATCATGGCCGACGGCGATGCGCCCACCTGATTGACCGCGTCGACGATCTGGCGCAGGTCAACACCTGGTGCAAACAAAATCATTGGTTTGTTGGCTTCATTGACGCCGATGTTGGCGTTTTGAACGGGTGTAGTTTGTCCGCCTGCTAACGCATTTGGTTGACTCACTTCGTTGGTGGCCGCAATCGACACTGAGATGGTGCCGTGTGAGACCGCCGCCGCCGTGACCTTGACGTTGCGGCTGATGACGACCGTACCAGTGCGTGAGTTGATGACGACCTTAGCCGCCGATTCGCCCGGTATGACATCCAGGTTTTCGATCATGCTCATGAAGGCGACACGTTGCGACATGTCGGTCGGCGCACGCACCGAGATCGATACGCCGTCGAGTGCTTTGGCTGTATCGGCACCAAAGGTTTTATTCACTGCTGTGACGATAGCGGTGATGGTGGTGAAATCGTTGTCACGCACGTTCATCATCACAAAGTCAGATTTATCAAAGGGCGTCTCAACGACACGCTCGACCGTTGCGCCATTGGGAATACGTGAGGAGGTGGGCACGCCAATGGCGACCTTGGAGCCCGCCGCACTGGCATCGATACCGGTGGTGGTGACGGCGCCTTGCGCCAGGGCATAGACTTCGCCGTCCACACCGCGCAAGCTGGTCATAATCAAGGTGCCACCGCGCAGACTGCTGGCTTTACCCAGGGTGCCTACGCTTACATCAATGCGCTGACCCGGCTTGGCCATGCCGGGTAATTCGGCTGTGACCATCACTGCGGCGACGTTTTGCACATCGATCTTGCCGGCGGCCGCAGCGGAACGTTCGAAGTCAGTCAGGGGGCCGTCAAAAGCGACACCCAGTTTGGTCAGCATAGCCTTGACGGTTTGTACCGTGAAGGACACCTGCGCGCCATCGCCCGTACCAGGCAAGCCAACCACGATGCCGTAGCCGACGAGCTGGTTCGTACGCACTGCGGCCACGGTGGCGAGGTCTTTCACGCGGTCAGCATGGGCCGGGGGCATGATCACGAGCGCGCAGCACAATACTGCTACATAGTGACGCCATAATTTTTTGTTCATCATCATTCCGATCACGATAAGTTGACTAGATCAGGCAATTAGAAAGGCCAAAACTTGTAGAGCGCGCTGGTACCCCAACCGGCACGCGTCGCGTTGGCCAGGTCACCGGAGCCGCGATAACTGATTTGCGCGTTTGCCAGGCGGATCGATAAAACCGTATTGATGGGACTGACATCCTGCGGCCGAATGATGCCGGCGACCTGAATCACTTCGCCCCCTTCAGAGAGCGATAATTGTTTTTCACCCTGCACCACGAGGTTGCCGTTGGACTGCACTTCGGCGACTGTTACGGCGATAGAGCCAATCAGCGTGGCCTGTTGGTCTGAGGTGCCCTTGCCGACGTTGGAAATAGTGGCGCCGTCGGTCTTCAGACCTGTCAGCGCGCTGGTCAGACCGACGAGTTTTGCGGTGGTGCCAGCGGGGACGACATCATTGGATGACTCGCGGCTGGTTTCATTGTTTAAAGTTCTGGCGGCTTGGGTCGATTCATTTAACAGTACCGTGATAATGTCGCCGACCTGATACTCGCGCCGTTTGGCCTGCCAGATGTCGGCGCTGCTGGTTGCAAAAATAGCACCGGTCGGGATTGCTGCTTTGTCTTTAGGCACAGGAATGACGGGCGCATATTTAGGTGTGTGGGCAACCGGCATCGGGCCGGCGCACGCCGCGAGCAAAATCGCGCTGCCAAGTGCTGTCATTAACTTGATCGTCTTCATCACACACCTTCCGGGTTTAGCCCATTACAGATTGTTGTTCAAGAATTTCAGCATGCCGTCGGCTGCCGAGATTGCTTTAGAGTTAATTTCATAAGCACGTTGGGTCTCAATCATGTTGACCATTTCTTCGACAACATTGACGTTTGACGCTTCCAACATGCCCTGTTTGACCTTACCAGCACTTTGCGTGCCAGGGTTCAACACCTCCGGCGCACCGCTGGCGAGGGTCTGTTTGTACAGATTTCCGCCAAGTGGCTGTAAACCGGCAGCATTGACGAAGCGGGCAATCTGAATCTGACCGAGCTGCTGGGCACCGCCGCCGGCAAACAATTCCGCTGAGACGACGCCGTCTTCACCGATGGTGATCGAGGAGGCATTGGCTGGAATCGCAATCGCCGGCAGCAGCGGCTGGCCGTTGCTGTTGACGATCTGACCAATATTGGAAATTTTGAACGAGCCGTCACGGGTGTAGGCAATCGTGCCGTCTGCCTGCGTGATCTGAAACAAGCCCTCACCTGCGATCGCGATATCGAGCGCATTCTGGGTGTTGATCATATTGCCCTGGGCATGATTTTTTTCGGTCGCCAAAATCCGGGTACCGGTACCGAGCATCAGGCCCGTTGGGGCCTGCGTGGCTGCCGCGGTCTGACCGCCGGCCTGTCGTACGTTTTGGTACAAGAGATCTTCAAATACCGCGCGGTCGCGCTTAAAGCCGGTCGTGTTGACGTTGGCCAGGTTATTCGAGATGACATTAAGACGGGTCTGCTGTGCATCCAGACCGGTCTTGGCTACCCACATTGATGCGTCCATGGATTATTCCCCTTTATTTTTTTCTATGCGTGCCACTAACGTGGCTTCAACATGCTGCTGCCGGATTCATCGAGCGACTTCGCTTCTTTGATGACGCGAATTTGCGATTCGAATGAACGCGAAAAATCAATTAGCTTCACCATCGCCGTGACCGGATTCACGTTGCTACTCTCGAGTGCCTGCGCGGTCAGTGTCGGCAGGTTGGGCCCGCCTTGAAAGTCGCCGTTTCTCAATCTGACTTCCGGATACGGCGTAAACAAGGTGTCGTCGCGCCGCTGCAAGTTAATGCCACTGGCGTCACGCAACATCAGCCGGTCAATCAATACCTCCGGCACCGCGCCCGGCTGCGCCGGATCGCGGGCATAGACGTCGCCTTCTTTGGTAATCGAGACTTCAAAACCGGGCGGTATCGTGATCGGATTGCCGCCCTGTCCTAGAACGGGATGATAGGAACCGTTTTCGAGTACGCCCTGGCTGCTGACGCGCAAATCGCCGCGGCGCGTGAAGGCCAATGTGCCGTCTTGTGCCTGCACCGCCATCACTGTTTTTTCATTTAGGGCCACGTCCATCTTGCGTCCGGTTGCCATCAGCGTGCCGGGCTCAAGTGAGACCGCATTTTTTTTCTCGATGTAAGGCTGGATACGGGAATCAAAACCATCGCCTTCGGCTTTGACGGCAATCATCGCGTTTTCATAGCTTTTCTTGAAACCGATCGTCGATACGTTGGCCAGTTCGTTATTGAGCTGCTCGCGCAGCAGGCGACGCTCATTAATTGATGCCATCGCGGTAAAGGCTAAACGGTCCATATGATTTCCCTAATCCCTATCTATCGCCGGCTTGCGTCAGTTATCGTTAGCTACGGATATTAATGATGGCCTGCGTGAGCGTATTGTTGGTTTCAATCGCTTTGGCGTTGGCCTGGAAGTTACGTTGTGCCGTGATCAATTCAACCAGCTCCGTAGTCAAGTCGACGTTGGCACGCTCACGCGCACCGGCGCGGATGGTACCGAAGCCTGCTGCACCGGCTTCACCGTATTTCGCGTCACCCGATTTTGACGTGGAGTAGTAGCTCGAGTCACCGATCTGACGCAGGCCGGTTGGTGCGGCAAAGTTCACCAGCACGATTTTGGCCAAGGACTTTTGGGTACCGTTGGAATAGCTGGCATTCACCAGACCATCGTCGCCAATATCGACACCGATCAAGTCACCCTCAGGGCGGCCGTTCTGATCTTGTTTGCGCACCGAGAACGGTGAGGAGTACTGGGTCGAGGCACCGTAGTTAATTTCAAACTGCAGCGTCGCACCGGAATCACCAATGGTGGTGCTCTTAAATTTGATCGCTTCGCTTGGGGAGATGATGTTGCCACCGGTGTCGAAGGTGAGCTCGCCTTTATCGAAGAAGATGGGCGACCAGAGATCGCGATTTTCATCTTCCGAGAAGTCACCCGGATCATTGGTCTCTAGACCGTCACGGTCAACATACAAAGGAAAGCCGTCGCTATTACGTGCTTGCTTAGGTTCGAGCCACTGGCTGGTTGCACCACGCGCACTTTCAACACCTGCCAGACCCCAGATACTATTAGCTGATACTTTCAGGAATGAGTTGTTACCGGTTGTGCCGGTTGTGATTTCAAAATACTTATTGGTATCGCCTTTGATTTCAACCTTGACGCCATTGACCGAGCGACCGAAGCGATCGGCCAGACCGTTGATCCGCTCTTCCAACACACTACGGAATTCTTCGATGGTGTATTCCGATTTTGGCGGCATTTCAATCAAGCCAGTCACATTGTCGACGGTGACCACGAATTGATTATTCGTGGCATCGACACGGAATTTATTGTCCAGATTCAGACCAATCGGGTTGCCTTTCAAGACAGCAGGATCAGAAATAATGCCACGCAGCGGTGTATCCGATGTCGCAACTTCACCTTTGATCAAACCGAACAAGGCATTGGCATTGGCCGACGCGCTGGTGATTTCAACGCTAGATGAGTCGCCAGTCGTGCCTGACGAAATAGTGAAGCGGCGGGTGCCTTCGTCGTAAGACACAAGGGTACCGTAGCGCTGCTCTGAGAGCGCGAGCAGTAATTCGCCATTGGGCAAAATTTTTGTACCGTAGCTACCCGTGCTGGTGTCGCACAAGGCTTCACTACTGGTTAAGCCCATTAATCCTGCTGCCGTCAGGTGCGATGCACTGGCGTAGAGCTCCAGATTGTCGGTATTGGTAAAGGTGAATGTTTGCAGCACCGGATCATAGCCCACGGTGACGTTGTCGAATTTAGTATCCGCACTGGCGTCGACGATCGCCTGCATCGCAACGGTTGCTTCTTCGACTGTCACGGAACTCAACAATGGAAATTCATATTTACCAGTCGTTGCGTTTAATGCAGGCTCGGTTAGAAGTGCGTTTTGGACAAAATCAATATCCAGGGTCGCGTCGGTGTCCGTATCGCTATTCGGATTGGTCGCCTTCAAAGTAAATAAGGTGTCCGTATCGCTATCGATATCGCCCTGCGAAAAATCAAAATAACGTTCATCACCATATTTTTTATTGATGATATTCGTGATTTCGCGTGCGATTTCAACGCCTGTAAAGGTGCCGGTCTCAAGCTCATCATTTAAATAGCTGAGATCAATTTTTTGGGCATCATCAGAGCCATCGACATTCAGATAAAACGCGATTTCGTCTTTGCTAAACAAAGTAGCGACAGTGGGAATAATGGCAGCCGAGCTGTCCACAATCCCAATTTCTTCCACATCGCCTACGATGTCATCGACAGCGCCGTCTGCTTTAGAGTAAGTGATTGATACGGTGCCATCGCCATTGTCAACGACACTGCGCCCAGGAAAATCAGCATCGGCAAATTCAGTGCTCGCGGCAATCGCGGTCTTGATGGCCGCAGCCACTTCAAGTTTCGTCTCGGTACCTAGCAAGTTAACAACGATAGGCGTTGCAAAAGTCGTGGCATCCAGCGTGAGTGTCAGTGTGCCCGCTATGGTGGCCGCAGTAGGCACGGTGATGACCTGTGTTTCACCACCCACCTCAGCATTAGTTTGTGCGGCAATCTGATCGTACACATTCAGGCCACTTTTCCAACTGGTGTTGACGTTGGTTGGCAGGGCATCGCCGGAGGTCGCGGCCGGAGAGGACGAAATGGGATTTTTCAGATCATCGAGATTAATCAGCTTGGTTACGCCGCGTGCAATCAATTCAGGTGGGATGGCGCTTTCAGGCCGGGTCTCACCGTATTTATTGACGAATAATTTTTCTTCGCCTTCGTTTGCCTGAATCAGTTTTTCCGATAATTTGGTCTCGCCGATGTATACATAGGTCTGCCATTTGTTGGCCGGGTCAGCGGGACTAGCGACCTGTGTTTTGGCGTAATACACCGTTGCCAGGTAATTATTACCACCGGCGTCATAGACAGTCACCGCCGTCGTTTTGTTATACGTCGACGGATCGTTTTTATTAAATGGCGCCGTGATCACATTCGCATCGGCCGGAAAATTCAATCCCAGCGTCACCGACGACGTCTCGACAGCATCACCGCTGGTTTTGCGTGGAATGAGCAACTTGGACAAACTTTCCAGATCGGCCTTGCCGGAGGAGTCAACCGCCGCAGCGATCAGTGCCTGCCCTGCCGAGTTGACGACGTTAAACGAGTCGTCCAGCAAGAAGGTGCCGTTACGGGTAAAGATATCTTGCAAGCCATCGGCAGACTTGAGCGGGAAAAAACCGTCGCCAGTAATCGCGATATCAAGCGAGTTTGCAGAGAATTGAATATTGCCCTGACTGAATTCCTGACTCACTTGCTTCAGCGCGACACCCTGACCGATAACGGATGACGCTTTTTGCAGTGGCGAAGTCGCAAAGATGTCGCCGAAGTCAGCGCGCGAGCGCTTAAAACCGGTGGTGCCCACGTTGGCGATGTTGTTACTGGTGACTGCGAGCTGCGCGGTGGCAGCGTTCAATCCGGTCAGCGAGGTATAAAAAGACATGTGGTGTTCTCCTGAATTGCGTGTGGGCGTTTATCTGTTGTGATCAAGTCGGGCGTTAGCCGCCGACGCGTTTAATTTCGGACAAGCTCATCGTGCTGCCATCGCCAAGTTCGACTTTCATATCGCCGGTGGCGGCGTCTGTCGTGATGCTGCGTACATTGGCGAGGGTCGAAACCGGCGCTTTGCTCTGCGCGCCAAAGCGCGTGATGGTGGCTTCGATGCGGTATTTGCCATCCACGGCAGCGGTGCCAGCATCGTTCATGCCGTCCCACGTGAAAGGGAATTCGCCTTTTTTCTGTGCGCCGATTTCGCCGCTTCTCACCAGTGATCCATCAGCGGCATACACTTTGAGTGAAATATTGTCGACGTCGTTTTCAAGGGCAATCGAACCAGCAACGGGCTCTGCGTTATTGAGGAAGGCCTGACCATTCGGCACCGACACTTTTTTACCAATGAGTGAAGCAGCCGTGGTCATACGGTCAGTCGTCATCGAGCTCACCAGCGTACCAAGCGAATCCGACATTTTTGTCGTAGCTTCGAGCTGCGAGAATTGCGCAAGCTGCGAGACGAAGGCTTCGTTATTCATCGGGTCGAGCGGATTTTGATTTTGTAGCTGCGTGGTGAACAAAGTCAGAAATGCGCTCTGCCCCATTGCGCCGCCATCGCCATTCAAAATGGCATTCTCTGCGTCTTTTTTTGCTTGCGCGGTCGTCTTGATGTTCGACGGCGCTGTGTAGGTCGACGTACTGTCTGCTGCGCCGGTTGCGGTGATGGCCATCTCAATCTTCCTTAAGCTTTAATAATGTCGAGCGTGCGCATCATTAATTCGCGCGCGGTGTTGACGACTTCGACGTTGTTTTGATACGAGCGGGACGCTGCCATCATGTCCACCATTTCGGTCACTTCATTGACGTTGGACTGATAGACAAAACCATCTTTATCCGACAGCGGATTATTTGGGTCATACACTTTCGGAATGGGCTTGGTGTCGTCGACAATTTTGTCGACTTTCACGCCACCGACATAGGGCGCGCCGGCATGGGTCATTTCTTCATTCATCAGCGCTTTAAAGACGGTGCGCTTGCCACGGTAGGCCTCTTTCTCGGTCGCTGCGGTAGTGCCAGCATTGGCGAGATTTGAGGCCGTGGTATTCATACGGACGAGCTGGGCATTTAATGCCGTGCCGCCGATGCCGAAAATATTATCGATAGACATGATTCATTAATCTCCACGCAAAGATTTGCGTATGCTGCCGACGCGGTTTTCTAAAAATGCGAGCGTGGCCTGATAATCGGCGGCTGCTTTACCGTACTTGGCCTGCTCGACGCTCATCTCCACGGTGTTACCGTCGACGGACGCACTAAAAGGCACGCGGTAACGCATGCCGTCGTCATCAATGGCTTCGTCAGCAAACGGAAAATGAATCTCATGGGTATTTTTGAGAGGCTCGGTCGGCTCAAACTCGGCCATGACGGATTTAAAATCCAGCTCACGCGCTTTGAAATGCGGTGTGTCGCCATTGGCGACGTTACGGGCGAGCAGCTCCATGCGATCGTTACGAACGCGCAGCGCTTTTTCATGAATCCCCAGAGCGTTATTTAGTAAGTCCATCTCGTTCCCTCCCACGTTGACTGCCACAGATCGGCACTAGCCGGTTTGTCGACAGCGCGTTAAAGATTCCACCTGTCAGTCCGACTAATGCAAGCGCCGTGCCAAGTTGTTTTAGTGGGGAAACTGGCAGATCAGATTGCTTGCAGCCTCTGATCTGGCAAGCTTTGACCGCCAGTGGGCGCGTCGGGGGCGGCAAGAATTTGCCGGGGTGTCAAAGATCCGCACGAAGACGAACGCACGCTTGGTCAGCGCCTGCGCTTTAGCGTGGTCCGATATCGGCACGCGCAAGGGTGCCCACGTACTCGCCTAGTCGGTCGCGTGCATTTTGCTTGAGACCGGTGACGATGGAATTGCGGGTGATATTGCCACTCTGATCGCGGCCTTCATATAAGTAAGCAGACTGACGCCCATTAATATTGAGCGGCGCATCGACATTGGTTTCCGTGCGCGCAGCTGGCGTCAGCACGGTGAGATAGAGTTCATCGAGCGAAGCCGGGCCACGCCCTTTGAGCCCGGTATCATCAAAGTAGTTATTCACCAGCTCAAGCTGCTGTAAAACCGACATCGATAGAATCGCTTTGGGGTTGTTGCCATAGCCGGCGCTCGCTGCGCCCCGGTTGCTGCCGTCGCAGAACTGAATAATGCCGTGGCAGTTGCCGTTGGACGCACGCGGGTTCATACCGTCCGATTCCATCAGGGTGAGTTTGGCGAAGTCATCGGGCGCGAAATTATGCCGGCTTGCCATCGATAAGACTTTGTCGCGAACAGCCGCTTGCTCATAGGTCGAGACATAGCCTTTGGAGACGGCACGCGCGAGTGTTTTATCGAGTACCGGTGTGTGACTGGCCTGCACCGCCGTATTTTTTTGGATTTGCTCAACCGTTGGCTGGCGCAGCTTTAACGCTGACAGGGTCGAGGTCGGTGCCAGGTTCGCCATATTAAGCGACTGCCCTGGCATGATCCTGTCGGGATTTTTAATACCGTTATCACGTGCGACCGTTTTTGCCATGTCATAAATCTGACTCGAGCTAAATTGGCTCACCGACGAACCCAAGTAATTACGGGTTAAGCTCATCAGGGTGTCACCGGGTTTGACGGTCACGGCTTGCGGCACTTTATTATTCGCCACTTGCGATAAGGCCTGCCGAAATAAGGGTGCCGCCGCTGGCCCGCTCGGCTCACGCGACTTTCCGCGGGCCGCGATATTGGCCGCTGCGGTCTGTTCAATCTGGGCTGGGTTAAGCTTCATGGTCTGTGCCTTATGCCGTGCTGGCTCTTTTATTGCTAATTGGGCTAGGCCTGTCGGAAGTTCAACAGGGCTCACTCTGATTTAGCAAGGCCTGTACCATATTTAATTCGACAAGAACCATGCAAATATCCCTGACAAGACTGTGCGCGTTTTGCTGCAAAGTGCTCTGCCTGATGGCCGCGCTGATGAGTAGCGCGCAGGCCATTGCGCCCGAAGTCTGGCTGGTTGACGAGGTCGCTAATTGGGTCGCTGAGCAAAACAAAACCAGTATTGAACATGTCAGCGTGACCCCGCCTGACGCGCGGGTAAAGGTACAGCCCTGCAGCGACAAACTGACGTTTGATTATCCTTTTGCTAATCGCGAAAGCGTGCGGGTGCGCTGCACCAAGCCGACCTGGCAACTTTTTGTCAAGGTTGCGCTAGTCAAGCCGAACAATAGTGTAGCGACGACGCGTGCGCTGCCTGCCGGACATATGCTGAGTGAAGCCGATCTGGTGCTGCGACCCGATCTGACGCCTGCCAGCGGCAGCTTTACCGAGCGCCGGCCTTTAATTGGCCGCCAGTTGAAACGTGCCTTGGGCAAGGCGCAGGTGATTGTGTCAGGCGATCTGGACACCACGCTGCAAGCGGCGCGATTAAAACAAGCGGCGCGCGCCGATGAGGTGCTCAGCATGGAGATGATTGAATGGGTCACCCTGCCCCGCAGCACGGTGCCGCCATCGGTCTGGTTGGGCAGTGAACTACCGCCGGGATTACGGCTGGCACGGGATGTGCAAGGAGGACAGATATTACAGACCTCTGACCTGGCGGAAAGCCGACAGGTGGTGGTCGCAACGAGCAACTTGAGCGCTGGCTCCATCTTAAGAGCAGGCACCATCAAGCTCGATAAGTTTGAGCAGGACAAAGTGACGCCGACCCATTTGTTTGCGTTAAACGGGCTGGAGGGTTTTGAGTTGATGCGGGCCTTTAAGGCTGGCGAAGCGATACGCTCGACTGACTTGCGACCGGCATTAATGGTCAAGCGCGGCGAGGTAGTGTTATTTTCAGTGGGCCGACCCAATGAGTTTCAGGTGTCGGTCAAACTGGAGGCTTTGCAGGATGGCCGTCTGGGTGAGCAGATCAAGTTGCGCAATAACGAGTCTGGTCGTAACCTGAGCGGCGTCGTGACGGGCCCGGGTGCAGTGCGCGGGATGTAGCGCCGTGGTTTGATGATGTCGAATTTATCATAAAAATTTATTTTGATTCAGGCCTAAAGTTTTATTTAGCCTTGCCGATTCTCCTTGTGACCGGAGTAATTTGGCCTGGTGCCGAAAGTGAGAAACAACAATGACAAACCCTATTTCAAATTTGTATAACAGTCCTTCGCTCGACAAAGCAACGCTGGAGAAATCCCGGCGCAAGGCGATCGACACGCCGGAAGATACCAGCGCGCCGAGCCCAGCGGCTAAAGCCGCCAAGTCCAGCGGGAAAGACGAAGTGGTCCTGTCAGACATTGCCAAACGCGCAATGGCTGAACCGGCCTTCGACCGCGAGAAGGTTGAGTCAATCAAGCAGGCGATCAAGGATGGTAACTATCCAATGAATGCCCGCCGGATTGCGGAGAGCTTCGTGGCGATCGAAAAAATGATCGGCGAGTAAACGATGCCTTTGCAGATGCCTTTTTCGCGCACTGCTGCACCAACGCCTGCCCCCGCTACCAGCCCTGAGCTGTTGGCGGCGCTTGAGCATGGGCTGGCCTTGCAGCAGCTATTGCAAGACGAATTCGAAGCCCTGCGTGTGCAAGACCTGGATGGCTTTGAGGCCTTGCAGGATGCCAAACTGACGATTTTCAAAACCCTGTCGCACCTGACCGGCGTGGAGACCGACAAGAGCCGGCTGGATGCGCCCGAGTGGGATACCTTTAAAAACCTGATCAGCGACTGCCGCGACCTGCATCGCCGCAATGAAGTCCTGATTGTCCGCAAACTCGACGCTATTCGCGGCACCCTGCAGACGCTGCGTGGCAGCGATCCGACTGCTTCCGTGGAAGTCTATGACCGTCTGGGGCGCTTATCGCGTTCGCGTGGCGGGCGCGGCTACGAGGACGCGTAGAGCGTAAGGCTTCGTTGAGCCGTCCGAGGCTAGCGCTTTTCATCTCCTGGCTTCATATCCTTGAGCCAGTAAGCCCACGACAGCACGACGGCCACGGCGACATACAGATCACGCGGAATTTCCTGCTCCAGATCGAGCCTGGACAACGCCGAGACCAATTGCGCATCCTGGGCAATATAGACACCCTGCTTTTTAGCTTCAGCAATGATGGCCAAGGCGACATCATCACTGCCCTTGGCCGTAACAATCGGCGTGGCCAGCTTGCCATAGGCCAGCGCGACGGCTTCGCGGGTGCGTCTCATGCCGAAATATCCAACATCGCACCGGGCGGCGTCCAGCTCTCTGGTAGGCTCGGTCGAGCCGAGTTAAAGACCCGGAACGAATCCATCGTCAGCCCCGCTTCGCGCAAGCGCGTCGATAAACCCGCACTGTGCTGACGCGCCAGATTGACCACATCGCTGCGCAAGGCCCACATCATTAGATCCACGTGTGCACTGCGCGCAATCGAGGTCTTGAGCCAGATCTCGCCCAAATGCTCGTTGTCGGTATGGATGTTGACGGTAAAGGGTGGTGCTTCTTCGCCAGGCTGACGGGCGGGACGGAAAAATCGAATCTCGACGGGATTGGCATCCATAAAAGGCAGCACCATGCCAAACGAAATTTCGCCGCGGGTTTGCGCCGCTAAGGATTCCACCTGCGCTGACTCGATCTCATCGACCGCTCTTTCCAGACCGGTTTTGTGCGGGCTTTCACGGTCGCCTAAAGCGCGGATCATCCGGCGCAACCAAGATTTTTGGTCGTGCCCGGCAACGCCCTGCCCCTGCGAGAGCATGGCTTCAAGCCAAAGCCCCGAGTTTTGCACCGACCCTTGCAAGGCACCCGGGTTAAGCGATCCCATCGTCAAACGCATGCGCTGCAACAAGGCTGTCAGCTCGGGACTACCCGCGGCCTGCATCAAGGAGCCAATCACACCCGGCTGCAACAAGGACATCAGGCTCGATGCCATGGGCGGCCGCAAGGACAAGGCCTGTAAACGGGACGTATTGAGCAAGGCTGCCGCAGCAGCAACAGCGGGTGCGGCCGGCAAGGTTTGCGCATCGACTGGTTTTAAGAGCCAGTTGCCTGCCTGCGCCTGAACACGCAAGAGCAGCACATCGCCCGCATGCTGCATACGCAGACCAGGAGGCAGATCAAACAGACGACCATTGAGGAGCATTTTGAGCGAGTCCCCGCGCAGCTCAACATTGGCTTGCACGGTTTGTCCGTCGCGCAAGCCAAGCTGACGCGCAACAACAGGCTCGAGCTGGAGCGGCCTGCCCTCGAGATAAATGGGATTCAGGCGGCCGGGAAGGGCCGCCTGTTCAGGCGCACCGATCATACGACCGGCCAGCCGGGATCAGGGAAACCTGACCCACTTTTTCTTCTCTTCCGAGGTCACTTCCGGCGCAGGATTGGCGCTGCTGGCCACCGTCACGGCCTGACGTGGCAGGGCAATCGGTGGCGCTGGCGGCTCAATCATTGCTGCTGGTGGCGCCGGGGCTGCTGCTGGAGGGGCAGGCACCGCGATAATTTTGGGCGCATCGTGCGAGCCGCTTTGGCTTAATCCAACACTGTGGGCGTTGCCATTACCATTCCCGCTGCCGCCGCTGTTGGCTGCTGCCGTCATCGTAGGTGGCGCCATCTCACCCAAAACCACCAGACGAATAATGCCCGCGTCGGGCAGACGCAACACCGAACCAGGACGGAGCCTGGCAGATTTACCCGCAGCCAAGGCTTGCGGATTGGCTTTCATGAAAGCCTCGCGCATGACCTCAATCGAAAACGGGGTCGTCGGGAAGGTCTTTTTGATCACCCGATCCATCGTATCGCGTGCCTGCACGACATAGGGCTCGCGCTCTGGCGACTGACCATGCGCATCCGCTTTCACGGTGTCATTCAAGACACCATGCAAGGCTGGGTCAGCAGCGGCATGGCCGTGACTGTTGGCGGCATGCGCAGCGGGTTTGTGTTTTTTAGCCGGTGCAGCGTGATGCGGCTCGGCAGCGGCGGCTTTGTCGGCTGGCTTATCGTGCTTATCCGACTTATCCGACTTGTCGTGTCCGTTGTCATGCTTGTCAGCAGTAATGGCCGCAACGGCGCTCTCAGGATTTCCTTTGGGCTTGAACGGCGCTGCGTTTTTCGGATAAGGCTTCGACGGCAATGCGGACGCGGCGGCCTTGTCAGCCGCCGCTTTGTCAGCCGCGGCTTTTTCAGCAGCCGCGTCGGCAGGCTTGGGCGGATCATTAGCCAGCGCCGCATTGCAAAACAGAAGGGCAATACTCAAGGCTAAAATCGATCGCTGGAATAAATTCATCATGTTCTCCAAATTTTCTAAAATGGTGTCGCAACCCAGTCACCCACTTTGGGCATGCTGGAGGGGCCAGCTAATTTTCGAATCGTAGCCAGTCCATTTTTTACACTGACCACTTCCACCAAGGCCATATGCTGGGCACTGTCGGGCTCCAAAATACGACTCGGCAGGTGCTCACGATTGAGCAGCAATAGCTGGTCGCCAAGCTGCACACCGGCCGTCTGACCACCATTGATGGTCCAGCCCTGGGCGTTTTCCTGCACGACATTAAATTGCAGCGGACGGCAACCAAAGTCGGTATCAAGTTGGTCCTGCCATCGATGCAACACGCGATCGAGCTCAACAATCAAACCCGAGGGCAGCGGCTGCGTGGTGTGCCGGATGGCCGACTCAGGAAAAAACAGCGGCGCGGCGTCTTGCCATAACAAACGCTGGCTGTTGCGCTCAATTACCGAGAGTCGCACCACAAAAGGCATCGGCGCCCGGCGTGGTGCCTCGTCATTAAAATAGTCGACCACACTGCGGCTGATTTCCGCTGCTTTTTGCGCGTACTGCTGCGAGGGCGTCCGGGTTGGCCGAACCGGCTCCACACCCGAGCCGCCCGAAGGGAGTAATTCCAGCACCATCTGATAAGGCACACGATCAGGCTGTACACCGGTGAGCTGACGTTCGTAGTCATTCTCAGGCATGCGCACAGGATCGGTTAGCAGCCACTTACCGCTGGCGCCGGTTTGGGCAACCAGCCTGCCCCTTGCCTGCGTCAACAGCATCGTCCAGTCATAGCGCTCAGTGCCACTCGACTCAATCCGTAACGCCGTCTCGAGCGTGGCTTCGCGCCGGTATTTTTGCTCGGTCGCCTTGCAGACCTCATCGCTTCGGGCGGGCGTTTTCCCCGCTGCCACGATATTGGCAGAGAGGCCGCCTTCATCTTGGTTATACGACAACACCCGCACGCCGCGCACTTTCATGTCTGACGTAATGCGTGTGTTTTCATGCAACTTACCCGACCCATCAATCCAGGCTGCCGAACGCACGCGGGTCTGGCTGTCCATCGCCGCGTTGATCAACGCATTCTGCAAAGCCTGCAGCCGCTTGGCCGGGTCCGCTGGCAAAGGCGGCTCCGCCGCCCTCACCGGCAGACCAGCTGCCATCAGCGACACCGCCAACAGCGCAGGAATGAGACGGGTTGGTCGCATGATTAACGACGTGCCGACAGTTGCGCGAGGTACAGCACGCGCAGGTCATTCACAACGCGGCCGTCGAGCGACATCGTGGTCTCGTAGGTGTCGTCGCCCACCGGGGTGATCGATTCCATCACCGCACCGTAAATGATGCCCTGCACACGGGTGCGGAAGGTATCACTGGTGACCATCATCTCGGCGATGGTGGTCGTGGCATCCAACTGCTGACCGTAGACTTGTTCAGTCAGCGCGCGGTAGGCATCGAGCTTGGAAGCGCGGATGGCCATCAGACGCTGCTGGGCGGCGTTTTTATGGTTTTGGGTGCTAATGACGGCATAGCCGGTGGCGCGAATCGTGGCCTGGCGCTCCATCATTGGCGTAATCATGCTGGCGGCATCCGCAGCAGGCTTGGCTTCGGCCTTGACTTCCACCTTGGGCTCAACTGCGACTGGCTTGGCATCGGCTTTGGCCGATTCGGCTTCAACGACTGCCATGCGCGGAATGGTGGTGCAAGCAGCACCGAGGACAGCGAGTGTCAGCACGGTGTATTTAGACAGTTTGTTCATGGATTACCCCTTTTTATGGTCAACAGGTCACAAGCAGGCAAAGCGAATGTCCGTCGAGGCACATTTCCTGCATTACTTGCCCTAGAGAACTCAACAATATTTTGTCGTATGAACCGGCTAGCCTGATCAGCACACCTTGCCATATGACAAGAATAACTCTCTCCCCAGCTTAATCGGCAGCGGTTTGGGGATCTTTAGGGAAAAAATCTTAGTTAAATAAGACTTTCCCGATCGTGCCCCAGCGGGATGACTTATGTGGCACGCCGATTGCTTAGAGTTTATCGTGAGAAATAATTTTAATCCAAGCCCAAACCATTAACTCGTTGATTTCGCAGAATTTTAAATAAATGTCCACCTTAACCATGTCAACTATTCGACAGCGTCTGTCGAAATTTGAATTCTCCGGGCTCGGTATTCCGTTCCTGGTGTTGTTGATTATGGCAATGCTGGTGGTGCCTTTGCCGGCAGTTTTGCTGGATGTGCTGTTTACTTTTAATATTTTGATAAGTCTGGTGATCATCATGATCGCCATTGGCACCCGAAAGCCGCTGGAATTTTCATCCTTCCCTTCTGTATTGCTGTTTGCAACGATGCTGCGACTGGCGTTGAACGTGGCATCGACCCGGGTGATTCTGGTCAACGGCCATGAAGGCGAGCAAGCGGCCGGTGCGGTGGTGGCAGCCTTTGGCGAATTCGTGATCAGCGGCAACTATTTAGTGGGTTTCATCATTTTTAGCATTTTGATGATTATTAACTTTGTCGTCGTCACCAAGGGCGCTGGCCGGGTGTCCGAGGTGAATGCCCGTTTTACCCTGGATGCGATGCCGGGCAAGCAGATGGCGATCGACGCCGATCTGAACGCCGGTTCGATCACGCAAGAGGTCGCTAAAAAACGTCGCGACGAGATTGCGCAGGAAGCAGACTTCTTCGGTTCGATGGATGGTGCCTCAAAGTTTGTGTCCGGCGATGCGATGGCGGGCTTGCTGATTTTGGTCATTAACGTCGTCGGCGGCCTCGCCATCGGCGTGGCCCAACACGATTTATCCTTCGGCGATGCGGCCAAACTGTATGTGTTGCTGACCATTGGCGACGGCCTGGTGGCGCAGATCCCTTCGCTGTTCTTGTCACTGGCAACCGCAATTATCGTCACCCGCGTCACGACAACTGAATCGATGACCGAGCAGGCCGTGACGCAATTGTCGAACCCGACCGCCCTGTTTATTGGTTCCGGCATCCTGATGGTGCTGGGCGTTGTGCCCGGCATGCCGCACATGGTCTTTCTGACACTGGGACTGGCCACTGGTGGTCTGGGTCTGATGGTGATCCAAAAAGAAGAGAATATTGTTACCGAAACCGAAGAACAAGCGGCGTTAGCACCTGCTGAAGGACCAAAAGAGCTGGATTGGGATGATGTTGATCAGGTTGATCTGATCGGTCTGGAAATCGGTTACGGCCTGATCCCGCTGGTGAATCCTGAAACCGGTGGTCAGCTGATGCCGCGGGTCAAAGGCGTGCGCAAAAAACTCTCGGCTGAGCTGGGCTTTTTAGTGCAGCCGGTTCGCATCCGTGATGCGCTGAATTTAGACCCGGACGTGTATCACATCGTACTCAATGGCGTGATGCGTGGCCGCGGCGAAATCAAGGCCGGTCGCGAACTGGCAATCAATCCCGGCAAAGTCTATGGCGAACTCGAAGGCATGCCAACTAAAGAGCCGGCCTTTGGCCTTGATGCAGTCTGGATTGATCCGGCGCAGCGCGACTATGCCCGCACACTCGGCTACACCGTGGTCGACCCGGCCACTGCGATGGCGACCCACCTGAATAAGGTTTTGCGCGACAACGCCGCTGACCTGCTCTCGCATGACGAGACCCAACAATTACTCGATAAGCTCGCCGCCAAGTCGCCCAAGCTGGTTGAAGATCTGGTACCGGGCAAAATGCCTTTGGGGATTATTACCCGCACACTGCAAATGTTGCTCACGGAAGGCGTGTCGATTCGCGATATGCGCACCATCGTCGAGACACTCTCTGAGGTCGGCGGCAAGACGCAAGATCCGGAACAATTAGTCGCCCTGGTCAGACCGAAACTGGGCCGCATGATTGTGCAGGAACTGCTGGACATGAAAGACAGCCTGCCCGTGATGACGCTGGCACCTGAGCTAGAGCAGTTACTCCATAACGTACTGGTCAACAGCAGCAATAGTCAAAACGTCGTCATTGAGCCGGGACTGGCTGAGAGCCTGTTCGCTGCCCTGCGCGACGCCAGCCATACCGTAGAAGACCAGGGCAACCCGGCTGTACTAGTAGTGGCACCCAGCATTCGCCCCTGGCTCTCGAAGATGGTCCGTCACCGTATCAGTGAGTTGACCGTGCTCTCGTACACCGAGATACCGGACGATCAGGCAGTCAAAGTTATTTACACCGTTGAAGCACAGACCAAGTCGTAACAGGAACACTTATGGAACTCAAAAGAATCCTCGCAAAAGACATCCGCCGGGCCACTGAAAAAGCGGTCGCCCTGTACGGCAAGGATGTGCTCTTCGTCTCCAACGCCCGGGTTAACGGGATGACTGAGGTGATCGTAGCCGTTGAAGTGATGCCTGAATCGACACCGGCACCGGTTTCAACGGGTAAGCCGGATCAGTTTCATGCTGCGCTGACACAGTCATTCAGGGCCTTGGAAAATGGCGGGACGGCAAGCGCCGCGCCGATCATTGACGATGTGCCTGAACCGGCAGAGCGCGCAGTGCGCGAGACGCTGGAAGCCCGTAGCGAACGTGATGCACGCGATGAACGTGACTATATTCGCGGTCGTGAGATCGTCGATCTGGTGCGCGACGAGCTTGCTGCTATCCGCAAAGAATTCAAACTCGCCCAACGCGTGGCGATGTGGCAGTCGGATTCAACGGCGCACCCTGCCGTGAAGCCTTTGATTGCTGCGCTGGCTGAGGCCGGCATTCCGGTATCACTGCGTACGCTGCTGGTCGACCAGCTGAGCGAGATGAAAGATTTACAGGAAGCCAAATCCGCCTTGCAGAGCCATCTGGTTAATAGCATTGGCGAGCATCCTGCGAAATTGCCGCAAAACGGCGTCCATGCCATTGCCGGCCCTGCTGGTGCCGGCAAGACCATGATGGTGGCGCGGCTGGCCAAGGCGGCGAGTGAGCGCCATGGCGCCGAATCCGTGGCAGTGGTCAGCTTTTGCGACCAGCGTGCCGGTGCCTGGAGTCAGATTCAAATGCTGTGCGCGCAGATCGGCGTGGACTGCCTGCGTGCCACTGATGCCGACACCCTGCGTACCCTACTCGCCGAGTTGGGCACGCGCAAACTGGTGCTGATCGATACCCCGGGTGTCGAAGTCAGCAGCAAGATTAATGAAGTGGTGAGCTGCGCAAAAAACATTAACGCGCATTTGGTCCTCCCGGCCGATGCGTCCGCCACTACGGTGCGCAGGTATCTCCTCGACCCTAGTATTGAGTGGAACAGCCTGATGCTGTCGCGGATGGATGAATCAACGCAGCCCTGGCCTTTGATTCAGCTGCTGTGTGAACATCCGGTGGCGCTGTCGGCCGCATCCAACAGCCCGCAGATGGCGGTACCGGCAAAAGTACTGACGGCCAGCGGGCTCGTCACGCTGGCCATTCAGAGCCTAGCGATCGACGAAGCCAGCGCCGCGCGCATGGTCGATAACGGGCAAGAATTACGTATTCCAGTCATGACTGCGGCACATGCCTTAGTCCAACGAACCGAGACCCTCGCGCATGCAAGCTAAACGCACAACAGAAGTCATCGGCATCGCCAGCGGCAAAGGTGGTGTCGGCAAGACCACGCTGTCGGCCAACCTCGCGGTAGCGCTGGCAATGGCGGGTAAAAGCGTCATGCTGCTGGACGCCGATCTGGGTCTGGCCAATGCGCAGATTGCGCTGGGCTGTCAGGCGCAGTTCAATCTCTCGCATGTGATTGCGGGTGAAAAAAGTCTCAAAGAGATCATCGTCACCTCACGTCAGGGCGTCAAACTCGTGCCCGGCGCCTCAGGCGTGCATCACATGGCCGCGATCAGCCCGGCGGTGACGGCGGGCATCGTGCAGGCGTTTAGCGAGCTTGATGACGAAATTGATTATTTGATCGTCGACACCGCAGCCGGTATTGCGCCTTCGGTGCTGGCTTTCATGGAAGCCTGTCAGCGCCGCTTTGTGGTGGTGCGTGATGAGCCCTCGTCGATTGCTGACGCTTACGGGATCATCAAAGTCATGACCCGCGATATGGATCTCGATGAAATTTATCTCATCCCGAATATGGTCGACAGTCAGGCCGCTGGCGCGCAACTGTACCGGCGCATCAATGATGTCTGCGATCGCTTTCTCGGAAAATCGCTGCAATACCTGACCTCGATCGAAGCCGACGAGCTGGTCTTGGCGGCCTTGAAAAAATACCAATCTGTGATGGAATTCGCACCCGGCAGCAGCGGTGCGCGTGACTTCCGCAGACTGGCTGACGCGCTGAGCGGTTTGCCAGCGATTGACCACGCCTCAGGCGGCCTCCAGTTTTTTATGGAACGTCTGGTCCAACAAAAGAAACCAGCGTGACTACTATGCCACCGTCCATCCGGCTCTATGAGCAGACACAAAATCGTGACGAGGATTTGATCCTTGCCCATCTTGGTATGGTCAAGCGCGTCGCCGTGCATCTGAAAGCACGCATCCCCCCCTTCATGGAAATCGACGAGCTGGTACAGGTCGGCATGATCGGCCTGATCGAAGCGGCCCGCGCGTTTGATCCGACCAAGGGCGTGGTGTTTGAGAGCTACGCGCACAGTCGTGTGCGTGGCGCGATGATTGACGAAGTACGGCGCTTGTCTTTTTTGCCGCGCTCGGCAGTCGCCTTCAACAAATCCCACAGCTCGGCCAATCAGGCACTGGCAACCGAACTCGGTCGTGCGCCAACCCAGGCAGAGCTGGCAGAATACATGGGCCGTGAGCTTGAGAGTTTTGAGAAAGACCGCGGCGCAGCGCGCCAGTTTGAGACCTTCTCGATGGAAGTGGTCTCGGATGAGGTGATGAATATACCGGAGCAGACCTCGCGGCAGCCGGATGCCATTGTCGAAGAATCGCAAATGATGTCGGCACTGACGGATGCGATCGATAGCCTGCCCGAGCGCGACAAGCTGGTGATTTCGCTGTACTACGTGGAAGAGCTTAATTTGCGGGAAATCGGCGAAGTGCTTGGTGTGTCGGAGTCGCGCGTATCGCAGATTTTGTCGGCTAATGTCAAAAAGCTGCGCAACCAACTCAAACCCGAAGCGGCAATGCGCTGATATGCAGCGTGATGCCCATTTTTTCAGGAGCACCGGATGACTACCATCTTGCTGCTATTAATTATGGCCGGCTTAGTCGGCCTGCTATTGGTCGTGTTTTTTCTGCTCGACCGGGTCAATGAGATTCACAACCTGAACCTGAAAGCCTTGCCACGTCCATTAGTCAATGGCGACGCCACCTTTGGCGGGCTATACGGCAAAAATTTATGGGATGCGATGTGCGGGATTCCCATGCCGGGCTGGGATGCCAAAAAACTCGAACCTTTAAAACAGCGCTATGAGCTGGTACTGCAAAAGCATATTGAGATGCTGTTTGAAGATGGCCGGGTGGATGGCCTCGATGGCCTGAGTTCGCCTGTTTACTGTGAAAAGATCGTACCGACCTTGCGCGGCGAAATCCAATCCTGGATGCCACATGAATTTGCGGGTGCCATTTACCGCGCCGGATTTGACCGAGTCACGCTGCCCGCGGAAGACCACGACGAAATCCGTGCCTCCCTCGACGCCACCGGCGAATCACTCTTTAGCGCCACCGGTGTACCGCCCAATGCGCTGTCGAAGTTTCTGATGCCGGTCTTGGACGCGCCTGCCGAAGATGAGAATGAGGCTTCGGACGAGACAAAAGAGTCAGGTGATGCCGCAGAGTCGGCAGAATCCAACGGCGATGTGCTGTCTCTCGCTGCCCCGGAATCAGAAAGCCATGATCAGGATGCTGCAGCCGAACAAGCCGATGGTCAGGCGGCGCCCGATCAAGAAAGCACCGCCGCCACTGATGATGTCGCTCCTCCGGACCAGATTAAGGAGGGCGAGCCTCTGCCTATCCAGACCGACGCGCAGGCAATCAAAGCGACGGCCTGACCAGCATAGTCGTTTGCTTCAACCGCGCGGCGCCCGGCCTTGTCCGGGTCTGCGCAAGCGCCCTTCCCCCCGAACAGGTCGGCGGCCACACGCTGATGGTGCCGCCTGAAAAAATTTCCTCAAGTCTTTCTCTGCACTGCCGATACATGCTCTGACGCGATAACTTAGTCAGAACTTAGTCAGGAGAGCAAGACCATGAACATGCGACAAAGAGCCCTCGCCAGCTACGGCGATGTGAAAGTCACCACCGGCGTTGCCGGCGCCGACAATGTCCAGCTCATTCAGATGCTGTTTGACGGCCTCATTGAGAGTCTGTCGACCGCCAAAGGTCATATCGAGCGTGGCTCCATTACTGAAAAATCCAAAAGCATCGCCCGCGCCGGCCGTATCGTCGTCGGCCTGCAAGGTGCGCTGGATTTCGAAAAAGGCGGTGATATCGCCCGTAACCTCAACGACTTATATAGCTACATCACGCGCCGCCTGTTTCATGTAAATGCGCATAACGACCTGGCCGCTCTGCAGGAAATTCATACCTTGATGGATGAAATCCGCCAAGCCTGGACCGTTGTTCCGACCCTGGTACCGGCAAGCCGTCGCACCTTCGCACTCAATTAATTCCCCCTTGCCCGCGGCTTTGCCGCGGGCAGCACCCTCCCCTGCGTCATCCCCGGCCACGGCGCATGACCGTCGGCTTGCTTTTCCATCACGATTTGCATGGAAAAAATTTCTTTGTATTAATATAATCGCGTCAGCAATGCATGACGGCAGCCTGCCATCGTGCCGAAAAAAGCCCTGCTTGCGCGCTGCCGAACCGCGATAGCGCGTCGATTCGTCGGGCTGACACAGTTTTTGCTTATAGAGACCTGGCCATTAGCAAACTCTGAAGAGATCGCTCCATGAATTCAATCGTAAACACACATAATTCGCACGCCGTTCACGGCAAAAAGCCCGTCAGCAAAGGGATTGGGCCGGAAGCCGAGGGTGACGCCACCGGTATGCCGGGTGAATTTTCCGGCTTGTTTGCCGCCCTGATGAACGGCAAGGCAGGGCAAGTCTTTGCCGCTGACGAAGGCAAAGCTTCACCGGAGGCAAGCGGACTGGCGGCAGAAACCCTGAGCCCCAGTGTCAGTATCATCACCGCCAGCACACCGGCGCTCAATGACGAAAGTCTGCAAGCCTTCGCCCGCTCCCAAGGCATGGACGAAGCCGCGATGGCGCTGATTTTTCAGGGCAAAGCGCCCGCAACCGCGCTAACACCGACTGTGTCACCTGATTTGCCTGCATCAATATCGGCGGTATCGGCGGTATCGGCGGTATCGGCGGTATCGGCGGTATCGACGGTATCGACGGTATCGCCGGTATCACCCGATATGTCAGTTGACCTGTCCGCCGATCTGCCACCGACTGCACCCGCCGGGGCCTCTGAATTAGGATCCGGTTTGAATGGCACACCGGGCGCGACTGCCGTCATGATGGCGGCACTTGAATTAGGCGAAGAAGCCAGCATGCGTTGGACCATCGGCACGCCGGCCAAAGAAACCGCTGCACCCGAGCCGGCCCCGGTCTTACCCCCTTTGGTGACAACCGAGTTGCTCAAGCCAATGATGTTTGGCCTTAACGGGCTGCGCACTGCGGCAAAACCGGAGGCCCACAACGGCACGGCCGCCGAGGCCGAAGCGGATCAATCGGGCGACCTGCCCGGCAAAAGTCTGGCAGCGAGCCTCATGCAGGCAGCGCCCGAAGCGGCGCAACAGGCCAAGCGCCAGGCCGAAAAATTAAGTCTGACACGCGGATCAGATACTCCGGCAAACAAATCCATGCTGGCCGACATGTCAACAAAATTGAGCCTGAACCCGGTTGCGACCCAGGCGGCTTCCGCGTCGATGGGTGCTGCAGCCCAAACGGATACCCGCATCGAAACCCTGATCCTGGGGGAGAACCTCAGCGGCGAAGAGTTGCAAGCTGTCTTTGCCCAGCGCGCCGAGTCGGGCGCCCAAGGCCAGGGGCAACCTAACGGACAAGGCGGCAACAGCGCCGCCGCCGCTGCGCAAACGGACATCGATTTACGCGCCGAACAATACGAAAAGCTCTCACATCGACTCGCCGAAGCCCTTGGTCAGCGACTCTCTGCGCAGATTGCACGCGGTGAATGGAAGGTAGAGCTCGCATTAAAACCCCATAACCTGGGTACCGTCGACATTCAACTGACGATGAAAAACGGCGCGCTCGAAGCCTCGTTTAATGCCAGCGAAGCCTCCACCCGTGAATTGATTAACGACGGCATGCCAAAACTGAAAGAGGTGCTGGAAAAATCGGGCATGGAACTTGCTTTATTGGATGTTAACGTAAGGCAAAATAGCCAAAACGGCGGAAACCCGACACCTGGACGTCAACCATCGTCTGGCCAAGGGCTCTCTGCGGTGAAAGGCGACACGGAAAAAACAGGTCCGGCTGCAAAGCCGGCGGCGACTGGGAAACAGACAGGCAATCAAGATGGCCTCGACGTACTGGTCTGATCGAAACGACAGGTTAAACAAATAGGTAGGAGGACGTCATGTCTGGTGCAGCTGCTCCTGAAGTACAAGTTGAAGGCGAAGGCGAGCCGAAGAAAAAAAGCCCGCTGATTAAGATCATTATCATGGTCGTCGCGGTGCTCGTGCTGATCGGTGGGTCGATAGGCGGGACGCTTTTTGCGACCGGCTTTTTCAGCAAGAAAGACAAGAACGAAGCGGCCGTTGACGAAACCCTGCAAAAGCTCGATGGCGAAGCCAAGGGCGACGGTCATGGTGCGCCCGCCAAAGATGATGGTCATGGCGCTCCTGCCAAAGATGATGGTCATGGCGCTCCTGCCAAGGACGATGGCCATGGCGGTAAAGCAGGCGCCCCGCCACCAGCAAAGGAACTAGTCTCCCCTGACCCGGATAATCAACGCTGGAAATTTAATTACTACGCGATGGAAAAGCCTCTGCTGTCTAACATCGCTGGCTCGCGCAAGGTTATGCAAGTCCAGCTGACGGTCATGACCCACTATGATGATCGCGTCATCGCCAATATGAAAACGCATGAACTGGCGCTGCGTGCCGGTATCCTGGATGTGATGCGTCAAACCACCGAGGCAGAATTATCGCAACCGGATTTTCGCAAGACGCTGGCCGAAAATGTGCGTCTGACGATTAACTCGCTGCTGGAAAAATACGAAGGCTTCGGCGGTATCGAAGAAGTCATGTTCGCTGAATTTGTGGTGCAGTAAGCACCCTACTCACTAAGTAAACGACGCTCGCCATGGCTGAAACAAGCAATCTACTGTCTCCGGAAGAACTCGCCGCGCTCGCAGAGGGTATCGACGATGGTTCGATCGCGATCGACACCGGTTTCAATCTGACGACACGGGTCAAGAAACATGACCTCGCCAGTGAGGACAGCACCCTCGGCGTGAACACCTCCTCACTGGAGATGATCAACGAGCGTTTTGTGCGCCTGTTCCGCTCGGGTCTGATGGAAATTTTGCGCACCAGTCCGCGCATTACGCCTTCGCGGGCGCAGATTGTCCGCTTTGGCGATTACCTGAAAGATTTGCGTGCACCGCTCTCGGTTAATACCATCCGCATTAATCCGTTGCGCGGATTTTCGCTGGCAGTCATTGAGCCCACCTTAGTTTTTTCGGCACTCGATAGTTTTTTTGGCGGTACCGGCAGTGGTATGCCGGGCGGCGCCGCCAAACGTCGGACCACCGACAAAGACGGTACTGCACTGCCCCCAAACTGGCTGCCGCCGGGCCGGATGTTTACGCCGACTGAAACACGCATCATCAAAATTATTCTGGATGTATTTTTCCGCTCGCTCAAAGAAGCGTGGGCGCCGTTGATGAGCGTCGATTTTGAGCACGTCAACTCGGAAATCAATCCGCAGTTTGCCCAGATTGCCGACGAAAACGATCTGGTGATCATGTCCCGCTTCGAAACCGAAGGCGTCGGCGGCATCAAAGGTTTTGTCGATCTGGTCTACCCGTATTCGTCGTTAAAACCGCTGCGCGATATGCTGCGCAACCGCGTGCAGGCCGATGGCAATGATGAGTCCGACATAAAATGGCGCAAGGATCTCACTACGGCAGTCGGTGATTCCTCGCTTGAAATACAGGTTTTATTGGGTCAGATTTCGACCCACTACGCCAAAGTCGAAAGCCTCAAGGAAGGCGACCTGTTATTCTTCAACAAACCTGAACTGGCCAGCATCCTGATTGGTGGGATGCCAGCCTTCGAAGGCCAGGTCGGTATGACCGGCCCCCACGTGGCCGTACGTATCGAAAAACCGACCAGCCCCGAAACCCTTTAGACCTCATCAGGACGCATCATGACTGAACTGACCACTGAACAAGAAAACGACCAGACCGTCCACGACGCCGATCCATCGGATGCGACGCATCACATCAATCCCGAGGTACTGCAAAATATTTCGGTATCGATCACCGTCGAAGTCGGTCGCACCAGCATGAAAATCCGCGACCTCTTGCGCCTTACGCAAGGCAGCGTGGTAGAACTCGACCGCATCGCCGGCGAGCCGCTTGACCTGATGGTGAATAATACGGTGGTGGCACAAGGCGAAGTCGTCTTGGTCAATGACCGTTACGGTATCCGCTTAACCCGTGTCGTCCCCGCCAGCGAGCGCATGAAACACATTTGATACGACAGGCTTTCCCATGTCTGAATGGTTATCCTTCGCTGCTAGCTTTGCGATTGTCTTAAGTCTGCTCGCCGCGCTGCTCTTTCTGCTCAAGAAAATGCAAAGCGGTAATCTGCTTGGCATGAGCGCGCGCAAAATACGCCTACTCGAGACCTTCTCAACCGGACCGCGCCAAAAGTTGGTGCTGTTGCGCGTGAAAGACCAGGATATCCTGGTAGGCATCACCGTACAAACCATGACGACACTGGCCACCTTCCCGGTATCGGACGAAGACCGTGAATCAGACGCGGCCCCCGCTGACACCGCAGGCGACGCCGCCGCTGCGTCCTTGGGACCTTTGGCACCACTGGCCACGCGCTTCTCTGAGCTGCTCAAATCGGCCACCACCGGCAACCAGAAAAAAGACGGGGGCTGATGATGGGACGTCGAATTTTTATTGCGCTACTCCTGCTGCTGCCGGTGTTTGCTTTCGCGCAGGGTATGCCCGTGGTCAATGTGCTGGCTGGCAAAGGCGGCGTGACCCAATACAGTCTGACCTTGCAGTTGCTGGCATTGATGACGGTACTGACGCTGCTGCCCTCGATGCTGCTGATGATGACCTCGTTTGTGCGCATCATCATCGTGATGTCGATCTTGCGTCAGGCACTGGGCACGGGCCAGACGCCACCGAATCAGGTGCTCGCCGGTCTGGCATTATTTCTGACGCTGTTCATCATGCAGCCGGTGATGACGGACGTGTATAACAATGCGCTGCTGCCGTACATGAACCAAAACATGCCCTTTGAGCAGGCGCTGGCGGCGGCTGAAGAGCCGATACGCGGCTTCATGATGGCGCAAACACGCGAAGAAGATATCGCGATGTTCCTCGAAATCGCGCGCAACAAAACCGAACTGCAAGGACCCGAGTCGGTCCCCTTCACCACCCTGGTTCCTGCCTTTCTGACGTCGGAGCTCAAGAGTGCATTTACGATTGGCTTTCTGATTTACATTCCGTTCGTCGTGATCGATCTGATTGTCGCCAGCGTGCTCATGTCCATGGGCATGATGATGCTCTCGCCGATGATGATTTCGATGCCCTTCAAGCTGATGCTGTTTGTACTGGTTGACGGCTGGAGCATGCTCATGGGCTCGCTCGCATCAAGCTTCGCGATGCCCTGACCAACAAGGAAACCGAATATGGACGTCGCAACTGTTGTCGATCTTGGCCGAGGCGCATTATGGGCGGTGATGATGATCTCAGCACCGCTCTTAGTAGTCGCTCTTGGCGTGGGCCTGTTCATTGGCGTCATTCAGGCCGCCACGTCCATTAACGAAGCAACGCTGTCGTTCATTCCCAAGCTGATCGCCATCGGTCTGGCGCTGTCGCTTTTTGGCGGCTGGCAGCTTGGCATGCTGATCGACTACACCAAAGAAATTTACAAGCGCATCCCGGCGCTTTTTTCCTGAGCTTAGTCGCGCTCGAGGCCCCACCATGACTTTACTGGCAGCGGACATCGTCGAGCGTTTCTACACCTTCCTGTGGCCGATGATGCGTATTGGCGCCATGATGATGGCAGCCCCTTTGTTCGCTCTGGATTCAATCACGCTTCGCCTGCGCGTGGTCATCACGCTGGTCTTGAGCGTATTGATTTATCCACTCATTACCTGGCCAGTGATTGACCCGGTCTCGGCCGAGGGACTGCTTGAGATCGTCAACCAGCTTTTCATCGGCGCGCTGATGGGCCTGATGCTACAAGTCGTGACTGGCGCACTGGTGCTGGCAGGCTCATCGATTGCGTCCTCAATGGGTTTATCGATGGCCAGCATGATCGATCCCAACATCGGTAACGTACCGGTCCTTTCGCAGTTTTTGGTGATTTTATCGACGCTGGTTTTCCTTGGCTTCGGTGGTCACGTGATCATCATTTCGATCGTACTCGACAGTTTTCGTGTGCTGCCGGTGGGACAGTCCCTGATGGGGCAAGTCCCCTATGGCAAAGTCATCGCATGGAGCTCCATGATGTTTTTGGGCGGCTTGCTGGTCGCCCTTCCCGTGATGGTGTCGCTGCTGTTTATTAACATCGGACTTGGCGTTGTCACCCGTGCGGCACCGAGCCTGAACATTTTTTCGGTCGGCTTTCCGGCTACCATCGCAGCGGGCTTTATCGTTCTGATTATTTCGCTCGAAAGCATTATCGGCCGTATGCAATGGCTGTGGATGCAGGGCTTTGCCCATGTGCGCGATTTGCTTGGACTAGTGAGCTGACATGTCAGAAAGCTCAGATGACAAAACCGAAGAACCCACCGCGCGGCGCCTCGAAAAGGCCCGCGAAGATGGACAGGTAGCGCGTTCAACTGAGCTCTCGGCAGCAGCAGTGACGATTTCAGCTGTCAGCCTGCTCTTCATTACAGGTGGCTACGTGGTCACCAAGTTGGCTGAGAAATTTGCAGCCGGTTTTAATTTTGACCGCAAGCTGGTGTTCTCATCGAATCTGCTGCCGGCCATTTTTGGTCATCAAATGCTGGAAGCGTACATCCTGATTGTGCCGGTACTTGGTTTGACGGTAGTCGTCGCGATTGCCGCTTCAGGTGCTACTGGTGGCTATTTATTTTCGCTTAAAGCCGTCATGCCCAAGGCGTCCAAGCTCAACCCGGCGGCCGGGCTCAAACGCATGTTTGGTGTAAAAGCTCTGGTGGAATTGGGTAAGGCGCTGCTGAAATTTTTTCTAGTTACGGGCGTGCTGGTCTACGTGCTTAACGATAACATCGACACACTGAATCTGATCGGCAAAATGGCGCTGGAACCGGCGCTCGCTACCGCCGGCAAATTATTAGCCAAGGCGGCCTTGTTGATCACGCTGTCGCTGGTCCTCATTGCGCTGATTGATGTCCCCTTCCAGCGCTGGCAGTTCATGAAGCAAATGCGCATGAGCAAGCAGGAGATCAAGGACGAGATGAAAAACAGCGAGGGTAACCCCGAGATCAAGGCACAGATCCGCCGGCGTCAACGTGAGATGTCCAACGCCCGCATGATTGACAGCGTCAAAGACGCCGATGTCGTCATCACTAACCCGGAACACTTCGCCGTTGCGCTCGCTTACGACCCCAACGGCGACACCGCACCGATTCTGCTGGCCAAAGGCGCCGATGAAATGGCGGCACGGATTCGCGCTGAAGCACAAAAACACGGCATTGAAATTTTCCAGGCAGCGCCACTGGCGCGTGCGCTCTACTTTACGACCGAGGTCGATCACCCGGTACCGGAAGACTTGTATTATGCAGTCGCGCAGGTGATTGCCTATGTCTTTAATCTGGCCAGCGTGCGTCCGGGCGCAGCGCCTGTGCAGCGCCCTAAGCCGACCGTACCGGAATCCATGCAATTTGACACAAACGGCAAGCTGCAAACTGAAGAGGCCAACGCCTGATGAGCAACGAAGAAGAACTGTTTGCCGATGGACTCGGCCCGGACGGCATCTTTCTGCGTGCCGCCGACCGGCGACGCTTTGATTTTGTGCTGCGCGCGGTGCGCGAAGAAGGCGCGTCATTAGCGCTATCGAGCACCAACGATGAGGTGCTCGATCATTACGGACGGCTCATCATCAAAAAACTACGCCTGATTCCGGATCTGCAAGTAGAAGTATTTTTACCTGCCAATACCGAAGCCCTGCTCGACCGCTTCAATGAAATATTAGCCGGCTTGTCGCTCACCGATGCACGCAATGCGGCCTCATCCCCCGCTCCGCGGCGCGTGATGATCGCGCACGACGGCAAAGCCATCAGTGCACGCGACCTGCAACTCATCGCCCGGCTGATCCAGGATTTTCCCGGAGCGAATACGTCGCTGGTGATGCTGCTTGATCGTGCCGGCAGCAACCTGCACGAAAAGACCCTGGAAAATTTTGGTCAACGCATGCTGCGCTGGCCCGTGGATCCGCCCACCCGGGCCGAAGGTGACACACTGATCAAAGTATCGCGTGCGCTTGGCTTTGAAGTTGAGGTCAAAAAACTTCTAAGCGCAACAGGCTTCACCGCAGAGGCCGCGCAAGTGGCCAAGCCGCCGATGTTTGCCAAACAACTCGCCGCGGCACGCCAGCAAAATCTGAGTCCACCGTCCGGTCGCACCGAACCTGTCTTTGACGATGTAGTGCGCAACGATCCGCCTGCCACTAGCCCCAAGCCTGCCTTCAGTTCGCCGCGTACATCGCGCAGTCACGCCTGGCTGGGTATGGGGCTGCGCTGGATGGCGGCCATTGTGTTGCTGATGATGGTCTCCGGCGGTGTGATCGCGCTGCTATTCCCGCAACGCCTCGTTCCCCTGCTCACCACCTCACCGCTGCTCAAAGACAATCTGCCGCCCTGGATGATGGACAGCATCGCCAACATCGTAGGTAAGCCAACGCCACCCACAATCCCCGAGCAGCTTAAACCGGAGCCCGATCCGGTCACGCCGGCGCCCGCTGTGCCGCCAACACCACCAGCGGCAGTGGCAAACGAAAACGTCGCCACAGCTTCAGTTCCGCCCGCAAGTTCCGATATAACTAATAAGGACAACGCAACAGCGGAGCCTGCCGCAGCGAAGGCAGTACCGGCAGTGCCCGCAAAGATTGAGCCGTTTGCCAAAGTCGCACCGGTGACACCGATCGATCCGGTGATGAAAATTGATCCAGCTGCCAAAATTGGCGGCGCCCCGAACAAGATTGAACCGATTGCGCCAATTGCGCCAATTGCGCCAATGGAGCCAGTCGCGCCAGCGGCCAGCGTTACGCCGCCGCGCAACAAGCTCGCTCCGCTGGCCGAAGCGATGGCGCCCCGCTCGGAACGAGGCGTAGAACAATTAGTAGATCAGGCGAAAAGCGGTAGCTATTTTGTCCAACATGTGTCGCTGACCTCGATGGCGGAAGCACAGGAGTGGCGGGCACAATATCCTGCGCTGAAGAAAAGTCTGATCGCAGCCGTCAGCACGCAAGACCAGAGCACCAAATTTGCAGTCGTCTCCGGACCCTTTGCCGGACGCAAGGAAGCCGAAGCCTTTGCAGCGCGTCAGGGCGTGCCGCCGGACCCTTGGTTGCGACCACTGAGCTCGCTGCAAAAGGCGCTCCAGCCGGGCAACCGCTAAGGCTATTGGTATGGGCCAGACCAAAGACGGCAAAATGAATAACGAGGGAATTAATGTCTCAAGAAAAATCAGAAGTCTTTCGCAGCAACGCACCGCAAGAAGTCGCGTCCGCCGAAGGTAAAGATAAAAAACGCGCCAAACCCGCTGAAGGCCCGGCGCCCGAGTTGCGCGAGCTGCACGACCATCATGCAACCGGTACGGCCGGCGTGGGTGAATTGGGCGAGGTCGAGATTGCGCATCACGAAGATACGATCGGCGAGGTCGAGATTGCCCGGCATGATGGCAATGCGGAGGCGTTAAAAGCGGCAGAAGCGGCAGAAGCGACAGAAGCGACAGCGCCCGACGGTGAACCGGTGACACAGTCAGTCCCCGAACCGGAGCCCGAATTATTTTTCAAACCCGGTGAAGAAGCGGTGCCCTGGGCGCTGGCACTGCACCTGGAAGAACGGATCAAGAGCCTGGGGGTCAAGACCGCCGAAGTCAATCGCGAACTCGACACCCTTGAGGCGGCTTCCGCCAAACTTAAAAAACGGATGGCACTATGAGCGACACAGATAACGACATCAAACCCGAGACGGCCGCAGCGGCCGGTGGCTTCACACCCGAACCACCGCCACCGCAGCTCGATGCCGCTGCAGCGAGTGACGCACGGGCAGACGAACAGCACGCCAGCGATTCAGGCAGCGTAACGGTCCCCAGCGACACCGCTAAACGCGCCCTCGAAGCGGTTCATGTTTTGGTGGAAAACAATCGTGCCGCCTCGCAGCAGCTTGAGTCCTTAATGGGTATCGTGCTCGATGCAGCCGAAGTCGCCAACCGCTCCGCGTCTGCAGTGGCGACCACGGGCGGACAACTGAACAAGGCCGCCGAGCATCTGGTTGACGGCGCAAAAAAAACCGCAACACAATCAAAAATTATTCTGACGCTTGCTGCCTCGGTGCTAGTGGGGACGGCTGGCACCTTCAGCTTCATGACGGTCCAGTTGCATGACAAAGTCACGCAGGTCGATGCCATGCTGCTGGCAGTGGGCAAACGTGCGGTGGATCTGAAAACGCGCATGGAGGCGATGGATGATATCCATACTGCCTTAGCCGAACTCAATCTCAAACAAGACAATACGCAATCGGTGCAACAAGCCATCGAAGACAAAATGGCCGCCATTGCCGAGGCCGCCAAATCACCCAAAAAAGAAACGCCGGTCGCAGCAGTACCGGCACCAGCACCGGCAGCGGTAGCACGCAAATCCGAGCCAGCGGGCAAATCGCTCTCGCAACAGCTCTCTGGGCTAGATGCCCTCTTGAAAGAACAATCCAAAGCCGTGCAGACCTTATCGACACAAGTCGATAGCGTGCAAGGTGCAGTGGCCAATGTCGACGGCCTGAAAAAAGATGTCGAAACACTGGCTATGCTGCAGCGTCAGCGTAATCAAGAGGCTGCAGCTGCTGCGGCGCAATCGGCAGCAGCGGCCGCAGCCGCACGACGCGATAAAGAAGCTAAAGACAGAGAGCGGGAATTGATGCGCGAGCGCGAACTGGCACGCGAGCGTGAACTCATGCGCGAGCGAGATCAACGCGACCGCGAACTCGCCCGCGAGCAGGCACGCGAGCGTGAATTGGCCAAAGAGCGCGAGCTAGCCCGGGAGCGCGAACTCGCCCGCGAGCAAACCAAAGAAAAAGATCGCGCAGTGCAGTATTCGCGTGAGCAGTCCAAGCCAAACGGCAGCACCGCTGCGAATGGCTTGCCTTCCTACAACCGTCAGAGCGGCACGCAGGCGCAATAAATTTGCGCAGCGGACCTGAGCGCGACGCTCAAGGTCCGTTTGCGTCCACCAGCACTTCGATGCGGCGGTTTTTGGCGCGACCTTCGCGGGTTGTGTTCGGTGCCAGCGGCCGCGTGTCGGCCACCCCACGCACGACCACCCGTTCGCGCGCCACGCCGGCGCGATCAATCATGTAGTCGGCCACAGCGGCAGCACGGGCACCAGACAAATCCCAGTTGGAACGATAGCGATCATGGCCCGCCACGGGAATGCTATCGGTATGACCTTCGATGGTAATGCGACCCGGGCCTGTGGCAATGGTCCGACCGATTTTATTCAGCAAGGGAAAAAAGTCCGGCGAGAGCTCAGAGCTACCGGAATAAAAACTCCCCTGCACGACCAGCCTGACCACAATACGTTCGCCATCGCGCTCCACTTGTGCCTGACCTTTAGCGATTTCGGTGGCCAGCGCCGAGCGTAACTGTTGCAACTGACGGGCAGTGTCATTCGGATTGTCTGCCGGGTCTTTCCCCTCGCGCACTTCAATCAAGGTTTGCACCTCAGACTGCGCCTCGGCGACCCGCGCATAGACATCCAGCAGATCCTGGGCGATCACGTTGGTCGCTGGACGCGGTGGCAACTGCAGCACCAGATGTCCATTCTCCGCGCGCAGCTGCACTTTCTGACCGACCAGATCTAGCGACAAGACTTTTTGCAGTGTGCCGAGATCTTTTGCCAGCTGCTCAGGCAGCGGTACGGCATCGCTTGCGGGTCCGCCGGCCGTCGACGGGCCGGCTGCGAGTTGGGTTTCAGCAGGGGGAGCAACGACGATTGGCAATGCATCTTCATTGCCCAGTGATTTTTGCAGCGAGCCTGTGACATCACGAAAGCGCGTGACATTGAGGTCAGAGAAAGAGAGCAGCAACACGAAAAACGCCAGCAACAGCGTGATCATGTCGGCAAAGGTCAGAATCCAGGGCGGAGAAGCGTTGCGATGCCACTTATCATCTTCGTCCAGGCGTTCGGAAAGACCGTCGAATATCGAGACAGGTGGCGGGACAGGCGCAACAACAACGGGCTCTTTGGCCATGCGACTTAACGATCCAATGGGGGCAGTTGCACGGGCTCGGCGTCTTGCTCAGATGGCGGTTCAGGCTCGGGCTCGGGTTCAGGCAGAGGCGGCTGAGGCCGCATTGTCCCCAGCATCAGGTCACGCAACATGCGTGGGTCGCCCCCTTTGTGTAAAAACAAAATCGCAGCGACGACTAATTCGTAGTTGTACCTTACTTTTTTGCCGTGACCGATAATCTTTTGCACCAACGGACTCAGCACGACGTTGGCCAAAATCGCGCCATACAAGGTCGTCAGCAACGCCACTGCCATACCCGGTCCGATTGAGCGCGGGTCGGTCATATTGCCCATCATCAGAACCAGACCAAGTAAGGTACCGATCATGCCCATTGCGGGGGCAATCTCCTGCGCAAAACTAAAAAAATCACGGGCCTGGTCAAAGCGTTTTTTTTCTTCAATGATCTCGCGCATCAGCGCATCTTTAAGGATCATGTAATCGAGTCCATCAACCCAAAGTCGGGCGGCCTTGGCAATGAAAGGGTCGATGTAGTCCCGCTCTTCCAGCACGATCATCCAGCGGTCGTTATAGCGGGCGATCTTGCCAATTTCGATCAGTTCTTCAATCAATTCTTCGGCCTTATCCGAGGTCACCGACAAGGACTCTTTTGCGGTCTCGAAGGCACGGCGAAATTCGGGCACCGTACTTTTGGCCAGCACACACATGGCTGTGCCGCCAAAGACAATGGCGATGGCAGGCAGGTCGATGAACTGTAAAAAATTGCCGCCGGTTGCCAGCGCAATAAGAAGTAGCGCGCCGGTGACACCGATCAGACTTGCGATATCCATGAGAGGTAACCAGAAAAAGGAGGACGGGCCACTTACGCAGAGCGCAGACGGTATTTGTCGATTTTTTCAATCAGGGTCGTGCGCTGCAAGTTGAGCATGCGCGCTGTCTTGGAGACGTTACCGTCAGCACGATCCAACGCCTGTTCAATGAAAGCGCGCTCAATCTGCGCCATCCGTTCCTTGAGCGAGACCCCGTCTGGCGGCAGAGTTGAGATTCCCTGGGCCAGCAGAATGATGTCTTCCACATGGTTGTGCCCGCCCGTAGGCTCGGCGAAGACCGACGACGGCACCACACCCGGCTCTTCCTGCGGGAACAGATGCAACACATCGGCTGCATGAGGCTCGGTTGCGGGCTCGGCTGCGATGTACGTTTCGGGCACGGGCTGCAAATCGCGCTGTTCTTCCTGCAATTTCTTCAAGCCCTTGGGCAGCATCGGCGCCGGCATCGCCTGCAGCGACAGGCGCTGACCAGCAAACAAGGTTGAGAAGCGATGCACAAGATTCGATAATTCGCGCACATTGCCCGGCCAGTCATAGGCTTTCAGTGCAGCGATAAAATCGGGGGTCAAACTGATCGGCGTATTTTTATGCGCAAAACGCTCCGCATAGAACTTCACCAGTAGCGCCACATCGTCGCCCCGCTCGCGCAGAGGCGGCGTCGTCACCGGCAGTACATTGAGACGGTAGTACAAGTCTTCACGAAAACGCCCTTCGGCGATTTCGACTTCAAGGTCGCGATGGGTAGCGGCCACCACGCGCACATCAACGCTTACGGCGCGGGTCGAGCCAACCGGATCAACCATGCGCTCCTGCAGCACCCGCAACAGCTTGACTTGCATATCGAGCGACAGGTCGCCGATCTCGTCAAGAAATAAGGTGCCACCATGCGCCAACTCAAAACGCCCTACCCGGTCTGCCAGCGCGCCGGTAAAAGCCCCTTTGCGATGACCGAAGAGCTCGCTTTCCATCAAATCTTTGGGAATCGCTGCACAATTGAGCGGGACAAAATTGGCATCCGCACGGCTGGACTGATAATGCAAGGCTTGGGCGACCAATTCCTTGCCAGTGCCGGACTCGCCATTAATCAACACCGTCGCGGTCGAATCCGCAATGGTGTCGATCAGCTGACGGATCGCACACATCGGTGGGCTGTTGCCAATGATCGGACTCGACTGTCGCATGGTCTGGGCGGATCCCGTTAGGCGGCGTGGCTTGGTTGGCGAAGGAGACGGCTGCATAACCGCCCAAAGTTCACCAATGTTTCCTTATTGGAACATAATGTCTTTGGGCTGTCAACGCAGCGCGCGGTGTTCTGACAATGTTGGCTGCTGGGCTACACTAAGTCGCACAATCTCAATGGAGAAGGCAGATGCATTTCCTCTTACCGCTGGCCTTTACGCTGTCGCCGACAGCTGGTTATTTTTCTCAATTGCCCTGGCTGACCCTGAGCGTGGGGATCGTGCTGTTCCCGTTACTGGAGTGGCGCTGGCGTGGTCATGCAGCGCAATTTTTATCGCGCGGCTTTGGCTGGGGGATTGGGTTCCCGCGGGCCATCATCGCCCTCGTGATCGTGCAAAGCCTCTTGTTTGCGCTGCAAGCCGATCAGTTTGCCTGGCCCACGCTGATTTGGCTGGCGCTGTCGTGCGGGTATGTTGCCGGTGCCAGTGGGATTGTGCTGGCCCACGAACTTGGGCACCGCCGCGCGCTGACTGACCGCACTCTGGCACGCGGGCTCTTGCTGATGCTTGGCTATGGCCATTATGCGATTGAACATAACCGCGGCCACCATCGTGGCGCGGCAAGCTTTTCTGACCCGGCCACCGCCAGGCGGCATGAGGGCTTGTGGCAGTTTTTGCCTCGCTATTACAGCGGCGTCTTGCGTGATGGCGTCAAGCTCTCTCGCGCGGCGCCGGGCAAACTCAACGAGGCGCTAGCCTTACTGAGCGTAACGGCAGGTCTGTTTCTTTTGATCTGGCATATCGCCAGCTGGCAGGGATTGGTCTTTTGCGTGCTGCAGGCGGCCACTGCGCAGCTTCTGGTTGGCGCAGTGGATTATGTCGAGCATTGGGGTCTGGAGCGCAAAACGATTGACGGCAAGTTGGAACGCATGGGCCCGCATCACACTTGGGATTGCGCCAACCCGGTCGCTGACGCGCTGTTATTTAATCTGCCCCGACACGCGTCTCATCATATCGATCCCTCACGCAATTGTGACGAACTGCAGCGCACGCCGACTTCTCCGCAAATGCCAACCGGCTATGCAGGGATGGTGCTGCTGGCGATGGTGCCACCACTGTATAAAAAGGTGATGACGCCGCGATTGCCGGTTGGGCAGTAGCGTCAGGTGTCAACACCGCCGGGCTTCTATTTTCATTGAGGTGATGGGTGTAAGGTCACGGAACTCAGCAATAACAAGCGTCGCCCCAAAGGCTTCCACACACCGCGATGCTGCGTCAAGCCCGAGCCAAACCCCGACAATCCCACCTTTTAAACAAGCGAATCTCGCCGCGGCTCCGCCCACTACAATACACGGGCATCGGCGCGACCCCGACCCACCTGTTTTCAAAAAAATAAGGATGCCCTCATGGACACCAAAAAACTCAAAGCTCTGCAATGGAAGGTATTTGAAAACGTAGCGGCCGCTTCACTGGTACCCCTGATGCGCATCGGTGATGAGCTCAAGCTCTTCACGACGCTGTCGCAATGCGGCCCTGCCACGAGTGCGCAGTTTGCCAAGGCCGCCGCGATCGATGCGCGTTATGGGCTTGAGTGGCTCTCGGCGATGGCCGCCGCCGGCTATGCTTCTTATGAAGCGCACAACAATACCTTCTTCCTCACCGAAGAACAAAGCGCCGTCTTTGCCGATGAGGATAGCAATGCACTGATGATTGGCGCCTACGACAGCCTGGCTGCGGGCGTGCTCGACGAACCCAAAATACGTGCCGCGTTCAAGACCGGCGAGGGGGTGGCCTGGGGCGAGCATCACACTTGTTATTTTCGCGGTACCGCACGTTTTTTTAAGCCATCGTATAAAGCCAATCTGGTCCAAAAATGGTTGCCGAAAATTCCGCAATTAATCGATAAACTCGACGCCGGCGGCAGCTTCGCCGATGTCGGTTGCGGGCATGGTGTCTCGACCATGCTGATTGCGGAGCGCTTCCCGCTGGCGCAAGTGTATGGCTTTGATTTTCATGGCGCCTCAATCGAGGAAGCGATCAAACTGGCCGACGCCGCCGGTCTCGCCAGCCGCATTCGCTACGCAACCAACACGGCGAAAGATTATCAGGGCCCCTTCGATAGCATCGCTTTCTTCGACTGCCTGCATGACATGGGCGACCCGGTCGGCGCTGCCGCGCATGCGTATGCGCAATTGAAAGACGACGGCATTCTGGTGCTCATTGAGCCCTTCGCCAACGACGCGCTGCAAGATAACCTCAATGTGGTCGGCCAAATGCTCTACTGCTCTTCCACCGTTGGCTGCGTGCCGGCTTCACTAGCACAGGAAGTCGGACTGGCGCTCGGCGCACAGGCCGGCCCTGCACGATTGATTGCGGTCTTGCAGCAGGCTGGCTTTGCCGACGTGGAGATTGTGGCCACCACCGCCACCAACATGGTACTGTGCGCAAAAAAATCCGCTGACGCCGCCCATTAGGAGACCAACGCATCATGAGTACGATTGCAGAACTACGCCGTATTTTGAAAGAGGGCCACACCATCGCCGTCGTCGGCCTGTCTGCCGACTGGTTCAGGCCTTCGTATTTTGCGGCCAAGTACATGCAGGAACACGGCTATCGCATTATTCCGGTCAATCCAAAGTACACCGAAATTCTCGGCGAGCCATGCTACCCCGACCTAAAATCGATTCCGTATCCGGTTGATATTGTCGACGTTTTTCGCAAGAGCGCCGACTGCGCGCCCATTGCCGCCGATGCGGTCACCATCGGCGCCAAAACCTTGTGGCTGCAAATCGGCGTAGAAAACGAGGAAGCGCGCGCCACCGCCGAACAAGCCGGCCTATCGGTGGTGATGAACCGCTGCGTCAAAATTGAATACGCTCGCCTGTTTGGTGGCCTCGGCTGGTTCGGGGTCAACACCGGTGTCATTTCTTCCCGTCGTCCTCTCTAAGCGATCGCCATGTCCCAAGACCATATTTTTGATTTTGATACGCTCTGCCTGCACGCAGGCCAGATACCGGACGCGGCCACCGGCTCGCGCGCGGTGCCAATTTATCAAACCACCTCCTACGTGTTTGACAGTGCCGAGCATGCGGCGAGTTTGTTTAATCTGCAAACCTTCGGCAATGTGTATTCGCGGCTGTCAAACCCGACTGTAGCGGTGCTCGAGGAGCGCATTGCGGCATTGGAGAACGGCCGCGCCGCAGTGGCCACCTCCAGCGGCATGGCGGCGCAAATGATCGCCATGCTCAATATCTGCCAGACCGGTGACGAGATTGTGGCGGCGCGCACGCTGTATGGCGGCACGCACACCCAGCTTGATGTCAATTTCCGTAAGCTCGGCATCAACACCATTTTTGTGGATTCGGATGACCCTGAAAATTTCGCCCGCGCCATCACGCCCAAGACCAAGCTGCTGTACGCCGAGACCTTGGGTAATCCCTCACTCAATGTGCTCGATATCGCCAAGGTGAGCGCCATCGCCGATCAGGCCGGGCTACCGCTATTTATCGACAATACCTTTGCCAGCCCCTACTTGTGCCAGCCGTTTAGCTGGGGCGCAGCGATCGTTATTCACTCTGCCACCAAATTCATCGGGGGCCACGGTACCACCATGGGTGGGGTGATTGTTGAGTCGGGCAAATTCAATTGGGGCAATGGCAAATTCGCCAGCATGACCGAGCCCTCCGAGGGCTACCACGGGGTGCGCTTCTACGAGACCTTCGGGGATTTTGGTTTTACGATGAAATGCCGAATGGAAGGCATGCGCACCTTTGGCCCTGCGCTCTCGCCGTTCAATGCCTTTTTACTGCTGCAAGGGGTCGAGACCTTGCATCTGCGGATGGAACGGCACTGCAGTAATACGCTGACGATTGCGCAGTATTTATCCGAGCATCCCAAAGTGGCGTGGGTCAACTATCCGGGGCTGAAAAATAATCGCTACTACGATCTGGCCCAACGCTATTTGCCCAAGGGCGCCGGCGCCGTACTCTCATTCGGCATCAAGGGTGGCGCCGCGGCCGGACAAAAATTTATCGAGAGCGTCGAGTTTTTATCGCATCTGGCCAACATCGGCGATGCAAAAACACTGGTGATTCATCCGGCCTCTACCACGCATCGTCAGCTGTCGGAAGAACAGCAGATGGCCGCTGGCGTGCCACCTGATTTGATCCGACTGGCCGTGGGCATTGAATCGGTCAACGATATCATCTGGGATATTGATCAGGCCTTGTCTAAGACCTAAGCGTCGCCGGGTGGCGTGCGCGACGATCCGCTGATCTGCCCCGCCGCCTCAGGCGATGAGGCGCTCGATAAGCCAAACACTGGCAATGCCGGCAATGGCCAGCGAGCCCCAGCGCAGCAGGGCTGCTACCCGGTGCCCCTGTCGTAACAACGGCAGCACCAACACACCGGAACCCAGTACGACAGCCAACTGTCCAAACTCAACGCCCATATTAAATGCCAGCAGCGTCTCAATAAAATGGGTCTGTGATAAACCCAATTCACGCAATCCATTCGCGAATCCCATGCCGTGAATCAGACCGAAACCGAACGCCAGCTTCCAGTTGTGATGCCGGAAGCGCGGCATCAGATTGAGCAGCGCCGCTACCACAATGGAAGCCGCAATGGCGGCCTCGATCAGACGGTCGGGCAGCGCAATCCAGTCCATCGCGGCGGCCAGCAAGGTGATCGAATGCGCAACCGTAAAAGCCGTAATCACTTTGAGCGCATAGCCCGACAACAAGGACAGGCGCAGGCTGCTGCCGGCATAACCCGGCACAGCAAGTACTAAACCCGGCAGCAGCAGGCACAACAAAAATAGTAAATGGTCCGGTCCGCTCCAGATGTGCAGCGCGCCTTCGCGCGCAAACACAAACAAGGTATCCATCAAGGCCACGTCACGCAGTGCAAAGCGCTGCACCGCATGACGGGCATCGAATACGGACGAGGTTTCGCTACCATTGACGGCGAGTTTGAAGAGCGCACGCGCAAGCTTTTCGTCGGCATTAAAAAAATCGTAACGTACCAGCAGGTAGTTGGCATCCGGCGTCAAGCCCGTGGCCGTATAGTTTTGCCGGACATACAAGCCGTCGTTGTGCACCGTGACTGACTGCGCCTGAAATGTCAGCGGTAAGGGCTGTGAATCGACCTCCAGAGTGAGAGAAGCCGCCACCGTAGCCGCAATTGGTGCCTGTAATTGCTTGAGTTCGGCGCGGGTAATTTCTTTTTGCTGCGCCGCTGGAATCTGCAAGATGCCGTTAATATCTTTGATCGCAAAATCAAGTTGCACCTGCAACACGCCCGGCTCGCCGCCATCGATCTGCAGATAGCTATTGCCCGACTGATGCGCGGCCGCAAACCCGCTCACACCGAGCAAGCCCAACAGCAGCAGGCGCATTGCAAGCTGGATTACAAGCCGAAGCACCAGTGGCTTCATCATGATGGCGACAACGCCTCAAGCGTGAGCAGCTTCAAGCTATCGGGCCATTGGCTCTTGAATTTTTTTTGCAGCTCAGCGTAGCGGCTCTGACACTTCGCCTTGGGCAGCGCGCCCGACTCTGCCGCCTTTAAATACTGAATAGCGAGGATGAAGTGCACCTCTTCGGTATCGACTGCAGCATCCTTGGCCACGATGAGCGACTCGCCCAGCGTGATCATCTCCAGCAAAGCCTCCTTACTTTCTTTGACCGGCTTCAGTGGATTGTCAACGAAGCTGTCATAGAAATGATTTTTCAGCAGCATGAAACGGGCAAACAGCGCCTGTTTACCGCGCGGATCCAAGGTGAGTGCGTCGCGGTAGAAATGCGGGTCCGACAGATAAAATCGGGTCTGTGGCGAGAGCTGCAGCTTGTGTGGCGACGCATTGAGCTGATTGACCAGCATGAGCGTCTCCAGCCCCTGAGTCTTGCCATGACTGATGATGTCTTCGTTGAGCAGCACACGCACGCCATCAAGGGTCTTGCCGATTTCGATCAAGGCAGTTGCCCGCTCGGCTGGCGCACTTGCCGTGGCACTCGTGCGCCGCAGCTCATCGAGCCGGGCCAGTGTCGCCTTGCGTGCTTCGGCGCTGATGGCATCATGCGCGAACGCCCCCACTGAAAACAGCAGACCAGTCGCGCCAATCAACAGGCAATGGGCGATCATTTTTCTTCCGCGGGCAATTCGATTTTTTCACCTAATGCCGCAGCCTTGGCACCGGGGTGAACGTCCATACCAAACTTGCCATCGAGCGGCACCGTCAGATGCAAAGTCTTGGCATCTTCGAGCAAGGTCACCGCAATCAGGAAACCGTGATGCAGCGGCAGATCATGGCGCGCTACCAGCAAATAGGCGCCGTTATCAAACATGACCTGGAGCGGCATGGGCTTGAATTCTTCATAAGGCGATGTGCCCGAAAGAATTGCGTCCGCATCGGCATAAGACAAAATCGCCAGCTTAGCCTGATCGGTTTTCATCAAACTGACCACGCGAATCATGTCGCGCGCGCGGCTCACCATCGCGCGCGAGAGCGGCAACTTTTCAGCCAGGCAGGCTACCCAATCGTCGCCCACGGTGTCACCGGCGAGGTCACTGCGCGAAGTCAAGATTTGTAAATGTCGTTTGCGAAAAATATCCCACTGCCGGTAAGGCGTATGCGCCCAGGCCGCAGTCACAGGTAAGGCAGCCATCGCCATCAACGTCGTGGCGGCAGCGATGAATCGTCTTCTTTGCATAATTTTTCCAAAAAAAAGGCGAGGAATATCCTCGCCCTTTGATATTACCGTGCCGAGGATTACTTCTTGTCGAAGATGTCCATCGGGCAGATTGTCGAGACCAGATAGTTTGGCACATCGACGACGTTACCAACACGCAGATCGCAAGCGACGCTGGTGACGACATACGCCTGCTCTTTAGACAGATTCTTGGTGGCTTGCAGCCAGTCCAGCATCTGAATCAGGGAGTTACGCGCAGCCAAAGTCAGGTCATTGGACAGATTGGTCAATGGCTTGATTTTTTCGCTATCCAGATAAGCCCATTGTGGTGGAACTTCGCCGGCGTTTTTGAACGGATAGCCCACGGTAGCGTGGAAGCTGTCCGGCTCAAGCTTCTTGATCTGCGAGCCGCCTTCAAACTGCGGTTGCTTGATCAGGGAAGCCATGCCTTTACGAATCTCGGTAGAGACCGTCACGACCGCACCCATTTCAATGGCGGTACCAGCAACTTCGCCGTCGCCCTGTGCGTAGTGCACGTCGCCGATGAAGAAACCGCAACCATCAACGAAGCAAGGCAACAGCAGCGTGGTGCCAGCAACCATCTGCTTGACGTCCATGTTACCGCCGTTTTCACGCGGTGGAATCGTGCGCAGGCATTTGTCTTTGTTGCTGCCGTTAGGGCCGCAAACTTCAGGTGGACGTGCGCCAGTTGGTTCAGGTGGCAAAGCAACGCCGCCCGCTTTGGCTAACTGGGCTTCACGCGCCAACCATTTTTCTACTTCAGGCTCGCCGGGCATCACGCCAACTGAACCCATGAAACCATTCATCGGGATGCGAACGCCAGGCATTTGCTCTGACACTGCTTCGAGACGATTGAGCTTCCAGTTCGCCACAAAAGGCGTCGGGAACATGTCTGGCAAGAAGCCAAAGCCCGGGATGATCGTGGTGTAACCATACTCATCAGGATTGATGTCGATGAGTTTGATGGCCAGCACGTCGCCACGCTTTGCGCCTTCGATATAGATCGGGCCCGTCATCGGGTGGATCAGATTCAAATCGATCGCCGTGACATCTTTTGGCTTTGAATTGATATTGAGGTTAGAGTCGAGCGCATCACGGGTATGCACAACGATCGTCTGGCCTGGCTTGGCACGTGCCACCGGCTTGATGGCCGGATGATAGCGGTTGAAGCAGTTTGGATCCTGCTCGCAGTGCACGCCTTTCTTTTTGACTTCTACGACCGACTGTGTCTTCACGTCGGTCGTGTCTGCCAAGACAAACTGGCTAAAGCCCGCTGCCGCTGCAGCAACGAGCAAGGTAGGAATTAAACGCATGGAGTTCTCCGGAAAAAGGGGAATTTTTAAAAACATCTTGTGCTTTTTTTAACAATTTTGTTGGCCACACCTTGATACGTGCGACAAGAGGGTTTTAACAAAACCGATAGTTTTTGTCTAATAGAATTTTCCATGCCGGCAATAGTAGTTTCTTTAATAGGGATCTTAATCAAACAATTAGGCCTCAAATAGTTTATTGATTTATATTTTGTATTCAGGTAGAGTGACACTTCTTTTGACAATTCTCACTTCTATGATCATGACGCAGGATTTTAATTTACCAGCCATGCGCACCGCTGCCAACGCGGCGTGCGGTCTGATGCGGGTGCTCTCCAACCCCGACCGGTTAATGCTGTTGTGTCAGCTGGCCGCCGGTGAACGTCGAGTGGGCGAACTCGAAACACTACTTGATATTCAACAGCCGACTTTGTCGCAGCAACTTGCCGTCTTGCGCGACGAGTCGCTGGTGGAAACCCGCCGCGAAGGCAAACAGATTTATTACCGTATCGCCAGCCCGGCCGCCCTGGCCATGATGGCGGTGCTGTACGACCAATTTTGCGAAAAACCTGAAGGAGAAACAGCATGACCATCGATTGGACGCATTTCACGCCGGGCTTGTCGCTGTTAGGCGGCGTACTTATCGGCGCAGCATCGGCGCTGTTCGTGCTCGCCAATGGCCGTATCGCCGGTATCAGCGGCATTTTGGGTGGCCTGTTACGTCCGCGAACGGGTGACTTGATGTGGCGTGTCGCCTTTTTGGCTGGCTTGATTGTTGCCCCACTAGCACTGCTGCCCTTTGTACCACCCGTCATTGCCACCATTGATGCGGGCACCGAGGTACTAATCGTTGCCGGTTTGTTAGTGGGTGTTGGCACGCGCTATGGGGCCGGTTGTACCAGCGGCCATGGGGTCTGCGGTTTGTCGCGACTCTCCCCGCGCTCCCTTGTGGCAACAATGGCCTTTATGGGCGCCGGTATGGCTGCCGTTTTTGTGATGCGTCATCTGCTTGCTTGATTTCAGGAGAACACTGTGAAAAAACATACTGATACCCTATCAGCCTTCCTCGTCGGCCTGATCTTTGGCATCGGCCTTATTTTTGGCGGCATGACCGACCCGGCCAAAGTGGTCGGCTTTCTGGATATCGGCGGCAACTGGGATCCCTCGCTGGCGTTTGTAATGGGCGGCGCCATTTTGGTCGGCGTGGTGGCTTTTCGCTTTGCCAGACAACGGACATCGAGCTTTATTGGTGGCGCCATGCACCTGCCCACCAGCAGCGACATCGACCGCCGGCTCGTGATCGGCAGCTTGCTGTTTGGCGTCGGCTGGGGCATGGCCGGTTTTTGCCCGGGCCCGGCACTAACGTCCTTGGGAACGGGCAATCCGAAGGCCGTCATTTTTGTGCTGGCAATGGTAGCGGGTATGGCACTATTTGAATTCGCCGACCGTTTTTGGCATCAGCCGCGTCGCGCCGGCGCCATGTAATATTTTTTTCACCAGCCAAGGAGAAGACTATGAAAGCTAATGTCGGTACCACAGACCGAGCACTGCGCATCTTTGCGGGTAGCTTGCTCATATTGCTCGCGCTGCTTAATGTTATCGGGCCTTGGGGCTGGTTGGGATTGATCCCGATTGCGACAGGCACGCTACGTTTCTGCCCGCTCTACACGATCTTGGGGCTGCGCACCTGCCCTGCTCCCGCTGCCGAGGACGCATGAGCGCTGCTTTCGCCAATCCGGCCCAGACTTGGGACAAACGCTTTTCTACCGACGACTATATCTTCGGCACCGCGCCCAATGTCTGGCTGGCCCGGCATGCCAAGCTGATCGCACCGGGTGGGCGCGCGTTAGCGGTGGCCGATGGCGAGGGGCGCAATAGCGTCTGGCTAGCGCAGCAAGGCATGCAGGTTGATGCGTTTGATATTGCGGCAGTGGGCGTGGCCAAGGCACAAAAGCTTGCTGCACAACAGCAGGCTACGGTGAACTATGCGGTGTGCGGTTGCGAAGACTGGCCCTGGCAAACAGCACAGTACGATTTGGTGGCGGCGATCTTCATTCAGTTTGCCGATCCCGACGCCCGCGCGGTGCTGTTTGCCCAGCTGATCGACACCCTAAAGCCAGGTGGTGTATTGCTTTTGCAAGGCTACACACCCCAACAGCTTGCATACAAAACCGGTGGCCCACCGCTGCTCTCGCATCTGTACACGGACGCCTTGTTACGTGAGGCTTTCTCGGACATCGAAATCATAGAACTCGACAGCTACGAAGAGGTGCTGCACGAAGGCACGCAGCATAGCGGGCAGTCGGCACTGATCGGCATGGTGGCACGAAAAAAACCGACTTAATTTTTAGACGATCACGCCACCGGCCACGTCGGCAGGCGTGAAAAATCCAGACAGTCGGCCGCGGCTGCGGCGCTTGGCACAGCCATCCACGGCAGCACCCCAAGCAAAGGCGCCGGCAAGCGCGCTTGTAGCGCCAGCAAGTTGGCCTCTTGATGCGGCATCGTCACATCGATCTGATTGGCCACCCAGCCAACTAATCTTAATCCGCGCGCGGCGATGGCTTCTGCAGTCAGCAGCGCATGGTTAATACAGCCAAGCCGCAAGCCCACCACCAGAATCAAATCGAGATCAAGCTGCGCAGCCAGATCAGCGGTATCGACCTGTGCATTCAGGGGCACGCGAAATCCGCCTACGCCTTCGACCACGACCGCATCCGTTAATTGCGCCACCTGCTGATAGCAGCGTAATAAATGCGCCGCATCGATCTCCACCTGTTCGAGTGCGGCCGCAATATGGGGCGCGGCGGCTTCGTGCAGCAGGTACGGTGTCGTCAGCTCACGCGGCAGACTAGTACCAGACTCGGCCGCAAGCAGCGCCACATCGTCGTTGACCATGACGCCATCAATCAACACGGTGCCAGCGGCAACGGGCTTGACGCCGGTGGCCGGTAAACCGGCACGGTTTAATGCATGCAAAAACGCCGCTGCCACCAAGGTCTTGCCTACACCGGTATCGGTGCCGGTAATAAAACACGAAAATCGCAGGCTCATGGTGAAGGGGCTTCCAGTCGGTTAATGGCGTGGGCAAGCTGCGCAACTTGTGCGCCGGTATGCGCGGCAGAGAGCGTGACACGCAGTCTTGCGGTGTGCAAGGGCACCGTCGGCGGACGAATCGCTGCCACCCACAAACCCTGCTCGCGCAAGGCAGTACCGGCATCGATGGTGGCCTGATTGGCACCAATCACAATCGGCTGTATCGGCGTTGTTGAAGGCAGCAGATGCCAGTTTTGCAGTTGCAAGGCGGCGCGAAATTGGGTGATCAGTTGCTGCAAGTGCGCTCGCAGACGCGCGCCCTCGGGGCCCGCGATAATGTCAACGCTGGCCAGCAGCGCATGCGCCAACGCGGGCGGTGCAGCAGTGCTGTAAATATAAGGCCGGGCGCGCTGCACCAGCCATTCAATGACAGTGGCGTGGGCCGCGACAAACGCGCCCCCGACGCCAGCGGCTTTGCCCAAGGTGCCGATATAAATAAGCTGGGGCGAGCGCAACGCAAAATGTTCGAGTACGCCGGCACCATGGGCACCGAGTACGCCAAAGCCATGCGCATCGTCCACCACACACCACGCCCCATGTCGTTCGCACAGTGCCAGCAATGCCGGCAATGGCGCAATATCACCTTCCATACTAAAGACGCTGTCGGTGACGACAAGTTTGGTGGCGGCGGTGCTGGCACTCAGCATTACGTCGAGCTGTTGCAAATCGCCATGCGGATACACCTGCACCGCGGCGCGCGACAGACGCGCCCCGTCAATCAGCGACGCATGATTGAATGCTTCTGAAAAAATCGCAGCATCCTTGCCGGCCAAGGCAGTCAGTGTCGCCAGATTGGCCAAGTAACCGGTGCAAAAATAAAGCGTGCGCACGGTGTCAATATGCGCATCGAATAAGGCAGCCAGTCGTTCTTCCAATGCGGCGTGCGCACGCGAATGCCCACTGATTAAGTGCGAGGCCCCACTGCCGACACCATACAAGGACGCGCCCTGCTGCAAGGCCTCAATGACACGCGGATGCGCTGCCAAGCCCAGATAATCATTACTGCAAAACGCCAGCATCGATTTGCCATCCACATGTACTGTCGGTGCGCAAGGCGTCTCGGTGGTGCGCAGCACGCGGCGTAATTGATTGGAATCGAGTGCATCAAGTTGCTGCTGTAATTGCCGCAGCAAGGAAAATTCAGGCGTCATGCGAAGCGTCGGTCAGCCAAGAGGGTTTACGTTTTTGCAGAAAAGCCTGCACGCCTTCGCGCCCTTGCTCAGAGGCGCGGATCTCGGCAATCCGGCGCACGGTGTCGGCGATGAGTGCGGGTTCAATCAGCTCGCCGGCCACATCATGCAGCAAGCGCTTGGCCTCACCCACAGCATGCGGGCTGCAGGTCAGCAGCGATTGCACCAAAGCGTCGAGTGCGTGATCAAGCGTGTCGTCGGTGGCCAGCTCGTGCACCAGCCCGATCGCATGCGCGGTGGCCGCAGTAAAACGCTCCGCCGTTAAAAAATAACGGTGCGTAGCCCGCTCGCCGATGGCCCGAATCACATAGGGCGAGATGGTGGCAGGGATCAGACCTAGCCGCACTTCCGAGAGACAAAAGCCAGCGCTCTCTTGCGCCACCGCGATATCGCAGGCAGCAACAAGCCCCATGCCACCGGCATAGCAATCGCCTTGTACGCGTGCGACCGTCGGCTTGCTGCACCGATAAATCGCCTGCAACATATCGGCCAATGCGGCGGCATCGGCAAGATTTTCGGCATCGGTGTAGCCGGCCATTTTTTTCATCCAGTTCAGATCGGCACCGGCGCAAAATGCCGGACCGCGCGCACCCAGCACCACCACACGCACCCCGCGATCCTGATCCAGCGCACGAAACGCGTGCGCAATCTCGGCAATGGCGGTTTCATTAAACGCATTCCGCACCTCAGCACGATTAAGCCAAATTGTCGCCGCCATCCCGTCGCGGGTAATTTCCAGTGTCTGATAGTGATGGTCTTGCTGGTTGTGCATCGTCAGGTTCCTTGAACGCTCAGGCTAGTCAGGCACAATCTCACTGCCCACCCGAAGCCTTGGGCTTGATCAAATCATGCGGATTGTCGAGCCGCAGACGAGGCCGATTCGGCTCGACCGCAGTCAACGGCGCGACTTCTTGCATGTCGGCCAGACAGCGTAGCGCAAGCTGCTGGTATTCGTGCGTACCACGGCTCTTCCATTTGATCTCGTCGTCAGAAAGGGTGCGCATCACCTTGGCGGGCATGCCCATGACAAGACTGCGCGGTGGCACCACCATGCCGGTTTTAACAAATGACATCGCCGCCACAATCGACGACTCACCAATGACGGCGCCGTCCATCACCACTGCATTCATCCCCACCAGCGCATTACGCCCCACGCGGGCACCATGAATGACGGCACCATGACCGACGTGACCATCGACCTCGATAATGGTGTCGCTACCCGGAAAGCCGTGCACGACGCAGGTGTCTTGCAAGTTAGCGCCCTCTTCCATAATGAGGCGGCCAAAGTCGCCCCGCAAACACGCCAGCGGGCCGACATAGCAGCGCGGGCCGATGATGACATCGCCAATCAGTACCGCTGTCGGATGCACAAAGGCGCTCGGGTCAATGACCGGCGTCACACCGCCGATGGCATAGACCTTGGGGCCGCTTAACGAGGTAGGCAGTGGGTGACTCATTGCTGGGGCAAAATAACGATCTTGCCGGTGACTTTGCGCGAGGCCATATCATTCAGGGCTTGGGGTGTATCGGCGAGCGCGTAACGGCCTGAAATGTGCGGTCGGATTTTTCCCTCGCCCAGCCAAGTCATTAGTTCGTGCATGGCGGCGATATTGTGGGCCGCTTCGCGTTTGGCAAATTCGCCCCAGAACACGCCGACGATGGACGCCCCTTTGAGCAGCGGCAAATTAAGCGGGATCTTCGGAATGTCGCCGTTGGCAAAACCAATGACCAGATAGCGTCCACGCCATGCTATCGAACGGAAAGCGGGCTCAGTGTAGCCGCCGCCAACCGGGTCATACACGACGTCGGGACCTTTGCCATCGGTAGCAGCCTTGATGGCTTCGCGCAGGTCTTCGGTGGTGTAATTGATTAGCACATCGGCGCCATGTTCTTTGCAGACGGCGAGCTTTTCAGCAGTCGATGCGGCGGCAATCACGCGCGCCCCCAGTGCCTTGCCAATCTCGATGGCAGCCAGACCAACGCCACCGGCAGCGCCCAACACCAGCATGGTTTCGCCGGCTTTCAATTGGGCACGGTCGACAATGGCATGATGCGAAGTACCGTAGGTCAGCGTAATGGCGGCAGCAATATCGAAATCCATGCCCGGCGCCATCGGCATCACCGTGTGTGCGGCTGCCACAACTTGCTGCGCAAACGCGCCTTGCGGCACGAACGCAAATACCCGGTCACCAACGTGAAATTGGGTTACGCCCGCGCCGACTGCGCGCACCGTCCCTGCGAGCTCATTGCCCGGTGTAAAAGGCAGCGCCGGCTTGAACTGATATTTGTTTTGAATGATCAGTACATCCGGAAAATTCACGCCGGCGGCCATGATGTCGATGACGACTTCGCCTGCGGCAGGAACCAGATCTGGCTGCTGTTCAACGATCAGCGTTTCGGGCAAGCCCCACGCTTTGCATACGATGGCTTTCATAAGTCTCCTGTTTTTATCTTGATGGGTGTGCGATGTTTTTACAAAAATTGTGGCGCACGTTTTTCCATGAACGCTCGGATACCTTCCTGGCCATCAACACTGTCGCCCGAGGCGACCATGAAGCCAGACTCCATCGCCAGATGTTCGGACAGCGTGTTGTGAGAAGCCTGCCCAATCAGTGTCTTGATACGTGCCTGCGCTAGTGAGGGCCCCTTTGACAACTGGGTGGCCAGTGCACGCGCGGCTTGTGCCAGTGTCGCATCCGGATGCACCGCATCGACCAGACCAAGCTGCAAACATTCGGCAGCACCAATCGGCCGGTTGCTCAGGTAAATATCTTTGGCGCGCGCGCTGCCCACCCGCTGCGTGACAAACCAGGAGCCCCCTGCGTCGGGCGTCAATCCTATCGCCGAATAGCCGCCGCGTAGTTTCATTGATTCGGCTGCAAGTACCAGATCGGCGCACAAGGCCAGACCGATTCCGCCACCACCGACCGGGCCATTTAAGGCACTCACAACCGGGATGCTCAGCTCGCCGATCAGTGCGATGGCGGCATGCACCGGCTGGATCAATTCTTCCAAAATCGCCGGTAAAGAACGGCTGCTATCACTCATGCTGTTGATGTCGCCACCAGCGCAGAACTGCTTGCCATTGGCCGTGATGAGCAAGGCCCGCACCGACGGATCGCCGCCAACCTGTTCAACGGCAGCGTGAAACGCCTGCGCCATGGCCATATCGAGCACATTGGCCCGGCTTGGATTATTGAGGGTGATGATCGCGAGCGCGTGATCTCGTTCGACGATGAGCGGTGCGGCTGACATAAGGCAGAACTCCCAGGCAGATAAGAGAAAGAATAAAAAAAGTCGCACAGCGAAAGAGCGCCATTCTAACAAGCCGGCGTACTTCGGACGGTGCAGCGGGAAGTTTTCCCATTTTAAATTGGCGCCGATCGCTTTATGCTCGGCGCACTGTCAGCGAAGTTTCGCCTCGCGGATCAGTAGAGACCAAGACGATTGAATCGTCTGACTTACTAAAAAAGCATTTATTAAAATAAAATCATGCGCACATCTGCTCAATCACGCCGTTTTACCGCACGCCGTCCCGCCACACGTTCCATGATAGCGACGTCCATCGTGGCCATGTTTTCTGCCAGCCCGCTGTGGGCACAAGTCACGGCCGAAGCACAGCTGCCGCAAGTCGAAGTGGTTGGCACCTCTCCGCTACCGGGCATTGGTATTGAAAAATATAAGCTGCCGTACGAAGTGCAGAGCGTCAACGACACCGCGGTCTATAACGCGCAGTCACTCAACCTGACCGAATTCATGTCGCGCAACTTAACCGGTGTGAATGTCAATGAGGTACAAGGGAGTCCCTTTCAGGCAGATGTGACCTATCGCGGTTTTCGCGCGTCAGCCATACTCGGCTCGTCCCAAGGCTTGTCGGTCTATCTGGACGGTGTACGTGTCAACGAGCCGTTTGGCGATGTTGTCAATTGGGACATGCTGCCTGAATCGGCATTTTCGAGCGTGACACTGGTACCAGGATCGAACCCGATTTATGGTTTGAACACGCTCGGTGGCGCACTCGCCTTTACCACTAAGTCCGGACTGACTGCACCCGGTACCGATATCAAATTACAGGCCGGCAGTTTCGGTCGTAAACGTATCGACGTAAACTACGGCAACAAATCCGACGATGGCTGGCATCAGTTTATTGCAGCCACGGCCTTTGATGAGGCCGGCTGGCGTGAGCACTCCTCGGGTCAGCTTGGTAATATCTTCACCAAGATCGGCCGTGTACAAAGCGACAGTAATTGGGATCTATCCTTGTTGGTGGGCCGGAGTAATTTGCTCGGCAATGGTCTCGTGCCAAGTTCAAACTTCGGCAACGAAGATAATCTGACCAGCTCCCCGACGGCAGGCCTGTACGAACAAAATCGCCGCGCGGTCTACACCCATCCCGACCGTACGGAAAATCAGCTCAACATGCTCACCTTTAACTTCCAACGCATGTTCGACAGCAGCACCGAGCTTGCCACGACGCTATACGCCCGCAAAAGCTCACGCCAGACAGTCGGCGGTGATGCAGAACGCGAAGACGATGGTGCAGGCAATTTCGAAAACGAAGCCGTTCTCAACTACACCACGACCAGCCAAACCAGCTACGGCAGCAGTGTCAATCTGACCAAGCTGATGGACAAACATCATCTGACCGTGGGCGCCAGTTTCGATGCGAGTTCGGTACGCTACGGTGCCAGTCAGCGTCAGGAATGTCATCTTGATGCAGCCACGCGCGGGGTCACGCTGAATGATTGCGAAGACCCCTTGTCAACCTCTGGCGTCCGCGGTAAATCTTATGCGGTCGGTTTGTATTCGGCCGATACCTGGAACATTACGGGCAACACCTATTTGACCGCAGCGGCGCGTTTCAATCACGCCAAAGTCAGTAACGTGATTACCGATTATCTCGACAACGCCGGTGACCCACTAGCCAATTCAACAGACAAACCAAAAGAACAATTTTCCTATAATAGTCTGAATCCTTCACTGGGCATCAGCCAGAAACTCACCCCGGCTGTAACCGTATTTGGTAACGTCGGTCAAAGTAATCGCGTCCCGACTGTCATTGAGCTTGGCTGCGCCGATCCGGCTGAACCATGCCGGTTACCCACCGGCTTACAGGCTGACCCGTATCTGAAACAAGTCATCGCCCGCACCGTAGAAGGCGGCATGCGCTGGGCCTTCTCGGATAATTACGGCTTGTCGGCGTCGGTTTACCGGTCACAAAACACTGACGATATTCTGTTCCGCGCGATCGGTGCAACAGGCCAGGGTTACTTCAGCAATTTCTCGAAGACTCTTCGTCAGGGTATCGATCTCTCCGCATACGCCAGCTTGGGCCAGGTTGCCATGCGTGCCAGCTATAGCTATCTGCACGCGACCTATCAAGACAATGGTCTTTTGTTTGGCGGCGAGCGGGATATTAGTGTCAAGCCCGGCGATCGTATCGCTGGCTTGCCCGCCCATACACTCAAGCTCAATGCCGACTGGCGCGCGGCACCTAAACTCGTCATTGGCGGCACGGTGATGGCGACCTCAAGTCTCGTCACACAGGGCAACGAAGATGGCCAGGTCGGACCGGAGAATGATGAAACCATCCAAGCTAAGGCAAACGTCAAAGGCTACACCCTAGTCAATTTGCATGCTAATTACGAAGCACAAAAAGGACTGGATTATTTTTTCCGAATCAACAATATTTTTGATCGACGCTTCGAGACCTACGGGATGATGGCGATGAACATGTTCAATACGTCCGGCAGCCAATTAGATCCTGGTAATGCTGACCCATCTGTCATGCCTACCGTCAACCGCTTTGTGGCACCCGGTGCACCGCGCTCCTTCATGGTTGGTCTGCGCTACCGCTTCTGATTTCACGACTGTCCCCGCAACCGGGTCTCTCCCCGGGTGGTTTGAGCCGGTATGCAAACGTATTGCATACCGGCTTTTTTATGCGCTGCTAAGCCAGCCCATGCCGCTTGGCATACTGATGCAATTCGATGGCCGTCGTCACGCCGAGCTTTTGCCGTATCGTTGACTGATAATTAGCCACCGTCTTGACGCCGATATGCAGGCGCTGACCAATATCTTCCACCGCGTGTCCATTGGCCAGCAGACGAAAAATTTCAAACTCGCGCGGTGCTAATTGCAAATGCGGCGCAGCATCATCACCGGCCTGCGCAATGGCCGCGGCCACCTCATCCGACATCGGTATGCCACCTTGCATGACCTGATGAATAGCATCGACAATGCGCTCAGGCGGCATGCTCTTGGTCAGATAACCTCGCGCACCGGCGCGCAAGGCTTGCACCGCCAACGCCGCATTATCGTGCATGGTAAAAACCAGCACGCGCTGCTGCGGGAAGCGCTGCAAAATATGACGCATGCTTTCTATTCCGCCCTGCCCCGGCATCGACAAATCCATCACCACCACATCGGCGCCACTGACTTCATTGCCCGCAGTCAGAAAACCATAGGCCTGTTCACCACTATCAGCCTCACCGACTACAGCAATGGCGGGGTCGAGTTCTAAATAGCGTTTGTAGCCCGCGCGAACCACCGCATGATCATCCACCAATAAGACCCGGATCAACTCAGTTGTCATGTCCCAGCTCCTCGGTCAATAAGGGGAAGCGTGCTTCCACGATCAGCCCGTGCGGCATAGCGCGCCGCAGCTGCAAGCTGCCCTGATTCGCCAATATCCGCTCGCGCATGCCGGCCAGACCAAGCCCGCTTTGCCCCGGCACACCCGCCTGCTCGGCCGACAAATCAAGACCTCGTCCGTCATCGGCCACCGTCAGGCGCAGACTACGGCCGCCCTCCTCTACGCTCACCACCAGATCAACCCGCGTGGCCTGCGCGTGGCGCATCACATTCGTCAGCGCCTCTTGCGCAATCCGATAGACCGCCACAGCAAGACGCTGCGGCACAGCGGCCGTCGCCAGATTGACCGACAAACTGCACGCCAAACCAACGTCACCCCGCGACTGCCGTTGTCGCACCAGATCGCGCAAGGCTTGCTCAAGCGCGATATCGTGTTCTTCATCACCTTGCAAGCCATAGGGGCGCAGCTGGGCAAGCAGACTTTTTAATTGCGACAAAATACTGCTACTGTTGTCATACATCGCCTGCGCGCAGGCCTCAAGCGCGGGCTGTCCGTTGGATTGTTTCAGTAAATAAGAGGCGTCGACTTGTATGGCTGTGAGCAATTGACCAAACTCATCATGCAGCTCATGTGCAAGCTTGCGGCGTTCGTCTTCCTGCACATCTTGCAAACGATGCAGCAGCTCGCGCTGCTTGGCGATCTGCTCGGTCAGCACACCGGCGAGGTGATTTAAAGCCTGCCCGATCTGATTCAGCTCGCGCGTATCAGAGGGCGGCAGACGCACGCTGTAGTCACCTGCCTCGATCCGCGCAATGCCCGAGAGGATAGGAGTGAGCGGTGCAAAGGCTAGTTTTACGCTGATCCACATGGCCGCAATCAAGGACAAAGTCAGCGCAAAAAACAGGCCCAGCAACAGCAACGCGCTCGTCATGGCCTCGGTACTTTCTGAATACGGATTGGGTTCGAGCACGACGGTTACAAGCTCACCGCCCGGGCGCGTCACCGACACGGAATAAGTAGGTAGCGCCACATCGTTGGTCAAAATACGATTGAGCCAGGAAAGAGGTAATGCACCGCTTTGCTGCGCCTGTTGGGTCAAACGCCGGCCCGTCTGATCAAGCAGGGCAACATGAAAATGGCGCAAGGTGCCGCTATCGTTTAATGCATTGATCGCAGCAGTTTGTTCGGCGAGTGCCGCATTAGCTTGCAGCTTGGCCAGAATCTGAATGAGCTGCCCAACTTTTTGGCTGCCGGCCGCTTCACTCCCAATGTCCTGCTTCGCCGCATACACGCTCAGCAGAAGCGCAACGACCAGCATCAGCATGCCTACGGCAATCAGTCTGAGCAAGAGGCGAGTAACAAGTTGCATCGCAGTTCCGTTGATCAATCACCCGCATTGGGTAAGCAGCACGGTGAGTTTGACCGACGAGGACTAATCATCGGTCCGAATTTTAATATTTGTAGGTGTACTCAATTTCGATAGAATCACTACGCCGTGCCCGCGTTACGGCATCCCATGAACGGGTAATACGCAGCTCGATTTCGTTATGCTCGTTGATGTCCCATCCCGGTCCCATGCGCCACTGGTCATAATCACGCCCGCTCGAGCCGTCAATGGCCCGGACAAAACGATAACCGGTATACCAGTCAAGCGGCTCGAGCTTGTAGGTCAAAGCCGGTTCAACGTAGGCGTAGGTGTAGGATGATTCCGGTTGAAAACGGCGGCCGATCAAACCCCGAAAAAATCCGCCGAAATTATCAGTGAAGTGCACGATAGAACGCACGCGCACCCCCAACGCGCGCTCGTGGGCGATCTCAAATCCCTGGCTGCCGGCTTCGGCTTCACGCTCATACTTGAGCATGACTTCCAACTCATTAATCCAGCCTTCCTTCCAACGTATTCCCGGATACAAGGTGACCGAATTGGCGTGCCCACTCTTGTCGGCCGCTTTCTCATGCTCAATCTCGTAGACAACCTGAGGCCGGCCGCCAAACAGAGTTTGCTGCGCGAAAGAAGGTACCGTAACACAGGCCAAGAGGGCAGCAAAAGGGGCGATCTTCATGACAAAAGTCCACTAGCAAAAGAAAAAACGCGATTATACGGGGAAGACTAGGCACTTGCTTTTTGGCTGCTCTAAAATCAAGGTTTACTTCCTGCCTTTATTGGTCTGATGCCAACCTCACCTGAAGGCCTGCCCTATCTGCGCGAGACGCTATTGTTTCTTGCGTTGGCCGGTATTTTGATTCCCATTTTGCAGCGTTACCGTGTCAATCAGGTACTGGGATTTTTAGCCGTTGGTGTGCTGGTTGGGCCGTTTGGATTGTGGCTGTGGGTGGGGCAATTACCGTGGCTATCGCATTTCACGCTCACCCGGGTTGAAGGTGCGGCAGCGCTGGGTGAACTCGGTGTACTTTTTTTGATGTTCACCATCGGCTTGGCACTTTCCGCTGAACGACTGTGGGCTTTACGGCGCTGGGTGTTTGGAGTGGGCAGTGCGCAGTTGCTGCTCTCGGCATTGGCCATCGGTAGTATCGCGCTGCTGTTTGCGGCCACACCCGCAGCGGCAATGTTACTGGGACTGGTACTGGCACTATCGTCAACGGCTGTGGTGATGCAATTAATGACGGAAAAACGCCTGCTCGATTCACCCCTCGGGCAGGCCAATTTTTCCATCCTGATGCTGCAAGACTTAGCAGTCGTGCCGATCATGATTTTGAGCAGTGTGCTGGCCAAAGGCGAGACTGCAGAACTATTGCCTGTGCTTGGCCTGGTATTACTCAAATCCGTCAGCGCGATTTTATTAATTTACTGGCTCGGGCGGCGCGTGATCCGTCCACTCTTCAAGACACTGATGCGGCAGCATCAGCCGGCCACATTCATGGCGCTGATCTTATTGTCGACACTGGGCATTGCCGGGATCACGTCCTACGCCGGGCTATCGATGGCGCTCGGCGCATTTCTGGCCGGACTAATGCTAGCCGAAACCGAATTTCGGCATGAGGTTGAGGTCACCATTGAGCCGTTCAAAAGCTTATTGCTCGGCTTGTTTTTTATGTCGGTCGGCATGCAAACCGATACACGCGTGCTGCTGGCTTCGCCGTTATGGATACCGCTGGCGGTGCTGGCCTTGTTTGCAGTCAAATCCGTGGTGCTGGCACTGGTTCTAAAGACAGCCCGGTTTACCTGGGGACGCGCAATCGAAGGCGGCTTACTAATGGGACAAGGGGGCGAGTTTGCTTTTATCGTCACCGGCTACGCAGTGGCACATCATCTTTTTGCCCCTGCGCTAGGACAGTTTGTACTACTTGTCGTCACGCTGTCGATGTTCGCCACGCCGCTGGTGGCGCGCGCTGCGCAGGCGTGGGGGCAATGGTGGGAACGCACCCATCAGGACGCCGAAGCCCCGCTCGACCAAGCGACGCCAGCGGCCCTAAAAGGCCACGTGATCATCGTTGGATTTGGACGCATCGGTCAATTGCTCGCCAAACTCTTAGCTGCACAAGGTGTGCGCTATGTCGCCATCGAAAACGATCTGCAATTGTCGACTCGATGCCATCCTTTGGGCGAACCGGTTTACTACGGCGATGTCAGCCGGCCCGAATTATTGCATCGCGTCCATGCGAGCGCAGCCAGCGCGATTGTCCTGACCATGGATCATGCGGAGGCCGCCGTGCACGCGGCCTCCGCAATCCGACGCGAATTTAGTGCCGTGCCCCTGTTTGCCCGTGCCCGCGACGAATACCATGCGCGCGCTCTGAAAGAAGCCGGCGCCAATCTGGTGGCGCCCGAGGTACTCGAGACCGGCTTACAGCTCGCGAGTTTTGTTTTACACAACCTAGGTGTGGATGTCGCCGAGATAGAAGCGATAACCGGACAAGAGCGCGAAGCGCGAATAGCGGCCATCATGCACAAAGATTGAACAACCATGCGATTTTGACAGGCAAAAGTTAATCACAAAAATTGTGGATAACACTGTTGAAAACTCTATTTGCGCTGGGTCAAAGCCTGCCGTGGCGCGGCTTTGAATAGATTGCTCATTAGAAGAACAGTTGCCTAAACAACCAAAACCACTAACTGCAGAGCAGCATCAGCTTGGTGCAAACTGACGCTGTCCGCACCGCGCAGGGTCAAGCTGGTTTGACGATTGGGCGGATTTTTTTACCTGCATCAAAGCGACCCAACATAACGCCGGCTTCACGACAATCTTGCGCAAAGGCGGGACTGGCAAGGTAGTTGTATTCCAGCGCACGCACACCATCGAGCGGATCACGATGGTCCACCGTAGCCCGACCCGGATGACACATAAACAGCGTGCCATGCGGCGCATTGAGCAACCATTGTTTCATCCGTGCCGGAAAATTCGCACCCGGCAGCAGCGAATAGACGCCGCCAAAATAAGGCGTCACCCGCAAACCATGCGCCGCGGCGTGTTCAGAAAATCCGCTACATGCAGACCGCAATACCATCGCCTTGATCGGCGTCTCTCTGGCTTTCATCAAATGATCCGGCGCACGCAGCCAGGGTCCTGCATCGTCTTGCGGCCAACGATCGGCAATCGCATCCGTCAACGCGGCCCGGATCAGCGGAAACGCGTGCACATGCTGGTGCCCGTCGATAAAATCAGGCAAGCGCCCCAGATGCTCGGTGAAGCGATCAATCTGCGTACAAAACAATTTGCGCAACCAGTCGCGCGAGATCAGGCGCAGTTGCGACAAGAGCAGCCAGTAAGACAAAGGACGGATCGGCCCACCCGTTTCAAACGAATGGGTGAGATTGAGATGTAAACCAACGTCGGCCAGGGATTGCAGGGGCATCAGCCGACGCGCGGCGGCCGGCCAATGGGGCGCCTCTGACATGACTGAGGTGGCCGTCAGCCGGCGCGAACTGATCAGCTCCAATATGCCGCTTGTAATTTGCTCGGATTGAGCAAAATCATCTGCACACAATGTGACCTTGCGTGTGGCGCCGTTCATGCAATCTCCCGGGAGGCAAAAGCCCAGTTACGGGCTAAAACAAAAGTCAGTGCGGCCACGAGTACCAAGACCAAAGCCAAGGCCAATCGATAGTCCAGCGTGGTGTAGCGCAGTAGCAGCGCGTAGAGTAATTCGTTGATACCAAAGCTGGCTAAAGCGACGCCAAAAAAACGCAAGCGCGAGGTCGAAGCCGAGCTCAAGCTCGCCGACTCGCTGCCATCCTGAAATGTGAAACGGCGGTGCCCGGCGTGGCTGACCTGAAATGCCACTAAAAATCCTGCACAGTTGGCAAGCAGCGGGGGCACCCCCAGCGGCACCAGCACCAGTGCCACAGTCGCCAAATGCACCAGCATGGCACTCACACCCACGACACCAAACCAGAACAGCTGGCGTTTCATTGCAACGAATCGTGCCGTTGATGATCGTTGCTGCCGGTGCCGCTACCTGTCGTGACGCGACTGACGAAATAAGCAGGACGCTGTTTGACTTCCGTAAAAATGCGGCCGATATATTCCCCGAGAATACCGATTGACATCAACTGCACGCCACCCAGAAACGCCATGCCAACGACAATCGTCGGCCAGCCGGTAGCGACGTTACCGAACAGCAGTGTCTCGACCATGATGTAGAGCGCATACAGGATAGACAGAATCGATATGCCGCCGCCAATGGCTGTCCAGAGCCGCAAAGGCACATTGGAAAAAGCCGTCAAGCCGGTCGCGCCAAGTCGGAACAAACTATAAAAATTAAAGCTGCTCGTTCCATGCCGGCGCGGATCCGTGCGAACCGTCATGCCGATACGGGTAAAGCCGACCCAGTTATAGAGTCCCTTCATAAACCGGTTACGCTCGGGCATACTTTTCAGCGCGTCGAGCATGCAGCGGTCGAGCACCCGGAAGTCTTGCGTGTTTTCAGGGATCTTGTTGCGTTCGCCAAAATTGAGCAGTGCATAAAACACCTGCGTGACCGCGCGCTTGACGAAGGATTCGTCGTTGCGATCCGAGCGAACCGCAAAGACCATGTCATAACCCCGACGCCACTGCGCCAGAAAAGACGGAATCAATTCGGGGGGATGCTGAAAATCACAATCCAGCAGCACCGCCGCGTCACCACTCGCATGATCAATGCCGGCCGACAGCGCAATCTCTTTACCAAAATTGCGCGATAGCTGCACCAGCTTGACCGGCAACTGATCGATCACGCTCATGACCCGTTCAACCGTGGCGTCACTACTGCCGTCGTCGATCACGAGCAACTCATGGCGCAACCCAAGCTGCACAAACAAGGTGTGCAGCGTCTGCAGCATCGGCACAATATTGCCTTCTTCGTTGAACGCCGGCAGCAGACAACTAATCAGAGGATCAAGAGGCCGCTGGCGCGAACGTGCTTGCAATAAAAACGCAGATTCGGTGTCTGGTGTGCACACACCTTCTGCGAGCGGCAAAGGATTATCCATGGAAAGGCTCAGAGTTGTGACCGTTTGGCACGGCCAATGAATGCGGAATGTAATGGGATGCGGGGAACGGGTCAAGCAACATGCGGCATTTGCTCTTGCTATTGCATTCTCCATATTACTGCATAGAAAGTTAGTCAGCCATTGAGGATTAACCAATTGACACTATTCGCGACTGAGAGTCAGCCGAATTCGTCGCAAAAATACCTTTTGTATACTGTACACAACCAACTAGATTTGGGGTAATATCATTCCGCTATGGAAACAGTTTAAACATTTCGAGGGAGCACGAATCCGTGAACAAACGTACCCGTCCGGCCGATATCTATTTACGCTTTTTGCAGCTTGCTGAAGCACTGCGTGGCATGCCCTCGTTGCCGGCGCTGGCGCCGCTGGAAGAACGTATTCTCGAAATCATTGCCTTTGCACGTCAACGCGAAGAACGTCTTTCTGTGAAAGACCTGATGGGTAAACGTGAACTGGGTTCGCCTGCCATGCTGCACAGCCGTCTTAAATCGATGCGCGAAAAAGGCTGGATCCTGCTCGCCGAGACCGAAGATGCCCGCCGCAAGCAACTCGAACTTACCCAGGCAGCGCTGCTGCACTTTGACAAACTGTCCAAGTGTCTGGTGCAAGCCGCTAAAAAAGCAGCCTGACAAACTGAGGCCGGTCTGCGGACCGGCCTTTGCTGATGCTCACTCGTGCCCAGCTCATTTGCGGGTTGCAAGGTAAATTGCCAAGCCAATAATTGCCGCAACCGCCAGCTCCAATCCCACCATCCAATAAGCCATGCCGTCCTTTCGCGCTGTCGCACCCTGCCCTGCGCGCATGATGCCATAAGCAAAAGCACTACCCATATCAAAACAATTCGATCTCCCCGCCCGCGGGAGCTGACTGCAGCGACTTGACATAGCGCTGCTCGCGCACGGCCAGATCGTGGGTCGTCGACGACGCCAGTTTTTTTACCAGTGCACGACCAGTGCGCGGGAAATAAGCAAGCTTGCGCGGATAAATATCATTGAGATCTTCGGCGAATTTGTAAACGCCTCCCGCTCCGCCGGGTCGATTTCCTACGCAAGACTTCGCAGATATTCCGAAAAGACGGCGCGCCCGTCGCCCGCCAGTGCCGGACCAGAAGGCTTTAGACCATCTCTTGTTTGCCGTCAGCCAGCGCAATGCAGGCACGCTGATAAATCAGCGTACTAACTTTGTCAAAATCCTGACGATTAAACGCAAAATCTTTCGATTTTTCCAATCCATACCAATCGCAAATCGTACAACGCTCACGACGTCATCAGACCACAAGCCCACGACCAACAAAAACCCGAATAGAAGCCGGGAACCCTTTCTGTTTCCGCGCAGTCTGAAATAAGTTGCCGGACAGAATGCGCATGGCAAAAATGGCTAGTCAAATAGCCAAGCGCTTGATGCATGGTCCAAAGTGATTGCTTGGACGAAAAAATTCTTCGCATTTTTTTGTGCAAAATCAATCGAGAGACAAACAGTCAGCGCAGACCCATAGCCTTGCCTAAATGAACAAATTATTCTTGCGCACAGTAAAGCAAACCTCTGGACAAATTTTTAATAGGGATGCGCCCTTCCATGCTCAAAGAAACCTGGCTTACCGATCTGACGCAACATGCCGAACATGAGATTTTTATCATGGACGCCGACACGCTGGCATTCTTGCATGTCAATCATGCAGCCAGAATCAATCTGCAATACAGCGACAGTGAATTCCAGCAGTTGACAGCACCTAATCTGATGCGCGACCTACATGTCGATCAGCTAACCGATATCGTCAAGCAGCTGCGCAGCGGCAGTGTCGAACATTTTCACACCAAGACCGCACAGCGACGCAAGGACGGCAGCAGCTACCGCACCGGACTGCGGCTGTTTTATCTGCACCTAAACCTTGTACCCGCACTAATTGCCGTCAGCGATAACAGCAAGGCGGGCGTCAACGAAGATCGCCTGCCCCAGATCGAAGCGCAGCTGCCGGGTCTGCTTTTTCAGATGCGTCAGGGCACACGCGGCTGCCTTTATTTTCCATTTTTGTCCTATGCTTGCCATGATTTGCTCGGCATCACAGCAGCCAAACTTGCGGCAAAGCCGGCGCGCTTTTTTGACATGATCCTAGAAGAAGACCGGGCGAGTTGGCTGGCCCAGCTGCAAATCTCCGCGCAAAACAGGACCGTGCTTAATTGGGAAGGCCGGATCTCGATCGACGCGTGTAAGGATATCAAGTGGATCAATCTGCGCGCGACCCCACAGAATTGCGGGCACCAGGGTGTGCAGTGGACTGGGCTGATGACCAACATCTCGCAAAGCAAGAAACTAGAAGAAGAGATTCGCTATTCACGCGCGCAGCTAGCCGAGCTCAATGCCTATGTCGACCAAACCAAGGAAGACGAACGCGCGCGGATTGAACGAGATCTACACGACGACTTAGGAGGCACCCTAAGCGCCATCAAGATGATGATGAGGGAGCTCTGGAAACGCCTGCCGGTAGACGATCCCGACACTGTCGAACGAACCGCTTATCTTGATTCACTGGTTGATCGCAGCCTCGAATCCGTTCATCGAATCGCCGTCAATCTGCGGCCCGGCATTCTGGAAGCCGGGCTGGTTGCCGCGCTTGAATGGTTGGCGCAAGCACTCCAAAAAAAGACCGGCATTCCTTTTAAATTCAACAGTAACGTCGAAGACATCGCCATTCCTGGCGCCGCGGCCACCGTCTTGTTTCGCATTGCGCAGGAAGCCTGCAACAATATCCGCAAGCATGCCAAATCCAGCAACGTCAATATGTATTTGTACGATGGCGGTAACGAGCTCCAGCTGGAGATTATTGATAATGGTTGCGGCATCGCGCAGAGCAAGCAGCAAAAAAAAGAAACTAATCCAAAATCATTTGGTCTGCGCAGCATCAAAGAGCGCGTCAGCTCACTAGGCGGCACCATGTCCATCGCCTCGGGCAAAGAAAAAGGCACAATCATCACCATCTGCGTGCCCCTGCCGATTTCACCCAACCCTTTCGAATAAAGCTGCAAACTGACTACCATCTGCTGCAACATGCAAGCCAGATCTTTGTCCCGCGCAGTGCACGCCTAAAACGGCGCGCATAGCGATAGCACGAACATCAAACAACACGGCAGCCTGAGACGGTGCTTTTTCATCACGCATTAAAGAGGCCACAAGCTTTGGAGAAAACGCATCAGCGCTCAATGCCATGCGGCCTTGCCGACGCCCGCATTGATCTGTTACCCCATCCGAAAGTGCGGGGGCGGGCGCAGTAGACCCGACCATCCGGACTACTTGCTCTTTCGGCATTAGCAGGGTTGCTGACAACGGCGTTTAATCGCTTGCTTTGCGCTGCCACGCCCGACCCGGTAACGTTCAAAATAGAAAACAATGACATCGCGGCGTCGGCGTTTACACTTTTTACTGCGCTTGCACGACGTCCAGCAAGTCCTTGATTTGGCTGTTGATAGGCAGAAGTACGGCCTCATAACGCAAGGCATTGTCGGCCGAGAGTGCCCGCTCGATATCAAGTTCGACGGTGTTGCTGTCGATACTGTCTTGGCGAGAAAAGTGATACAGCAATGGAATCGCACCAGACGCCAGCGACCGGAACAGATGGCCGGAATGGGTCGCGGCCAGCGCCAGCGTGGCATCATAAGACGCACCTAAAGCGCGGGCGATTGATTGACGCAACGCGAGGTCGCGTGCTTTGTAATGCGAGATGTCGGCGTCTGCCATGTTACAGGCCAGAATCTGCTGGCGCTCTGCGCGTAGCGCCAGCGCTTTTTGATGAAACTGAACATGATCGTTAATTCGATCGGGCATCGTCGCACTCACTGATGGTGGTGCTGGCAAAGCTCAGGATATAAAGGCCAGCGGCGTTTCGATGCGGCGACCATGCAGGCAAAGCACCTGTCGGGTGCGCCAAGCGTGCATGTCAGCGCACCGGATACGCGCTTAAATCTAGCGCAGGGGCAGAAACTGACGCAGGCAGATCTGGTCTTGCAGCGCGTTGAACTGACCAGCTAATCAGCGGCATTGCGCAAGCAGATGGTGCGCTAGCAGTGCGCTATTTATGAACATAAAATATTAGTCCACTTAATTTATGCGGATGGCAGCCGTTAAAAAAGTGCGCAAGGGATTCAGACAAGGACCACGCGATGAAAATCGATGACACACCACCTGGCAAGGGCTTCGCCCCGGTGTCGACCACGCGGTTGACACTCGTCAAGCCGTCTGCGACAGAGCAGCCAGAAGGCGGCAGTGCAAGCAGCGGCAGCGTGCGCATTTCTGCCGAAGCTCGCATCCTGGCCAGCGTACAGCGCGGACCCACCCCGTTTAACACGGCCCGTGTTGACGCGATCCGCGCCGCGATCGCCGATGGCAGCTTTACGGTTAGCCCGAAAAAAGTCGCCGAGGAATTAATGGCGTCGGTGCGGGAGCTCTTGGTTGTTAATCACTAGCATGTCCACCTCGGCCAGGGGCACCACAAAACCATAGGCCAGCAAAATACCGAGAAAGGTGCAGACCAGTGCGCGCGCAATCAAGCCAGCAAGCTCTTCGGGCGGCGCGCCGATATCAGATTCGATGGGCGCAATGCTGTCTTTGCGAATTTTTCTCCACACGTCAGCCAACAGCGTAAGCGAGGCGAGGCAGTGAGTCTTTCGGTATTTGGCGCCTTTAAATACGCTCGGCAGTGCCTCGGTGTAATACCGTTAATTTTGTTGGACACTGACCGCGCCGCTTGTCGGTGTTTGTCTTACAAAGGATGCGCGCTTTTTATAATTCGTACGAATCGCGCTCACCCGCCAGGACCTGCTCGACAAGTTTGCGCGAGAGCGCCGGTGCCAGCAGTTCAATAAAAGTAAACACATAGCTGCGCAGGTAGGCGCCCTGCTTTAAGGCCACCCGCGAGATATTGGTACCAAACAAATGCCCCACTGGTATGGCCCGCAGATTTTGGTCGCGCGCGCTATCAAAAGCCAGACCGGCAATGATCCCCACCCCCATGCCCAGCTCCACATAGGTCTTGATGACGTCGGCATCAATCGCTTCGAGCAACACGTCGGGTTTTAGGGCACGCCGCGTAAAGGCCTGATCGATTTTATTGCGGCCGGCGAATGCAGCGTCGTAGGTAATAAGCGGGTACTGCGCGATTTCTTCGAGCGTGAGGGATTTGGATTTGAGTAAGGCATGCTCGGGGGGCACGACCACCATATGCTCCCACTGGTAGCAGGGCAAGGAGACGAGGCCATCAATCTCGGCGATGGCCTCGGTGGCAATAGCCAGATCAGCCTGCCCGTTCAAGACCATCTCGGCCACCTGTTTGGGATTGCCTTGCAAGAGCGACAGCCTGACTTTGGGAAACTTGTGCGCAAAGGCCTGAACCACCGTCGGCAGAGAATAACGCGCCTGGGTGTGGGTGGTAGCAATAGTCAGGCTGCCCATGTCCTGGGCAGCGAACTCCTTGCCGATACGCTTTAAGCCTTCGATTTCCTGCAAGATCAGTTCAACCGACTTGAGCACCTGCCGCCCCGGCTCGGTCAGCCCGCGTATCCGCTTGCCGTGCCGGCTAAATATGTCGATGCCCAGTTCTTCCTCAAGCTCGATAATGGCCTTAGACACCCCGGGTTGCGAAGTGAACAAGGCCTTGGCCGCCTCGGTCAGGTTGAAATTTTGTCGCACGGCCTCGCGCACAAAACGGAATTGATGCAAGTTCATAAGACTCCCTTGTTTGCAGCCTGCGCCATCAGGCTTGCTTTTTTGCTAGCAGCCGACGAACACCAAGCGCCGACGCAGCAAGCTATTTGCATATATCAAATAAGCATATAAGCAAATAAATACTCTGTTGTTTGGAATAAGGGGTGAGTTTATTACCATTCTGGCTTCTTTGCGCGAGGTCTTATGACTGTTTCTTATGTAGTGTCGGGATTTGCGGTGGGCTTGCTGGTTGGCTTGACGGGTGTCGGCGGCGGCTCGCTGATGACACCTTTGCTGACCCTGATCTTCGGCATTAACCCGGCCGTGGCAGTGGGTACGGATCTGGCATTTGCGTCCATCACCAAAACCGCGGGGACGTTTGCGCACCGTTTCAAGGCCAATGTGCACTGGGATATCGTGCGGCGTTTGTGCATCGGTGCGCTGCCGGCAGCCTTGCTATCGGCCGTTGCGCTGAATTATTTCGGCGCGCTGGATAAACATATCGGGCAGATCATCCGTTATTCCATCGCGTTTTCGGTCTTGCTGACGGTGCTGGCAATCATTTTCAGGAAGCGCATGCAGGCCTGGATCGCGCGGCATCCTGAGCGTCAGTTACGCGGCCGCCGGCTGGCGGGCGCGACCATTGTGTGCGGCGCCGTGCTGGGCACGCTGGTGACGATTTCGTCAATTGGTGCCGGCGCTATCGGCGCGACTTTGCTTGTCTTGCTCTACCCGCGTCTGTCACCTGCTGAAATTGCCGGTACTGACATTGCCTATGCGGTGCCACTGACTGCGGTGGCCGCGCTGGGTCACTGGTGGCTCGGGTCGATCAACTGGGAGTTGCTGGCGATGTTGTTACTGGGCTCGGTGCCCGGGATCACGATCGGCTCGCTGGCGTCGCGCTCGGTACCGGAAAAATTCTTGCGCGGTCTGCTGGCCGCGACTCTCACAGCGGTGGCAGCCAAGCTGGTGCTGTGATCATCAGATAAAAAATAAACAAGGACCTCCATGTATCGCTACGACCACTATGATCATCAGATCGTCAAGGAACGGGTTGCCCAGTTTCGCAGTCAGGTAGAACGCCGAATCTCTGACGAACTGACCGAAGACGAATTCCGTCCGCTGCGTCTGCAAAACGGGCTCTATCTGCAGCGTCATGCGTACATGCTGCGGGTGGCGGTGCCGTATGGCTTGTTGTCGTCCAAACAGATGCGGATGTTTGCCCACATCGCCCGCAAATATGATCGCGGGTATGGCCATTTCACGACGCGCCAAAATATTCAGTACAACTGGATTGAACTCGAACACACGCCCGATATCCTGGCTGAACTGGCCAGTGTCGAGATGCACGCGATTCAGACTTCAGGCAACTGCATTCGGAATATCACATCCGACGAATACTGCGGCGTGGCCGCCGATGAGCTGATTGATCCGCGCCCGTTTGCCGAGATTTTGCGTCAGTGGAGCACCTTCCATCCGGAGTTTGCGTGGCTGCCACGCAAATTCAAGATCGCATTCAACGCCGCTACCCACGACCGGGCTGCCGTGCAGATTCACGACATTGGTCTGAATATTGTCAAGAATGCCGCCGGTGAGCTGGGCTTTCAGGTACTCGCTGGTGGTGGTATGGGCAGAACGCCGATTCTGGGCAGCGTGATCCGCGGGTTTTTGCCATGGCAGCATCTGCTCACGTATGTCGAAGCGATCATGCGCGTCTATAACCAATACGGCCGGCGCGACAACAAGTACAAGGCCCGGATCAAAATTTTAGTCAAAGCGCTGGGGGCGGAAGAATTCGCCCGTCAGGTCGAAGCCGAATGGGCCGATCTGCAAGACAGCCCTAGCCTCTTGACTGAAGCCGAGCTGCAGCGCGTCACAAGCTATTTCACCCCACCTGCCTACGAAAGCTTTGCCGGTGACGATGCGAGCGTGGCTCAGCAGCGCACGGACAACAAGGCTTTCCACAACTGGCTCACGCGCAACGTCAAACCGCATAAAATTCCTGGCTACGCAATCGTGCTGCTGTCGCTCAAAAAAACCGGCACGCCGCCGGGCGATGCGACGGCCGAGCAGATTGATTTTGTCGCCGATCTGGCCGAGCGCTACAGCTTCGGTGAATTACGCGTCACCCATGAGCAAAATCTGGTGTTGGCTGATGTCAAACAATCCGAGCTGTTCGCGCTCTGGCAAGAAGCGAAGGCGCACGGACTGGCCACGCCTAACATTGGTCTGCTGACCGATATCATTTGCTGCCCCGGCGGTGATTTTTGCTCACTGGCCAACGCCAAATCAATCCCGATCGCCGAGGCCATCGCTGAGCGTTTTGATAACCTGGATTTTCAGCACGATATCGGCGAAATCGAACTCAACATCTCCGGTTGCATCAACGCCTGCGGTCATCATCATGTGGGCAACATCGGTATTCTGGGCGTCGACAAGGATGGCTCGGAGTGGTACCAAGTCTCATTGGGCGGCGCGCAAGGCAACGACAGCGCGATTGGCAAGATTATTGGCCCGTCATTCTCGGCGCAGCAAATGCCCGAAGTGGTAGGCCGCATTCTCGAGGTGTATGTGCGCGATCGCATCGAAGACGAACGCTTCATTGAGACTGTGCGCCGGCTTGGTGTGGCACCGTTCAAGGATCACGTGTATGCGACCCCGATCAAGGGCGCACAATATCAGGCAGGAGAAGACGCGTATGCATAACATCATCAAAGACAAAGCCATCGTAGCCGACGACTGGCATCTGCTCAAACTCGACGCGTCTGACACGCCCGAGACCGTCCGCGTGGCAGCAGGCAAGCAGATTGTGCCGCTGAAGGTCTGGTTGGCGCAAAAATCAACACTGCAAACCCGCACCGATATCGGTGTCTGGATTGCCAGCGACGAACGACCTGAAGAATTGAAAGACGATGTCGCGTCGCTGCCCTTGATTGCTGTGGATTTTCCGGTGTTTTCAGATGGTCGCGGTTATTCGATTGCGTACAACTTGCGCGCGCGCTTGAAATTTACCGGCGAGCTGCGCGCGGTGGGCGATGTGCTGCGCGACCAGTTATTTTATTTGCAGCGGGTGGGCTTCAATGCCTTTGCCACCCGCGCGGACCGCAGCATGGAAGAGGCACTCAAAGGACTGAGCGATTTTTCCGACGTCTATCAGACGTCATGGGATCAGAAGTCGCCCCTGTTTCGCCGCGCCGACCGCCCGGCTGCGCAAGAGGCATCATGAGCACCGCCCACCTTGATGCGCTGGTTGCAGCAAGCCAGGCTACGTTGGCCCGCATAGTGGCCGACTTTTCACCGGCGGTGTTTGCGTCGAGTCTGGCAGCAGAAGACATGGTCCTCACGGACCTGATCCTGCGCGCCAAACTGCCCATTGCGATCTTTACCCTTGAGACCGGTCGTCTGCACGCCGAGACGCTGGGTATGCTGGCGCGTATCAAAGCCAGCTACGATTATGAGGTGGTGCCGTTTCGACCTGAGCCTGCTGCGGTGGAACAGTATGTAGCCGGGCACGGACTCAATGCTTTTTATGACAGCGTCGAGCTGCGCAAGGAATGCTGCCGGATTCGCAAGGTTGAGCCTCTAAACCGCGCATTGGCAGGTAACAAAGCCTGGATTACTGGCCAGCGGCGCGCACAGTCGGCCACGCGCACCGAGTTGGCGGTGCAGGAAGACGACGCCGCGCATGGTATGACCAAATTTAATCCGCTGGCAGACTGGTCCGAAGAAACCGTATGGGATTACATTCACAGCCATCAGGTGCCCTATAATCCGCTTCATGACAAGGGCTTTCCGTCCATCGGCTGCGAGCCCTGCACCCGCGCCATTGAGCCCGGCGAAGATGTCCGCGCCGGACGCTGGTGGTGGGAAAATCCCGATTCCAAAGAGTGCGGCTTGCATGTCGTTGACGGCAAACTAATCCGCATTCAATCCGCATAAAGTTAAACCATCATGAACACAGCAGTCGAAAAATTATTTCTGGATGCGGCCAGTAACCGCCATCTGGACTGGCTCGAATCCGAAGCCATTCATATCATGCGCGAAGTCGCCGCCGAATGCAGCAACCCGGCCTTGCTGTTCTCGGGCGGCAAAGACTCAGTGGTCTTGCTGCGCATTGCCGAGAAGGCTTTCCGCCCCGGCAAATTTCCTTTCCCGCTGGTGCACATCGACACCGGCCACAATTTTGCCGAGGTCATCCAATTTCGGGATGCGCGTGTGGCCGAACTCGGCGAGCGTTTGATTGTGGGTTCGGTTGAAGATTCGATCAAACGTGGCACGGTCCGTTTGCGTAACCCTCAAACCGATTCGCGCAATGCCGCGCAGGCGGTCACGCTGCTAGAAACCATCGCCGAGCACAAGTTTGATGCCTGTATTGGCGGTGCGCGTCGCGATGAAGAAAAAGCGCGTGCAAAAGAACGTATTTTTTCTTTCCGCGATGAGTTTGGCCAATGGAACCCGAAAGCGCAGCGTCCGGAGCTATGGGATTTGTATAACACCCGCGTGCATCCCGGTGAAAACATGCGCGTCTTCCCGATCTCAAACTGGACCGAGCTCGACGTCTGGCAATACATCGCCCGTGAAAAACTCGAACTACCACCGATTTATTTTGCCCATGAACGTGAGGTCATTCCGCGTAATGGCCTGCTGGTGCCGCTGACACCGCTGACCCCACCGCGGGAAGGCGAAACGGTCGAAACGCACATGGTGCGTTTTCGCACCGTCGGCGACATCTCGTGCACCTGCCCGGTTGCCTCCGATGCGACCACCGTTGAGGCCATTATTGCCGAAACAGCCGTGACGCAAATTACCGAGCGTGGCGCCACCCGGATGGATGACCAGACCTCGGAAGCCTCAATGGAAAAGCGCAAGAAAGAAGGATATTTCTGATGAACGCCGCAGACCTCGTCAATACGACACCCGCCAATGAACGCGGGCTGTTACGCTTCATTACCGCGGGCTCGGTGGATGACGGCAAGAGCACCCTGATTGGCCGTCTGCTGTTTGACAGCAAAGGTATTTTTGCCGATCAGCTTGATGCTATTTCACGGGCACGCCACAAACGTACCGTCGGCGACACCGTCGACCTGTCACTGCTGACTGATGGCCTCGAAGCGGAACGTGAACAAGGCATCACGATTGATGTGGCCTACCGTTATTTCGCCACACCAAAGCGCAAGTTCATCATTGCCGATACTCCCGGTCACGAGCAATACACTCGCAACATGGTCACCGGTGCCTCCACCGCGGACGCGGTAATCATTTTGGTCGATGTCTCCAAGGTTAAGCTCGGGGATGATGGCAGCGTGGAGCTGCTGATTCAAACCAAACGTCATTCGACGATTGCGCATTTGCTACAGATTGAGCATGTGATCGTGGCTGTTAACAAGATGGATCTGGTTGACTATGACCAGACCGTGTATGACCGCATTGTCGGCGCGTATCAGGCATTTGCCGCGCAACTGGGGCTCAAGGACATTCACGCTATTCCACTGTCAGCACTGGCTGGCGACAACGTCGTGACCGCAGGCGATAAGATGCCGTGGTATCAGGGCCCGACACTCATTACGCTGCTCGAATCGCTATCGGTTTATGACGATGCGCATCGTTCGTCGCTACGTTTTCCGGTCCAGCTGGTGGCACGTCACAACGGCCATGAAGCAAATGATTTCCGTGGTTATATGGGTCGCATTGAGGCTGGCAAAGTAAGCGTCGGTGACAAGCTCATAGTGCAACCCGGCGGCCAGAGCGCTACGGTGAAAGACATTGTCACGCTCGATGGTCCTTTGCAATCTGCCTCGGCAGGGCAGTCGGTGACCTTGCTGCTGGAGGAGTATCTCGACATTTCGCGCGGGGACATGCTGGCCTCGGCCAGTGCGCCGGCGCAGCTGCTCAAAACGGTGGTCGCTGATGTCTGCTGGCTGTCTGAGGAGCCGCTTGATCTGCGACGCAAATACTGGCTCAAGCACACAACCCGTCAGGTGGCCGCCCGAGTAACCAGCGTCGAATCGCTGCTCGATATTAATACCCAAGAGCGCCAGGCCGGCGGCGAATTAAAATTAAACGGCATTGCCCGCATTAGCCTCAACGTGCAACAACCCTTGGCGGCAGATGCCTACGACGTCATCCGTACTACGGGTGCGTTTATCCTGATCGACGAGGTGTCGCATCAGACGGTGGCAGCTGGCATGATCCGGATCGACTGACCCCGCGATTTTTCATGCCCGATTCCCTCCCCACACCACACCGGGCCCAGCCGGGCAAGGTCTGGCTGGTGGGCGCAGGTCCCGGTGCGGCGGACCTGATCAGCGTGCGTGGCGCCGCGTTGCTGGCGCAAGCCGACGTGGTGCTCTACGATGCGCTAGTGACCCCGGCCATGCTGCTGCACTGCCCACAGGCGACTTTGGTCTCCGTAGGCAAACGCAGCGGCCAGCGCTCCACCGCCCAAACCCGCATTAACCAGCAACTAGTCGACGCGGCCTTCCACTATGCACGCGTGGTGCGCCTGAAAGGCGGCGATCCGATGCTGTTTGGGCGCGCCGACGAAGAACTCTCTGCGCTAGAGGCTGCTGGTATCGAGTACGACATCGTCCCCGGCATCAGCACCGCCTTTGCCGCCGCTGCTGCGGTGAGGCAGCCTCTAACCAAGCGTGGGGTCGCACGAAGCGTGGCTTTTTTTACGTCAACCACGGCACCCGACGAGCCAGATCAAGCTGCCTTGCCCGGCTGCGATACGCTAATTCAATACATGGGAGGCCGCGAAGCGATGGCAACAGCAAGCCGCTTACTGGCGCACGGCAGAGCCCCTGATACACCGGTCGTCGCCATTGAGAATGTCAGCCGCGCAGATCAGCGCATCATGCGCTTGACGTTGGCAGAGATGGAACGCGGGCTGCCTGATTGCAGCGGGCCGGTATTGGTGATGATTGGGGAAGCGCTACGCGCACGTGGCTAGGGTTGGGCGGAACTTTACCCGACTTGTCAGGTCGGTACGGACTGCACGCAATAGGCGGCAATTGCATCAAGCACAGCCGGGCTCTCGCCTACCGCATCACTGACCTTCAAGGTCAACGACGGATACGCGGTGCGCAATGCGTCGACGAGTTCGGGCAGATCGCGCAAGACATGACCGCCCTGCCCTAAAAATACCGGCACCACGGACAGATGCGTACAGCCGGATGTGACAAGTTCGGCGACCACTGCGGGCAAACGCGGCTCCATTAATTCAAGAAAAGCCAGGCGCACAGACGTATCAGGCAACTGCGCCTGCGCACGCTGTTGCAGGCCTTCGAAAGGCCGCGCCCAACGGGGATCGCGCGCACCATGGGCAAATAAAATCAGGGCTTTTTTTGTTGGCATGCTGTTGTCCGTATTAATGTCGCTCGACCCACCACAAGGCCGTGATGGCTGCCAGCAAAAACAACACGCTGGGCATCGCGGCCGTGGCAAACGGCGGCCAGGTATTGAGTAAGCCGATATGCGAAAAGAGGCTATTGATCAGCTGGAATGACACGCCGATCATGATGCCAATAAAAATCTTGAGCGACAACCCACCACTACGCGCGTGCAAATAAGCAAACGGCAAGGCCAGTGCCATCATCACAAACACGGCCAGCGGATAAAATAATTTGGTCCACAGGGCGATTTCATAGCGGTCGGTGCGCTGATTGTTTTCAGCAAGATGACGGCTGAAGGCGGCCAGATCAAAGGCTGACATGCGGTCTGGATTGGTCACCAACACCGCCATGATGTCGGGGGTGATTTCAGACTGCATCACACTTTTGTCGAAGCGACGGTTGACGACGGCGACCTGCTGTGTCGTGGATGCGCTCGGGTTGACATCGGTGTTAAACCGCATTTCCTGTACCTGGCTGAGCTGCCACTGCCCATCTGCCAAAAACCGTGCTTCTTCGGCGTGAATCAAGGCAAGCATGCGCATCTGGCGATCGAATTCATACACCCGCACAAGCTTGAGCCGACCGTCGACTTCTATTTTTCCGGCATTTAAAAACCGCGAACCGACGACGCTTTTGCCATCCGCACCGCGCAGCACATCTTTGGCCCACAACCCCGAACGGAATTCCGCAGAGAGTGCCGAGCCCATCATGCGGCGCTTAAAATTTTCAGCAAAATCACTGGCTTTGGGCGCGATGAATTCACCCAAGACAAAGGTGATGGTGGCAAAGACCACCGCCACCCGCAAGAGCAAACCGATTGCGTTGGCCATCGACAGCGAGGACGCGCGCAAAACGGTGAATTCGGAGCGGGCAGCGAATTGCGCCATGACATAGATGGTACCAATGAGTGCCGCAATGGGCATCAGCTCATACGCATACGCCGGCAGGCCGAGCGTGACATATAAAAATGCGTGCTCAATGCGATAAGGCCCCTGCCCGACCCAGCGCACTTCACCCATCATGTCGAAGAAGGCAAACAGCGCCAAAAAGGCCACCAGCACGAACAACACGGCCTGGTAAATCTCGGTAGCGAAATAACGGCGCAGGACTCTCATGCGTGCAGTGCCTTTCTGCGCGCCAGCAAGCGTCGCGTCAATACGATGAGTGCCACCGGATGCCAGGGGCTGTTGGTATTGTTACGCCACGCGAAGAGCAGCAGAATCATGATGAGCGCACCAAGATGCAGCGGCCACCATGCCATCGCCCAGCTCAGTTTTGCCTGCAACACCATCGCCTGCATGATACCGATGGCATTGCTGTAAGAAACCGCCAGCAGCAATGCAATCATCAGGTTGAGCGCACGGCCGCGACGCGGATTGACAAAGCCCAGTGGAATGGCCAGCAGCATGAGCAGCAAACTCATCAAGGGCAATGCCACACGCCACAGTAACTCGGACAGATTGGCTGGCGTAGGCTCAAGCCACAGGGCGATGGTGGGCAGTGAACGGGTTGATTTATCGATACTGAGCTGTTGCTGGCTGCTCGCTACCAACACGCCATAACGCTGAAAATCCATCATCTGCAAATCCGGACTGCCGGGACTGCCATCGTAGCGACGGCCATTGTCGAGAATCAGAAATTTGTCCCCATTTTCATCAAAAATAATCTGGCCCTCGCGCGCGACCACGACGCTGCTTTGACTCGCGTCGGACTGACTAACAAAAATATTTTGTACCCGCGTGGTATTGGCCGACAAGCCTTCGACAAAAAATATGCGGTCGCCTGATGCCGACTCTTGGAATTTGCCGGCGGAGACACGCGAGATGTCTTCACGGTTACGAAAACGTTCTTTGAATTCAGCGCTCTTGCCATTTGCCCAGGGCGTTAACATCAGCGAGAGCACAGCGGTCAGCGCAACAATGGGCAGACCGACTGTAAGCACTGGTCTGATCCACTGCATGAGCGACAAGCCCGACGCAAACCAGACGACCATTTCGGAATCCTGATAGCTGCGCGCCACCACCAGCAAGACAGAAATAAACGTCGTGAGCGTGAGGATCACGGGCAAATAATTGAGTGCCGAAAATCCGATTAGGGCGACGACATCGCCTGAGGAAACCTTGCCGGCTGCGGCATCACCCAGGATGCGAATAAGCAGCACCGTGATGATGATGGAGAACAGCGTGGTGAACACCGCGCCTGCGGTGCTCAGCAGTTCGCGGCGTATGGCGCGCTGAAAAATCATTCGGGGACTATAATTGCGTAGATTAAAGGAGTGATCATGGACTTTAGCATAAAATCTTTCGATACAAAAAACGCAATCGGTCAGTTTAAATCGGCGTGCATCGCAGTGGGTATTTTCGAAAATGGAAAACTATCAGCCGCTGCAAAATCGCTCGATACCAAGGGTGCCGTCAGCGGCGCCATCAAGAGCGGTGACATTTCTGGCAAGGCAGGCAGCACACTGTTGTTGCATGCGCCTGCGGGCACAGCAGCAGAGCGCATTGTACTCATTGGGATGGGTGCCGAAGACAAAGTCTCTGACCGCAATTTTATCTCTGCCGTACAGGCGGCAGGCCGTGTGTTTGCCACGCTGGGCGCCAATGACGCGCTGCTTGCCTTGCCGCTCGATGCGGCCACCGGACGTGACAGTGACTGGGCGATCCGCACCGCGGCCATCACGCTGCGCGAAAATCTGTTTCGCTCGGATGAACTGAAAAGCCAAAAAGACAATAACAAAGGCGGCGTCAAAAAACTCGCCTTTGCCGTTGATGCGTCCCACGCTGCAGCCGCTAAGGCTGCGTTGGCGCAGGGTGTGGCGCTGGCTAACGGGATGGATCTGGCAAAAAATTTGGGCAATCTGCCACCTAATATTTGCACCCCAACCTATCTGGCGACGACAGCAAAAAAACTCGCCAAAGAATTCAAGCTCGGCGTTGAAGTCCTTGACCGTAAGCAGCTTGAAGCCTTGAAGATGGGCAGCTTTCTGTCGGTGACGAACGGCAGTATCGAGCCGCCAAAATTCATCGTCCTCAAACACATGGGCGGCAAAGCCAAGGCCGCGCCAGTGGTCTTGGTCGGCAAGGGCATCACCTTTGATACGGGCGGTATTTCACTGAAGCCCGGCTCCGGCATGGACGAGATGAAATACGACATGTGTGGTGCGGCGTCGGTGCTGGGCACATTCCGCGCGATCGCCGAGATGCACTTGAAGCTCAATGTTATTGCCGTCATTCCGACTTGTGAAAACATGCCATCGGGTAGTGCAACGCGGCCCGGCGACATTGTCACATCGATGTCGGGTCAGACGATTGAGATCTTGAACACCGACGCGGAAGGTCGCCTGATTTTATGTGATGCGCTGACTTATGTTGAACGTTTCAAACCAGCCGCAGTGGTGGACATTGCAACCCTGACTGGCGCGTGCGTAACCGCACTCGGGCATCACAACTCGGGGCTCTTTACCCGTCACGACGGCGCGCATGATGCACTCGCCACCGAATTGCTGGCAGCGGGCAAGGCCTCGAACGACACCGCATGGCGCATGCCGATCGAAGAAAGTTATCAGGAGCAGTTGAAGTCCAATTTTGCCGACATCGCCAACATTGGCGGCCCGCCGGGCGGCAGCATCACCGCGGCATGCTTCCTTGAACGCTTTACGCGCAAATACACCTGGGCGCATCTGGATATCGCCGGTACGGCATGGAAAAGCGGTGCAGCCAAAGGGGCAACGGGCCGCCCGGTGCCTTTGCTGACTTCCTTTTTGATGGCGCGGGCCAAGTCGGCATAACAACATGGTGATACGCGTTCGCGAAAGTGGTCAATGAAACTCGCCACGTGGAACGTCAATTCGCTCAAAGTGCGTCTGCCGCAAGTTTTGCAATGGCTGCAAAATAGCCCGGTAGACGTGCTGTGCTTGCAAGAGACCAAGCTCACTGACGACAAATTTCCGGCGACCGAGATTGAGGCGGCTGGCTATCACGTTGTTTTCAGTGGTCAAAAAACCTACAACGGCGTCGCCATTTTGTCGCGATATCCGATCACGGATGTCGTTAAAAATAATCCCTTATTTGACGACGAGCAGCAGCGCATCATCAGTGCCACCATTGAAGGCATGCGCGTCATCTGTGCGTATGTGCCCAATGGCCAGGAAGTCGGATCGGACAAATACGCGTACAAACTGCGTTGGCTTGAAGCCTTGGTACAGTGGTTGGAATCCGAATTAAAGCAGCATGCAAGTTTGGCGCTGCTAGGCGACTACAACATTGCACCGGCCGACGCTGATGTGTGCGATCCCGTTGTGTGGCAGGGGCAGGTCTTGGTGTCTGACGCTGAGCGGGCGATGTTTCAACGGCTTTGTGGACTCAATCTGGTCGATGCCTTCCGCCTGTTTCCCCAAGCAGAAAAACTCTATAGCTGGTGGGATTACCGGCAGATGGCGTTTAGGCGCAACAAAGGTCTGCGCATTGACCATATTCTGCTTTCGCCACCCCTAGCGCATCGTTGCACCGGCTGCGAGATTGACAAACTTCCCCGCAAATGGGAGCAACCATCGGACCATACACCGGTGATTGCGACACTCAGCTAAACCACGTCAAGCCCCCTGCTATTCTTTATTCTTTATTCCTCCGCGGCGCTTTCAGATTGTTCAGAACTTGCAGCTGTTCGATCAACATAAAGCGCAAGACATCGGAATCACCCGCTTCCAGTACCGTGCTTGCAAATTCAGGTGTATTGAATTTTTTGCGCATCGCCAGGATCAAACCGGCCACTGATTTTGTCTTCAGCGAAGCCCACAGCGGGGCGATGGTCGTGGTCAGCAAGGGATGTAAGCCCATCTCGTTCTGCAGTTGTGTCTCAATGTCGGCCGCGCTGTTGGCAGCGCTCAGTCCCGCAAAGAAGCGCTGCAGCGACCCTGCCCAATCCCCCAGCGCAGTCTGTCCCGCGCCAATTAATTGCCCGGATTGGGAAGCGGCCACATTGATCAGCTTCGCTACCGCAGGCATGTCTTGCTGAGCCTGGTAGTAGGCAGTGCGATGAGGGTCATCCTGATTGTTCAGCGCATGCAGCCGCTGCGCACTGCCCAGCATTTGCAGGTAAAACTGGCGTACTTGCGCTGCGGTCGGCTTGGATGTGCCGCCCCCTACACTAGGCCAGTCGGCGGGCATCTGCCGCAGCATCGCCACCAATCCCTCGGCGACGATGTGACGTAAGCCAAGCTTGGTACATAACGCGTTGACGAATGTGCGCCAGCCAGTTGCCTGAACTGTTGCGTCGGCGTGCTGCAATTTCATCAGTAGCGCGCAGGCTTGTTCGGCTAGTTGGGCTGTGTCGAGCTGGGGGGCGAGTTGCGCGTCGGCGCTGGCAAAGAAACTGCGTTGCTTACGGGTAGACGCGTCCTCAAGCACTAGGTCAATCAGCAAGGAATTGGGCTTGGACGATGCAAGCGCCAGATCAAGCGCGGACTGGCCGGCTTTATTTTTAATGCCGGAATTGGCACCGGCTTGCAGCAGCAAGGCGACGATTTGCGGATCATTTTTGCTGACTGCCAGCAGCAGCGGGGTATTGTTTTGCGCGTCGGGTATATCAAGGCTGGCCCCTGCGGCGACTAGCACCGAGACAACCGCAAGATGTCCTTTCTCGATGGCGGCAACGAGCGGTGTAATCCCTTGATGGTCAGCCTTATCGACGTAAGAAGTAGCGAAATTCTGAAGGCTGCGTGTGAAAAATCCTCGTGTGGCGAGGTCGCTCTTATTTTGTAATATCAAGGCGCTCACGATGTCGGTATGCCCATTTTGAGCGGCGATTAGTAACGGGGTTGCGCCACCGATTATCGCTCGATTAATCGATGCTCCATTTTGCAGGAGCAGCGCGCCAAGCGCGGCGTGCCCATTCTGAGCCGCGATGAATAACGGGGTTGCGCCATCGCTCGCAGCCAAATCTACAGACGCACGATTTGCTAAGAGCAGTACGGCAAGGTCGGTATGCCCTTGTCGAGCCGCGAAGTATAACGGCGTTGCGCCATTAGTCATCGCCAAATCTACCTTCGCCCCATTTTCTAGGAGCAGCGCGGCAAGCGCGGCATGCCCATTCTGAGCCGCGATGCATAACGGGGTTGCGCCATCGGTCATCGCCACATCTACCGTCGCTCCATTTTCCAAGAGCAGCGCGGCAAGCTTGGCATGCCCATTCTCAGCCGCAATGAATAACGGCGTTACGCCATCGCTACCGGCCAAATCTATCTTCGCCCCCTTTCGCAGAAGCAGGGTGGCAATCTCGGCATGCCCATTCTGAGCCGCGATGAATAACGGCGTTACGCCATCGTTCCACGCCACATCTACCTTCGCCCCATTTTTTAAAAGCAGTGCGGCAATCTCGGTATGCCCTTCTTGAGCCGCCATGAATAACGGCGTTGCGCCATTAGTCATCGTCAAATCCACCTTCGCCCCATTTTCCAGAAGCAGTGCGACAAGGCTGGTATGCCCTTTTCCAGCCGCGATGAATAACGGGGTTGCACCATCTCTATCAGCCAAATCTACCTTCGCCCCATTTTGCAAAATTAGTGCCGCAATCTCGGTATGCCCTTTCTCAGCCGCGCGGAACAAAAGTGTGGTGCCTTGGCGATCCGCCAAATCAACGGACGCCCCACTTTCCAAGAGCGCGCGAACCTCATTGATACGTCCCTCTGTAATCGCGATCCGTAATGCCACAGCAGGATTAACCGGCGCCCGCTTAATTTTCGCTACCTTTTTTTCTTGGTGCGCGGCGGGCTTCTCGATCGTCGGCATTTCTTTGGTCGGTTGGTCAACCGTCGAAGAATCACGTGATGTTGGTAAGCTGCTCGATGACCGTGGGTTCAGGACTGGATAAGTTGCCGAGAGTCTTTCCTCTTTTGACGGGGCTGGCTGTTTTGGCTTGGGCGAAGGAGCAGACGACGGTTGATCGTCTTCATCCGCTTCCCGCCGCACCTCCCTACCCCGATACGTGCGTCGACCATCGGCTTCCGTGATCACTTGATTGCCGGGCTTAACCTTCATCTGCGGCGCACAAGATTTTTTTTCCGTCTCGCTCGGTGGTGGGATCACGACCGGGGCAGCCGGTGTTGGGTTCACGGCCGAGGCAGCCGGATTAGGATGCAAGTCAGTGTGGCTTGATTGACGACTAATATTTTTAGCCATGATTTTTTACTTTCTCAATACGCAGTAGATGATCGCCCGTCTAAAGACTAAGGCGGCCTATGTCGGTGACGGTTCATTCCAAGAAGGTCGACACACACTGCGGAGTACCGATGCCTATCCACACGCGCATGCATACAGCGTGTGGGTAATCATTATTTTGAGAAAGTTGCTGATATGGTGCAGCGTAGTACAAGGGTGAGGCATTCAGTGGTTCTGGTCTTGCAAAACCACATGTCCGCACAATTGAGCGGTGATGCGACTTGAGAGACTCTCTAACGAGATCGCCTCTAATTATCGCCTACCAAAAATTCGTGCGGCCATGTGGCTTTGTAACATCAGACCCCTGCGCTATTGTCCATTCCCACGTTCCGCTTTCAGCTTGTTCAGAACTTGCAGCTGTTCGATCAACATAAAGCGCAAGACATCGGAATCACCCGCTTCCAGTACCGTGCTCGCGAATTCAGGTGCATTGAATTTTTTGCGCATCGCAAGGATCAAACCGGCCACTGATTTTGTCCTCAGCGAAGCCCAGAGCGGGGCGATAGTCGTGGCCAGCAAGGGATGTAAGCCCATCTCGTTCTGCAGTTGTGTCTCAATGTCGGTCGCGCTGTTGGCAACGCTCAGTTCCGCAAAAAAGCGCTGCAGCGACCCTGCCCAATCCCCCAGCGCAGTCTGTCCCGCGCCAATTAATTGCCCGGATTGGGATGCTGCCACATCGACCAGCTTAGCCACCGCAGGCATGTCTTGCTGAGCCTTGTAGTAGGCAGCACGATGGGGGTCATCTTGATTGCTCAGCGCATGCAGCTGCTGCGCACTGGCCAGCATATGCAGATAAAACTGGCGTACTTGCGCTGCGGTCGGCTTGGATGTGCCGCCCCCTACACTGGGCCAGTCGGCGGGCATCTGCCGCAGCATCGCCACCAAGCCCTCGGCGACGATGTGACGTAAGCCAAGCTTGGTACATAACGCGTTGACGAATGTACGCCAATCAGTTGCCTGAACTGTTGCGTCGGCGTGCTGCAGCTTCATCAGAAGCGCGCAGGCCTGTTCGGACAGTTGGACCGTATCGAGTCGCGTGTAGGCGCTGGAAAGGAAACTGCTCCGCTTGCGGGTGGACGCGCTCTCAAGCAGTAGGTCAATCAGCAAGGAATTGGGCTTGGACGATGCAAGCGCCAGATCAAGCGCGGACTGACCGGCTTTATTTTTAATGCTGGAGTTGGCACCGGCTTGCAGCAGCAAGGCGGCGATTTGCGGATTTTTTTTTCTGACTGCCTGCAGCAGCGGGGTATTGTTTTGCTCGTCGGGCAAATCAATGCTGGCCCCGGCTGCCACTAACACGGAGACAACTGCAAGATGTCCTTTCTGGATGGCGACAATGAGAGGCGCATTACCTTTGAGGTGGGTCTTATCAACGTAAGGGGTGGCGAAGAAGTACTTACGGCTGCGTGTGAAAAATCCTTGTGCGGCGAGGTCGCTCTTATTTTGTAATATCAAGGCACTCACGATGTCAGCATGCCCTTGTTTAGCGGCGAGAAGTAACGGGGTTGCGCCATCGATTCTCGCCTGATTAATCGATGCTCCATTTTGCAGGAGTAGTGCGGCAAGTAGGGTGTGCCCTTCTTGAGCTGCCATAAATAACGGCGTTGCGCCATCGGCCTTCGCCAAATCCACCGACGCTCCCTTTTGCAGAAGCAGTGCGGCAAGCGCGGTATGCCCTTCCTGTGCAGCAAAGTGCAACGGCGTTACGCCATTGGCTGTCGCCAAATCTACCGTCGCTCCCTTTTGCAGAAGCAGGGAGGCAATCTCGGTATGTCCGTTTTGAGCGGCGCTCAATAGGGGCGTTGCACCGTCGGTCCTCGCCAAATCCACAGACGCCCGATTTTGCAAGAGCAGTGCGACAAGGTCTTTTTGCCCCTTTTCAGCGGCGATGCATAACGGCGTATCGCCATTGATATCAACCACATCCACCTTCGCTCCATTTTTCAGAAGCAGTGCCGCCAGGTCCGTGTGCCCATTTTGAGCGGCGATCCACAACGGGGTTGTGCCGTCGGGCATCGGCAAGTCAATCAATGCCTCCATTTGCAGAAGCAGTACGACAAGCTCGGTATACCCTTTTTGAGCAGCAATTAATAACGGCGTTACCCCATTGATTCCAGCCCGATTAATCCGTGCCCCATTTTCCAGCAGCAGAGCGGCAAGCTGGCTATGCCCTTTAGACGCGGCGATCAACAACGGCGTTGCACCGTCGGTCCTCACCCCATCCACCGTCGCCCCATTTTTCAGAAGCAGCGCGGTAATCTCGGTATGTCCTTCCTCGGCAGCGAGGGACAAAGGCGTTTTTCCATCACGATCCGCCAAATCAACGGACACCCCACTTCCCAAGAGCGCGCTAACTTCGTCGAGCCGCCCCTCTTTAATCGCGACGCATAATGCCGCAGCAGGATCACCCGGCGCCTGCCTAATTTTTTCTACCTTTTTTTCTTGGTGGATGGCGGGCTTCTCGATCGGCGCCATTTTTTTGGTCGGTTGCTCGGCAGTCGAAGAATCACGTGATGTCGGTAAGGTGCTCGATGACCGTCGGGTCACGACGGGAGGAGTGGCCGGGAGTCTTGGCTCTCTTGACGGAGCTGGCTGTCGTGGCTGGGGCGAAGGAGCAGACGACGGCTGATCGTCTTCATCCGCATCCCGCCGCACCTCCCTACCCCTATACGTGCGTCGACCATCGGCTTCCGTGATCACTTGATTGCCGGGCTTAATCTTCATCTGCGGCGTAGGATGTTTTTTTTCCCTCCCGCTCGGTGGTGGGATCACGGCTGGGGCAGCCGGTGTTGGGTTCACGGCCGGAGCAGCCGGATTAGGATGCAAGTCAGTGCGGCTTGATTGGCGACTAATGTTTTTAGCCATGATATTTTACTTTCTCAATACGCAGCAGATGATCGCCCGTCTGAAGACTAAGGCGGCCTATGTCGGTGACGGTTCGTTCCAAGAAGGTCGACACACACTGCGGGGTACCGATGCCTATCCGCACGCGCATGCACACATCGTGTGGGTAGTCATTATTTTGAGAAAGTTGCTCATTTAGTGCAGCCTAGTACGGCAGCGACGGCAGAACGGGGGTCTCGCACAATGACCGGCCGCGGAAAATGCTTGTATGATTTACTGATTAATCGTTCGACACCTGCACGGCAGGCGTGAGCTAAAACCTCAACAGGCGGGAGAAAAATTGGACATCAACACAGGGCGGCCACCCACATTTGCGCCACGCGGTATCGTTACCTGCCCACATTCTCTCGCTTCCCAAGCGGGCGTTGATGTTCTTCGAGCCGGCGGCTCCGCCGTAGACGCGGCCATCGCTACGAGCGCAGCGCTGTCGGTGATTTATCCGCACATGGTAGGGATCGGCGGCGACGCCTTCTGGTTAATTCATGATGCCGAGAGCGGCGAGGTGCATTATTTAAACGGCGGCGGTCGCGCTGCCAAGTCAGCACAGATCGATTTTTTCAAAAGCCGTGGTATGACCGAAATCCCGTTTCGTGGGATATTGCCCGCCACCTTGACCACGCCAGGTTCGGTCGATAGCTGGTGTGAAGCACATCGCAAGTTTGGCAAACTTCCCCTTGCACGTAATCTGCAATCCGCTATTGACTACGCGCGCGACGGCTTCCCCGTCACGGCAAGGCTGGCTTCGTGGATCGCGCGCACTGAGCAAGAGCTGAAATCCGAACCGGATGCCGCGGCGATTTTTCTGAAAAACGGCGTGCCCGCAACCGGCTCTTTGTTGCGTAACCCAGGATTAGCCACCACCCTCGAAGCGATCGGACGGGACGGTCGCCAAGGCTTCTACGAAGGACCAACCGCCCAGGCACTGGCAAGCTACGCGAAGCAGTACGGTGGATTTTTTACCGAAGAAGATCTGCACGCGCAGCGCGCCCAATGGGACGCACCACTGGTGGGTCACTATCGCGATCTGACTTTGTATCAAACGCCTGCACCGACGCAGGGCTTCACTGTGTTGGAAATGCTCAATTTGCTGGAGCCTTACGCGCTTGAAAAAACTGGGTTTCTCAGCGCCGATCATGTTCATTTCCTAGTCCAGGCCAAGCAGATTGCTTACCATGACCGTGACCGTTTCCTTGCCGATCCAGCCTTCGCTGATGTGCCAATGGCCAGACTGATCTCCAAAAAATATGCGGATGAACGACGCACGCTGATCGATCCGCAGCACGCACTGGCATGGGACAAAGTCCCCTCTTATGGCAGCCTTACCGGCGACACCGTCTATATCGCCGTCGTGGATGAGGCAGGCAATGCGGTGTCGCTGATTCACAGCCTTTACGGCGTCTTCGGGTCAACGGTGGTCGCTGGCAGCACTGGAGTGCTTTTACAGAACCGGTCTGCGTATTTTTCGCTTGACCCCGCGCACCCAAATCATCTGGTGCCGGGCAAGATGCCTGTTCATACTCTGATTGCGTCGATCGGTAAACGACAAGACAAGCTATGGAGCGTGCTGGGCTGCATGGGTGCAGACGGTCAGCCGCAAATCCAGTTGCAAGCTTATATCGCACTGATGGATTTTGGCTGCGATATTCAGCAGGCGCTGGAGGCACCACGCTGGCTGTCGGGTCGCTTCGGACTTGGTGAGGCACGCGATACGTTGCATATCGAGGGACGCTTTTCGGAATCGACCCTGCAGACACTCACGCAGCGCGGTCATCAGCTTAATCGGTGGGGCGCCTGGAATGAATTAGCCGGTCATGCGCACGGCGTGATCATTGATCCAGTGAGCGGCGTGCGGTATGGCGGCGCAGACCCACGTAGCGATGGAGCGGCTATCGGTTATTGAGCGCGCAAACCCTGCGCTATATGTATCGACGACGGGTTCTATTTTGCTGCCGTAGTGCCCCCTAAAATATCATCACTTCCCAATTTCAAGGCTGCGGTATTTACTGACCTGACATAGTCCGGTCTCGGATTATCTACAGGCCGGCATTGATTGGAAACGGGATTAAATACGTAGTAAATCGCCCAACGATCATGACGCGATAAGTTATGGCCAGAGGCATGCAGGATTTCGCAATGAAAAAAAACAACCGTCCCCGGTTTGCCCTTAATCGCCACCGGCTCGGGACTCTCGGCCATCAGCGTTAATAATGCCTCTTTGGGCGCCACCCAAAATTTATAGCCGGTCTGATCGTCGAATCTGGGTTCAACGCGACCGTGCTTGTGACTACCCGGAATAAAGTACAAGCAGCCATTCATTTCAGTCGGCTCATCAAGCATAATCAGCGCCGTGCTTGGTTTGGGATCCGGCATACCATCCAACTTCCAGCTGCCATAATCCTGGTGCCAGGCCCATACTGAGCCATCAATCGCTGATTTCATATTGCACTTCGTGTGAAACACATACAGCGCCTCGTCACGCAAGAGCTGCTGCGCTGGCTTGAGCAGTCGAGGCGAGCGCGCCGCCGCATGAAAAACAGGCGAGCTGGTCGGGCCATCCGCTTCGTGCACGCGGTAGATGGTTTTGGCTAGCCCACTGCCCTTCTCCCGGACCAGTTGGTCTGTGTCGATCTTTTGTATTCTCGACAAATCTGCCTTCATTGCGTTAACTTCTTCCGCAGTGAAGAGTGACTCTAGCACCAGATAACCGTCACGATCATATTGCTCTATTTGTGCAGCGGTAAGGTTCACGGCAACCTCCATTTCCGTTCGCTCGTCAGTACCACACTACCTGTAAAAAATCGACGCACGAACGATTCAAAAAAAATCAACAAGGTATCAATAAAATTTACAGAAAAAAGCAAACCACCGGTTTTATCGCAGAGAAGTTTGCTTCTGGAAAACGCCCAATAAACCCTTAGGTTTTTTCTTCGCTGATTTGAATGATTGGTTTTGCGTCTGTGTAATTAGGAACATCTGCCATTATTTCGGCGCCATGCTTTGCCATTGCCGCACCAAATTCATCCAACGACGCTATGTCCAACGCGCCGATTGCAATGTAAGTAGCAGGCTGCCCAGGTGCGCCGCCAGCTAAGCCTGCTTGTACAGAAACACCGGTACAGTTTGGGCCAAGTAGTCCTCGCACCATCGACATATGCTTGCCCGCGTAGTAGTCCAAATCAAAATGCACGCCTGGACTGTTGGGATAAAAAACATGAACCTTGTACATAAAGTCTCCTTAAAATTTTTACCAATTATTTTGCAAAAATTTTTGCAAAAATTAGCTACGCTCTTTGAACAAACCCGACGCACAAGCCTGCTTGGAACAGACGTAGCTTGCCGAATTTCGCCTAACGAGTAGTGTCTGGAGAATAGTCCCCACAAATTTGCCGACACATATATGTGCGCCTACATCCAGTGAGCTTATTATTTTTTTACGCATTCCGAGCAGCCGCGTTTGCAAAACAGACGTCGGCTCAGCGAATGATAAAAATATCGTACTTCACATAGGCTTCCGCGGCGGTACGCTTTAACTCGATCATTTTTCCGGCTGTCTGCACTTGATTAAGCCAATTATATTTTTCGGCTGAGGTCTGAAACTGCGCGGCGGTAATAAAGTAAGGGAAGTTCTTATCAGTGACAATCTCACCCTTGCCCAGCGCTTCGCCAACTTCTTTAGAGCCCACCACGACACCGGTATAGCTAAGATAAATCAATGCGCCATCATCCGTTTCGATACTTAATTTTGCTTCCTGGCGCAGCGCACCGGAAGGCATCGTGCGCAGCCAATCACCACCTGGCGGCACAATTTTTCCCGAAATCCGCGGCCCTTGAACCCACCCACCGGGCAAAATATTCACAATCGTCAAAGAGGGATCGACCGCTTTGCGTTCGGTGGGCACATACATCGTCATCAAGTACTCTGTTGTAATCTGGGTGCTCTGTGCCGCCGCAATGGAACTCATGCCGCATAAGAAGGCGAAGGTGAGGAATATTTTTTTCATTATGTGTCTCCGATATTAAACAGCGCCAAAGAAGCGACTGTACACGATTGTCGGTTGAGGTCGATTAGGTAATGAGCGACGCGTCGTGGAAATAATCGGCGTATTAAATATCAATTCAACATCGCCTGCAGTGCCAGACTGATTGCCCCTAGTCTGCTCTTAATAATCATTTTTAGGCAATACTAATTCACGACCACACGCTACTGCGGTCCGACATAGTCACCGTTTTTCCAGACACCTTTTCTGGTGGGTCGACCATCGGCATGGGTCTCTACTCCCTGCCCATGCCGCTCCCCGCGATGGAATTCTCCATTGTATTTATCGCCATTACGAAAAGTGTAGACACCAATGCCATCCGGACGACCGTCTTTAAATTCCCCTTTGTACTTGTTTCCACTATTGAAGGTGAGTGTGCCCTGCCCTTCAAAAACATCTTGGTTAAATTCACCAAGATACTGATCCCCGTTTGCATAGGTAAATTTTCCTCGCCCGTGCTGTCTGTCTTCTTCGTATCGACCGACGTACTGATCACCATTTGCGAAGGTATATGTGCCCTTTCCGTGGCATTTTCCGTCCTGAAATTGGCCTTCGTATTTATCACCATTGGCGTAAGTAAAAACGCCATTACCGTTGTATTCATCATCGCGAAATTCTCCGGAATAGCATTCGCCGTTGGCAAAAGTATATGTGCCTACCCCGTTACATTTTCGATCCCGTAATTCCCCCACATATTGGTCACCATTTGGGTAAGTAATAGTTGTCATTACTAGTTCTCTTTCTTATAGGAGGAATTATCAATACGATAATTAACTCTTGGCCCTGGCAATCAACAAGGGACGATTCAGTATCAGCGAAATATCTTACGGACATCAAAATATTTCAGGGCGATAAATAATGCAAGGTGAATTAGGCAGGACGATCCAAATCAATTAATGGAAAGCTAAGTTGCGATGCTTCAGTGTCAGAATACTGCGACCAACGCGGCAAGCATGCCAAGTGACTTAAATCTGCTGCAGTGAAACCGAACGTGATCAGATTCACAGACCCTAGCTCGCCCAAGGCTGGGACCCTCACCAAGCGCAATCTACATCAGCCAAATTAGCCGCCAATCGGCATCATCCAAACTGCTGCTCAATGGGGAAATTAGGACACGTCAGAATAATCTGACACAAAGGGTGACCGAACAGCAGAAGAGCTAGCCAAAGAGACTAGCTCTTCGACAATATCTCCAAGCTTTTAATCTGAATAGACGCTTAAAAATTAAAAGAATAAATCGATTCTTACCTAGATCATGCGCGCGAAATTATTTCATCCTAGCGACTCAGGAACCCTTCGGATCGAATAGCCACGAAAGCCCGGTCTTTATACAGAATAGACAGTAAATTAATCACGATAATCAATCACTTAGAGCGTCTATCGAAATGGAGCGGGCAAAGGTACCGGGGTTTTATACGTAAGGTGCTGTTTGTCATAGAAATTCGAATGGCATGCTGTCCAATCTGCGCCCTGCAGGGACGAAGTTTAAGAAGCTTCATCTGCGCGGTACGACGTGGCAGAGCCGCCCCCTCATTTTGATAGACGCTCTTAATCTTAAGGAGAATTTTCTTGCAACCCATCAGCTACGCACCTATTCATCGCAATACCGAACAGGCGCATATCGCCCTACAAGGTCTGCCCACCAATTCGTCGTACCGCCCTATTCCCGGCGAACTGCATACCGATCGCGAAATGCTGACGAGGTCACAAATTGCAAATCAATACCGGAAGTCAATAGTTGGGAAGGCGAATATCGACATCAACAAGCCGATGCTCCAAAACGCAGCGGCACAGCCGCGCCTAGTCCAGAAAGAAAAGCAAACGTTTGATTTTTTCGGCCCTATCAATACCGGCATCGGCTCGTTCTGCAAAGCCGTGGACAAAGTCATCGCCGGGATCGGCCCTATGATGGTCAATGGCGACATCAGCGCTAACGAACAACTAACTCGCTGCTATTACACGCCATCCATTGCGTGGCTTCAGGTTACCGCCGATGATTATCGACTGTCTGTTAAATTAGTTGGTGACATCAGCCCTGCGTCGAATTGCATTGGTGATGTTCCTGTTTTTATTGATGCCGAACCCGGTCTTGCGAGCAAATTACTTCCAGATTACCGCGTCAATTCTCGGCAAGTCAGCGTGCTTGATCTTACCGTCTCATCAGCCGTCTCCACGCAGTGTAATACTACGGCCGCGTTAAACTGTGTCGTTCCCGAAAAAGCCAGCGACAGCTCCAGGCAAATCGACAGCGTGCTCGAAAACGGCGACGATGCATATATCTATTTGTCAAAAGAGCAGATGGATAATTGGCTCGCCTCTAAAAAACCCGGTAAAGAAACAGACAGCATGCGCTATATACGCATATCACCAAAAAAGAATGAAGCCATGCCACGCGAAACCCTTGGTGGGATTATCAGCGCCTCGATTATCGGAACTGGCTTACTAATGGTAGGCGGCATGTTCTTGCGTGCGCGCTGCCGTCCAAGCGACGCGGCAGCTAATACAGAGACAACGGTAGATATAACGAATGTAGCAAAGGCATCGAGCAGCGTATCAAGTGTAGAGGTATCCAGCGAAGTTTGATTATAAGAACGGCGTGCCTGGACGGCGCGCCGTTATTTGAAAAGCGCTAACAAAAAGATTTGTGCTTCAGTTTACGTAGTTGTGTCGCTTTCATCTGGCAGCGGTTTTTTATAGAGATTGATAAAGCCGTCGATACGGTGACGCTCCATGATGCTCCCCTGCGGATAGGTGGCCATATCCGGTCCCGCTAGATAGACTACGCCGACATGGGTGGGCGCCAGTGCGTCATCTTTGTCGAATCCGGGCAAGATTGAAGCCAGCCGCTTCTGCGATTTTGCACTACTGAGTCACGGTCTTAGTGAATGGCACCGAAAAGGGCTTTAAAAAATTCAATAGCACTACCATAACCTGCTTTTCACGTTTCACTCGTAGCGCACGCAGCGGCGTGCCTGCGACGATCCACCCAATCAGCGTCACACCGGGCTGGCAAAACGTACTCAGGATCTGCTGATCGCGTACTTTGCCGCCGCTGATCATTTTCCCTGCATAGCCAAGCAGATGCAGCGCATTGAGGACGTTGGGTAATCACCCCACATTTATTTTGTAACCTGAGCTTTTCACTGATACATAACAAACAGTGCAACGTCGTTTTTGGAAGAATTTTTTGCACGATATGCGTCAATAGTCTTACGAACGTTTCGGTGAAAGACCGAATCTAAATCGTCCCGAAAATCCTCGGCACTCATGATCCTCTCGAAAGGAGTTTGGGGACACTCACTTAGCTCACAGTCCATCAACCAGACTAACTAGCTATCGTTAAAATCTAAACTGCTTCTCAGTCTTCTGATGCCGAAGATTGCCCATTCATAGACAAATTAGCCAAAATGACTAGGGCTTTGTGAGTGTCCCAAAGCTCACCCAAAGCTCACCGGGTCTGGTCGGCCAAACTGTAATTCATAGCAGCTTAGGAATAGGAGCTTGGATACACTAACCAAGCTTCGCCCCAATTCTCCAGACTTAGCGGCGATCGGTGACATCAAACCGGCTGCTTAATGTGAAAACTTTAAAGGATCGAATAAGCCGCAACGTGGTTTAACGAACAGAAGAAAAATTTGTTGAGGGAACTAGAGCTCTGTGAGTTTCTACAAGCTAAGTTTCCCCAAGTTAGATGGGGTAGGACCAAAAAGTGAGCGGACGGTAAACGAGTCCGCTCTTTCCTTTAGCTTATAGAGTTACTGCTTCAATCTTCGTGGCCAGCAGGTGGTATTGCAATGCTAATGTCTGTGTGATCGTCACTATCAGATGAAATATTGGAGCTGCTTGATTCTTCTGTGCTACTGCTCGAACTTTCTGATGATGTTGCGGATCCATCGGCATTGTTCATATTCTGAAGGGAAACAGTCGTTGTGGTACTAGCTAGCGGAGCGGTTTTTGGAGAAAAACATAAGGTGCCTGTTCTTTTGCAGCCCGCTACTCCCAATGTTATTAATCCGACGGAAAGTAAGCCGCTAAAAAATACATAAAGAGTTTTGTCGGTTGCCGTGTTGGCTGGTGTTGGCGTTGGTGTTGGCGTTGGTGTTGGCGTTGGTGTTGGTGTTGGCGTTGGTGTTGGTGTTGGCGTTGGCGTTGGCGTTGGCGTTGGTGTTGGCGTTGGTGTTGGTGTTGGCGTTGGTGTTGGTGTTGGCGTTGGCGTTGGTGTTGGCGTTGGCGTTGGCGTTGGCGTTGGCGTTGGCGTTGGTGTTGGTGTTGGTGTTGGTGTTGGTGTTGGCGTTGGACGACCGGGAAGACCGTTGGGCGGAGTTAAAAATGTTTCGTTGACTTTAATATAGGCGAAGCTATCGCTGGTGCCGCGACTTGCTCTGTGTTCAAGGTACGCATTCATCTGACTCTCGGTAAGGTATACACGAGTCGCAATATTTCGCTGAAGAGAATCATCGATAATAGTAATAACAAGACGAAGTATATCCTCCGGTTTCATACAAATAAATTCCATACATGGAAATGCGTCCCCAAAAAGTTCGCCAAAGTCATTCGTATTCTTGGGGTAGCCTTCATATGAACTGGAAGAAATTACAAAATTTTTGCTTGTAGCGAATTCTGGAACGGTGAACAAGCAAGTTTCATTGGCAGTACCTCCAATAAATTTGTAATTTACTTCGTTACTTCTAGCCAGAAGATAATCTGACACGGTGAGGTTCTTTTCGCACGCCATATTTCTGGCAAGAAGAGATCGTGAAATTCTTGGCTCTTGCTGTTGAACCATTTTTGGCATTCCTGCCTGCTCTCCCGTTCGCGCTTTGTTAATATCAATATCGGGGTTTCCAGCGACAGATTTCAAATAGCGATCAGCGATCTGGTTTCGGGTTAATTGCGGACGGTCCGTCCGAACAACTCCAGGTAAAGCAAGTTGAGTTGGACTAGTGATGTACGACTGAAGGGCGACATAGGCTTTGTTGGTATTGGACTGAATCTGGGCCAGCATGAATTGAACTCCTTGGTGCAATAGGTTGGGTAATAAAATCTTCAGCTAGGTAAGGTTTCATTAAACTTAGTTCCTCTGACCAACCCCTAGAATTCAACCACTGAATCAACAGCACCCGCTGAACTTCGGAATGCTCACTGAGTTAGCTGACTATCGACCAACTTTACCGTCTACCGGCGCAATTAGACCTACTGCTCGATAAAAAAATTTAAGCATCGAATAATCTAAGATCGGCAACTATCGATTAGCACAGAGGAGGTGCGCCTCGTATTAGCGTTTTGTAAGTGGCCCCAAGCTCTCAATCGTCTTGAGTATGCGTGTGCCGAACTAGTGGGAAAGAGCGCCGTGAATGTGCCCGATCTCGCCAAGCCGGTCCTTGCAGCCAAGTCCTGAATCAATACAATTTTGGCCAATAAACTGGATGGCCGACTGCAAGTAAGTCCTGATCTTGCCCTTGCTGAAGAACGTGCAATAAAAAATTGGACTGCGCGCTTGGGTAATTCACCAGGCTCGCAACCTATTGAAAAATCAACGATCAATAGGCGACATCAAGCTTGGTGCTTCCTATAAAAATCTTTAAAGCGCCACATAATCTGACACCGATGCCGAGCAAATAGCAGGCAGATTAGCCGAAAGGATTAACGCTTCTTCATGATCCCCAAGCTCTCTCGGGCGTTGGCTGGAGATGCATTTCCAAAAACATAATTGTTTGACTGGCAGAAGCAGTCCCTCTATTCTCCAAGCATTGCAGCTTGAGAGACATTTTAAAAAATGCATTGGCGCACAGCAGGAGACATCAATAACGGAGCTTTCACAAAATGGGCGGATGACCTCGCTCAAGCCTTCGTGCGTCTCGAGCCCGAGGCTTTACACAACAATGCGTTCAAGGGTGAAATAGCCAAAGTCGCGACAGATGCGATACAGCTCTCGCGGGTGACCGCAACAGGCCATCGGGTTAGGCGCTTGCGCGAACATATCGAGCCATCTAGCAGCGATATCTGTTTTATAAATCTTCAGATTGGTGGAGTCGGCCGGACACGACAGCGTGGACACGAATTCATCTGCCACCCGCTGGATATCGCTGTGGTTGATACGAGCGAAGAATTTGACATCCAGCATTTGGCAGCCTTCGATCTTTATTCATTGGCATTGCCGAAGCCACTTGTGCCTAATGGCTTGCTCGAGCGGGGCGGTGCAAGGCTTTCTCAATCTGGCGTCGGCCGGGAGATTGCTCAAACGCTGCTCAACTATGCGTCACTCGCTTTGCACACCGGAAGTCGGGCCCCTGTGCCATTACATATCGTTGCGAGGCATATTGTTGATTTACTCGCTTGCCTGAATGAGCCGCTTGAAAATGAGCATGAGGCTGGACCTGCACAAAATGCTCGCCTTGCAGCGATGCGTAATTTCATCCAGCGCAACCTGGAAGATGAACACTTAAGCGCTGAAAAATTGTCCATGACCTTTGGCGTTTCGACGCGATATGTACACAAACTCTTTTCAGCTACGGGGCAGACAGTATCTGAGTATGTCTGCGAATTACGCATTGCAAGGTCTTGCCAAATGCTTGAGCAAGCAGAGTTCGCAAAAAAGACGATTACGGAGCTCGCTCTACATATCGGGTTCCGGGATATTTCGTACTTCAACCGCCGATTCAAGCAGGCTGTTGGCGAAACGCCATCTGACTACCGGAAGCGGAAACTGACGCAATACCTAGCCTGATTCACTCTAGTCCTATTCTGCTGTTCTGCAGAATCCATGCACCCATCTTGTTAGCCAGCTAAATTCAGCTTAAGCCAAAAAATAGCTGGGTGGTCACCAGATCGCCTTCTTATAAAAACAAACATGCTGGAGACAAAGATGGATAAATCAAGACGCGCATTTTCAATCGGCGGGCTCGTCGCCTCAGCCGCCGTTTTATTGGGCAAAGAAGCGCTTGCGGACTCTGCAAGTGGTAGTTATCAGCTTGCCGGCAAGCCCGAAGCATTTGTTAAAAAAATGGGCATCAAGTATCCGATCGTGCAAGCAGTTATCGGCGGCTCGACCCCGGATCTTGCTGCTGCTGTTTCCAATGCCGGCGGCATGGGCGGTATCGGAATGTCTTGGTCACCGGAGCAAGAGGTGCGGGACTATGTGAAAGCGACAAAGTCGCTCACTAACGCGCCATTTGCCATCGGCTACGTGTTGTCTTTTGGTGCTAATACTTTGCCAGCTGCGCTGGATGCTGGTGCTCCGGTTATTCAGTTTTCATTTGGCACGCCGAGCAAGAAACAAATTGCCATGATTCGGGCAGCTGGCGCAAAGTTTGGTATGCAGGTCAGTACCGTTGATGGGGCAAAGCAAGCGCTTGATGCTGGCGCAGATTACATTAATGTCCAGGGGCAGGAGGCCGGCGGCCATATTCAGGCACAGGGAAGCTGGCGCGACCATTTGCCACGCATTCTTGAAATAACTGGAAAAACACCGACGCTGGTTTCCGGTGGTCTGTCGAATGGCAAGGATCTTCGCGATGTGATCGGCATGGGTGCCTCGGGCGGCGTTTTTGGTACGCGCTTTGCCGCTACCAAGGAATACCCAAGCCATCCTGAGTATAAAAACAGGATGATCAACTCGCGTCCCGCAGACACTGCACTCACAGTTTGTTTTGATGGCGGTTGGCCGGGCGCTATGCACCGTGTGCTTCGCAACCCGACTCTTGAACGATGGGAAGCTGCCGGCTCGCAAGGTCCCGGCTTGCGACCAGGTGAAGGCGATGTAGTCGGCACGATCGGTGACATGAAATTCGAACGCTACAACCTGTTTCCCGCATTTGTTGTGACGCAGGGTAAGGTTGAAGATATGGCGATGTATGCCGGTCTTGGCATTGGCTCGATCAAGGATATTCCAGCTGCAGGTGATGTTGTTCAGCGTATCTGGAGCGAGTGCGTTGGCAAGAAAGCATAAGCGTGTTCGTGCGGTAAGCCTGATTGGCAAACAGATGCCAAAATTTTCTTCCGTGGTCTGGTCGCTGGCGTTGCCAGCGATCTTCCTCCTTCCTCTGCCTGTCCGATCTGACGAAGCGGTAAGCAGCGGCAGGACAATATTTCAGACGAAGTGTGCGATGTGCCATACCTCCCTACCAGGGGCCGGTCACTCGGCTGGCCCCAATCTTTTTGGACTTATGGGAAGAAGCATCGGCACTGCCACCGGGTTCAATTATTCAGAGGCGATGGAGCAGCGCAAGAATGAAGTATGGAATCTGGAGAGACTCGATAAATTTGTCACCCAGCCGCAGAAATTCATACCGCGAACTGCGATGATGTTTGTCGGCATTTCGGATCCGGCTCAGAGAAGTCAGCTGCTTGAATTCTTGGGCCGTTTAAAAACTTGGGAACAAATAAAACGGCTGCTTTTACGCAGCCGCTGGTGATGGCCTGGCAATGTTGAATGCATGCCGTAATTTATTCGAGCGTATCCTTCTGCACTACCTTTGCTTTCTGCCAGCGCTTAAAAATCTTATTCCTTGACGAGGGCTGTCAATTTATTTTGCTGATAATCAGCGCAGTCCGCCACAACGCGATGGCCAATCAAATAAAACCGAGCTTGGAACAATTTAGTACGATCTCGCAGCCCATCGATCAGATTAAGCGACTAGTGGTGACATCTAACGGACTGCCTGATGCTAAGCTTTCAAGGCGTCGAACATTACCGAGTGACAGACAAATTTGACGAAAGAACTTGAGCATAGTGAGTGCACCCAAGCGCTCAAGTCATTGGCAATCTAATGCTATTAGCTGGCCTTCCCTGCTTTGGTTGCATCGGATATTTCAATTAATTTGCCGCTTTTGACGTCATAGATGTAACCGTAGATAGGAATATTTTTTGGTACCAGTGGGTGCGAACGTATCCTTTGAACGTCTTCCACAACGCTTTTTTCTTTATGCGCAATGGTCAGCCACTTGATGTATTGACCAGCAGTGGACCCCGGGCCTTTACCTACATCGCGCCAGCCAGATGAATCAACCGTCGCGGTTTCCAAACTGCTCTCAAGTAAGCCTGAAATAATTTCATCAGTAAATAACTCCATTCCGCAGTCGGTATGGTGAATCACAAACCATTCTTTCGTTCCCAGCAGCTTGTACGAAATCACCAGCGATCGAATTGCATCATCACTTGCACGTCCGCCAGCATTTCGTATGACGTGTGCATCTCCTTCAGAGAGTCCAGCATATTTAGCCGGATCTAATCGGGCATCCATGCAAGTCAGGATGGCAAAATGCCTACCTGGTGGCAGAGGAAGATTGCCTTTTTCACCAAAATTTGCAACGTATTGGTCATTTGCGCTGAGAACTTCTTTTAATACTGACATAGCGAGTCTTTCTAAAATTTTAAAAAAGATTATTTTCTACAAAAAATATGATTTTGTAAAACTCTTTATTTTTTGCTGTATATCTTATTTTTAATTTTATTTGCAGTAAACAGAGCCGTTACTAAATGAATTTGTAAATCTAATTAACCAAGAGAGCTTGGCGGGATGGGGAGAGTTTGGCAGGAGCTTAGGGGAGCTTAGGGAAACGCACCACGCTCGCAGCCTACAACCTGAATCGCCCCGGGTTTTGAGGAGGCTCCAACCTTTGAGAGAATGGAGCCATGAACAAGACGAACAAATTTTCCCCCGAAGTCCGCGAGCGTGCAGTGCGGCTGGTCCAAGAGCACCGAGGCGATTATCCGTCGCTGTGGGCGACCG